>NZ_JBALPP010000112.1:0-22151 GCF_036965425.1 Neobacillus drentensis | reverse complement strand
AAAAAATGAGTGTCAAATTTATATACAATTTGACACTCATTTTTTTGTGGATCACTGTTACTAATTAAACCCGAAGCACTTTAAATTGCCCGCCTCCGAATACGGAGTTAATATAGTCAATTTTAGCATTATCAAAATAGACCTTGTCCCTTTCATTGACTAAAAAATGAATTCCATCTTGTTCTGTGATTTCATCATTACCTAAAGCTGACTCCTCCAGAGTCAGACGAAGCTGTGGCCCCCCTCAGCCAATCCCCATGGCTAAGCGGATAAGCGGCTTTTTCCCTTCGTTAATAACATCTTGAACTTCATTTGTAATTTTTACAATCGCAGTATGTGTAATTTTAACCATGATTGTTCCTCCCTATGTCTTAAAAACATCGGGCAATTAATATTGGCACCGACTCTTCCTAACATTCCCTATATAAAGAATTGATTATCGACTTTTAACCAAAAGGTTTACGGCTTCTTTCACTAAATCTTCAGCACTCTTTCCATCAGACTCTTCAGCTTTACGAACACATTCGACTAAATTTGAACTTACAATTACACCAATGGTTCGGTCAATCGCTGTTCTAGCTGCAGATAATTGAGTAATAACCTCTTTACAGTCCTTATCTTCTTCCATTAATCGTAAAATTCCTCTTAATTGCCCTTCAATCCGTTTTACTCTATTTTTAACCTGATCATTGTAATCCATAGTAATGGCCTCCAGCTCCTGTTCCTTAATATTTAAAAAAAAGGAACAACATTGACATGCTTTATAATATACCCTAAAGGGTATGTTGTCAAACAATCCAAAAATGTTTTCATCCTAAAAGACTTTTACAGTATTATGTATAAACTTTCTTGCCGGTAACACATTATGTATAGAATTGAATCAAACTTGAAAGGAGTTTTACTATGCAGAACAATCAAGTACCTATTCCAAATCCACCGCCTGCAATCACCACAAAAGATCTATCTTATATAAAGGATGCTTTATCCTGGGAGCTTTTAGCTTTTAAGAAATTTCATTTTTTAGCACAAAATGCAACCGATCCCCAATTTAAGCAAGCGCTGGATAAAGCCGGACAAATGCATCAAAATCATTATCAACGTTTACTAACTCATCTACAGGTCGATAACAATTCGATATTAGCCAGCCTGCCTAAAACGCAGCAACAGTAATGGTATCCGAATTAATAACTATGGAGGTTCAGTGAATGCAAAATCAACAAATGCAAAATCAACAAATGCCAAATCAACAAATGCAAACTCAGCAGTCGCAAAACCCAAATCAAATTGCGAACCCGCAAACCGGACAATTACCGAAAGTAAAAGGCCCTGAGATGAACGACCGTGACTTCGTTAATGATGGGCTAAGCACATGCAAGTATTTAACGGACAGCTTAAACACTGCTGTACGTGAAGCTAGCCATGAGAAGCTGCATGCTGATTTACTTCAAATTCTGAACGAAACGCACCAAAGCTGTCGGGAGCTGTATTTATTAATGTTTCAAAATGGCTGGTATAAGCTTGAAGCAGAAGATCAGCAAAAAGTTGATCAAGCTTATCAGCAATTCAGCAATTACTCTTCACAATTTCCATATTAAGTCGCAAAGCCTGGTCAGTTAAACCAGGCTTTTGCAATTCTGTTAAGTTGTTATTCGGGGTAACTTATTCAAAGGCGGCAAGAGCGCCAAAAAACGTTCAAATGGCATTTCGCAAGCCTCATACTTTTCAAGGAGGTCAAGCATCGTAACTTGATTCTCGAAGATTTGTTTTTCATAAACACCCTCGCGCAGCAAAGCTTCCAATTCATATTTATGAGGAGGACAAACCGTATACGCTGCTAGTTCCAGGATTTGTTCGCGGCTCATGGCTGCCTCTAAATTAACATATTGGCTCAGAAGTTCTTGTAAACTTACAGGATAATTTAACGGCAAATGTGAAACTCCCATTCCATCGGTTGATATAACCACTTGTTCATCCCCATTTAATTGAAATCGTCGGAGAATGCGATTGATATTACTTTGTACGACATCGTACTTTTTAGATGAAAAAGAATCCTTTGAATTTCGAATAAACTGAACCTTCAATTCCTTTCCCTCCGCTTCTCCATGTTTATTGAGAGTTAAACCAAAAACCTTGCAAGCATCCTTCAATAATTGCGTTTTCCAGACTTCCACTTGTTTTTCAAATTCGCCGCTTGAATCCGCTTCTCCTCGAACCGAAAATCTTTCAGCCCCTTTACTCGCAAGCTTTTCATCTATTAATCTTGGTATATCCTGATAGGTACTAGCCCAGTTCCGGTCGCCGCATCCAAGCACTGCAAAACGAACTCCTGTTAATTCCCTTTCATTTATCTGATCCAGCCAATGAACAAATTTCCGTGCATTCCTTGGCGGTTTACCGTTATAAGAGGAAGTGACGATAATTACGGCCCCTTCTTTTGGTAAACTTCCTACGTGGTCGTCAAGGGGTGCTGCCTTGCTCTCAATTCCATGCAAGCAAGCATCTCCTGCCAGTTCGCGGGCAATCCGTTTTGCGGTCCCCATATTAGAACCATACAATACCAGTAATGGTCTATTATTAATCCCTGAGATGAAATAACTTTTTCTTTCACTCTGTCTTTCGCGCGTAGTCTTGTGCGGATTTTTAACTTCATTTTCACGTAAACGAACCTGTAATGTAAAATCATCCGGTTTCAACGTTAACGTCTGCTTCACTTTCAACTGATAGTTTCGATAATTAATCAGTTCAAAATGTTGCAAAATCATACCAAGAACCAAGCTTGCTTCATGGAGGGCAAACTGCATGCCAATGCAGGCTCGCTGTCCATTTCCAAAAGGTTTAAAGGCATGGTGTGGAATTTTATCAGGATCTTCAAACCGTTCTGGCCGGAATAGTTCTGCATCTACTCCCCAAGCTTCTTTATCCCGATGCAGCTGCGGCAGTAATATCGCTACCGTTTCATTTTTCTTAATTGGATATTCCCCACCAATCACCACATCCTCTTTTGCATAAAGGGCAAATTGCGGGGCTGTCGGATATAGCCGTAATGACTCATTTAAAATCATCCGAATATATTTAAGATTCAACACTTGCTCATAGGTTGGAATAGGGTCTGTCAGGATACGGTCCACCTCCTCATAGGCATTCTTAAGTGCTTCAGGGTTTTCTAACAACAAATTTAAGGCAAAAGATAATAATCCGCTCGTTGTTTCATGACCAGCAATTAAGAACGTAATAATCTGAAAGCGAATATTCTCATCATCAAGCTGCTCCCCTGTATCTGGATCTTTGGCATTCAGCATCCTTGCGAGCAAATCGGTTTCTCCTTGGTCCCCCTTTGCTTTTCTATCTGCAATAATCTGGTCCACCAAGGAAAACATCGTTCGGATATCCTCCTCAAACTGTTTTTTTGTTCGAAACATAAGTTTGTGCTGAATCGGAAGACGCGTACTCTGATGCATCGCCTCATCGAGGGCCCTGACCATACTGATGATAAAGGGATTATGGTTTTCACGATAAAAGCTGTTGAAACGATAGTTAAATCCGCATAGACCAATCGTATCCAGTGTAAGCCTTGTCATATCATCCGGGACATCAATACTCTCATTTGGATTAAGACGTGCCCATTTTTGAACCAGCTGCATGGCAATGTCAGTCATCATCGAATGGTAGCCTTTCATGGCTTGCTGACTAAATGAAGGAAGCAGTATATTATGAGCCTTTTTCCAATTAGGCTCCTTAGTCCTGCTGGTAAATAACCCATCATTTCCTAAGGAACGCAGATTATATAAAGCACCTGCAATACTCTTGTCAAAACGAGGGTTCTTACAAACCTCTTCAACCAATTTATGACCTGAAAGGAAGATAAGCGAAAAACCAAATGCCTCAAACCGAAAGATCGGTCCGTATTCATCAGCAAGTTTACAAAAAGACAGCGTCGGTGTATCTTTATCTATTAATGGTAAGTTACCAAGGGGACCAAAGGTTTTTGGCTGCGGAATTGCATTAAGATTTTCCATTTAAAACTCCTTTCCATCCTCACCAAGGATTCTTTTTTCCTAATATTCCGTATAAAACAAAATCAGCAATTTCATCCGCCATGTTTTCCACTGGTATTTTCTCTTCAATTAAGTCTGCCTGCATTTTTTCAAAATTAAGTATGGACCAAATGGCGCTCGTTATCCCAAGTTCATATAGAAGGGATTGTATTGGTGATAAATCATTGTTTGATATTTTTTCTAATAGATGTTTCAAATTTTGGTCATGACTATAAACCTGCTCCATAAACATTCTTGCCAGCTCCGGATGATTGGGAGACTCTCGGTAAAGAATATTGAAACTTTCGAGGTTGAGTCGAATCAAATCAATTCTTTCCTTGATTACATCTTTAACCTCCTCTAGGGTTGGATTGGTTTTAACATTTGTGGTATTCCAGATTGAAGGGGTGATACAGGCAAGAAAAATTTCCTTTTTGCTTTTAAAATGTTTGTAAAGAGCAGCTTCTGAAACACCAACGCGGCGAGCGATTTCTGCAGTTGTTGCTGCGTTATATCCGCGATCAGAAAATAATTCGCGAGCCTTAACAATTATTTTTTCTTTTGTATCCATCATGGTTGACACGTAGATCACTTCTTTCAGGTTAGTGAATACTTACTAACTAAATTTATATATTATTCAGAAAATTTAATCAAGGGATTAAAGACCTATTTTATTTAAAAAAACTGCCATTAAAAAGGCAGTTCAAGTACGGCATCTATACCAAATTATCTAATATATTTTCATTATGAGAATCTTCTTTAAATGTCAGAACCTCTTCAACAGGCTGATAGGACTCACCATAAAAGTATTGATCCTTATAGGTGTGAATCAAGTCATATGTTTTTTTCATCGCTTCAAAAATCATCTCTTCAGATTCATTGTTCGGCGCCCAATAGAGGATTTCCATTGCATTGATTTCATTGGTCGCCAGCGACCGCCTTCTGTACCCGATGGAATGGGCATGCTCAAAACCTTCCCGTTTATAATAACGCAGCCGCTTTTCCGTATCACTGTCTTCGTAGTTAACTGGCTCCACTTCAAGAATAATCGGCTTTCCCTTTTGTTTCATTTTTTCCATCAGTTTATGACCAAGTCCCTGGCCGCGGGCATTTTTTGATACAAAGAGGTAATCGATAAAAACAAAATTATCCAGTTCACCGTACATTAATACATGATTGGGTCCCTCATCCTTATGATAAATATCGGAACGCTCTTTTAGCAGGGTTTCCATATGTTCTTTTGATTTCATTTCCTCAACTGGAAAGTATTGATTCAATTTTTCATACCAATGCATAGGTTTACTCCTTTATGGAAATATTTCATAAAGGAAGTATGTGTTAAATTTCAAACTCCCATTCGTCTCTTAAGTTTAAATATAGGACCAATAGAATGTTTTCTAATTCCCCGTCATCCATCTCTTCCACACCTAAACCTATTTTCGTCAGTAAAATACCGGAAATCTGCTTTGTTAATGGATTTCTTTCCGATTCAGGTAATTGCTGAAACCGGCTGACGTATGTACTTATTAGCTTCCAATCCTTCATACTGAATGATTTTATCGCCCATTCGTCAATAGATAGCTCATTTTTGGATAAGCCTCTGTTTTCAATTTCTTTTTCTATGGGTGAAAGCTTCTTTTTCCGTTTCTCCTTGCGCTCGTGGACGACAATTGTGCCCGCAACGAGATCGCCAAGTCTTTTATGCTTTGAATGGAAAAATACCATGATTATGCCAAGTAAATAAGCTGTTGGCAAAGAATCAATGATCCGCATTAAATTACGGATAAAGCTTGAGAGCAAGGTGATGCTATGGCCATTTTCCTGAATGACTCTAATTCCCAATATCTTTTTCCCTATCGTCCTTCCGCCTGAAAAAAACTCAAAGGCAAAGAAATAGCCCCAATTAATGATAAACAAAGCAATGATCGTAAAGGCAATAGGGATTGTATTCTCTGCAAAAAATATCGGAAGAAAAGTTTCATTGTTCATGATAATTACTAAGATAATAATAATTACGGCGTTAACTGCCCATAAAATTAATTGATCAATTAAAAAAGCGGCTGCCCGGCTCCCTAGACCAGAAAGCTGAAACTGCAGTGATACATATTCAGGTGTTTTGATATCCATTTTGTCCTGATTCAAAAGAAGTCCCCCTAAAACAAGGATGATTTTTTCTATTTCTGTTCCTATTTTTCTACAAAATTACTATAATTAGGAATAGTAATCCAAGCCTGACTAAACAAGAAGGTGTCGAAATGAATCTAAAGCAATTTGTTAAAATGCATCGAGAAGATTGGAAACAGCTTGAACTGCTGATTTCAGCTTTAAGTAAAAGCAGAAAGTCCATTACCGGTGATAATATTACGCAATTTAATCGGCTTTACCAAAAAGCTGCCCAGAATTTATCGTACAGCCAGACCTACTTCCCGAATGATGAAGTAACGCAATATTTAAACGGACTTGTAGCTAAATCCCATAATCTTTTATATAAGGATCAAGTTTCAAGCTTTAAACAAATTCGTTATTTTTTCGGAACCAAATTTGTCGGCCTGTTTTTAGAACAATGGAAATTCGTTGTTGTTGCGATGTTTTTATTTACCATCGGTGCATTGGGGAGCTTTATTTCGGTCTATAATGATCCCCTCCATATTTATTCTCTAATTCCTGCCAATATCGCTCAAGGAATTGACCCTGAACAAGTTGGCAGCGATCGGGGTGCAGTCGATTCCTCCTTGATGTCAGCAAGTATCATGACGAATAACATCAAAGTCGCAATCTTCGCTTTTGCAGGAGGAATAACCTTTGGACTCTTAACCATTTACTTATTAGTCTACAATGGCATCCTTATTGGAGCGCTAGCTGCCCTATTCTGGCACCATGACAAATCCTATGATTTTTGGGCCTTTATTGTCCCCCATGGCATGATTGAGCTTACTGCCATTTTTATTGCCGGGGGCGCAGGGTTATTGATGGGCTACAAGCTCTTTGTCCCGGGGCAGCTTTCAAGAGGTTACCAATTAAAGAATCAAGCCAAGCGTTCCGTTCAGCTTCTGTTGGGAACAATTCCACTTTTTGTTATTGCAGGAGTGATTGAAGGTTTTATCACACCCGCCGCGATTTCACTAGAAGCAAAATACCTGGTCGCTTTCTTAACTGTTGTTGGCTTAATCCTTTATATCGTCATTGGCAAGCTAAGACTTCCGAAAACTAAAACTATAAAAGGTTTTGATTCATAATGTCAATATAATGGGAAACGGCCGTTATTGCTAATTTTTCTTCTTTGGCCTCGATCATTTGGAGGCCTTGTTTTTCCCATTTATTTTTCTCTCTTTTCTTAATCAGATTTTGCTGCTGAGCAATACTTTTTAGCATCGCTGTCTGTACATCGATTGGCTCCTCATTTATTCTTCGTTGTAATGACCGATCCTCAATTCCGATCATTAAAAAAAGATGTCGTTGTCTCATCTTCTTTAAATAGTTAAGGGCACTTTCTTCATGGAGAAAAGTGCGAACATCACTAAATAACAGGAGCAAACTTCGTTTCTTTTGGACCATTTCTAAATATTGAAGGACTGCAGCATAATTGGATTCTGCAGCATCTACTTTCAAGTTGTAAATTGCTTGCAGGATTGTCTGAAGGTGAGCCATCCCTTTTGCAGGCGGGACATAAACTTTTATTTCTTTTGAAAAGGCCAGCACAGACACATAATCACCCTTTTGAAGGGCGGCCGCCGTACAGGTCATTGCCGCCTCAAGAGTTCTTTCTAAGCGGTTTCCTTTCTTCAATTCTGCACCCATCATTCTTCCGCAATCAATTAAGATCGTGATGTACTTGCCATGCTCCGGTTCATACTCATTTGTCATGACTTCATGCAGTTTCGCCGTTTGGCGCCAGTTAATTTTTCGCGGATCATCCCCGACTACATAGCTTCTTATTTTTGAAAAATCTCCAGCACCGCTTCGGATTCTGCGAATCTTTAGTCCTTGATGAAGCAAAAATTGCTGGGCATTTTCTAAATATTGCTTTGTCTCAGTTAAATCAGGAATAACCTTTATTGTATCGGCTAAATCCACTGTTACTTGCTTTTCCCACAATCCTAAAAGACTACGATAACGAAAATACAGCTTTTGAATCTCATATTTACCTCTTTCCTTTGCCATCGTTTCATAGAGAATCACTGAGGCAGATTCCTTAGGGATTGATCCAGCAAGCGGAAATCCCTGTTCAAAGGACTGTGGGAGTCCATCTATCAGGCGATAGGAAAAAGAATGCACTGATTCATTCCTTACATTAATTTTGAAGGAATAGTTAATCCCTCTTTCCATTTCCTCTGAAAGGGAACGACTAAAGAAAAGCTGACTTTTTCTGGGAGAAAATAAAAGATCGGAGAGACTTACCAAAAAAATAAATCCATTTACGAAAAAGACATATCCCCATGAAACACCCCAAACAGAGCCAAGCGTTAAGAAAAGAGAAAGAATCAAAAATAGGAGCAATAATCGTTTGGTCGGCAATATCCCTCTATCTTGGAACAGGAACCGAGCCCACAAGCTCTTCAATGATTTGGTCAACGGTTGCTCCCTCCAATTCCACATGCGGGGATAATAGAATCCGGTGTCTTAGGGCCGGTTTGGCCGTCATTTTAACATCATCCGGGGTTACATAATTTCTTCCATTTAGATAGGCCCAGGCTTGAGCGGCCTTTCCTATCGATATTCCAGCTCTTGTACTTGCCCCAAAGCGAATTGATTCTGAGTCTCTTGTTCTCCGGACAATTTGCATGATATAATCAATCACATTTTCACTTACTGTTACTTTCTCCATTTCTCTTCTAATTGAAACAAAAGTATCCATTTCCAGAACGTTAGTGATTAAAGTTTCATCAAAGCTTTTTTCAATGACTTGTTTTAGTACATCCTTCTCTTCTTCAAACGAAGGGAAGTCGATATGTAGTTTAAACAGAAAGCGATCCTGCTGTGCTTCTGGGAGCGGATACGTTCCTTCAAATTCAATTGGATTTTGTGTGGCTACGACAAAAAATACTTCCGGCAGTTGATAGGTTTCACCTTGAATAGTTACTTGCTTTTCCTCCATCGCCTCCAAAAGAGCTGCCTGGGTTTTTGCAGGAGTCCGGTTAATTTCATCCGCCAATAGAATATTTGTAAAAATAGGACCCTTTATGGTTTGAAACGTACTATCCTTCATATTGTATATCGTGCTTCCTGTGATATCACTAGGAAGTAAATCAGGGGTGAATTGGATTCGGGTAAAGCTGCCTCCAAGCAAACCTGCCAAAGTCCGAACCATTTGTGTTTTGCCAGTTCCAGGGACACCCTCAAGCAAGACATGTCCTCCTGCTAATATCGCAGATAAAAGGAGCTTTAGATTTAAACTTTGTCCTAATATCCTCTCCTCATATTTATCCAAAAAGGATGTTAATTCCGTTTTCATCCTGCCTCAACCTCTTTCCTCAATTGATCTAGCTTTTTTGACCAAAGCAAGTATTCCTGCTTGCTGATTCTTTCTTTTTCTAAAACTTGGGCCAATCCATTGATAAATGGCCAAATTTCACTAGTCGGTATTTGCTGCCGCTTTCGCTCTAAATAATTGGGCAGATCCTGCCATTTCCGGCTGTAAGGTATCCCCCATCGTTCTTGGAGAAGGAGTTTTACATAGTCTGCTTGAATGTAAATAGAATCATGATAGCGCCTGCCTTTAAGATACCAGGCTGTCATGGCACGAATTCCTTCATCACTAAAGCGGACAGTTTCCTCCCTTGGCATGAAAATCGGGCCAAACCGCTTTCCCTTCAACCATAGCCAAAGAATGATTATTAATGCTCCCTGAAGGAAAATAAGCAACAACCATTTTGGAAAGGCTGACAAAAACCCTTTGTCATTCCATTGGCCATGTATGTACTCATCTAACAAAATCGCGTTTGAATTTCCTTCCTTTATTAATAGAAGGATTTGAGACAAATTATCTAACTTTAAGATATTTTGGTTTGTCATCCACTCAGGTGTTACCGCAACAATTAATTGTCCCTTGCCAAGGGTCCGTTTTAACGCAATTGGCCCTAAATGATCATGAAGAAGAATTTTGTCTTGATTACTGGTTTTCAGGCGATGACTACTTTCCACTAATGATTTTACAACTCTATTTTCACTATTAAATATAGTGTTAGGAGCAGCATCCTTATTGGATACGGTTTTAACGCCAAACATCCCGTTTGGATTGTCCTTTAATAACAAAATCGTGTTTCCATCCCTCATAAAAGCGACGTATTTTTGCATTTCCTCTGTAGTAAGCTGAATAGACGGCTCGATCATAATAAGTAGTTTATTCTTTGCTGTCTGGGGCAGCATTTCTGGAGGCTTCCCCCAAATGGCAACATCCGTTTCTTTATTTAAGTATGTATAAATAGCCTTTACACCGGTGGGAGAGGGAGAATCCGTCACATATCTTGGAAAGGACTGTGGCTTAGGTGAAAAGGTGAAGAAACTTATAAGAATAAAAAGCATTAAAACCGAAATAAGCCAAAGCCAAGTTTTCCTGCTGGAATATTTATTTTTCAAAGGGTCTCCTCCCTCCCTGCTTCTTGATGCTCATCTTCGAGCAGCCAATTTCTAACGCCATTTTTAAATGGAAGGAACGCCTCTTTTTCGATCTTTTGTTCACCATAAGTAACCTCATCGAAAAAAGATGCAA
This sequence comes from Neobacillus drentensis, assembly GCF_036965425.1. GTDB lineage: Bacteria > Bacillota > Bacilli > Bacillales > Cytobacillaceae > Neobacillus > Neobacillus drentensis_F. The sequence continues at coordinate 11,408 of NZ_JBALPP010000112.1, read as the reverse complement.
GATTATAAAATTGATCAGCGCTTTCCCTATTGACTTTCCGAAGTTCATCATAATAATCCCAATTCGTTTTCCACATTCTTGCCTCAAGCCAACCCTTTTCATGGAAGTAAAGCAGTAAAGCTAAGAATAAATGGCGGGTTGCTAGTGTGTAATCTGCTAATGTTTCTTGCTGCTTTGCTTCTTGTAAGTGCTGCTGAAACGACCAATTTATTTCCTGTAGTGATTTGAGCGGTTTTTGCTCCCGATGCAATCGGTTTCTTCTGCTATTACGGATAAGGAAAAAAGCAACAACCGCTAAACCTATTATTACGATAATAATGATTGCAATTAGGATTGGTCCAGATAATCGACTGGCAGATTCGATAGAAGGAAACAAGTTTTCAAGCTTGTTGCTTATCCATTCTTTCGCCCTTTCCCACAATGTTTCCAGAAAGCCCATTGTTTGATTGTTGTAGACCTGGTATTCCTTCTTATTTAAAATATCTTTTAATGCATCTCGTGCCTTGTTAGCGTCCAGCAAAACCATCACCTAACTTTAAATCGGTTATTTATTTCATATAATAGTCTTCAATCATTTCTTTAAGATCATCAGCATCATGTCGAGTTTTTAAATCCAGATACATAACCGCATATCCGACAGTGAAAAACATAGTCGTAATGATCGTTATAAGGTTACTAATAATCGATAACAACACACTATTACCTAAAGAAAGTCCTAAACTTGCTTGTACTGCAAAACTTATACTAGAGATGATCAAGTAAAATACAATATAGAGCCCGAATAATGGCCAAGATCGTTTCTTGGTTAGCCTCCAGCTTCTTGAAAGGCCTGGCGATTGGCGATCAAGTATGACCGAAGCAAAATAAAAGCTCCAGCGGGTTATAAGTAATCCAATTACCAATGCAAAAGCAAAAAACAGCAATACCCCTGTAAGAATTCCAACTATCGGATGCCCTATCGCCGAAACGCCGAAGCCTGCCCCTGCAATTATAGCCACAGGGATTAGGATAATTCCAAATGTGATTAGGCCAAATAACAGCGAACTGCCCAGCATCGGCCAAAATCTTGAAAAAGCTTCTTTTATCACTAACCCTGATGAAAATTCTTCATTGTTCCTTATATGATTAACCGCAAAAAGGACTGCAGCTTCCGCTACGGGAAACAGAAGGAAACTTACAATTGCTATCACAATTACTCCTATATCTGCACTTATACTGCTGCTCTCGAAAGTTCCTGACTCTTCAAAGCTTGAAAGCATTTTTTCAAACCAATCACTTCCCGTCCCAACCTGTCTGAAAAAGCTAGTCCCCGACATAAGCTGAAGTATGGCTTGAATTAAATAAACAGGTCCCATTAATATAAGTAAAATCAGGAAAAACTCCTTAAAATGTTTTTTACATAAATTAAACGTGTGATCCAGAATTTCACCAAATCCTTTTGGTTTCGTAAATTTCGAATCCAAATCAAATTCCCCCTATCTAATAGATTATATTTAAGGTTTATTTTATCAGTATTCTGCAAGAAAAAGTGTAAAAAGTTATTAAAAAATGGAAAATTTGGGTGTTTTTGAGCAGTGCACTTTTTTTATGTTTGTTGACAAATGAGATCAATTCGAATAGCATTTTGACTATACAATAAGAAATTCTGACCGGACAGTCATTTTTTTGGAGGGTTTATTTTGCGGGAAAAGGAAAAAATTATTATTGAGGCGGGGATGAAGTTATTCGCCAGTAAAGGCTTTTCTTCAACCTCGATTCAAGAAATTGCAACAGAAAGCGGCATCTCTAAAGGGGCATTTTATTTACATTTTAAATCAAAAGATGAATTATTACTTGCTATTTTGGAGTATATATTTGAAACGGTTTATTCTAGTATCTCCATTTATGAACAACAAAATTTGTCGCCTCGGGATAAATTTATCAAACAATTATCTTCGCTCTTTGGTACTTTTATAGGGCATAAAGAGTTTATTATCATGCTTTCAAAGGAACAAGCCATTCCAAGGAATGAAAAAATTAAAGACCTTATGTTTAGCAAGCACTATGAGAATCATCTTCTTTTTCGCAAAGGAATTGTATCCATTTATGGAGAAGAAATTGAACCCTATACAGTTGATCTTGCCTTGATACTGGAAGGTTTATTTCAATCCTATATGAAATTGATGTTTTTTGAGCCGAACGGGTTCGATTTTGATGGTCTGACCCAATATTTAATGAGACGCTTAGATAGCATTGTGAAAGATATTACGTTGGAAAAACCATTCTTAACAGAAGATAAGCTTAAAAAGGTCCTAAAAAAATCAAAGAACCTTTTTGAAAATGTTGATATCCATAAAATTGTGCAAAAGATGAGAGAGGAATTAAGCCAACTAGAAAATAAAGAAGCATTAGAAATATCACTGGATGTTCTGGAAGAGGAAATTAAAAAAGATAGTCCACGAATTCCAGTAATCAAAGGTATGTTATTTAACTTTAAGGATGTTGATGCTTTTAAAGCATATACGAGGTCCATTGCGTCTTATTATGGTTTTGAGGATTAATCAAATCCATACTTTTTGATTTTTATTGACTGACCGGACATACGAGTGTATAATGACTCAGCGGTCAATAATTATTAAAACAAATAAACAATATGGATTGGAGACAGAAATATGGGGATACAAGAAAAAGGAATTAATACCCGATTAGTCATAACCGGTTTAATAATTGGTATGTTCTTTAGTGCCCTTGAGCAAACGATTGTCGGTACTGCCATGCCAACGATCATTGCTGAGTTAAATGGCTTCAAAATTTTTGCATGGGTAACAACTGCCTACATGATTACATCTACAACGATCGTACCAATTGTCGGTAAACTATCAGACATTTATGGCAGACGATCACTCTATTTACTCGGAACCATCATCTTTATTATTGGTTCGGGTCTATGTGCTACCGCAACCAATATGGAACAATTAGTCCTTTATCGTGGACTTCAGGGAATTGGCGGCGGAATGATTATGCCGCTTTCACAAACAATTATCGGTGATATCTTTACGGCTGAGCAGCGAGCAAAATGGCAAGGTATCTTTGGCGGTCTCTTTGGATTAAGCTCCGTTATTGGCCCGTTCCTTGGAGGACTGATTGTCGATCATATAAGCTGGCATTGGATTTTCCTTATTAATGTTCCTTTCGGCTTATTATCTGCATTATTAATCTTTGCCGGATTGAAAAATGAAAATGCTGCAGCGAAAAAAGAAAAAGTAAACATTGATTATTTAGGGATTATTACCCTGATTCCGGCAATTGTCTTGTTATTACTTGGATTAACCTTTGGCGGCGATAAATTTGCCTGGACATCTGCAAAATCCTTCCTGATTTTCGGAGGAGCGATTGTCCTATTTGTTATTTTTGGTTTTATTGAGAAAAAAGCAGTTGAACCTATTTTAGATTTATCTTTCTTTAAAAATCGTATTTTTGCCACAATGAATGGCTTAGGATTTTTATTAGGGCTTGGCATGTTTGGGGCGATTATGTTCGTACCTATGTATATGCAGGGAATTTTAGGGGTTTCACCTACTCAGGCAGGTTCTACGATGACTCCGATGATGATTGCTATGATTGCAGCAAGTATTATTGGCGGTCAATTATTGCTCAGATTTAGCTTCCGTTCGGTATTAACAGCGGGAATGCTGCTCGCCGGTCTTGGATTTTATTTGATGAGCACTATGGGATTAGATTCTAATGAGTTTACTGCGTATGCTTATATGGTCGTTCTTGGATTGGGTATGGGATTAGTAATGCCTACGTTGATGATTGCGATTCAAAACGAATTCCCAAAATCTCAGTTGGGTACAGTAACATCTGCATCGACCTTTTTCCGTTCCATCGGAGGTACGATTGGAATTACGATTTTAAACTCAGTCATGAACCATTCTCTTGAAACCAAAATGGCCGATGTAGCAAAAAGCACTGACAACCCTGTCGCCCATGGAGCGTTACAAACTCTTTCCGATAAAACAGATGCCTTGTTTGGTCTTTTAATCAATCCAGGATTATTAAAATTACCTGGTGATATACAAAAAATCGTCATTCATGGCATTGAAACAGCATGGTCTGAATCCTTTACGACAGTCTTTTTAACCGGACTAATTTTTATTGCAATTGGTGTATTGGTTGCCTTATCGGTCGGAAAAGGCCGTATTAAAAAGGATAATGAACTTAATCAGGAAAAGGAACAACAAGAAAAATCCTTCGGACAAGAAGCTACTGAATAAGATTAAAATGATAAATCAACATCCCTAACCCGCAGAATAATATCCTGCGGGTTAGTTTTTGTTTAAAGTTTTGAAAATTCATCCACTAATTCGCTAAATTTATTAAGAGAATTTTCGATTGGGATTGGTGTCGTAAGGTCTACCCCTGTCTTTTTCAATAATTCAAGCGGATAATCGGAGCTGCCACTTTTTAAGAAATCTAAATAGGAATGTAAGGTTTCCTTATCACCTTCTAGAATCCTTGTTGCTAAATGGATTGCAGAAGCAAATCCCGTCGCATATTTATAAACATAAAATGGACGATAAAAATGCGGAATTCTAGACCAGCCATATTTTACTTCATCATCAAAAACGATCTCTTCACCATTATATTCCCTAAACAAAGCCTCATAGGTTTGATTGAACACTTCAACATTTAATGGCACGCCGTTTTCCGCCATTTCATGAGTCTTTTTCTCAAATTCGGCAAACATGACTTGGGTAAAAAAGGTTCCTTTAAATTGATCAATAAAATGATTAACCAGGTGTTTTCGAACATTTGCATCCTTCTCAGTATTGAGCAAATAATTAATTAGTAAAACCTCATTTACGGTCGAAGCTACCTCCGCCACAAAAATACTATAGCCTGCGGTGATTTGCGGCTGGTGCTGAGAGCTTAGCTTACTATGGACACCATGACCGCATTCATGGACTAATGTAAATAAACTGTCCAAATCATCTTGATGATTAAGAAGAATATATGGATGAACACCGTATACGCCAAGATTGTACGCTCCGGAGCGTTTCCCCGGTGTTTCACGGACGTCGATGTATCTAGCATCCTTAAATTCGTGTAAGATACTCAAATAATCATCACCAAGTGGTGCTAATGCTCTACACATCGTTTTGTAGGCCTCTTCAAACGGGATTACCTGTTTTACTCCGCTGATGAGGGGGACACTCATATCATATTGCCGAAGGTCTTCTAAACCTAACTTTTCCTTGCGAATTTGATTATAGCGATGAAGTGGTGCGATATTGTTTTTTGTTGTCTGGATGAGATTTTCATAGACCTCTCTCGGGACTTTATCGCCAAATAGTCCTTTTTCCAGTGCAGAAGGATATTGGCGAATTTTCGATAAGGTCACATTATTCTTAATGGCTGCAGAAAGAGTTGCCGCAATGGAATTCTTTAATTGTACATATGGTTGGTAATATGCCTTATAGGCCTCCATCCGCTTATTGCGGTCCTCATCCTCGATTAATTTTGAATACAAGCCCCTTGTCAATTCAATCTTCTCACCGTTCTCAACAGTTACTTCGCCAAATTTGATATCTGCATTGTTTATCATGCCGAATGTATGGCTCGGAACTGAAAGCGCTTCACCCAATTGGGATAAGACTTCCTCCTGCTCCTTACTTAACACATGGGCTTTATAGCGGAACGATTCTAATAAATCCTCTTCAAAGTATTTTAGCCCCTCTTCTTCTTTTATATAAGTTTTTAAGGTTTCTTCTTCTAAGCTTAATAAGTAGGGCTTGAAAAAGGATGTTGATGCACTAACCTTTACACTCAGTTGTTTTGCTCGATCTAACAAGACTTGAGATTTGGTTTCCCTCGTATCCACATCAACATTTAACATCGAATAAGCGTATATCTTATTAAAAACAAACGATAATTCTTCACTTTGCTTCAAATACTGATATAAGGATTTCCCATCGGTTATCTTACCATCAGACCCCTTAAGTTCGGTTGCTATTTTTTCAATCAGCTGAAGATCATTTTCCCACTTATTTTCGTCTGCATATATATCTGTTAGATTCCATTTCTCATGAATAGGGACTTCTTTTCTTGTCGTGTATGTTGTCATTCGTAATGCTCCTTTTTCAATTACTTTTTCCTCAAATATTTTCCTTATGATAAATATATTCGAATCGATTCACCTAAATCCTTTAACATGGAGATAAAAATTTCCATTTTCAAAAGTAATAGCTGGTAAATAGAAAAAGCAGGCCATTAATATGACCTGCCTCATCCATTATTATATAGTTACTTCTTCACCAATTGCCTTCAGTCTTTCTGAAACTTCATCCTCGCTTAAACCATGCTGGGCGATATATCGATTCCTTGGGTGTACCCGGCATTCATGAGAGCAGCTACGTAAATGTTTATGTTCATTTTCCTCTGAGCAAAGGATTTTTCGATTACATTCTGGATTTGCGCAATTAACGTAACGTTCACATGGCTCGCCGGTGTAGTAATCTTGACCTACGACAACATGCTCTTTACGATTAACTGGGACGCTGATTCGCTCATCAAAAACATAAAGCTGGCCATCCCATAATTCCCCCTGTACTTCCGGGTCCTTTCCATAAGTGACGATGCCGCCTTCTAATTGTGAAACATCTTCAAAGCCTTCCTTTCGTAGCCAGCCAGAGAATTTTTCACATCGAATACCACCCGTACAATAGGTAAGAATCTTTTTACCTTCAAACTCGTGTTTATTTTCTCTAATCCATTGAGGTAAATCACGGAAGTTAAGAATGTCTGGTCTTACTGCACCTCTAAAATGACCTAAATCAAACTCATAATCATTTCGTGCATCAATGACGACTGTATCTTCCCTTTGCATCGCTTCGAAAAATTCCTTCGGTTTTAAATGCTTGCCTGTAAGAACATGCGGATCTACATCATCCTCTAACCGGAGAGTAACTAGCTCTGTTCTATGTCGAACACGTAATTTTTTGAAAGCATGCTCAGTAGCTTCATCTATTTTAAAAACAGTACCGGAAAAAAGTGGGTGCTCATCCATCCATTTCATATAAGCATCCGTTTGTTCAATGGTGCCTGACACCGTTCCATTAATTCCTTCCGATGCAATAATGATCCGACCCAATAACCCTAAATCCAGGCACACTTGGCGGTGTTCATTCGATGTTTCCTCTGGATTCTCGATTTGTACGTATTTATAATATAATAACACTCTATATTCTTGATTCATGTTTACCACCTTACATTTAAAAAACTTATTAAAAATCTAACAACCAATTTTAACAAAGTTTTACTTAACTTTCAACCAAACTGCCCCAAAGTGGATTATGAATAGGAAATCTTCATATTTTCTATTTAATTGTAAACTCTATCTATAGAAAAGCGAAAATGGCTGTTTCAATGGGGGATGTTATGTTACACACATTTGCATCTTATTTAAGACTAGGTATTCCCTTTTTATATCTCCTTGCTGCCTGGCGATTTGGAGATTGGAAAAATGGGAGAAAATATTATCCAACTATACTTTTTTTGATATGTGTGGACTTCGGTATGTCCAATTTCACCTATAAATATCCATTATGGACCTTTCAAAAATCATTAATGGTTCCCAATCATACCATTTCGGACTATTTAATTACCTTTTTTGGACTATCTCCTCTGGTCTTTATTTTTCTTTCAAAATACCCTTTTAAGTCAAGGATGATTTGGCAAATTGTGTATGGCGCATGTTGGGTCATTTTTTCCGTTGCCATGGAAAGCTTTTTTAATGCAGCCGGACTTATAACATACCATCATGGTTGGAATCTTTTGTGGTCCATTTTAGTTTGGGTTTTCATGTTCTTTGGCATACGAGTTCATTTTAGCAAACCTTTTTGGGCTTGGCTTCTTTGCTTCGCATGTGTTTTTTTTATTAAACTATACTTTCATATCCCAATCAAAAATATGAAGTAAACCTAAACAGGTCGATATTACCAACTCATTCTTCCCATTTTTTCTGTTACAATTTTTAAGGCAGGTGAAAAATAGGGAGGAATCCATATTGTTGAAAAAACGTAATCTCCTCCTTGGACTGGTAATTGCATTTACCTTTATTGGAGGAATTTTTACTGGAATATTATTCACTGGAGATAAGTCACAGTCAGACCAATCTAATAAGATTAAAATAGATAAAGCACCAAAGTCTTCCATAAAACCAATGGAAAAAGCACTGCCACAAGTAGATAAAACACAATCAAAAGTATTAATCGGGTATGTTCAGGATTACCGTGATCCAAATATAGTTGATTATTCTAAACTTACGCATGTAATATTTTCTTTCGCCCATCCAACAAAGGATGGCGGGATATTGCTAAATGGAGATACTCCATTAAAAAACCTTCGTACGATGGTAACAAAAGCAAAAAAACACAATACAAAGGTCATGATTGCAGTTGGCGGTTGGTTTCACATGAATGGCGGAGAATCATACCCGTATTTTAAAGCTGCTATCTCTAATCCTGTATCCAGAACAAAGCTAGTTAATGAGCTTACTAGTTTCGCAGACAGGGAAAATCTAGATGGAATAGATATCGATTTTGAGCATCCCCATTCAACAGCTGATGCTCAAAATTTAGCCGCTTTCGCCAAGGAGTTAAGCGAAAAGCTTCACCCCAAAAAGAAAGAATTGTCGATTGCCGTTTATGCTAAGATACATGCTATCACCTTGAAAGAAACAGGGTTTGTCAAATATGAGCCGACTATGTTCCAAAATGTTGACCATGTCAATATCATGGCCTATGACGGACAATGGGATGATGGGTACCATGCTGAGAATTTATCTCCATACCCATATGCAGAAAAGATTGTCGAGTATTGGGCAAATTATTTCGATCAGCAAAAATTATCAAAAGAAAAACTAGTGTTAGGCGTTCCCTTATATGCACAACCTGTAGATCCAAAAATCAAGCAAGTTTCCTATTCAGCCATTGTCAATCAAAATCCAGCTAATGCTGCCAACGACACAGTAAAAATGAATGGAACCACCTATTATTACAACGGTGATGTCACGATGAAAAAGAAAACCAAACTCGCCCTTGACCATGGTTTCGGTGGGATGATGCTTTGGGAAGCAGGATTAGATGCCCAAGGTCCGAAAAGTTTAACTGGATCGATTTATACCGCGATTAAAGATTCAAGCAAAGAACCTGTCAAATATTACACAGTGAAGAAAGATTAAAAGGCTGCCTCCTCATAACTGAGGGCAGCCATTTTTTGCTATTCCAAGACAACTGATTGATTATATAAATGTTTCTCTAATTCCATTCTAATATTTTCTGGAATTGGCTCTGATTTTTGCTTTTGGACATTAAAGTTTACATAAAGGGCAGTTCCTTTTGCACATACCCGTTTATTTTGGCAAATTTCTTCATATAGCTCTAAGCTCGAATTGCCAATTTTCTGCACCCACGTTTTAACTTCTACATTTTCACCAAAATAAATCTGGCTGAGATATTCAACATTCATTTTAATAATTATCATTCTCCAATTTTTAAATGAATGATCAGGAGTAAATAATTTAAAAAGGTGATTACGGCCTGCTTCGAACCAAACTGGTATCGTTGTATTATTAATGTGACCCACTCCATCGGTTTCAGAAACTCTTGGCTCAATAGTAGTTTTATACATGTTAAATCCCCGCCTTCACACCCTTAAATGCTTGAAGGTAAATTTGGAAAATATCCTGTTTTTCCAGAGTCCTCGGGCTTCGCGCAAGCAGTCTTGTTTGCTTTACAGCATCCTCTGTTAACATACCAAGTTTTGATTCTGGAATTCCATATTCCTTTAATGTTGAAGGTAAACCAACATCCTCTACTAATTTATAAAAAATCCGCAAACATTCTTCAGGTGTTCGTTCAGCCTCTTGTTTCGTTAAAATATTGCAGACAATATTCATCTTTTTTGAGCAGCTTGGCGCAATATAATTCATGACATATGGAAGTAATACGGCATTGGATTCTCCATGAGGTAATTTAAATTGGCTTCCTAACGGATAGGCCAGAGCATGGACACCAGCAACCCCTGCATTGAAAAAGGCTAACCCGGCTAAATAGCTGCCATAGCTCATCGCTGTTCTTGCTTCGGTATCTTCTCCGTTTTCAACGGCAATTTTCAATGAATTGCTAATAAGTCCGACAGCCTTCAATGCTAAGGAATCCGTTGCCTCATTGGCATTTACTGACAGGTACGCTTCAACGGCGTGGGTCAAAGCATCAATGCCAGTTGCTGCAGTTATTCGTGAAGGAACAGAAATGGTTAGTTGAGGATCAACGATGGCGAGATTGGCGAGTAAAAAATCATGGGTGACCACATCCTTTGTCCCCTTGAGCGATAAGACCGCAATATCGGTTACTTCACTACCTGTTCCTGACGTTGTTGGTATCAGTATTTTTGGGATACCCTTATGTACTAAGGATTTTGTTCCAGTCAAATTTAAATAATCCACAACCGTTCCTTCATTTTGCGAAATAACGGCAGCAAGCTTCGCTAGATCTAGTGCGCTTCCCCCTCCTAATCCAATCACACAATCAAATTCTCCCTGCCTCGTATACTCCACCAATTTTTCTGCACAATTTAAAGATGGCTCAGGTTCTACTTCTGTATATACATTAACAGCAAACTCTTCATTTAAGTGGGACATATATTGATCTACGAGACCGATTTTAACGAGTGTTCGATCGGTAACAATGAGAATTTTACCAACGTTCCAGTTTCGGAGTTCTGGTAATAGTTTTTTGATTGAACCTAAACCAATATGTGATCGCATCGGGAACCTTAATGTAGAAATCATTTCTTAACCTCCTTAGCAGTCTATTATTTGTATATTTCTACAACCCATTGATTATCCCTGCTTTTTGATTTTATGAAATATCCATCTGTTACCAGATGGCCAATAAGCAGTAAAATGACACCTATTTGTAATATATTTTGGTATTTGTCGAATAATTTTCCGAAGTTTTTGAAGGATTTTGTCGTATTACAAAGAAAAGAGTAATAGAGTTGCAAAAAAGGAGGAAAAGAAGAGATGAAGAAACTTCTAACATTACTATTTGGAGGCTTAATTGCGTTAACGTTGTTCGTTTCCACTGGGAATACTGCAAAAGCAGAAGGAATATTTTCAATACAATCTTCAATAACAGATGAACCTTGCCATTGTGAAGATGTAGTACAAATCCTTGGAGCTGAAAGAAATAAAATCGTCTCTGATATTTTGAAAAATGAAGAATATAAGGATGTTAAACATAATTTAAAAAAACAGGGATACAAGTTCGATGGTGCACATGTAATAGAAGTATATTATAATTACTTTTACGAACAAATGATTGTAGGCATTCCTGTTATTAATGAAATGGGTAATATAGAAA
>NZ_JBALPP010000111.1:0-28498 GCF_036965425.1 Neobacillus drentensis | reverse complement strand
TAGTTTGTTTGGTAAACAAATTAAAATAAATATATTTATAAATAGCCTTAAAAATGAAAGGGATTTCAAGTAACTGACAAAGTAATTACATGGAATATAATCCCGTGAGGAACACTTTAAACAATGAAAAGGAGTGAGTATATCCATGGGTATTCTGCAAGAATTAGTTAAAGATATTCCAATTCCGAAGATGGCCAAAGTAAGAGTAAAGTTTGATGATACGAAAATTGAAAACTTAGAAATAGAACTAAAAGAAAAATTACAACGAGAAAAAATCCAGAAACAAATTAAACCTGGAATGGAAATTGCGATTGCTGTCGGCAGCAGAGGGCTTGACCGCCTTGTTGAACTTACGGCAGTAACCGTGAAATTTTTAAAAGAATTAGGAGCCAAACCGTTCATTGTGCCGAGTATGGGAAGTCATGGCGGAGCGACTGCAGAAGGACAGAGAGAAGTGTTAGCTCATCTTGGCGTCACCGAGGAAAGTGCAGGCTGTGAGATTCGCTCCTCGATGGAAGTTGTAAAGATTAGCGAACTGCCAAACGGATTGCCAGTATATGTCGATAAATATGCTTCAGAAGCTGATGGCATCGTGGTGATTAATCGAGTGAAACCCCATACTGCCTTTAGGGGACCAGTCGAAAGCGGCATCATGAAGATGATCAGTATTGGTTTAGGGAAACAAAAAGGGGCAGAGGCATGTCATCAAATGGGTTTTAAGTATATGGCAGAAAATGTACCGGCCATGGCAAAGATCATCATGGAAAAAACACCATTCCTTTTTGGCGTTGCTTCGGTTGAAAATGCATTTGACAGGGTAGCCATTGTTGATGTACTAACACCAGATGAGATTATTGAAAAAGAACCTGATTTACAGAAACAAGCCAAAGCCTTATTGCCAAAGTTGTTTTTTGATCAAATAGATGTCCTAGTGATTGATGAAATTGGTAAAAATATTTCGGGCGATGGAATGGACCCGAATATCACTGGCCGCTATCCAACACCCTATGCGTCAGGTGGTCCTGATGTAAGCAAAATGGTCGTGCTTGATGTCACTCGAGAGTCAGAGGGAAATGCCAATGGTGTTGGAACTGCAGATTTTACCTGCCAGCGCCTGGTTGACAAAATGGATTTAGAAGGAACCTATGCCAATGGGTTGACTTCTACGGTAGTCGCTCCAACAAAAATTGCAACTACCTTACCTAATGATAAACAGACCATTCAAGCAGCCATAAAAACATGTAATATCTTGGATTTTACAACAGTCAAACTTGTACGGATCAAAAATACATTAAAGCTAAGTGAAATTGAAGTGTCTGAACCATTGCTTGAGTATATAAAAAATCATCCAAATATGGAGCAAATATCAGAAGTCTTTGAGTTTCCTTTTGGGGAAAACGGAAATTTATTCTAGAATATAGGGGAGAGAAGAGACATGACAAATTTATTTGATTTAACAGGGAAAACCGCAGTAGCCATTGGGGGAAATGGTGTACTAGGGTCAGCAATGGCAAAAGGGTTGGCGGCACACGGTGCGAAAGTGGCAATTGTCGGACGAAACCTTGAAAAAGCTGAAGAAGTAGTCAAAGAAATTGAACAAGATGGCGGAAAAGCCAAAGCATTTGCTGCGGATGTCAGCTCACAGGAATCATTAATTCAAGCAGCAAAAGAAATTGAACAATGGTCCGGCGGCTGGGACGTTCTTTTAAATGCTCCCGGTACGAATAGTGCAACGCCTTTCTTTGAGCTTGGAATGGATGAATATGACAAAATTATGGATATTAACTTGAAGGGGATTGTATTAACCTGTCAGATTTTTGCTAAAAGAATGATTGAGCAGGAAAGAAAGGGAAGTATCATTAATATTTCGTCTGTTTCTTCCACAACACCCCTTTCTAGAGTATTTACGTATTCCGTTTCCAAAGCGGGCCTAAACAGTGTTACGCAATTCTTAGCACGAGAATTTGCACCGAATGGAATTCGTGTAAATGCCATTATACCAGGGTTCTTCCCAGCGGAACAAAACCGAAAAATCTTAGATAAAGAACGAATCGAATCGATCATGAGTCATACTCCAATGAATCGCTTTGGGGAAGCAGAAGAACTACAAGGGGCAACCGTTTGGCTTGCATCTGAAAAAGCTTCGAGCTTCGTAACGGGAGCATTGATTCGAGTAGATGGCGGCTTTGGAAGCATGACAATATAATAAGACACATAATTATATATAAGTGATTGGCTCTAAAAAGATGGGAGAGGGCACAATGCAAACAGAGAAGTATAATAACCTACAGTCAATTCTCCGTGAAATGGAATCAGTCGTGGTTGCATTCTCAGGAGGGGTGGACAGTACTTTTCTTTTAAAAGCAGCTGTGGAGACATTAGGCACGGACCGTGTTTTGGCTGTAACTGCAGATTCAGAAACGTATCCTTCAAGTGAACTTGAAGAGGCCAAAATACTTGCCGAAAAAATCGGTGTTAAGCACCAGGTAATCGAAACATCAGAGTTAGCGATTCCTGGATATGCGGAGAACAATAAGAATCGATGCTATTTTTGTAAAAGCAGTCTATTTGACCACTTAATCCCGGTCATGGAAGAAAAGGGATTTCAGAATGTGATTTATGGCGTCATTGCCGATGATATGAATGAATTCAGACCAGGCATGCAGGCTGCAAAAGAAAAAGGAATCCGCGGACCACTGCAAGAAGCGAATCTTTTCAAAGAAGAAATACGTGAACTTTCACGAAATTTCGATTTACCAACATGGAATAAACCATCGTTTGCCTGTCTATCTTCAAGGATTGCATATGGTGAATATATTACTAAAGAAAAGTTAACAAAGGTTGAAAAAGCGGAAAGCTATTTAAAATCTTTACAAATTCGGCAGGTCCGGGTTCGAACTCATCAGGAGATTGCTAGAATCGAGGTAGAACCGACCGACATGAAGATTGTATTGGATAACCACCATTCTATAGTCAAAGAACTTCAAGCCTATGGATATAAATATATAACTTTAGATTTAATTGGCTACCAAAGTGGCAGTATGAACAAAGTTTTATCCTAAAAGGAAGCAGCTAAATGAAAAGGCTTTGGAATCCTCCAAGGCTTTTTCTTTTAACGATATTAAAAATAAAGATATACTATGTTTTATTTGAAAAGGAAGAGGAAGCATGTATAAAGAGTATGTAATGGGTATTGATTTTGGAACAACTAGCGTCAAAGCATGTGTATTCAATTTGACTGGAAAACTCATCGCCGATTCAGAAGAAATGATTACCTCTTATTATCCTAAGCCTGGATGGGTAGAGCAGGATCCAATAGAAATCGAAAGGTTAACGATTAAAGCGGTAAGGAATGCGATTAACAAAGCAGCCATTGAAAAAAATGAACTACTTTCCGTTGGATTTTCAGCGGCAATGCATTCACTCATATGTGTTGATGAAAATAAAAAGCCGATATCTCCAGCACTTATATGGGCAGATGGAAGAAGCTTTGATCAGGCTGAAAAAGTATTGGAAAAAACCGGGGGCAAATATTATGCCAACACAGGCACGCCTATTCATCCGATGACACCATTCGTCAAGCTTCTATGGATGAAAGAAACAAACTATGAATCCTATAATCTGGCAGCCTACTATATGTCGATTAAGGAGTTTGTGCTTCACACATGGTTTGATCAGCGTGTGATTGACTATTCGATGGCTTCTGCCACAGGTCTATTTAATCCAGCCACCCAAAGCTGGGATTCGGAATTATTAGAGTTAACCGGTATAAACGAAGGACAACTTTCGAACCTCGTTCCTCCGACTGCGATATTAACAGGAATTAACCCGATTGTTGCGGAAGAAATTGGTCTCGATCCTAGTACACCTTTCGTAATTGGAGCTGCTGACGGCCAACTGGCAAACCTTGGAATCGGTGCTATTCTCCCTGGGGAAGCAGCAGTTTCAGTGGGGACTAGCGGGGCAATTAGACAATTTACCAAAGGCGTTAAAATAAGTGAAAACCAAGAAACCTTTTGTTATTCCTTTACAGCAGACACTTCCATCATTGGCGGACCAACGAACAATGGTGGAATTGCCTTACAATGGTTAAAAGAACTTCTGAACTACGAAGGAAGTTATGATGAATTCCTTGCAGAAGCAGGGCGAGTTGCTCCAGGGGCCGATGGCATTATTTTTCTTCCCTATATTAACGGTGAAAGAGCACCGATTTGGAATCAGCAGGCTAAAGGAAATTTTTACGGGGTTTCGATTACACACAGTAAAGAACATTTTATTCGTGCCGTATTAGAAGGAATTACTTTTAATCTCTACCAAATTGGGAAAGCTTTAGAGAGATTAGCTGGCGAGCCGCAAAAAGTTTATGTAAACGGCGGTTTATCCAGGTCTCCGATTTGGCTGCAAATGATGGCTGATGTATTTGAAGCTGAAATTTATGTTTCAGAAAGTCATCACAGTGCAGCATGGGGGGCAGCATGGACGGCATTAGTGGCCACTGGTAAAGCTGGTTCTTTCGAAGAGATTAAAAAGAATATCCCTATGGGGGAAGCAATTCGTCCAAATATCGAGAACAGTAAGATCTATAAAAAGGTTTACAAGAAATATGAAAAGCTGGCAGTAGATATCGCGAAGTATTTTTAATAATCATTACGATTCGGATTGGGGGGAGATTTCATGCTTGAGGAAATTTTGGAGCAGGTTCAAAAAGGTACCCTCAGCGTTACAGAGGCAAAAGAGAAGCTAGCTACATTTGAGAATTTGGGTTTTGCTAAAGTTGATCACCACCGAAAGAAAAGACAGGGGTTCCCTGAAGTTGTTTTTGGCGAAGGGAAAACGGCTGAGCAAATAGTCACCATTATTCAGGCATTAAGAGCACGAAATAATCAAGTTTTAGTAACAAGAATTTCCAAAGAAAAGGCAGAAACGGTCCAGAAAACCTGTCCTGATTTTACTTATAACGAAATAGCAAACATTCTATTTTGGAAGGATGAAGCATGCCCGGCAGGAAATACTCAGGGATACATTGCCGTGGTTGCAGCAGGCACATCGGATTTAAGAGTAGCTGAAGAAGCAGCCATTACAGCAGAAGTCCTTGGGAGTAATGTTCATCGGATATACGATGTAGGTGTTGCGGGCATTCATAGATTATTAAACCATGCTGAAGAAATTCAAAATGCGACGGTTTCTGTTGTCGTGGCGGGAATGGAAGGTGCATTGCCCAGTGTGGTTGGCGGACTTGTTTCCCATCCCGTAATTGCTGTACCAACTAGTATCGGATATGGCGCTAACTTTAATGGATTATCAGCCTTACTAACGATGCTTAATTCATGTGCTTCTGGAATTAGTGTTGTTAATATTGATAATGGTTTTGGCGGGGGATATAATGCGGTTTTAATCCATCAACTTGCACAAAAAGGGGCAGGCAAAAATGAAGACACTTTATTTTGATTGTTTTTCAGGGATCAGCGGCGATATGGTCATTGGCGCACTCATCGATGCCGGTGCAGAACCTAATATTTTAGTCGAAGAATTAAAGAAACTTCATCTTGAGGATGAATATCAAGTAACCTGGAAAAAAATTGTGAAGAACGGGATTACTAGTACAAAATTTGATGTATTGTTGAAACAACACACCCATAATCATCAACATAATCACGAGCATGAACATGGCCATCATCATGAACACGACCATCACCATGAACATAATCATCATCATGAACATGACCACGATCACCACCATCATCATGACCATGACCATCGTGCTTATCAAGATATTCTAAAATTAATTGAGGAAGCTGGATTTTCTGACAATGTGAAGGATACAGCTTTAAAGATATTTAATAAAATTGGTGAAGCAGAAGGCCACATTCATGGAATACCATTAGAGAAAGTTCATTTTCATGAAGTGGGCGCGATTGATTCCATCATTGATATTATCGGGGCCGCCATTCTAATTCACCAGTTGGAAATATCAACAGTAAAAGCATCTCCTGTACCCGTTGGAACAGGTAGAATACACATCGATCATGGCATTTATCCAGTGCCTGCACCGGCAACACTTGAAATATTAAAAGGGGTACCGATTGAACAATCCGATATAAGAGCAGAGCTTACGACTCCGACTGGCGCAGCGATTGTTGCGGTACTGGTAGAAGAGTTTTGTTCCCTTCCCTCGATGAAGGTTCAGTCAATTGGCTATGGAGCAGGAACAAAAACCTTTAAGGATCGGCCAAACGTACTACGTGTCGTTATTGGAGAGGCAAAATGATTTCCCACCCTCCCAATCATGAGCATCTTGATGATCAAATGGTCAAAATGGAAGTCAATCTGGACGATATTCCAGGGGAATGGCTGGGGAATGTAATGGACCTGCTATTCGATGCCGGGGCAAATGATGTTTTTTATACACCTATTTATATGAAAAAAAATCGACCGGGCATTTTGCTTCAATTGCTATGTTCTTTTGAAAATGTAGATAGGATGAAAGAAATTTTATTTCATGAAACAACCACACTTGGTGTACGGTACTATCCTTTAACTGTTCATCGACTAGAAAGAAATTTTAGAAAAATTATGACTGAATGGGGAGCGGTAACGGTAAAAGAGGGAATTTATCATGGACAGGTTGTGCAAAGTGCACCAGAATTTGAAGAATGCAAAAACATTTCAAGACTGCATAATGTACCATTAAAGAAAGTATATGAACAGGTTTGGAAAGCTTTGCGATAAGATAACTGGATACGAATTATTAAATAAAGAATAAAAAAAGAGTTACTGCTCAGATTAATCATGACAGTAACTCTTTTTATTTCCTGAAATTTCAATAAAATTTTTTTGAAAAAATGTATTGCATTAAGAAATTTTTTTTCATATAATCAATATCACATGAAAGTGCTTTCAGAAATATGCGTGTAAAATAAAACAAGTTAGTTCTATATGGGGGGTTCATCAATGTTATTATTGATTGTGTTTGCCGCAATTGTAGCGTTACTATTGTTAATTACAGTTGCAAAATTAAATCCGTTCGTCGCATTAATTATCACAGCGGTTGGAGTAGGCTTGGCAACGGGTATGCCTTTGGTTACAGATCCAGCAGCTCCAGATCATCCAGGTATTATTGATTCCATTAAAGCTGGTATGGGTAATACGTTAGGGTTCCTTGCTATTGTCCTTGGTCTTGGTACAATGCTTGGTAAAATGATGGCAGAATCCGGAGGTGCCGAAAGAATTGCGCAAACGCTGATCAACCGTTTTGGTCAAAAGAATGTACACTGGGCCATGATGTTTGTTGGTTTTATCGTAGGTATTTCTGTATTCTTCCAAGTTGGTTTTGTGTTATTAATTCCATTAGCCTTTACGATTGCTCGTCAAACGGGTGTTTCATTAGTAAAAATTGGGGTACCATTGGTAGCTGGTCTTTCTGTAGTGCACGGTTTGGTTCCTCCGCATCCAGCAGCCATGGCGGCAGTAGGAATTTTTAAAGCAGATGTTGGTAAAACCATTCTTTATTCCATTATCGTTGGATTGCCAACTGCAATCCTCGCCGGTCCAGTATATGCAAGCTGGATTGGAAAACGCATTCACAAGGATGTTCCAAAAGAATTAGCTGAACAAATGTCAGCACCGAAGGATTTAAAAGAATTACCAAGCTTTTTCAATACAATTTTTACAGTTCTTCTTCCTGTTATTCTTATGCTTATTGCATCTATAGCGGAAATCCAATTAGACAAAGCAAGCTTTGGTTATAAAGCACTTAAATTCTTGGGAGATCCAGTAGTTGCGTTATTAATTGCAACAGTTTTCTCTTTCTTTAGCCTTGGTTTTTCTCGCGGCATGAACCGTGAAAAAATCTTGAAATTTACGAATGACTGTTTAGCGCCGACTGCTTCAATCTTATTAGTTATTGGTGCAGGCGGAGCATTTAATAAAGTATTACTTGATTCTGGTATCGGAACATATATTGCTGACTTAGCAAAAGAATCACATATGTCACCAATCCTTTTAGGCTGGGGAATTGCAGCGATGATTCGGGTTGCAACAGGATCTGCTACTGTATCTATGATGACAGCAGCTGGAATTGTTGCACCAATCGCAGCAGCTATGCCTGGTACAAGCGCTGAACTGCTGGTATTAGCAACTGGAGCAGGGTCACTCATTCTTTCACACGTTAATGATGCAGGCTTCTGGATGTTCAAGGAATACTTCGGAATGTCGGTAAAAGAAACATTAATGACATGGACAGCACTTGAAACAATCATAGCAACAGCAGCATTAGTGTTTATTCTCATCCTAAATGTATTTGTATAGCATCACGAGTTGTTTAAAAAAGATGAACCCGCAGTGGGTTCATCTTTTAAAGTTTTCTTTATATACGCGTATCAGAAATGGCACTTCTAATTTTTTCAATGGCTGTTTTAGCTCTTTCTTTATTTAGAATCATCAGATTCACATAAAGGGCATCAATAAGGCTTAATTGGGCAATTCTTGAAGCAAGTGCCTCAGAGCGATATTCTGTCTCGTCTGAACTAGTGTATAAGGCAACATCGACATTTTGGCTAATCGGTGACTTGGGGAAACTGGTAATTCCAATCGTCTTGGCACCGCTTTCAATTGCAGTGTTTAAAATGTTCGTAGTATCTTTATTTGTTCCGGAATGGGAAATGACTACTGCGACATCATTCTTTGTTAACTGTGATGCAGACATGAGCTGAAAATGGGAATCTAAAAAAGCAAATGCTTTTATACCAGTTCGAATAAACTTGTGAAACGCATCCATGGCAATGAGTGCCGAGCCTCCCGTTCCATAAAACTCCACTTTGTCAGCAGAATGAAGCAATTCAACTGCTTTTTGGATGGAATCACTGTCCATGATTTGTAATGTATTTTCGAGGGTGCGAATATTGGATTGAAAGACCTTTTCCGAAATGGTTTTTTCGCTATCATGTTCTGAAATTTTTTCGTGGATTTGCTGAATCGGCGTGATGATTTCTGAAGCAAGGGCAATTTTCAATGCTTGATAGCCTTTATAACCAATTCGTTTGCAAAAACGAAACACTGTGGCATCGGCAACGTTTAAATCTTCAGCTACCTCATTAATTGTGCAGTGAATAATTTTATCTGGATTATCTAAAATATAATTGGCAATTTTCTTTTCTTTATCGCTAAATCTTGCGTAATAAGAACGTATTTTTCCAAGGCAGCTTTCTGTCATTACGGATTTCCTTTCTTAAGTCAGTAGATACTATCAGTATACCATAATAATAGTTGCGAAAAAATATTTCCCGCAAGCGATTACAAAAGTAAAAAATATTAACTAGTATCCTTTTTGGAGGTATGGATTTATGAATGAAAAATATGTTATTGGCGTTGATATCGGTACAACCAGTACAAAATCGGTTCTGTTTTCAAAAACGGGGAAAGTGATATCGACTCATGGAATTGAATATCCTTTATTTTCGCCGACGCCAGCTACTGCGGAACAAGACCCTGAAGAAATTTTTCAAGCTGTGATTGATACCATAAAGACAGTCATTAAAAAAAGTGGGACTGCACCAAATGACATCCTTTGTATATCGTTTAGTTCAGCGATGCACAGTGTAATTGCAGTGGATGAATCTGGTAAACCTCTTACCAATTGTATTACATGGGCAGATAACCGAAGTGCTGAATGGGCGGAGAAATTATTAAACGAAATGAATGGACATGAAATTTATCTTCGAACCGGAACCCCTATTCATCCAATGTCCCCGCTTTCAAAATTAATTTGGTTAAGGAATGAACAGGGAGATATTTTTAATCGTACATATAAATTTATTTCAATTAAAGAATATGTTTTTTATAAACTTTTTAACGAATATGTAATCGATTATTCCATTGCATCAGCAACGGGGATGTTTAATTTAGCATCCTTGCAATGGGATGAAGAAGCACTAAGAGTTGCAGGGATTTCTCCTGACAGGCTATCAAAGCCGGTCTCCACTACCTTTAGTCTAACTGGTTTAAATGAAAGTTTTGCGGAAGAGATGACGCTTCCCATGGACACCCCCTTTGTTGTCGGTGCAAGTGACGGGGTGTTGTCCAATTTAGGTGTAAACGCGATTGATCCAGGAGTTGTAGCCGTTACCATTGGAACGAGTGGAGCCATACGGGCTGTGACAAATAAACCTGTTACCGATCCAAAAGGAAGGATTTTCTGTTATGCACTGACCGAAAATCATTGGGTTATTGGGGGACCGGTTAATAATGGTGGCATGCTTTTTAGATGGGTTCGGGATCAACTTGGATCCGCCGAAGTGGAAACCGCAAAACGTCTTGGGAAGGACCCTTATGAAGTGTTAACAGAGATTGCTTCACGCATTACACCTGGCTCGGACGGGCTTTTATTTCATCCTTATTTTGCCGGAGAAAGGGCGCCGATTTGGGACGCGAATGCCCGTGGCTCCTTTTTCGGATTAGGATTGCATCATAAAAAAGAGCACATAATTCGGGCTGTATTAGAAGGTGTTATTTTCAACTTGTATACAGTACTCTTGGCCTTAGAGGAATTAATCGGGGAACCGAAAAAAATTCAGGCCACTGGCGGGTTTGCCCGGTCAGAGCTATGGCGTCAAATGATGGCGGATATATTTAATCAAGAAGTAAGTATTCCTGAAAGCTTTGAAAGCTCATGTCTAGGTGCTGCCATATTGGGCTTATATAGTTTGGGGGAAGTAGATTCATTAAATGTGGTTTCCGAAATGGTCGGGGCAACTAATCATCATGAACCTGTTCCAGAAAATGTTGAGATTTATCAGGAATTAATCCCAATCTATATTCGCCTTTCACGACTGTTAAAAGAAGAATACGCTAGTATTTCTGCCTTCCAGAAAAAATGGATTGGGTAATAAACAAAAGAGGATGTCCATCGTACTCGGACATCCTCTTTCTGTTATACCCATTTAATTTCCTTCAATAACTCCTGCCTGAATAATTGAATTATAAATTCATTGTAGAAGTCTTTTCTTACGATAATTTGATATTTATTATTTGGATGAATGTAAAAGTAGATATCTGAAATAACTTTATTTTCATCAAAAAAATCTCGAACTTTTTTTAGATTTTTCTTTAACTCACTGTCAATTAGAGTAATGGAAATTTCAATATCATCCCCGTTAACCGTTTCCGTTATCTCAAGTAATTGTTCGTTATATTTATACTCTGTTTTCATATCAAATTCCCCCTATATTAAATATCGCAGGTAAATATAAGCAGTACAAATTATGATTGAAAGAATCATTAATGGAAAAGCGATAATCAGGAATTTGCCAAAAGTAATGTTATACCCTTCTTTAGCCGCAAGACCAGCCACAATGACATTAGCACTGGCCCCTATTAAAGTTCCGTTTCCGCCTAGACAGGCTCCAAGAGACAAGCTCCACCACAGGGGCTCTAAATTTTGGATTCCGAGATCACCCATATCTTTAATCATTGGAATCATCGTAGCGACAAATGGGATATTATCAATAAAGGCAGAGGCAATTGCACTCACCCATAAAATTAAAATGGAAGTAGAGGTAACATCTCCTCCCGTTAAATGAACAGAATAATCCGCTAATAACGAAATCACTCCTGTCTCAATCAATCCGGATACGAGGACGAAAAGCCCGATAAAGAAAAAGATGGTTGTCCATTCTACCTTTTCAAAAGCTTTATCTAAATAACTTTCCCCTGTTAATAAAAGTAATAGAAAAGCCCCTGCCAAAGCTACTGTCGCAGATTCTATATGAAAAAGCTGATGCAGAAAGAATCCTAAAATGGTTAATGTTAAGGCCGTTAACGACTTTATTAAAAGAGCTTTGTCTGTAATTTCTTCTTTTTCATCCAAATCCATCAGATTCGATTTTAATTCGGCAGACGTTTTAAGCTGCTTCCGATAAATGAATGCTAAAATTCCAATATTCACAAATAAAATGAAAAATGAAATCGCTGTTAAATTGTAGATGAATTCCATAAATGTAAGCTCTTTTACAGCGCTTCCAATCATAATATTCGGCGGATCGCCAATCAGGGTCGAAGTTCCGCCAATATTAGAAGCGATTACTTCAGTGATTAAAAAAGGAATCGGGTTTACCCGCAATTGTCTGGTGATACTGAACGTGACAGGTACCATCAATAGAACGGTTGTAACGTTATCTAAAAAGGCTGATCCTAAAGCCGTAATGACCCCTAGGACAAGCAGGATTTTTAACGGGTCACCCTTCACTTTTTTTGCAGACCAAATCGCTATGTACTTAAAAAGTCCCGTTTCAGAGGTTATCGCGACAATAATCATCATCCCAGTTAGTAACCCGAGTGTATTAAAATCAATATGATGGAGGGCCTTTTCTTGACCGACGATTCCTAGTAGGATCATCATGATGGCGCCGGCCATTGCAATAATGGTTCGGTGTAATTTTTCCGTGACGATAAAGGCATATGTAATAAGAAATACGCCAATTGCAATGTATGCTTGTGTTGACATGTTTTACCTCTTCCCCATAGTTTTTTCCGGTGTTTAAAAAAATGCAAAAAGGAGCCCGATTTGACAGACTCCACCAAAATTTCACCGTATATATTATTTACTTAATATTATAAAAATATAACTGGGATGTAAAGTAAGAACATTTTTAGGAAGGTTGCTACAACCCTAATTTTCTAATAAAATCTACCGTTTCTTGATGCTCTGGTCTTATAATCTTATATAAATTTTTATCATTTTTAACCAGCGGTTTCCCATCCTCATTACTAATAGCCCTGGTGGTGGAGGTCCCTTGTAAGACCTTCCACTTACCTGCTGTCTTCCTGATTTTTAAATCGATAATACCG
Organism: Neobacillus drentensis; assembly: GCF_036965425.1. Classification (GTDB taxonomy): domain Bacteria; phylum Bacillota; class Bacilli; order Bacillales; family Cytobacillaceae; genus Neobacillus; species Neobacillus drentensis_F. Next base: position 15,655 of record NZ_JBALPP010000111.1, on the reverse strand, counting down.
AGACGGTTTCCGAAGGCACCAGCCATTACAACGGGTTTTCCATTGATAATGCCCATTTCTATATCTGTGTTGGGGAGATGTTGAAATACGGGACCAGGGAAGACACTGTGTGAGTGGCCGGCTAGTATAGCATCTATTTCCGGTAATTGTGTTAAATAATAGACAGCATTTTCTGTATCAGGATTATACGGCTCACTGCTGATACCTGTGTGAGCTAGGGCAATAATAATATCTGCTCCTTTGGCCTTAATAATCGGAATAAATTCCTTTGCCGCATCAATAATGGGTTTTGCATAGACCTTTCCCTCTAAATTTGCTTTATCCCATTTCATAATTTGGGTGGGCATGAAGGCGATAACCCCTATGTTCAATGAGTGCTTATTTCCACTTTGGTCGATAACATTCTTTTTTAAAATCGTATAGGGTGTAAAATATGGCTTGTTTTTTTTTACGGAAAAAACATTCGCATTTAAAACAGGCATTTTGGCCCCTTTTATCGCTGAGTTTAAAAACTTTAGCCCGTAATTAAATTCATGATTTCCAATGGCTACTGCGTCATAATCTAAATAATTAAAGGCGCGGTAGACTGGATGCGTTTTACCTTTATTAATCCCCCTGATTCTGGCGAGATACTCACCAAGTGGATTGCCTTTTAGATGGTCTCCATCATCAAACAATAATGAATTTTTAACCTCGCCTCTTGCTTCTTGAATAAGGGTAGCCGTTTTAACTAGGCCAATCCTGTTATCCACTTTTGTTTGATAGTAATCATAATTGACCAATGAAGCATGTAAATCGGTTGTTTCTAAGATTCGTAAATCGATTATTCCACTATTTTTTGGGTTAACCTCTTCAGCATAAGTGCTTAAAGGGTAAATATAACAATAAAAAAGAATGAACGTGATTAGTAGGAAAGGAACTTTTTTTCCTGGCATTTTTGTACCTCCTGCATCATTTTTCTACTGTTATTATTTTGCCTAAAACGGTTGTTAATACCTTTTAAAGGGAGTAATGAAAATGGACAGAAATTTGTCAAAAACATTTGAATAAAAAACGAACTAAAGAGATTTCAAACATTAGGGAGGTGAAAATGATTTATAATGAAGCCATAAAAAAGTGGAGGTAAGGAAAAATGAACATTACAACCATTATTGAATTAGAAAACCAGGAAGTCGAAAATATCACAGGTGCTAAATTAGTGTTTACTCAAGAACAAATTGATGAAAATATTATCGAAACATGTGTAGATTGCTTACAAATGGAGGGTTCAGAAAAAACGATTTCTACTGAGGAGGCAATGCAGCTAGTATTTGAACAATTACAGGATAGGGGACTCATTCCAGCAAAAGTTGAGGATTTTTCGTATGAAATGCCATCGTGTGAACGTTTAAAAAGAAAAACTGATAGTGAGGCAGATTTACCACAAAAAGTCATCCTTTCATTTATGTCTTAAAAGAAGTCCTTGATAAAGGGGAAAAGCCAGCCTTGAAAAGTCAGGCAGGCTTTTTTCGTTTCTCCAATTGATTTTTGTTTTTGATTCCGAAGAACCACCAGTTCCAATCACCGAGAAGCTTCATTAAGGCTGGGACAAGAACCATCCTGACAAGGGTCGCATCAATAAAAATGGCTGTAGCAATCCCAACACCCAATTGCTTTATTGGCATGACTCCTGTAAAGGCGAAGGCCCCTGTTACAACAATCATGATAGCCGCCGCTGACGTAATAATCTTGCTTGTATAGGTTAAGCCATAGATTGTCGCCTCGCTGTTATTACCTGTTTCTAGATAAAACTCTTGAATTCTCGAGATAAGAAAGACCTCATAATCCATTGAAAGCCCAAAGACAAGAGTAAAAACAAATACTGGTAAAATTAAGGCAATATTTGCAGGTGTCATACCCAAATGGCCTTGTTGAAATATCCAAACGACAATGCCAAACGTGCAGCCAAGGCTTAATATATTCATTAAGATTGCTTTTATTGGAATAAGAATTGATCGAAATGCCGCCATCAAAATCACAAGTGTGGATATAACAATTAAAAGTAATCCATAAGGTGCTTTTTTATAAATTTCCGTAAAGATTTCTTGTTCAAATTTTATCGAGCCGCCAAAAGAAGCTTTCAAGCCTAAATCTTTTGTTGACCATTTTTCAACCCAAGCTCGAGCTTTTGAAGAATGCTCACTTGTTTTTAAATAAACCTCCAAAAGCATTTTATTATCTTTTATAAAATAGTCTATTATCGGTGCAACTTTAGATTTGTCCCCAGTGGTTAAAAACTGAAGGAGCTGGTCTGAGTCGTTTATTCCTGTTACTGAAAATGGGGAATTAACAGTATTGACGAGAGGATCTTCCTCAATCAGATTTATTACCTGACCAATTTTATTAAAATTGTTCTTTTCAAAGATATTTCCATTCGTGGTTAAGACGATGGTTACTTTTTTCTCGTCTCGTTTCTCCTTAGCGATAAATTGATGCTTAAAGGTTTCTAATGCTACTCTTGAAGGATATTTTGCCGGCAATGAATCTGTCCCAGGGATGGTTAAGACCATCTGCTTAACTGGAATAAGGCCGGCAAGAAGAATTGCAAGTGCCGTAATCGACATGAGAACAGGACGCCGCATCACAAATTTAGCGAACTTATACCATAAACTAGTTTGTTTATCTGTAACAGGCAGTAAACTTAATTTATTTACCTTTTTACCTAATATAGACAAAATGGCAGGGAGAAAGGTTAAAGCGCACAGAGCAGATAAAAATACAACCGTCATTCCGCCCAAGGCAACATTTTGAAAAATATCAATCTTGATAAACCAAAGCCCTGATAAACCAATAAACACACAAAGTCCCGAAAAGATAATCGAACGGCCGGCGGTTTCCACTGTTATCTCAATTGCTTCTTGAATTGGTTTCGAATCGATTTCCTCTTTAAAGCGGTTTATTAATAACAACGCAAAATCAATGCTTAAAGCCAGACCAATCATCGGGACAATATTTAAAATAAAAATAGTTAAATCAGCACCATAGCTAAAAAAATAAACAGCTCCCATAGTTGTTAAGATGGAAACCACGCCAATAACAAGAGGAAGAGAGGCAGCCACAAGTCCGCCAAAAGCTAGGATAAGGACAATGAGGGCAATTGGCAGGCCTATCATTTCAGCTTTTGCGAGATCTTCCTGGCTTGCGGTATTTAAGTCTTGGACGATTACGGGTTCTCCGGTTATGGTAACCTTTAAGCCGTTTTTATTATTTAGGAACTTTTTTAATTCATCAATTTCATTTCCAAGGCTTTCGGCTTTTTGATTAAAAGTGAGCAGCCCATAGGCATAATTCCCGTTTAGCATTCCATCACGCTCAAAAGGAGTTGTTGCCTTGTGTGCAACATCAAAATTTCTCAATTTATCAAATGTATTTTGAATAAAGTCATGAAATTTCTCTTCACTTATTTGTTTTTCTTTTTCAAAAACCAAGATAATCGACGATTTGGGCTGACCAAAGTCCTGCTCTAGAATCCTCCTTGTTTCACTGTAATCCCCTTTAAACTCAAAGCCGTTTCCACTTAAAACCGAAGGCAGTTGTAAAGCGAAAAATCCAAAAAAGATAATGATAGCCATCCATAGTCCTAAAATCAATTTTCGATTTTGGTAAATGTATCCGCCAAATTTTTTCAATGTATCACTCCATATCCAAAGGAAAACAGTTGGTTAATAAATTTTCCCCTTATATCAATTTGAAAATTCACTGTTTAAATTAACTCCTAAGCCGGTAATTATTAGAATATGTTCATATTGATTTTTACAAATGTAAAATTATTATGACTATGTTCCTTTTTTTGATACAATAAAGAAAATATCTTTTTAGGTGGGACCTATGGATCGAGAAAAATTAAGTAAGGTGATTGAAGCGGCCAAGTTGTATTATTTACTGGATTATAATCAAAACGAGATAGCCAAAGTTTTAGGGGTCTCCCGCCCGACAGTATCCAGGTTATTACAGCAAGCAAAAAGTGATGGTATCGTTCAGATTAGCATCATGGACCCTACAGAAAATGTTGAAAATTTGTCAGAGCAATTAGAAAAAAAATTCAATTTAAAAAAAGCCATTGTCGCATCAATTCCGCAATTTGAAAACCATATCATCAAAAACTATCTTGGCGAAAAAGCAGCCCAATTTCTTGATGAAATTGTGAAGGATAACGACATTATCGGTGTGACCTGGGGAACAACCCTTTACCATATCGCAATAGAGCTGAAACAGAAATTTGTTAAAGATGTAAAAGTCGTCCAGCTAAAAGGTGGAGTCAGCCATGCCGAAACGAATACGTATGCCTCAGAAATTTTATATCTTTTTGGTAAAGCCTATAATACGACCCCACACAATCTTCCACTTCCTGCTATAGTGGATCATGTGGTGGTAAAGCAGGCAATGGAGGCAGATCGGCATATTCGTAAAATCCTTGAACTTGGCAGGCAGGCGAACATTGCCTTGTTTACCATTGGATCAATAAAAACAGATTCATTACTATTTCAGTTGGGGTATTTTACCGAAAGTGATTTGGAATCATTGTATGGAACTGCTGTCGGCGATATTTGCTCGCGTTTCTTCGATAAGGATGGGAGAATTTGCAACGAAAGCTTGAATCAAAGAACCTTAGGAGTCAATTTGAATGATCTAAGGGCGAAAGAGCATTCTATTCTTGTCGCTGGTGGCCCAAACAAAATTGATGGTATATACGGTGCTTTAAAAGGCGGTTATGCAAATGTTCTTGTAACTGATCAATTTACGGCCCAATTCTTACTTGATAAAAAGGAATAATAGCTTAAAAAAAACAGCCTTTGAGCTGTTTTTTGTCTTTTATGTGAATATATGATAAAAAAATTTACATTTGTTCATAAATGTGTTTACAAATGTTCAGTGTCTTTGCTATAGTAACAGTGTGAGAATTAACCTTTAATATTTAAATATAAATGTTTTTAAAAATCGGGGGAGGAATTCCAATCATGACTCAAAATATTGTAAAAATGATTGATCATACATTATTAAAAGCAGACGCTACGAAAGCAGAAATCGTAATATTAGCAGAAGAAGCTAAAAAGTATTCTTTTGCTTCAGTCTGTGTTAATCCTACTTGGGTAGGAACGGCAGCTAAAATTCTTGCAGATAAACCTGAAGTGAAGGTATGTACCGTCATCGGTTTCCCGCTTGGCGCTTCAACACCTGAGACAAAAGCATTTGAAACCATAAATGCTATTGAAAACGGCGCTGATGAAATTGATATGGTCATAAATATTGCAGCTCTTAAAGATAAACAAAATGATTTAGTGGAAAAAGATATTCGAGCAGTTGTAGAAGCAGCTAATGGAAAAGCTTTAGTTAAAGTTATTATTGAGACATGTTTATTAACGAATGAGGAAAAAATAAGAGCATGTGAAATATCCGTTAAAGCAGGTGCAGACTTTGTTAAAACATCCACTGGTTTTTCAACAGGAGGCGCAACGGTTGAGGATATTCGCTTAATGCGTGAAACAGTAGGCCCTGAAATTGGTGTAAAAGCTTCCGGTGGAGTTCGCAGCCGTGAAGATGCACTGGCAATGGTGGAAGCAGGTGCTACTCGTATTGGCGCAAGTTCTGGTGTATCAATCGCTAAAGGTGAACTTTCTTATAGTAATTACTAATAATTAATGAGAGGGTCTAAAATATGAGAGATGTATTAATGGCGTTATTAGCTGGCTTAGTTGTTGGAATGCTGTTTAAATTTTTAAAATTGCCATTACCTGCACCCCCAGTATTCTCAGCAGTCGTTGGTGTTTTCGGTGTATACTTTGGCGGCGTAATACTTGAATGGATTTTTAAATTAGTTCAACATTAATATTTCACGGCGGAGAGTGACAAGAATGGAAGAAAAAGATTTAATGATCGAAGCGAATAAAGCGAGAGAGTTTGCTTATGTTCCCTATTCTAAATTTAAAGTTGGCGCAGCCCTTTTATCTAGAGATGGTCAAGTATTTCATGGCTGCAACATTGAAAATGCCGCCTATGGGATGACCAACTGTGCAGAGAGGACCGCATTATTTAAGGCCTATTCAGAAGGGATAACTAAGTTTTCTTCACTTGTAGTTGTGGCCGATACAGAGCGGCCCGTTCCTCCATGCGGCGCCTGCCGTCAAGTGATTTCTGAGTTATGTGATGAAGATATGGAAGTGGTTCTTACCAATCTAAAGGGTGATATCCAAAGAATTCTTGTCAAAGATCTTCTTCCAGGTGCTTTTTCGCCGAAGGATTTAAATAAATAATCTCTCCAAAAGAAGCTTTTAGGTTTATCTAAAGGCTTCTTTTTTTGGTTAATCTTTCAATAATCATCCATAATAAAAATAGACAAAAGTATAAAGGATGATACCATGATTTATATCTATAATGATTATGGTGGCACACATACAACTTCTTTGGCAGCTGCTTATCATTTAAAAAAATTGCCGCAATCGGAACAGAAATTGACAACGGAAGAAATATTAAATGTGAAGTATTTCAATAAATTAACGAAACAGGATTTTGGCAAGCTTATTTTTCACGGGGTGGATGAAGAAGGACATTCTGTGTACACAATTGGACGGAAAAGAAACAAATATGTAGTTCCGGCATTAAAAGAAATGAGTTTATTGCTGCAAGAAAAATTTAAGTTTGATGAAAAAATCGTGTTTTCCAACACATCCCCAACGGTACCATTTTTAATGTCAATGGGAGGATTTTTTTCGAGAGGATTAAAAATTGATGTTATCGGAGTGCCCCTACTAGTAAAAGGGGCAAAAAGATGCTGTGACAATATTTATCGCTTAGTGGAAAATACAAAAGAAGTTGGCAGAACAACGTTTGCAGAAAATGTCATCATATTAGAAAATGAAATGTACAAGTAAGAAGAATAGGGAGTGGAGAGCATGAATAAAAAGATAGGATTTATTGGAGCGGGGAAAATGGCGCAGGCCATGATGGAAGGAATCGTAAAATCAGAAGTGATTTCACGTGAAAACATCATGGCAAGTTCAGCAACAAAAAATACGATTGAAAAAATTGCCGAGAACTTCCGGATTAGGACATCTTTACATAATATTGAAGTTGCAAGGTTTGCAGATATTCTTATCCTTGCTGTCAAGCCAGAACTTCATACCTCCGTAATTGAGGAAATTAAGCATGAAATTAAAAAAGATACAATTATTGTAACGATTGCGGCAGGCATTACATTAGTTGATCTTGAACATGCCTTTGGCCAAAAGGTTAAAGCAGTTCGGACCATGCCAAATACGCCTTCCCTTGTAGGAGAAGGAATGAGCGTCATTTGTCCAAATGACCGTCTTAGTGAAGAAGAATTAATGGAAGTTGAGCACGTGTTCAAGACCTTTGGAAAAACTGAGCGACTAGAAGAAAAATGGATGGATGCAGTGCCAGCAATAAGCGGTTCTTCCCCTGCTTATATTTATATGCTTATTGAAGCCATGGCAGATGGCGGAGTTCAACAAGGAATCCCAAGGGACAAGTCCTATCGTCTTGCTGCTCAGGCTATTCTTGGCGCAGCTAAAATGGTTCTGGAAACTGGTATTCATCCTGGCGAACTTAAGGATAATGTGTGTACCCCTGGGGGTGCAACCATTGAAGCTGTGGCTGCTCTTGAGAAAATGCAATTTCGTGGAGCCATCCTAACTGCGATGGAGAGCTGTACGGATAAGGTAAAAATGTTAAGGTGATTTCACTTTGGATCCATTTATGGGTCCTTTTTTTATAAAATTGGAAAAAATAAATCGAAGGAGCAGCTTATCCAGATATGAAGGGTGAAAAAAATGGAACAAATAATTAGTTATGTTTCAGAGTTTGTGTTTTGGTATCCATTAATGATGTCTTTGGTTTGGATAGCGGGTACTCACTTATTTTTTAATTATCGTGAACAAGAAGACATAATTGATTTTGACCAAATTGAATGGCCGTTAATCAGTATTTTAGTACCATGCTATAACGAAGAGGAAACTGTTGAAGAAACCATTCACTATTTGTCTCTAATCAATTATCCGAAAAAAGAAATTATTGCCGTGAATGATGGGAGTACTGATCACACCTTCACTATCCTTCGGCGCCTTGTTGATCGTTATTCCGATCTAAAAGTGATTGATTGTAAAGAAAATAGGGGAAAAGCCAATGCTTTACACATTGCCTGTCATGCTTCAAACGGAGAGTTCTTAGTCTGCGTTGACTCTGATGCTATTTTAGATCCATATGCAGCACACTATCTCATCTACCACTTCCTTCATAAGGGGGAAAGACTAGGAGCGGTGACTGGAAATCCAAGAATTCGAAATCGTGATACATTAATAAGTCGTTTACAGATTGTAGAATACGCGTCGATCATAGGAGCGATCAAAAGAACTCAAAGAATAATAGGTAAAATTATGACCGTTTCGGGTGTAGTTGTAGCCTTTCGAAAAAGGGCACTTGTGGATGTTGGTTTATGGGATCGGGATATGATCACAGAGGACATATCCATTTCTTGGAAATTGCAGCAACGATTTTGGGACATTCGATATGAACCACGTGCATTGTGCTGGATGCTTGTTCCTGAAACGATAAGGGGCATATGGAAACAAAGAATCCGCTGGGCTCAAGGTGGACAAGAAGTGATGATGAAATACTGGAGGATTTTATTAGATTGGCGGCAAAGAAGGATTTGGCCTGTTTATCTTGAACAATGGGTTAGTTTAATTTGGTCCTTTTCATGGGTATTTGTCACCCTTTATTATTTTTTTTCAGTCTCTACGATTCAACAGCTTTTTATATGGTTAACTTTTTCGTCCTTCGCCCTTGTTTTTATGAGCCTAATCCAACTTTGGGCCTCGATAAGAGTCGATTCAAAGTATGACAATATAACAAAGTATTACTTGTGGGCAGCATGGTATCCAGTCATTTATTGGATTCTAAATGCATTTATCGTCATGTTTGCTCTACCTAAAGCAATTAAATCAAGAATGAAGGGTGGTTATGCTACATGGGTAAGTCCAGACAGAGGGAATCGAAAAACGAGATAATTATCCGCACAAAGATCAATTGGTTTAGGGAAATCATAATATCGTTCTTTTCAATCTTTGTTTGGATTTATTGCTTAGGGGTTTTGCTTTTTTTTATAGGTGCATTATTTGATTATAATGATCAATATTTAGGTCTTATAAGGATAGCATTTAAGATGACAAATAGGGATATTCGTTCTTTTTTATTAATGGTTTTCTGTCTTTGGCTTTTATTTTATATCGGACTTTTGAGTTGGAAAAATTATAATTTGAAAAGGTTTGGGCCACTAAAAAGGAGATCAATGCCAAATAATACGACAAAAGAAGATTTATTACGCCTTAAGCTAATGAGTGAGGAAGATTTTCTATCTTTGCATCAATCAAGGATAGTGGTATTTGAGAAAAATCCCATAAAAGATATTTGAAACTAGGTGGCAGCTTTGAAAAAGTATTTTTATGGCATCTGTGTTTTGTTGGTGATTACTGGGGGCTGTAATCTCTATATACATACGGATTTTTCTAAATCAGCGATGAGTTTTCCAGAAAAACTTGACCAAAACGGGTGTCTAGGTTTAACTTACCATCGTGTACGAAAAAACAATTTTTTTAATAAAACGGTTGAATTCCTAACAGGAACAGATGAATTAACCATATATAATGTGTATGAGGATGTTTTTAAAAAACAAATAAAGTTTTTAAAAAAACAAAAAGCAGTATTTTTAAATTCAGATGAAATAAGAAAAGTTCAGGCAACGGGGAAGTTTCCAGAAAAATGTGTTTGGGTTTCCTTTGATGATATTGACATTTCAATGTATGAGAATGCATTTCCGATTTTGAAAGAAAATGATATACCCTTTACTTTGTTTGTGATTGCTGGACATGTTGGAAGGGATTTTGACAATTTACAACTGACTTCATGGGATCAACTCCAAGAGATGGTTGATAGCGGGCTAGCAACGGTGGGATCTCATACTTTTGACATGCATAAATTAGTTGGTGAGAAACCAATCTTTTTCTTGGAAAGTAATCTCCACGCATTTGAGAATGATCTTTTGCTTAGTAAAAAGACGATAGAGAAAAATTTAGGAGTGCAGGTAGAAGATTTCGCCTACCCTTATGGAAATGGAAAAGATGAATTAGCTGCTGTGATTCAGAGAAGTGGATTTAAAAGTGCATCTATTCTTGCACCAAGATCAATTACTCCTAACAACGATAGATATTGGATGAATCGCATTCTTGTGAATGATGAAGTTTTTAAGAAAATCGTGACTAAATGGATTGATTAAAACTAAACCACCAGCAAAAATTGCTGGTGGTTTTCTAATATGTTTCCGGTCTTCTTGCCACAGTTACAGTTGTCATGAGTCCAACACAAATTATTGTCAAAAGGGAATAAAAAAATTTTTCCAATCCAACTACTTGAATACCGCTTGTTATAATCAACCCATCAATTAAGAAAATGATAATTCCTATATTAATGGAAGTAAATTTAGTCAACAGCTGGGCTAATAGATCCGTCCCGCCCGTACTTGTTTCATAACGAAGCATGACGCCGATGCCAATCCCAACAAGCAAGCCGCCAATGACTGTGCTTGGTAAAATACCGAGTTGGATTCTTCCGTTAATAAAGGAAAAAAGATCAATACAAAAAGAAGAAATAATTAAACCATGAAGGCTGTAGAAAAAATAACGCCTTTCAAAAAACCAGGCTAAAACATAAAGGGGAAGGCTTAGGAGAATGATGCTGAGTCCAGTGGGCCATCCATAAAAATAATGAATGATTAAGCCTAAACCAATTACACCGCCATCCAGCAAGTGATAAGGGACTAAAAAACCGTTTACACCTAAACTTAATAAAATTGAACCAATCATCATGGCGAATATTTTTTCAAGCATAATTTTCACCTCAAAACTTGTCCTCTTACATTTAAGTTATGAAGCGTGCCTTCATTTAGAAGTGAACAAATAAAAAAAGAGGAGAAAACAAAAGTTTCTTCCTCTTTTTTATCGCTGTTAAAAAGCAAGATTTAAAATAAAGTAGCAGATTCCTGCTAAAACCGCGGTAATTGGCAATGTAATAACCCAAGTGATAATCATTCGCTGGGCAGTACCCCATTTAACCCCTTTTAGACGGTGAGCAGAACCAACCCCAAGTATTCCTGAAGAAATTACGTGGGTTGTACTAACTGGTAAATGGATGAAAGTAGCACCAAAAATGATTCCAGCTCCAGTTAAATCCGCAGCGACCCCGTTAATAGGCCTTATTTTCATGATTTTTCCGCCAACGGTTTTAATGATTTTCCAGCCGCCGATGGAGGTTCCGAGACCCATGGCAATTGCACAGGATGCTTGAACCCAAAAAGGAACCTCATCACTTTGAATGGTACCAGAGGTGAGAAGGGCCATTGTGATGATCCCCATCGATTTTTGTGCATCGTTCGTTCCATGTGAATAGGACTGTAATGCAGCTGTAGCTATTTGGATATAACGAAAGTTTCGATTAGTTTTTGTTAAATTGAAATTCTTAAAAACAATTTTAAAAATACTATAAACAATGAAACCGACGGCAAACGCTAAAATAGGAGAAATAATTAGTGCTTCGAGAATCTTTAAAAACCCGCCATAGTTAAGTGAATTAAATCCTTCTGCTACAACAGCTGCACCGGCAATGGAACCGATAATCGCGTGGGATGAACTGCTTGGAATTCCGTAATACCAAGTGATTAGATTCCATGCGATGGCAGCAATTAAGGCAGCTAATATTACAACAGTACCATTGCTTAAACTGAATGGATCGACAATATCCTTCGATACTGTTTTAGCTACACCGGTAAATGTCATCGCCCCAACAAAGTTCATTACTGCAGCCAAAATGATGGCATGACGGGGCTTTAACGCTTTTGTAGAAACAGATGTTGCAATTGCATTTGCGGTATCATGGAATCCATTAATAAAGTCAAATGCAAGGGCACCAATTACAATTAATATAATTAGGGTCATAGTTAAGCTCCTTATGCATTTTTCATAATAATGGTTTCAAGAGTATTGGCAACTGATTGACAGTAGTCAGCAATGTCCTCTAGATTTTCATAAATTTCTTTGTATTGAATAATGCGGATTGGGTCTTTTTCAACAGTAAATAAATTTTTGATGGATTGTCTTAAGATATTATCGCATTTTGATTCAAAATCTTTTATTTTGATGGCGTGCTCTCTAATTTGTGTAAGCTTCTTATTGGAAAGAAGTACAACTGCTTTATCGATTTCATGAACACTTCCCTGAATGGCTTCTACAAACTTAACCATAAAATCATCAGCACTAGTAATAGAATACATTTCAAATAGCGCTGAACATCCTTCAAGTCCATCTAGGACATCATCCATACTCATGGCGAGGTGCAGAATGTCTTCTCGTTCAATTGGAGTAATAAAGGCGTCATTTAATTCTTTAATCACTTCATGAACGTAGGAATCTCCTTTTGTTTCAAGCTCTTTCATTTTTTCAGAGAAAATTTTTAAATCACTCACGTTTTTTAATTTGTATTCTGTAAAGAAATTGGCACTTTCCTTTAAGTTAGCGGAAATATTATTTAATAAAACCGAGAACTTATCATTTTTTTTGAATGCCATGTTATTACCTCCAATATTCATATGAAAAGTTTGTACACTTACCGAAAATTATTTTAAAGGAAAGATGTCGAAAAAAGAAACATATCTTAACGAAATTTACAAAAACTTAACATTAGAATTTTCTGAATAGCACTTTATATTAAATAGTACTTTTTTACTTTTTCCATAGAAATGTTTCATTATGTATGAAGTTGACTAAATTCGACGCGGGTAGTATAATTATCTCGAATTAAAGATATTTGATTTTGAGATTGTGAAGTGCAAAAAATATTGGAATACTACTATAAAAACAATTGAGGTGGAAACTGATGATAAACACTTATAAAGCTGAAAATAGATACACTGCCGACCATGGCTGGTTAAAAAGTAATTTTAGTTTTTCTTTTGCTGAATACTATGATCCAGCTAACATGCAATTTGGACCAATGCGCGTTTTAAATGATGATATTGTCCAGCCTTTAAGAGGTTTCGGGGCACACCCGCATCGTGAAATGGAAATTGTATCCATAGTTTTAAAGGGACAATTAAAGCATGAAGATAGTACCGGACGAAGTGCTGTGACGACCTTTGGAGGGGTTCAAAGGATGTCAGCAGGAACTGGGGTCATTCATTCTGAGGTAAATCCTTCAGCTGCAGAAGAAGTAAACTTCTTACAATTATGGTTTATGCCTGAGCAAAATGGTCTTTCACCATCCTATGAGAAAACAGAATTTGATGTAAATCAAATGAAAAATAAGCTGTTACCAATTGTATCGAAAAATGGTTCAGGCGAAAAAGTAGCTGGTATCCATCAAGATTTAACCATTTATTTGTCTGATTTGGATGAGGGTAGTGAGTTGACTTTTCAACAAGAAAAGAATCGGCGGATATTCTTTTTTGTGATTGAGGGAGATGTAGAACTAAACCAAGATTATAAGCTGAATAAGCGCGATTCTGCTCGGATAAAAGATACTACTGAATTAAAGATCAATGCTGTTAATAAAAGCAGATTAATGCTGATTGATTTACCATAATCTAGACCGGATTCATTGAATCCGGTTTTTATTCTTTCTATGAGTAATAAAATAAAAATTGGGTAATTTATAGGTACAGGCAGGAAGAATTCAATTTCTTCACCCACTGCCTGAAATGCAGGCTCAGACGCTTTAAAAATAGGTGAAAACTAAAAAGGAGTGTTCGTAATGGGCTTTATTTGGTCATTAATCGTTGGTGGTATCATTGGATGGTTAGCAGGTCTAATCGTTGGAAGAAATATTCCTGGTGGCATTATTGGTAATATAATTGCTGGATTTGTTGGCGCATGGCTTGGAACAATGATTTTAGGAAACTGGGGTCCGCATGTTGCTGATTTTGCCATCATCCCGGCGGTAATTGGAGCTGCTGTACTCGTTCTCCTGCTAAGCTTCATCATGAGGGCATTTAGACGAGCCGATTAAGAAATAAAAGCCTCCCAATACGGGAGGCTTTATCTTTTTATATCGAATATACATCAATATCATCAAAAATAGCTGGAGTATCGATAAAAGGTGCGTGACAGCTGATTTTTTCTTGTGTAAATGGATGGACAAATTCAAGCTTTGCGGCATGAAGGGCCTGCCTGTTTACAAGTGGTTTTCCTCCGTACAAAATATCTCCAACTAAAGGATGGCCAATGTGACTTAAGTGAACGCGGATTTGATGTGTTCTCCCGGTATCCAGCCAGCACTTTACATATGACAGATTCCGTACTTTAACATCTTTTAATACTTGATAATGGGTAATAGCTGCCTGTCCAGAAGGAGAAACTCTTCTTTTGGTTGCATGATGGCGATCACGCCCTATTGGAGCATTAATGGTCCCTTTTTTTCTCTGGATTAAGCCATGAACCATTGCAAGGTAGGTTCTCTTTATTTGGCGCTCTTCCAGCATTCTATCTAAGATTACACCAGCTAAAACGTGCTTAGCAAACAAGATTGCTCCCGATGTATCCCGGTCTAGGCGGTGGATTTGGCGGACGTTTTTCATTTCACCTTGTGACAATAAATAAAAAGAGGCGGCATTGATTAAAGTGTTTGTTTCCGTATTTGTATCATTTGGATGAGTATTCATAAACGGCGGCTTATTGATAACAAGGAAATGATCATCCTCGAACAAAACATCGATTTCATGGTAATGTGGCGTGACCTGAATTTCTTCTTCCTCAAAAATTTGAATTTGCAGTTTAATGCCTGATGTAAGCGGCAAATTCCAATCTACACGATTTCCTTCCAAGCGTACCTTTTTTTCCATCCTAAAAGAATGAATGACTTTTTTTGGAGCTTTCCACTCAAGGCGGAAAATTTCATCAGTTGTTTTGCCTTCCCACTCTTTTGGGATAATGATTTGCAGCCAATCTCCCTGTCGTATTGTATTAAGCATAAGTACTCCTTTACTTTCTATTAATTACCACACTTTATTCATTGGTTGTTATGTTATTCTTATCATATATATTACGATAGAATTATGCGATGGCAAAGGTGGGTTATAAGTGAAAATTGTTTTTGCCTCGACACCAAGTCAGGAGCAAGAAATTTGTGAACTTGTGAGGTATATTTACTCTAATATTTTTCCACTCTATTTTACTGATGAGGAAATTTTTCAGTTCGAACAGTTAAAGGTCCTGCATACTTCAGGGAAGCATGTTGAAGATTTTAGTACCTTAAAGGATGCCTTTCAGGTAATGACCAGCATTCAAACGATCATTTCCATTCTTGAGGCGTCACCTCTAGATGAACAGTATGCTACTTTATTTGATAAAAATGTTGCGAATTTGCAGGAATTTGGATTGTTTTTCCCATTTGAATTTGAACAGTTTTTTGAAGCCAAGAGTTTGAAAAATACGATCCTTAGTATATACACGAAAGCAGATAACGAATTGCTTATATAAAGAGTAAAATGCCTGCATTTTTTGCAGGCATTTTACTTTGCATTTTTTTAATTTATTAAAATTATAAGGTAAAATAGTAA
>NZ_JBALPP010000110.1:7760-14485 GCF_036965425.1 Neobacillus drentensis | reverse complement strand
CGTTGCCAGGCACATGAAAAAGGACAATCCTCGTGGATTGTCTTTTTTGTTTTAAAGGCAAAATGAGTGGAAAGCGTAGTATCATTGTCCTTTTAGCTTGAATGAAGGACAGAAAGGTCGGTTAAAAGACGAAACAGGTCACTAGGAGCCTGGCATAATGCCCAAACTACCAATCAACCAACCAAAACTGTCTTCATAGCCAAAATGAAGGTCAAATCAGAAAGTAATAACCCGACGACGGTCAATAAAACGCTATTTAAATGCCCGTCTCCACAGTTAAACAACGCAAACTGTCTTTCATAGCCAAGATGAAGGTCAAACCACATACTCAATCAAGTCCACAATAGCCCTTATAGAGGACATGAGCAGTAGAAAATAGGAGGGCAATGCCCGCAGCAATAGCCCTTAATCTTATTAAGGACAGAACTAACTACCAGTCCATTCCACGAACTCACCTTCATGACCCAGATGGAAGACAAATCCACGATTCATTCACCCACTCAACCTTTCAACCCATCAAATACTGATAAACCAAAAATGGACCCTTTTGCATCGTAATCCCCAAAAATGTATCAATAAACGGATAATCTCGATTCGGCATCATTTTCGTTAATTCACTCCACCATTCTGTTTCATAACGGGCAATCATACTCAGGTTATACAACAATAAATAATGGATCAGCAGCTCAGGAAAATTAAATAGATTGCTTTTATGAAGCGGCAAATAATAAGAACCATTCTCTAAATTAAACTTCACTGGTGAAACACCTGAAAAATTTTTTTCCCCAGCCGAAAAACTAAGTCCTTCCCCCGAAAACTCAACCCCATTAGCAACCTTAGAAGCAAAAAACTCCTTAAACCGCCCATCTGTCATGTGAAAATGATCCAAAACGATCTCAGGAATAATAAGCTGTTCACCTTGCTTATGTAATGCTGCAAAGGTTCTCTTCCCCTCAATTAAAAAGAATAAATCATCCAGCTCTGGTATAAGCTGTAGTAATTCCTCCATGAAGACTTTTTCCCCTTCCAATTGTTTCACATGAAACATTTTTTCTGACATATAGGGGAAAAGGCCGTTTTTTTGTATCTTCACCTCATCCTGAAAGAATAGATAATTTTGTTTTTTTCTTTTTCGAGTGGAAACTCCATGGGCTAAAACAGCTGTCGTTTCAGGATAGGCGGGATCTATGGTTAAAATGCATGCTTTAATTAAATGAACGAGACCATAAAAAAGAAGAATTGGTTTTAAAATAAGCGGGGATTTTTCAGCCTGCTCATAATATATTTGTCCATGTTCAAGATAATAAAGAAAGGCATAACCGTTTTCATAACTTTTTTGTTCAGGATTTTCGACTCCGCCTTTTTGGTAACATTTTCTTAAAAAAGCTTGGCAGTATTCAGCTGAAAAGAAGCAGGCAAAGCTTTTCCAATCCTTAAATTGAATATCCAATGTACAATCACCTTTTTTCAGAAAAATCAAATTAATACTTTCTCCTTGACAGTATTTTGTCCAATTGTTAACCTACAAATAAAATTTTTTGTCCTGGAGGCCGTTAAAATGTGGGAAACTAAGTTTGCAAAAGAAGGTTTAACGTTTGATGATGTGTTGTTGATTCCTGGTAAGTCTGAAGTTCTGCCGAGAGATGTGAATTTACAAGTAGAGTTATCGCCTAATGTAAAGCTTAATATCCCGATTATCAGTGCGGGCATGGATACTGTTACCGAATCGGAAATGGCAATTTCGATTGCCCGACAAGGCGGCTTAGGGATTATCCATAAGAATATGACCATTGAACAGCAGGCTGAGCAGGTTGAAAAGGTAAAGAGATCAGAGAGTGGAGTAATTAGCGATCCATTTTACCTAACCCCAGATCACCAAGTATACGATGCAGAGCATCTAATGGGGAAATATCGAATTTCAGGTGTGCCAATCGTGAATAACATGGAGGAGCAAAAGCTGATTGGAATTATTACCAACCGTGATTTGCGTTTTATCCAGGATTACTCTTTCAAAATTTCTGACGTGATGACAAAAGAAAATCTTGTTACCGCGCCGGTAGGCACAACCTTGAAGGAAGCTGAAAAAATCCTTCAAAAGCACAAAATTGAAAAGCTTCCGCTAGTGGATGATCAAGGTGTCCTAAAAGGACTAATCACCATTAAAGATATTGAAAAGGTCATTGAGTTCCCTAACTCAGCAAAAGACCGCCAAGGGCGTTTATTAGCCGGTGCAGCCGTCGGCGTTACAAGCGATACTATGAAACGTGTCGATAAGCTTGTTAAGGCAAGTGTAGACGTCATTGTTGTCGATACCGCTCACGGGCATTCAAAGGGTGTTCTCGACACGGTTAAACAAATTAGAGAAGCGTATCCTGATTTAACCATTATTGCAGGAAATGTCGCCACTGCTGAAGCTACCAAGGACTTAATTGAAGCGGGAGCTGATGTTGTGAAGGTGGGAATTGGCCCAGGATCGATTTGTACCACAAGGGTAGTTGCAGGTGTTGGTGTCCCACAAATTACCGCTGTTTATGATTGTGCAACAGAAGCGATGAAGCATGGAAAAACAATTATTGCTGATGGCGGAATTAAATTTTCAGGAGATATTGTTAAGGCGCTCGCAGCCGGCGGTCATGCCGTCATGCTTGGAAGTTTATTAGCAGGGGTATCTGAAAGTCCAGGAGAAACGGAAATCTTCCAAGGACGCCGCTTCAAAGTTTACCGGGGAATGGGTTCTGTTGCCGCGATGGAAAAAGGTTCAAAAGACCGTTATTTCCAAGAGGATAATAAAAAGTTTGTTCCAGAGGGAATTGAAGGACGCATTCCTTATAAAGGACCATTATCTGAAACAATTTACCAGCTGATTGGAGGCCTTCGTTCAGGTATGGGTTATTGCGGAACAAAAGACCTGTATGATCTAAGAACAAAAGCACAATTTATCAAAATGACGGGTGCTGGCCTGCGAGAAAGCCACCCACATGATGTACAAATCACAAAAGAAGCACCAAACTATTCACACATATAATTTTTAAACAGAGGGGCTATAGGAGCCTCTCTGTTTTTTTGAGAAAAAAGTCCTGTTTAGTACAAAAAATAGATATAAGATGGGTCGATGCTCTGTCTATGATTTACTAGGCAGTTATGATAAAATAACCAAGGTGTAATAAAACGTTGGAGGGTTATAAATAGTGAACAAACATGTTTATCAGAAATGCATTGCCAGCTTCTTGGCAATCATGTTGTTTTTCAGCCTATTTGCCGGGGCGAATTCAGTCAAGGCAGAAGCGGCTTTAAATGTAAATGCAGACGGTGCGATTTTAGTAGATGGAGAAACAGGCAAGGTTTTATATGAGAAGAATGCAGATACTGTACTAGGAATTGCTAGTATGACGAAAATGATGACGGAGTATATATTACTAGAGTCCGTAAAAAAAGGAAAAGTGAAATGGGATCAAGAATACACTCCAAGTGACCTTGTATATAAAATCTCCCAGAGAACAGATCTTTCCAATGTTCCATTAAGACCTGATGATAAATATACAATCCGTGAGTTATATGAGGCGATGGCGATCTACTCTGCAAATGCCGCAACCATTGCGATTGCTGAAAAAATTGGCGGTTCGGAAACGAACTTCGTTAAAATGATGAATGATAAAGCAAAAAAGTTGGGCTTAAAGGATTATAAATTCGTTAATTCCACTGGTTTAAATAATCGTGACTACAATGGCCAGCAGCCGGAAGGAACGGGTGCGGAGGATGAAAACGTAATGTCATCCCGTGCCGTTGCGAAATTGGCGTTCCATTTAATTAATGATTTCCCAGAAGTGCTAAAAACAGCAAGTACACCTAAGAAAACCTTTAGAGAAGGCACAACCGACCAAATTAAGATGGATAACTGGAACTGGATGCTGCCATCTTTGACGTACGGCTATGAAGGTATGGACGGGCTTAAAACGGGTACAACAGATTTCGCCGGATACTGCTTCACTGGAACGGCTAGCCGTGATGGCAAGCGGTTTATCACAGTTGTGCAAAATGCCAAAGATGCCAGCGGCCAAGGCGGCTATAAAGCACGCTTCGACGAAACAAGAAAAATGATGGACTATGCGTTTAGCAATTACACAAAAGAAGAAGTGCTTCCAAAGCATTATCAAGTAAAGGGGCACAAAACAATCCCTGTTATTAAGGGGAAAAGCGATCAAGTAGAGGTCTATACAAAGTCAGCCATCAACATGGTGATCCTAAATGGTGAAAAGAAAGAGTATAAACCTGTTTTGGTATTAGATAAAAATAAGGTGAATAAAAAAGGTGAATTAACAGCTCCAATTAAAAAAGGCGAAAAGATTGGAACGGTAACGATTCAACCGAAAAATGGCGAGAAGGTCAGCTTCTTAACGGAAGAAGGTCAAAAGAAAGTTCAGGTCGACCTCATTGCGGCCCAGGATGTTGAAAAGGCAAACTGGTTTGTGTTAATGATGAGTGGCATCGGCAGTTTCTTCGGCGATGTATGGCATGGAATTTCTACAACTGTTAAAGGCTGGTTTTAATTGACAAGCTGGTATAAAAATTGAGCTATTTTAGAAAGAGGATTCTTGTCTTGACAGGAATCCTTTTTTGTTGCTTTAATGATTTTATGAAAGAAATATTTCCATCATTTTTCATAAGGATTTTCCAAAGAAGCAGAGGCAAAACAATTAGTATAGAACTGGTTGCATTTGGATAATATATGTAGTAAATTAAGATATACAAATTCATATTGTTTAAAGCAATGAGAGGAACTAGTAACAGGAATTTTGTTCTAAAGAGAGCCGGTGGCTGGTGTGAACCGGTGGATGAAGCTTGTGAATCCCTCCTCGAGTAAGGTACGGAACGTCTTTTTAGAAAAGGCCAGTAAGTACTTTCGGTACAAAACCGTTAACGTTTTTGAGGTGGACAGTTTCGGCTGTCAACCAGGGTGGTAACGCGGGTAACTCTCGTCCCTGTTTTTGGGGCGGGAGTTTTTTGTATTTATTTTTAAAAAAGGGAGTGCAGTTGGATGTTAGATATTAAAGTATTAAGAGCAAATTTTGCCGAGGTAAAAGAAAAGCTGCAAAATCGCGGTGAGGATTTAACGGATTTAGGACGATTTGAAGAGCTTGACTTAAAACGACGTGAGCTGATTGTTGAATCTGAAAAATTAAAAAGCCGCCGTAATGAAGTTTCCCAGCAGGTTGCAGCATTAAAACGCGAAAAACAGGATGCTGATCATCTGATTACGGAAATGCGCGAAGTGGGTGACCGCATTAAAACACTTGATGAGGAGCTTAGAGGAGTAGAAGAGACATTGGAATTATTACTGCTCAGCATCCCGAATATTCCACATGAATCTGTTCCCGTCGGCGAAACAGAAGATGATAATGTCGAAATCAGAAAGTGGGGCCAAGTGCGTGAGTTTGAATTTGAAGCTAAGCCGCACTGGGATATTGCAGACCAATTAGGGATTCTTGATTTTGAGCGGGCAGGAAAAGTAACAGGAAGCCGGTTTGTCTTTTACAAAGGGCTTGGAGCACGTTTAGAGCGGGCATTAATGAGCTTCATGCTAGATTTGCATGTTGATGAGCATGGGTATACGGAAATCCTGCCGCCGTACATGGTAAACCGAACCAGCATGACAGGCACAGGGCAATTGCCGAAGTTTGAAGAGGATGCCTTTTTAATCGAAAATGAAGATTATTTCCTCATTCCGACTGCAGAGGTGCCGGTTACCAACTATCACCGTGATGAAATCTTAAGCGGTGAGGAGTTGCCAATCCGTTTTGCGGCTTACAGTGCATGTTTTCGCTCAGAAGCAGGGTCAGCTGGACGTGATACCCGCGGGTTGATTCGTCAGCACCAATTCAATAAGGTAGAGCTTGTAAAGTTTGTAAAGCCTGAGGATTCTTATGAGGAGCTTGAAAAGCTGACAAATGATGCAGAAAGAGTGTTGCAGCTTCTGGAGCTTCCATACCGAGTGCTAAGCATGTGCACGGGAGACTTAGGGTTCACTGCTGCGAAAAAGTATGATATCGAGGTTTGGATTCCAAGCTATGGAACTTACCGTGAAATCTCTTCTTGCAGTAATTTTGAAGCCTTCCAGGCAAGACGTGCTAATATCCGCTTCCGCCGCGACCCTAAGGCAAAGCCTGAACATGTTCATACACTTAACGGATCTGGCCTTGCGATTGGCCGCACGGTGGCTGCTATTTTGGAAAACTATCAGCAAGAAGACGGCAGTGTCGTGATTCCAGCCGTACTGCGTCCATACATGGGAAACCGCGAAGTCATTAAGCCTTAATGAAAAATTTCTGGGCGGATTTAATCCGTCCAGTATTTTTATTTTCAAAGTTGACATGCTAATGATATTATGATAAATTATCTTTTGTTGATACGGAGGAATACCCAAGTCCGGCTGAAGGGATCGGTCTTGAAAACCGACAGGCGGGTTAAACCGCGCGGGGGTTCGAATCCCTCTTCCTCCGCCACAATATACTTACAATCGCGCATAAAACTGGAGATAAAAATTCGTTACATATACATGTAGCGGATTTTTTTTATTTAGAGAAAATTTTAATTGTGTAAGAGGCTACTAATGCCGAGAAGGTCCAAAAAAAGGAATAACGGTAATTAGGAGAGGCCCCTAATGCCTGAGAAGGTCCAAAAAAAGGAATAACGGTAAGTAGGAGAGGCTCCTAATGCCTGAGAAGGTC
>NZ_JBALPP010000110.1:0-7718 GCF_036965425.1 Neobacillus drentensis | reverse complement strand
GAGGCCCCTAATGCCTGAGCAGGTCCAAAAAAAGGAATAACGGTAATTAAGAGAGGTTCCAAAAACCCGAGAAAGCAAAAAGTTATACCCAACGGTCACTAAGAGACTCACAAAACACTCCGCAAGATAAAAAAGCACCAACTGGCTATCAGCCAATTGGTGTTTTTGTTATATTTAAAATCTCGTTTAATTTTTCTTCCACTTCACGGCAAACCCGTGTGGCATCATCATTGCTTTTTACCACATCAGTGTTGTCCATATCTATAATTAATACTTCACTTGCATCATATTGATTTAAAACCCAATCATCATAGCCCTTCCACACTTCAAAATAATACTCTTTTAACTCTGGGTTAATTTCAAAGCTGCGGCCGCGGGACATTATTCGATCAATTACCGTCTCAAAGGATCCTTTTAGGTAAACCATTAAATCTGGTGCTTTTTTCGGAAGTTCGTTGAGTTCTTCCATCATGTTTTCAACAAGCTCTTCATAAATTCTAAATTCTAAGTCTGAAATTCTGCCTAAGGTTTTGTTCACATAAGCAAAGTACCAATCTTCATAAATCGAACGGTCCTGAATGGTGTAAATAGGCTCACGCCAATTAATGCATTCTTTTACCGTTTTAAAGCGTTTATTTAAAAAGAATAACTGCAGGAGGAACGGAATTCTTCGTGCATCTAATTCCTCAGGTGTCAATTCATAATAAAGTGGAAGAATCGGATTATCATCCACCGTTTCGTAAAACACTTTACTTTCAATTCCTTTATTTTTAAAGTGTGCATTTAACGTGTCTGCCACACTTGTTTTTCCAAGCCCAATCATACCACCAATAACAATACTCACTAACATCCCCCTGTTTCTATAATGTGTTGGACCAGCTGCTCTCTTTTAACGATAATGATAGTTTTTCAATAATATGATTTAAATCTGCTTCATTTTTGACAAAATCCAACTCATCGCCGCTAAAGCGGAGAACGGGGATTTCCGGATTTTCCTTTTCAAAACTTGTAATGGCATTTTCATAGTCGATGGATAGTTGTTCTAAATATAACGGGCTGATATTTTTCTCTACTTCTCGCCCTCTTATTTTTATACGGCTGAGAAGCGTATCAAGACTTGCATTTAGGTAGATAATGACATTTGGCTTTGGCATATCTTCCGTTAAAATTTGATAAATCTTGTAGTACTTATTGTACTCATCAGGATTTAACGTCCGAGAAGCAAAAATCAAATTTTTAAAAATGTGATAGTCCGCTACAACTGACTTGTTTTGGCTTATATAATGGGTATTGATATCCCCTAATTGCTTAAAGCGATTGCAGAGAAAGAACATTTCCGTCTGGAAACTCCATTCCTCAATATTTTCGTAAAATTTCCCAAGGAATGGATTTTCATCAACAATCTCTTTTAATAAAGCAAAATTAAAGTGTTCTGAAATGGCCTTTGCAAGTGATGTTTTTCCAACACCAATCGGCCCTTCAACGGTAATAAAGGGTGTAACCCCCATTGCAAGTCCTCCTTCTCCAACTGCCTGCACTCTCTATATTAACCAGGATGAACCGGATAATTTATATTACTTTTGTCATATGTGAATCTAAGACACAAAGAATATTTTATCATAATCTGTCGCAGGAAGGGATATGGAAAATTAAGAAGTTGGTCGTTTCGTGTCAATAAAATGAAAAAACTGCCGAATGACGGCAGCTAAAGTCAAAATTAATTTTAAGTTCCACGTTTTGTAACATTGAAATTATCGACGATTAACAGCCAGTTTTGCGGGAAGGCCAGACCAAGTTTCCAGTAGCTCATTCCTCTTAAATTCATTTGCTTGATGAGGTTAAACTTTGCTTGGATGGAACGGGCATCCTCGAACCAAACCTCATGCTTTTTTCCACTTCTATCGATATAGTTAAAATGAGGGGCCTGAGCCTTTGTATCATATTGAATTGGGACATTATGCTCTGCTGCAAGCTGGATGGACTGTTGCGGGCTGACTGCTCTGGCAACGGAGCCTTGAACAAAAGGCAGTGTCCAGTCATACCCATATAGATTTTGCCCCATCAAAATTTTATTTGAGGGGATTTCGGTTACAGCGTAATCCAACACTTTTTTAACCTGATCAATTGGTGATACGGCCATCGCAGGGCCGCCGCTATAGCCCCATTCATAGGTCATAATGACGACAAAGTCGGAGATTTGTCCATGTGCCTTGTAATCATGCCCTTCATACCACTTTCCTTGCTGTGTTGCACTCGTTTTTGGAGCGAGGGCAGTTGACATCAACCAGCCTTCACTGCTAAATCTTTGCTTTGCTTTTCGTAAAAAGCGGTTGTAGGCCTCGCGGTCAGCAGGTCGTAAAAACTCAAAATCAAAGTGAATATCGCGGAAGCCATATTTTTTGGCAGTCGTCACAATATTATTAAGGAATTTATCCTGAATCGCCATGTCTGTTAATAAAATACGCCCCAACTCATCGCTAAATTGATCATTTTCCTGGTTATTAATAACCATCATTAAGACATTGCGGTTAGCCCTGGCGATGGCAGGAAAATCATTTAATAACGGCTCTTTTAAGGTACCATCACGACGCGCTTGAAAGCTAAACGGTGCTAAATAGGTGATATAGGGTGCTGCTTCACGGGCACTTTGCTCGAGAATAGGGGCAACCGTATTGCCGCGCGGCTCTACGTACGCATTAAATTCGGCATTTCTTTTTCTTCCTGGGGGAATATATAGACGGTATCCAACAGTGAGAGGCTGGTTAATTTGAATTCTATTGACTGTCGCAAGCTGCTGCGCTGTAACGCCATATCTTCTGGCTATAGTGGTTAAAGATTCACCAGGTTGAACAAAATGAAAATGACCCACAATCGGTATAACTATGGATTGACCAACAACTAAATTATTTGGGTTAGGTAAATCATTTGCTTCAATTATATCTTGAACCGTTGTATGGTAGGTTCTCGCGATTGTCGTTAATGATTGATTACTTTGGACAACATGAATTTGCATTCATATTCCTCCCAACATATATGCGCTAGAACTATTCTATGAGAGCAAGTGAGGATAAATGTTATAATGTAGATAAATAAATAGTAGGACGGTTTATTAATGGTAATAGATGAAACACTAGATGAATTTTATATGATGGAAGCGATGAAGGAAGCCAAAAAGGCCGAAGAGCTCGATGAGGTGCCAATAGGTGCTGTTATTGTGTTGGATGGTAAGGTCATTGCGAGGGCTCATAATTTGCGGGAAAGTGAGCAAAAATCAATCGCTCATGCTGAGCTGCTTGCCATTGATCAAGCCTGCATGGAATTAGGAACATGGCGGCTTGAAGATACGACTTTATATGTGACCTTAGAGCCTTGTCCCATGTGTTCAGGGGCGATTATTTTATCGAGGGTAAAAAGAGTGGTATACGGTGCGGCGGACCCTAAGGGCGGCTGTGCAGGCACTTTGATGAATCTGCTCGAGGATGAGCGCTTCAATCACCGCTGTGAGGTCACAAAAGGTGTATTGGAAGCGGAGTGCGGTCAATTGCTTTCTAATTTTTTTCGAAAAATTAGAGAGAGAAAAAAGCAGGAGAAACAGCAAAGAAATGAGAGTCTGTTAAAAGATTTACAGTAATTTACAAACGATAAAGATTGATTTTTTCTGAGATTGTTTGTATACTAAAAAAGCGTCAGATACGACGCCTAAATATTTGGTATCAACTTTGCCGTGCTAGGTGGGGAGGCAGCGGTGCCCTGTACCCGCAATCCGCTCTAGCGGGACTGAATCCCTTCTCTGAGGCTCGCGACCTGTAGGGTCTGCCTTAAGTAAGTGGTGTTGACGCCTGGGTCCTGCGCAATGGGAATTCATGAACCATGTCAGGTCCGGAAGGAAGCAGCATTAAGTGGACGCTCCCATGTGCCGCAGGGGTGCCTGGGCCGAGCTAACTGCTTAAGTAACGCTTATGGGCGCCAGTCGAAGGAAGGTGCACGGCAGTTTATTTTACATAATTAAACTCATCCTAGATTAAGGATGAGTTTTTTTGTTATTCTTTTTGTAAAAAGGAAATTGAATACGTTATAATAGATGGGATGAAAATTTTTCAAGGGGGCGGTGTCACATGTCATATCAAGCTTTATATCGTGTTTGGCGTCCACAGAAATTTATTGATGTAGTAGGACAAGAACATGTGACAACGACATTGCAAAATGCCCTGCTTCAACAAAAAATCACCCATGCCTATCTTTTTTCCGGACCAAGAGGAACAGGTAAAACAAGTGCAGCTAAAATATTAGCTAAGGCAATTAATTGTGAGCGTGCCCCCGTTTCAGAGCCATGCAATGAATGCGCGGCCTGCCGCGGGATTACGAATGGGACGATTTCTGACGTACTTGAATTTGATGCTGCCTCCAACTCCAGAGTCGAAGAGATGCGTGATGTTCTGGATAAGGTGAAGTTTGCTCCGACTGCTGTGAACTATAAAGTCTATATTATCGATGAAGTGCATATGCTATCGATTAGTGCCTTTAATGCTCTATTAAAAACGTTAGAGGAACCGCCGAAGCATGTAATCTTTATTTTGGCGACAACAGAACCTCATAAAATTCCATTAACGATTATCTCAAGGTGCCAACGCTT
Source organism: Neobacillus drentensis (assembly GCF_036965425.1). Classification (GTDB taxonomy): domain Bacteria; phylum Bacillota; class Bacilli; order Bacillales; family Cytobacillaceae; genus Neobacillus; species Neobacillus drentensis_F. Next base: position 3,085 of record NZ_JBALPP010000110.1, on the reverse strand, counting down.
TGATTTTAGGAGGATTACGGCAGGTTCTATCGTCAATCGGATGAAGCTTATTGTCGATGAAACAGGTGTTAATTGTGACGAGCGCGCCCTGCAAATGATTGCAAGAGCGGCAGAAGGCGGGATGCGTGACGCCTTAAGTTTATTGGATCAAGCGATCTCCTACAGTCATGACCGTGTCACGATTGAGGATGCCTTAACAGTAACAGGTTCAGTATCTCAAGGATTTTTAAATAAATTAGCTGCGGCATTCCGGGATAAAGATGTTGCCAGCGGGTTAGAGGCGTTAAATGAGCTCTTGTTTCACGGAAAAGACCCGGCACGTTTTATCGAAGATATGATTTTGTTTTACCGCGATATGCTTCTTTATAAAACAGCGCCAAAACTTGAGGAATCCCTGGAAAGAGTAATGCTGGATGATGAATTTCGCGAAATGGCGGAAGCGATTGCGACTGAGCAGATCTATCAGCTCATTGATCTCCTTAATAAAACACAGCAAGAGATGCGCTGGACAAACCACCCAAGGATTTTCTTAGAAGTGGCGATTGTAAAACTATGTCAAATGGAAACAGCACACAGTATGCAATCTGGGGCGGCACCAGCAAATGTCGACCATTTGGTGTCGAGAATTGAGCAGCTTGAAAATGAATTGAGGCAATTAAAGGAAAATGGTGTGGCGGTTACTGCGAATGAACCAGCACCATCACCGCAAAAGACTGCCCAGAGGAGTTCGAGAAAAGGGTTCCAGCCGCCTGTTGGTAAGATTAATGAGGTGTTAAAGCAGGCGACCAAAAATGATTTAAATCAGATCAAGAGTAAATGGGGCGAAATGCGGGCCAATTTAATCAAATCGCATGCGGCCTTACTTAATGAAGCAGAGCCAGTCGCAGCTTCGACTGATGCTTTAATAATAAAATTTAAACATGAAATGATTTGTCAAATGGCGATGGATAGAAAGGATTTCCTCGACGGAATTACCGCGGCCTTAAATAAATTCACCGGTAAAAGGCTTTTAATCTTAGGAGTACCTGAAGAACACTGGATGTCGATCCGGGAAAGCTTCCTAAGCACACAACAGCATGGTGAAGAGGGAGAAAGCAGCGGAACGGTCCATGAGGAAGAACCTCATATTGCTGAGGCCAAAAAATTATTTGGCGAAGAATTTGTTGAAATAATTGACTAAAAAATGGAGGTAATTGAAAATGATGCGTGGCGGAATGGGTAATATGCAAAATATGATGAAGCAAATGCAAAAAATGCAAAAGCAAATGGCTGAGGCTCAAGAGAAATTAGGGGAGGAGAAAATTGAAGGAACTGCTGGCGGCGGAATGGTTACTGTTGTGGTAACTGGACATAAAGAAGTAGTCGATGTTCAAATTAAACCGGAGGCAGTTGATCCAGATGACGTGGAAATGCTGCAGGATCTAGTCCTAGCTGCTGTAAATGATGCCCTTAAAAAGGCAGAAGAATTAACAAACAATACAATGGGCCAGTTTACAAAGGGAATGAATTTACCGTTTTGATAAAAATATATAGCCAAAGTGCGTAGGTACTCATGCACTTTGGCTTTTTTTAAGAGAGGAACATTAACATGCACTATCCTGAACCGATATCGAAGCTGATTGACAGCTTTATGAAACTGCCGGGCATCGGTCCAAAAACAGCCGCCCGCTTGGCTTTTTATGTTTTAAGTATGAAGGAAGACACCGTGCTTGATTTTGCCAAGGCATTGGTGAATGCAAAACGAAATCTTACTTATTGCTCGGTATGCGGTCACATCACCGATCAAGATCCATGTTATATTTGTGAAGATCAACGCCGGGATAAAGGCATAATATGTGTAGTCCAAGATCCTAAAGATGTGATCGCGATGGAGAAGATGAAGGAATTTAACGGATTATACCACGTATTACACGGGGCGATTTCGCCGATGGATGGAATTGGGCCAGAGGATATTAATATCCCGGATTTATTAAAACGATTGCAGGATGAAACTGTGCAAGAGGTCATCTTAGCAACAAATCCAAATATCGAAGGCGAAGCAACAGCGATGTATATATCTCGATTGTTAAAACCGTCAGGCATTAAAACAACGAGAATTGCCCACGGTCTGCCGGTTGGCGGGGATCTTGAGTATGCTGATGAAGTAACCTTATCCAAAGCATTAGAAGGCCGGCGGGAATTATAGTCTCGCACTAAAAGAGACCGGAGGATTCGATTATGTTTTTTCGGCGTAAAGGCTGGCTTCGAAAAGAATATGATGAAAAGCTGTTGATCCAGCTGAACAAATATAAGGAACATTGGCAGCAGGAGAAAATGCTGCTGGAAAAAAGCTTTGACCCATCTGATGAAGTGATCTGTCAAACAAAGATTGCAGAAGCGAAATACATCTTCCTTTTAAGAGAAGCAAAAGAACGGAATGTTAAGTTAATGAGGTAAGATTTGCCGTGGCGCCAATTAAGGTGCTCCGGCTTTTCCTTTTTCTAAGGTCTATTTTTTTGAGCTTGTACATATGTTTTATAAAGGACCTAAGAAGGGGGATCACTTTTTGGAACCAATTGTCGTCATTTCCGTTTTAGGCGGGCTGGTTATTTTGTTATTATTTTCAGGGGCTCCCTTTAAGCCAGCTCGTTTTGTGGGCCAGGCTGCTATAAAGTTACTAATCGGGGCATTGTTTCTGTTCTTCCTCAATGTTGCCGGTAATCATTACGGCATCCATGTACCAATTAACTTCGCCACTTCTGCAGTCTCAGGCTTTTTGGGCATCCCGGGCTTAGTAGCTTTAGTAGCAATACAGCATTGGATTATCTAACAGTTGTAAGCCGCTGAAAACAACAGCGGTTTTCCTTTGAAAAAATATGAAAAAAAGTGTTGACCGATTAGATAATATGCTGTAATATAGTAAAAGTCGTCACCGAGACGACAACAACTAATAAAAAAGTTATTGACTTTGAGTTGGTTGTTTGGTAAGATAATAAAGTCGCTTTTGAGCGATAAAGAAATCGATCTTTGAAAACTAAACAAACAAAAACGTCAACAAACAATAATATTCGTTTCTTTTTGAAACGAAGCCAACGTTTTATTTTAT
>NZ_JBALPP010000109.1:3383-51794 GCF_036965425.1 Neobacillus drentensis | reverse complement strand
CGTTGCCAGGCACATGAAAGAGACAATCCGCTAGGATTGTCTTTTTTTTATTTTAAGGCAAAATGAGTGAAAAGCTTAGCATCATTGTCCTTTTAGCTTGAATGAAGGACAGAAAGGTCGGTTAAAAGACGAAATTGGTCACTAGGAGCCTGGCATAACGCCAAAACTACTAATCAACCAACCAAAATTGTCTTTCATGGCCAAGATGAAGGACAAACCGGACAGCAAAAACCCGAGGGCGGTCAATAAAACGCTATTTAAATGCCCAAACCACCAGCTAACCAATCCAAACTGTCTTTCATAACCTGGATGAAAGACAAACCTGACAGTGAAAACCCAGCGGCGGTCAATAAAATGCTATTTAAATGCCCGACTCTCCAGTTAAACAACGCAAACTGTTTCATAGCTAAGATGAAGGACAAACCTCATACTCAATCAAGTCAGCAATACCGCTTATAGGAGACATGTACAGTGGAAAAATGCAATGTAAATTCCACAATAGAAATCCTGAAAACAATAAAACAAACAAAAATTTATAGTTTTTGAAAAGAAATCACCTATAGACATACACCCAATTGTGAAACACAACATAATATAATAAAGAGTATTCAAAAAATTGTATACAAATCCAAATTGCCGGGCAGAATGGGTGTATGGAGGTGGAGGAATTGAGTTCATTTTTGGCACATAAACATATTGAAGAAACATGTGTGATTTGTGAGAATCTAAAACCAAAAGGCATACATCTATATACTTCGTTTATTTGTACCGACTGTGAAAATGATTTGATTCAGACAGATACAAATGATCCAAAATATAAATATTTTCTAAAACAGCTTAAAAAAATAAACACTCCAGAAATATTTTCATAACAAGTCCTTATGGGCTTTATTTTTTTTGTTAAAATAGATGAGACTATGTAAAGGAAGTATATAAAAAATGACTCAATCCCAGAAGCCCTTATATGAAGCATTAATAAAACATATAAAACAGAAGCCAATATCCTTTCATGTACCTGGACATAAATATGGGGAAGTTAGTCTATCTCCATTTTATCAGCCTATCCTGCAGCTAGATGCAACAGAACTGACAGGACTCGATGATCTGCACTCGCCTGAAGATGCCATCTTAGAGGCAGAGACCCTTTTAGCTGACCTTTTTCAAGTGGAAAAAAGCTATTTTCTCGTAAATGGATCGACCGTCGGCAACTTAGCGATGATCATGGCAGCTTGCACAGAGGACGATACTGTCCTTGTTCAAAGGAACTGCCACAAATCTGTCCTAAATGCGTTAAAATTAGCAAAAGTAAATCCAATCTTTTTGGAACCGGAATATAACCTGGAGTGGAAGGTAGCAGCTGGGATTACTCTTGAAATAGCCGCAAAAGCAATAAGTCAGTATCCCAATGCAAAAGCCATCATATTGACCTATCCAAATTATTATGGGTTAGCAACGGATGTACAAGAAATTATTGAACAAGCCCACCTGCATCAAATTCCTGTTTTAGTCGATGAAGCACACGGTGCGCATTTTATCATTGGACAGCCCTTTCCGGCTTCTGCTACGCAAATGGGAGCGGATATAGTCGTGCAATCCGCACATAAAACCCTGCCGGCCATGACGATGGGCTCATATTTGCATTTTAATAGTAAGCTCATTGAAAAAAACAAATTAAAAGAAAACTTAGAAATGTTCCAATCCAGCAGCCCTTCCTATCCTATAATGGCGTCTCTTGATCTAGCAAGACATTATTTAGCAGGCTATGAGCAAAAGGACGCAACATTTTTACTAAAAGAGATCAACCGCTTTAAAGAGGATTTAGCAAAAATTCCACAGATTAAAGTGTTAGAGTTTCCCAATCATCATGGAGATTGTTTAAAAATAACACTTCAATCCCATTGCGGATTAAGCGGCTTTCAAATCCAGAAAAAATTTGAAGAACACGCTATCTATACAGAACTAGCCGATCCCTATAATGTCCTTCTCATCCTTCCATTATTAAAACAAGGACAGAACTATCCGTTGGAAGAGACGGCATTAAAAATCAAAACCATTCTAGAAGATCTTCCTAATCAAGAATGGAAGGAAGACTATCAGCCAGCTGCCGGCAGCATTTCAGGTCTGGCGATTCCTTATAAAGAGATGTCCAGCCTAAAAGAGCAAGATATACATATAAATAAAGCCGTAGGCCATGTTTGTGCGGAGACTATTATTCCTTACCCGCCGGGCATACCCTTGCTGATAAAGGGTGAAAAAATAAATGCAGAAAAGCTGATCCAGCTTAAAACGCTGTTAGAATCAGGGGCTAGATTTCAGGGCGGCACAAACTTAAACAAAGAGTCCATCAGAGTTTTTATACAACATTAGATTTTAACAGTTTTGGAGGTTTTATTTGAATGAACAACGGAACTTTTATTACATTTGAAGGGCCGGATGGTGCCGGTAAAACAACGATCATCAGCATGGTGGCGGAAAAACTTAACCACGCCCTATTAACAAGGGAGCCGGGCGGGATTGATATTGCCGAACAAATCAGAAGAGTTATTTTAGACAAGGAAAATACCGCAATGGATCCTAGAACAGAAGCATTGCTATATGCAGCAGCGCGCAGACAGCACTTGATTGAACGAGTGAAACCAGCGCTTGAGGCAGGAAGAGACGTTCTTTGTGACCGGTTTGTCGACAGTTCCCTTGCTTATCAAGGCTATGCAAGAGGATTAGGAATAGACGAAGTATGGAGCATCAATCAATTTGCCGTCGAGAACTTAATGCCAGAGTTAACAATATACTTTGATATCGAGCCAGAATTAGGTCTGACGCGCATTAATAAAAATAAAGGCCGAGAAATTAATCGGTTAGATTTAGAAAACCTTGAATTTCACCATAAAGTACGAAAAGGATACCATCTCTTACTCGATCGCTTTCCAGAGCGTATTGTTAAAATTGATGCTTCCGGAACAGTAGATGAGGTTTTTAAAAAGACCTTACAGATTGTCGAAAAAAAATTAGCTGAAAAATAGCCTTCATGTGAGGCTTTTTTTTATGGCTAAATTTCCACTTGAAATAAATCTGCTATAATATAGATAAAGGAAATAGAATCGGTTTAATAGAGGAGAGGTTGTTCGATGAAACTAATTATCGCTGTTGTACAAGACCAGGATAGCAACCGGTTATCAAAGGCATTAGTAGAGAATAATTTCAGGGCGACAAAGCTTGCCAGCACAGGCGGATTTTTAAAATCAGGTAACACAACCTTTATGATCGGGACCGAAGATATTCGCGTTGACCGTGCTCTCCAGATTATTAAGGATAACTGCAGGGCGAGAGATCAGCTCGTTTCCCCTGTGTCTCCAATGGGCGGGAATGCTGACTCCTATGTTCCATATCCAGTTGAAGTGGAAGTAGGCGGAGCAACGGTATTCGTTTTGCCAATCGAGCAATACATGCATTTTTAAATATAAAATTAAATTTTGACTTTGAAAATTGTCTAGCTCCACCGTCAAGGCGCTTCCGCATTTCTTTTAAAAAAGTGAGTGATAATTGTGGTTAAAACATGGGATCAACTAGAAGAGCTGCAGCCAGCCGTATTAAAGATGATAAAAAACAGCTTTTTAAAAAATCGAGTGGCCCATGCATATCTTTTTGAAGGCATGAAAGGGACTGGCAAAAAAGAAATAGGGCTGCTTTTGACGAAGTCCCTTTTCTGCGAGTCATTAAAAGATGACTTTAAACCGTGTGAAGATTGTAAAAATTGCCGTCGGATCAACCATGGGAACCATCCTGATGTTCATATTGTTGAACCGGATGGGCTGTCGATAAAGGTGGATCAAATCAGAAGCCTGCAGGCTGAGTTTGCGAAGAAGGGCTTAGAATCCTTGAAAAAGGCCTACCTGATCATCCATGCTGATAAAATGAGCAATAGCGCTTCTAATAGTTTATTAAAATTCCTTGAGGAACCCAATGCTGAAACCGTGGCGATTTTAATAACCGAGCAGCCTCAGCAAATATTACCTACGATTCTTTCGAGGTGCCAAACATTAAAATTCCATCCATTATCCCCGCAGATTATGGTTAAACAATTGGTGGAAAACGGCGTTGCTCCTCAAAAGGCACCGCTGTTAGCCCAGCTTACAAACAGTATCGATGAAGCGCTTGAATTAAATACCAATGAATGGTTTGCACAAGCCCAAAAAATAATGTTAAAATTATATGAAGTGTTGAGAAAAAATCCGTTAGAGGCGATGGTAACGCTTCAAAGCGATTGGTTCCCACACTTTAAAGATAAAGAACAGATTCAACGTGGTTTAGATCTTTTACTTCTTATTTTTAAGGATTTACTATATATACAATTAGATAGGCAAGAGCAAATTGTTTTTAAAGGAGAAAGTGAGCGGTTAAATCAATTTGCCTTGCAAACATCCGGACGGCGTATATCGGAACAAATGTCAGCTATCCTTGAGGCAAAAAGGAAGCTTGCGGCTAATATGAATCCTCAGCTGATGATGGAACAGCTTGTGTTAAAATTGCAGGAGGGATCTTCATTTGTATGATGTTGTAGGAGTACGCTTTAAAAAAGCGGGGAAAATCTATTATTTTGATCCTGGAGACCTCTCAATTCAAAAAGATGATTTTGTCATTGTTGAAACGGTACGCGGCGTCGAATATGGAAGGGCAGTCATTCCACGCAAACAGGTAGGGGAACATGATGTTGTTCTCCCATTGAAAAAGGTCGTTAGAATTGCAGACCCGAAGGATCGAATGATTGTTGATGAAAATAAACAAGCTGCCCAGGAAGCTTATGAAGTATGTAATGAGAAAGTAAATGAACATCAGCTGGATATGAAGCTGGTTGATGTTGAATATACATTTGACCGCAATAAAATCATTTTTTACTTTACGGCCGATGGAAGAGTCGATTTTCGTGAGCTAGTGAAAGATTTAGCGGCCATATTCCGGACAAGAATCGAACTCCGGCAAATTGGTGTCCGCGATGAAGCGAAGATGCTTGGCGGGATTGGCCCATGCGGAAGAATGCTTTGCTGTTCTACTTTTCTAGGCGATTTTGATCCTGTTTCCATCAAAATGGCGAAGGATCAAAATTTATCTTTAAATCCTACGAAAATATCTGGCTTATGCGGCAGGCTTATGTGCTGTTTAAAATATGAAAACGACGAATATGAATCTGCTAAAGAACAGCTCCCTGATTTAGGGGAAATCATTGAAACTCCACAGGGTGCCGGCAAAGTGGTAGGATTAAATATATTAGAACGAGTGCTTCAGGTTGAACTAAAGGAACAAGAACGGGTTCTGGAGTATACTTTGGATGAAATCGTTAAAGAAGGGGCCTTTTCTATACAATCCACAGATTAAGAGGTGTACGCCGTGGATAAAAAAGAAATATTTGAATCAGTAAGTAACATGGAAACACAAATTGGGAGTCTTTACCAACAGCTTGGGGAATTGAAGCAGCATTTAGCCGAAATACTAGAAGAGAATCATTATTTAAAGCTTGAAAATGAACATCTAAGGCGCCGTTTAGATGTAACCACGGAAGCAGAAAAGAAAGAAACAGAGGTTAAAAAAGGAGCTGCCCAATCGGGGGCACCTGTCATGAAGCCTTTTGATGTTGGGGAAGGATACGATAACCTCGCCCGTCTTTACCAAGAAGGCTTTCATATTTGCAATCTCCACTTCGGAAGTTTGCGCAAGGAAGGCGATTGTTTATTTTGCCTTTCCTTCCTTAATAAGAAATAGCTAAAGCCTTCCTTTAACAGGGGGGCTGTTTTTTTAGGAGGAAACTATGGTTATATTGAAGGAAGATGAGCGGCTTGATTATTTGCTTGCTGAAAATTTAAGGATTATTCAAAGTCCATCTGTATTTGCCTTTTCATTAGATGCCGTTTTGCTGGCAAGGTTTACGTATGTCCCAATTCAAAAGGGGAACTTAATTGACTTATGCAGCGGAAATGGTGTGATCCCATTGTTTTTAAGTGCCCGGACAAAGGGGAAGATTACAGGTGTAGAAATTCAGGAGCGATTATTTGATATGGCGGTTAGAAGTATTGAGTATAACGAGCTTCAAGACCGATTAACGATGATTCATGGCGATATTAAAGAAATGCCCAAGCAATTAGGCTTTGGAAAATTTGATGTTGTCACCTGTAATCCACCTTATTTTACGACACCTTCTAAGGAAGAAATCAATCCGAATGAGCATTTAGCTATTGCTCGCCACGAGATTCTCTGTACGCTCGAGGATGCGGTAAAGGCTTCAAGCCAATTGGTGCGTCAAGGTGGGAAAGTAGCTTTTGTACATAGGCCGGGGCGTCTCTTGGATATGATTACGTTGATGCGCACATACAGGCTTGAGCCCAAACGAATTCAGTTTGTTTATCCAAAGCAGGGGAAGGAAGCCAATACCCTTTTAGTCGAAGCGATTAAAGACGGCAGTCCTGATTTAAAAATACTGCCGCCGTTATTCGTCTATAATGAAAAGGATGAATATACGCCTGAGATCCGAGAGATTTTATATGGAGAATAACGAACATTACTTTTATGTCTTAACCTGCCGGGATGGAAGCTTCTACGGGGGCTATACGAATAATCTTGAGCGCCGCCTAAGACTTCATAATGAAGGAAAAGGGGCAAAATATACCAGGGGACGCGGCCCTGTTGAGCTTACCTTTTATAAAGAATTTGATAATAAAACGGATGCACTTAGAGCGGAATACTACTTCAAAAGGTTATCACGAAAGAAAAAAATTGAGTTTTTAATGGAAGAAACGGGTGGATATAATGTGGCAGCAGAAAAGCTTTGAAAACGAAGAACACAAAGGTATTCTCTATCTTGTTCCTACTCCCATCGGAAATTTGGAGGATATGAGCTTTCGGGCAATCCGAATATTAAAAGAGGCAGACTTGATTGCTGCTGAGGATACACGAAATACGAGAAAGCTCTGTAATTATTTTGAAATTGAGACGCCTGTTGTCAGTTATCATGAGCACAACAAAGAGACAAGTGGGGAAAAATTAATTCAAAGGGTAAAGGAAGGCCAAAAAATTGCTCTTGTCAGTGATGCGGGTATGCCGACGATTTCAGACCCGGGATATGAGCTTGTACAGGCTGCTATAACTAAAAAAATGACAGTAGTGCCATTACCAGGTGCCAATGCTGCCCTCACTTCCTTAATTGCCTCAGGGCTTAGTTGTCAGCCATTTTACTTTTATGGATTTCTAGGCAGAAGTAAGAAAGAAAAACGCTCAGAATTAGAAGTTTTAAAGAAACAAACGGCAACGATTATTTTCTATGAATCACCGCATCGTTTGAAAGAAACATTAGCAATTATGCTTGAAATTCTGGGTAATCGGAACATAGCCCTATGCCGAGAACTGACAAAGAAATTTGAGGAATTTATTCGAGGCACCATTGAGGAAGCAATTAATTGGGCCAATCAAGATGAAATTCGCGGGGAATTTTGTTTAATAGTAGAGGGGACCACCAATGAAGTCGAGGAAGAGTCTAGTTGGTGGGAGAGTTTTACAATTGAAGAACATGTTAATCACTATATTTCAGAAAAAAAGATGGCCTCAAAAGAAGCCATTAAACAAACAGCAAAAGACCGAGGCTTAAACAAGCGTGAAGTGTATCAAACTTATCATATTGAATAAAATTAAAAGCTCCAGAACCAACAAGGTTCTGGAGCCATTTATATTAAAGAAGTAAAAAAGAAAATATCTGCTTTATTCTTATTTTGCTAATTCAAAGCTGTTTTGAATTTCTTGAAGTAATTGCTCTGCACCTTCACGGCTAAGAATTAATTTTCCGCCAGCAAGTGCTAAATTGTCATCAGAAACTTCACCAGTTACTTGGCAAGTCATGTTTGGCTTGTATTTTTTAAGGATGATACGATCATCATCTACATAGATTTCAAGAGCATCCTTTTCAGCAATACCAAGAGTACGTCTTAATTCAATCGGAATAACCACACGGCCTAATTCATCAACTTTACGAACGATACCAGTAGATTTCATTTTTTATAATCTCCTCTCACTAATAAAAAAGTATATTTTCTATTCTATAATTCGTCATTATTCGACAAATTTTTCTTACCTTCATAATACCAGCCATTCCCATATCCGTCAATTATTTTTATTTTGGAAAATATAAGAAAATTTTTCCTGGTGGTTAAATTATTGATTTAATAGGGTTTAATAGAAAGTTTTTTCAATTAAACACTGTTTTTAATATTATCGTAGTGTAAATTCAGTTCCATTTGAATTTTACGGAATTCGACAAATATCTACATTATCAGCATTTAAACAACATATATTTCGCTTAAGGTCCTATTTTTATGGGTGTATAAGGAAAATATTTTAAAATGTTGGAAGCGAGGGATGGCGCTTTCTTGCACAAAAGTCCTTTTTTCGGTATATTTTGAGGATAGAAGCGGGAAAAAAGAGGCAATAATGGACAGTAGGGTTAATGATTGCCAACCTAATAGGAGGAGTAAAAATGGAGGAAAAATTAAAGACCTTTTACCTAACGACACCAATTTATTATCCAAGTGGAAATTTACATATTGGTCATGCTTATACCACTGTTGCGGGTGATGCAATGGCCCGTTATAAGCGGATGAGAGGGTTTGATGTCAGGTATTTAACGGGAACAGACGAGCATGGGCAAAAGATTCAGCGTAAAGCGGAAGAAGCGGGAATTACCCCGCAGCAGTACGTAGACGGAATGGTTGATGAAATTAAGGTCCTCTGGAATAAGCTCGATATTTCTTATGATGATTTTATCCGGACGACCGAAGAAAGACATAAGCAAATTGTTCAAAAGATTTTTGCGAGATTGCTTGAACAGGGTGATATTTATCTCGATCAATATGAAGGCTGGTATTGTACACCTTGTGAATCCTTTTATACCGACCGACAGCTTGTCGATGGAAACTGTCCGGATTGCGGCCGCCCTGTTGAACTTGTAAAGGAAGAATCCTACTTTTTTAGAATGAGCAAGTATGCCGACCGTCTTTTGCAATATTACGAGGAGAATCCTGAGTTCATTCAGCCGGAATCCCGTAAAAATGAAATGATTAATAATTTTATTAAACCTGGTTTAGAGGATTTAGCAGTTTCAAGAACGACGTTTGATTGGGGGATTAAAGTCCCGGGCAATCCGAAGCATGTTATCTATGTTTGGATTGATGCACTTTCAAACTATATTACGGCATTAGGATATGGAACAGAAAACGACGCTAACTATTTGAATTACTGGCCCGCTGATGTCCATCTGGTTGGGAAAGAGATCGTCCGTTTCCATACGATCTATTGGCCAATTATGTTAATGGCCCTGGATATTCCGTTGCCAAAAAAGGTATTTGCGCATGGCTGGCTATTAATGAAGGATGGAAAAATGTCAAAGTCAAAAGGAAATGTGGTCGATCCGGTTACGTTGATTGATCGCTACGGCCTTGATGCACTCCGCTATTATTTATTAAGGGAAGTCCCATTTGGTGCAGACGGAGTTTTCACACCTGAAGGCTTTGTGGAGAGAATTAATTTTGACTTAGCAAATGATCTTGGAAATCTGTTAAATCGAACCGTTGCGATGATCGAAAAATATTTTGCTGGTGTGATTCCAGCGTATTCAGATTCTGTCAGTGAATTTGATGATTCTTTGCTTCAAGTTAATCGTGAAACAGTCACAAAATACGAAGAAGCCATGGAGAAAATGGAGTTTTCTGTTGCGTTAACATCCATCTGGCAGCTAGTCAGCAGGACTAATAAATATATCGATGAAACCCAGCCATGGGCATTAGCAAAGGATGAGGCTAAAAAAGGTGAGCTTGCAAGTGTAATGGTTCATTTAGCGGAGTCGCTGCGCAGAACAGCCATTCTGTTAAAACCGTTTTTAACACGGACTCCTGATGGGATTTTCAAACAGTTAGGAATAGAAGAGGAAGCTCTAAAAGCATGGGAAAGTCTTGAAGGTTTCGGATTGATTCCAAGCGGAACGAAGGTAGCAAAGGATGCACCTCTATTCCCGAGACTTGAAATTGCAGAAGAAGTAGAATTCATTAAGACAAAGATGCAGGGCGGAACACCTGTGGCGGCTGAAGAAAAGAAAGAGGAAAAACCTGAGGCCATTGATGAAATCTCCATTGATGATTTTATGAAGATTGACCTGCGTGTTGCCGAAGTTATCCAGGCAGAGCCAATTAAAAAAGCGGATAAACTGCTAAAGCTGCAGCTGGACCTTGGCTATGAAAAGCGCCAGGTTGTATCAGGAATTGCTCAATACTACAAGCCTGAGGAATTAGTGGGACGTAAGGTTATTTGTATAACAAATTTAAAACCAGTTAAATTACGCGGTGAACTATCACAGGGTATGATACTAGCAGGTTCAAAAGACGGTCAGCTATCCCTTGCAACCGTTGATCAAACCCTTCCAGTTGGTTCTAAAGTAAAATAATGTCTAAAATAGAAATGTTCCACGTGAAACAATTTTCGGGACATTTCTATTTTTTTATTTATAGTATGACAAGGAAATCTATTGTGAAAAAAGGAGCATAGGAAATGTTATTCGACACACATGTACATTTAAACGCAGAACAATACAACGAAGATTTGCAAGAAGTGATTGAAAGGGCTCAAGCAGAGGGAGTTTCGAATATGGTTGTTGTCGGTTTTGATCGGCCGACGATTGAAAAAGCGATGGAATTGGCGGAAAACTACGAGTTCCTGTATGCCTGTGTTGGCTGGCATCCCGTTGATGCCATAGATATGACGGATGAGGATTTAGCTTGGATTGAGGAATTATCAGAGCACCCAAAGGTAGTAGCAATCGGAGAAATGGGCTTGGATTACCATTGGGACAAGTCTCCAAAGGAGATTCAAAAAGAGGTTTTTCGCAAGCAAATCAGGCTGGCTAAAAAAGTGAAGCTTCCTATTGTCATCCATAATCGGGAGGCAACGGCAGATATTGTGGAAATATTAAAAGAAGAAGGGGCTGAGGAAGTAGGGGGGATCATGCATTGCTTCAGCGGCAGTACTGAAGTGGCAAAAGAATGCGTGAAAATGAACTTTTATATTTCACTTGGCGGCCCTGTAACGTTTAAAAATGCCAAAAAGCCGAAGGAAGTAGCGGCAGAAATTCCGCTAGATAAATTGTTAATTGAAACAGACTGTCCGTATTTAACTCCACACCCATACCGAGGACAGAGAAATGAACCGGGTTATGTAAAGCTGGTCGCTGAGCAAATTGCCGAAATAAAGGGGGTAACATTAGCAGAAGTTGCCAAAGTAACGACACGAAATGCTAAAAAATTATTCGGCATAAACTGATAAGAGATTATGTCGAAACGATGAGAAGTTTGTCCAAATTTTTTCTTATAACAAAAAGTTCTACACGTCTCCTTTTCAACATAGGATTACCGTGTCGATAAGTTTTCCTTTGCAATTTTCCCAATATTATGCATAATTAAAAATACGTTCACAGGATAAGCAAGGGTTAACAGCCGGCAGCATGGTTCTCAATAATCTCTCCGAGAAAAGGAGGCGTTTTTCATCGTATTCAAAAACATGAAAAACCTGTTTTTCATGTCTTTGAGCGGGAGAAATTTGACCATTGCTTTTGCTAGTTTTGTAGTTTTGTTAACAACTCTTGGTATTCTTTTTTTTGAAGGATCAAAGAAAACTGTTGCAATTACTCTTAATGGCGAGCAAACGGTCGTTAATACACATGCAGATACCGTCAAAGAGTTATTTGATGAACTGGATGTATCACTTCGCTCACAGGACTACTTGTTTCCAAAGGCGAACGCAAAGGTGAAGGACCACCTTAAGGTCGTTTGGAAACAGGCGAAACAGGTTAGCATTGTCAAGGACAACGAGAAGAAAACGATTTGGACAACAGCCGGTACAGTGGCTGAGCTCTTAAAGGAGCAGAAAATTGTTTTGAATGCACATGATCAAATCTCACCAAAACCAGAGGCGGCAATCAAAAATGAGCTGAAGGTCGGCATTAAAAAAGCCTTTAATCTAACCTATGTTGACAAGGGTAAAGCACAACAAGTTTGGACCACTTCGACTACGGTCGCTGACTTTTTAACGCAGCAGGGCATCAAGCTAAATTCACTAGACCGAGTTGAACCAACACTGACTGAAAGAGTGAAAGATAATGGTGTTGTTAACGTCATCCGAGTAGAAAAGGTCACCGATGTAGTGGAAGAACCTGTTGAATTTGCCGTGGTAACCAAAAAGGATGAAGGGTTAGAAAAAGGAAAAGAGAAGATCTTATCAGCTGGTAAACATGGCCGCGTTTCCAGGCAATACGAAGTTTTACTTGAAAATGGCAAGGAAATTTCAAGAAAATTACTTAGTGAGCAGATGATTGCAGAGAAGCAAGATAAAGTTGTGGCTGTCGGAACGAAGGAGTTATCTTTACAGGTTTCCCGTGGCGCAGTGGAAACGGGAAAAGAGTTTTATGTTACTGCAACCGCCTATACAGCAAATTGTAATGGCTGTTCAGGACGTACTGCAACCGGTCTTAATCTCCGTGCTAATCCAAACATGAAAGTTATTGCTGTTGACCCGAGAATAATACCGCTAGGAACAAAGGTTTATGTCGAAGGCTATGGCTATGCTGTTGCAGCTGATACGGGCGGAGCGATAAGAGGGTATATCATTGATGTATTTGTGCCGTCAAATGCAGATGCGTATCGCTGGGGACGTAAGAAAGTCAAAATTAAAATATTGCAGTAATTTACTTAGGTGCAGAGGGTCCTATCCTCTGCATTTTTACTTTTTCATCGTTTTTATTTATACTTAACAACGAATAGAGACTAGGATTTTTTCCTATGTTTTATACATTAATGTATGATGGCTTTTGATAATATAGACGATGGACATTACAAAAATGTTTCAAGTTTTTTTCAAATATTTAAATATTTTTTGACTCTGTTAAACTTGTCTGTTGATTNNTTTCCGCGGGCGTGCCGGGGAGCCTCCTCGGCGCTATGCGCCTGTGGGGTCTCCCCTGCCCCGTACTCCCGCAGGAGTCTCGTGCCTTCTGCTCCAATCAACAGAGTGATAAAAAATCGACTATCAATTTTAACAAAGTCTTATGTTTCTGGAGGGAAAATGAAGATACAAGAAATTATTGTCGTGGAGGGTAAGGATGACACGACGGCGATTAAAAGAGCGGTGGATGCGGATACAATTGAAACGAATGGATCTGCGGTGAATGAGTCCACAATTGAAAAGGTAAGGCGTGCCCAGGAAACAAGGGGTGTGATTATTTTTACAGATCCAGACTTTCCCGGAGAAAAAATCAGGAAAACAATCTCCGAAAAGGTCCCTGGCTGCAAGCATGCTTTTTTACAAAAGGAAGATGCGCTTGCTAAACGCGGCAGGGGACTAGGTGTTGAGCATGCTAATCCAGAAGCGATCCGTGAGGCGCTGAAGGATGCGCAGATCATGCATGAAACGATTTCAGAAGAGATTTCCCAAGAGGATTTAATCACTGCCGGACTTATTGGCGGTGAAGGTTCTAAAGAGCGCCGAATCCTGCTGGGGAAGCTTTTGAAAATAGGCTACACAAATGGAAAACAACTTCATAAGCGTTTAATGATGTTTCAAATTAGCAAACAGGAATTTGCAGAAGCACTTGCTATTGTTAGGCAGGAGGAAAACAATGAATAAAGATATTGCAACACCCGTGAGGACAAAGGCGATCCTTGAAAAATACGGTTTTTCGTTTAAGAAAAGCCTGGGGCAAAATTTCTTAATTGATACAAATATATTAAAAAAAATCGTCAGTTTTGCGGACTTGACGGAGGACTCTGGTGCGATTGAAATCGGCCCGGGGATTGGCGCGCTGACAGAACAGCTGGCCCGCACAAGCAAAAAGGTCATTGCATTCGAAATCGACCAAAGATTGTTGCCGATTTTAGCAGATACCCTATCATCGTATCCGAATGTCAGCATCATTCATAATGACGTGCTGGCAGCAGATGTCAGGTCTGTTATGGCTGAACACTTTGCCAGCCTCGATGATGTTATGGTGGTGGCGAATTTACCTTATTATGTGACGACCCCGATTATCATGAAACTGCTAGAGGACCAGCTCCCAATCCGTGGCATCGTTTGTATGCTCCAAAAAGAGGTAGCAGACCGGATTTCAGCCAAGCCTGGGACAAAGGATTATGGCTCGCTCTCTATTGCCGTGCAGTACTATACAGAAGCGGAGACAGTGATGATTGTTCCGAAAACGGTGTTCGTACCTCAGCCAAATGTTGATTCAGCGGTAATCAGGCTGATTAAGCGGGAGAGCCCTGCTGTCAGCGTCAAGGATGAAACTTTCTTTTTCCAAGTGACAAAGGCTAGCTTTGCGCAAAGAAGAAAAACATTACTTAATAATTTAACGAGTCAGCTGCCGGATGGGAAACAAAAGAAAGAGGGCATCATTAAGGCGTTAGAAGCCAGCGGAATTGAACCTTCACGAAGAGGCGAAACCCTCTCATTAGAGGAATTCGGCCGTCTCGCAGACGAACTATATCCATATTTCCATTAGACCTTTTTAAAGGTCTTTTTTTATTGGCACAGTGCCTGTGGAGAGCAAAAAGGCAGTTTAAAGGCACTGTGAGGCATTGACAGTGCCCGTGAATGCATATAAAACGCTTCATAGTCCTTGTGAAATCTTTTCAAGGGCCATGAAACGAACTTTATCACATCTTAGGCATTATGAGTTATCCGCCCAATAAATAACCAACAAAATCCTTAAAAATAAATAATCCTAATTATCGTTCGTCACAGGGACAAAGCCGGTGGCATAGCCTATCAGGGAAACTTTTATTATTTTGAAAGGCCTTTTTTGCTGGTCTAATTGGAGTGACGGCAGTGGATATAAAATTAATGGATATTGTCGGCAGACGTTCGTACAACTGTGACATTCTTTTTCGTGTAATCGATTTTCGAAAAATAAATGACCAGAAATTTGCGATCCTTTACGGGGAAGATTTCCGCATCGTGGCAGATGCTCCATATAATGATTTGGTTGTCATCAACCAAACCGAAAGATTAAAGCTTACACAAGAATTTAGGACACTTGAAGAACAGTCTTTAAGACTTTTTACTCAGGATGTTGATTTATTGAAACAGAGACAAGAATATACTGCAACAGGCGGGTATGTAAAACCGAGCAATTATTTTCAAATCCCCGGCAGAGTCCTTCATTTAGATGGAGATCCCTCCTATCTAAAAAAATGTATGACTTTGTATGAAAAAATCGGAGTCCCCGTATTAGGCATCCATTGCAATGAAAAGGAAATGCCGAATAAAATCGGCGAATTAATGGACTATTACCGGCCGGATATTCTCGTTATCACCGGGCACGACGCCTACTCAAAGGCAAAAGGGAAAATGAGCGATATCAACGCCTACCGGCATTCTAGGCACTTTGTTCAAACCGTTAGGGAGGCAAGGAAAAGAGTACCGCATCTAGATCAACTGGTTATCTTTGCGGGTGCATGCCAATCACACTTTGAATCTCTGATTCATGCAGGGGCAAACTTCGCCAGTTCTCCCACAAGAGTCAATATACACGCACTTGATCCGGTATATATTGTTGCCAAAATAAGCTTTACCCCGTTTATGGAAAGAATAAACGTGTGGGATGTTTTGCGCAATACGTTAACAGGAGATAAGGGGCTGGGCGGCATCGAAACAAAGGGTGTTTTAAGAACAGGTATGCCTTATAGACCACTCCCAGACGAGGATGAAGAAGAAAATCAAAATCAAGATACAGAGAAAGTATGAGCCTTTTAATCCCCGGGGCTTATTTTTTTTAATATTGTACACATATTCCATTGACATTAAGGTAACGATAGAAATGTTGAAATTTAGAAGAAAAAGTAGAAGAAAAAATATTGACAAACTTTTTGTCGGACTGATATAATTTATATTTTTGTTTGACAGGACTATGTCAGTGTGTTATACTTTACATAGTGAGGTGGACCGAATGCCAAAAACCTTAGCCGATATTAAAAAGGCTCTTGACACAAATTTAGGGAAAAGATTATTGCTGAAAGCAAATGGCGGACGCAGGAAAACAATTGAACGTTCCGGTGTTTTAGCTGAAACTTACCCGTCTGTTTTTGTTATTGAATTAGATCAGGATGAAAATTCATTCGAGCGAGTGTCTTACAGCTATGCGGATGTATTAACAGAAACAGTTCAAATTACATTCTACGATGAAGCAGCAGGACATGTAGCATTAAGTTAGTATATAAGCAATGAGTGGCAGTAAACTTTAGGTTTACTGCTTTTTGCTATCATTAAAAACCATTATTTACTCATACTATGAATGCTGTAGTATGAAAGGGGTTGTTTAGATGGGCAGAAGAAGAAGAGGGATTATGTCAAGCCAATTTAAAGAAGAGCTTGCAAAAGATCTTGGTTTCTATGATGTTGTTCAAAAAGAGGGTTGGGGCGGCATCCGTGCAAAGGATGCAGGGAATATGGTTAAACGCGCCATAGAGCTTGCAGAAGCACAGTTGGCTGGTAAAGGCCGGCAGTCTTAACTCAAAATTAAAATGCACTTCCGCTTGTAATTTAAACGAATCACTGCTGCAGCATGGCCAGGGGGAACTTTTCCTCTGGCCTTTAAATTTCACCATAAAACCCCAATGCGCTTGCGCTTTACTAGTCGTTTTGTGGTAAAATAGGACAAAATGTGGATTGCGGAATATTGCACTATATAGAAGTAGGTGGACCTATTGAAGCTTTTAGTCAAAGCACCGGCTAAAATCAATTTAGCACTAGATGTTTTACATAAACGTTCCGACGGCTATCACGAGGTTGAAATGATCATGACAACTATTGATTTAGCCGATCGGGTGGAACTGACCTTATTAAATCAAGATCAAATACATATTCTTTCCCATAATCGTTATGTACCGGATGATCAGCGCAACTTAGCCTATCAAGCAGCACAGCTGTTGAAAAACCGTTTCCAGGTGAAAAAAGGTGTCATGATTGCCATCGAAAAAACCATCCCTGTTGCGGCTGGACTTGCGGGCGGGAGCAGTGATGCCGCTGCTACTTTACGAGGCTTGAATAAACTATGGGACCTCGGCTTATCACTAGATGAATTAGCAGAGCTCGGGAGCGAAATTGGTTCAGATGTGTCCTTTTGTGTCTATGGGGGCACAGCGTTAGCAAAAGGCAGGGGCGAAATGATTACCGAACTGCCGCCTCCACCGACGTGCTGGGTAATTCTCGCTAAACCCTTTATCGGAGTTTCGACGGCTGAGGTTTATCGACGCTTAGATATCAACAGAATGAGTCATCCTGATATTGGACAAATGGTCGAGGCGATTAACAGCCGGGATTATCAAAAGGTTTGTCAAAATGTAGGGAATGTGTTAGAGGATGTTACCTTAAATCTTCATCCAGAAGTGGCGCAGATAAAGGAGCAAATGAAGCGTTTTGGAGCGGACGCCGTTTTAATGAGCGGCAGTGGGCCAACCGTTTTTGGAATTGTCCAGCATGATTCGAGAATGCACCGAATCTATAACGGCCTTCGAGGCTTTTGTGACCAGGTGTTCGCTGTCAGGATGCTTGGAGAACGGCACTCACTTGATTAAATCCGAACATTATTGGTATTTTAATGGCAAACACTTGATTAGAAACGTACAATAATGATATCCTCTAATTAGAATATTCGGCTTTTGGGGGTTTGTTATGAAATTTCGCCGTAGTGAACGTTTGATTGATATGACCAACTATTTATTGGACCATCCTCGCCAATTAGTACCGCTAACGTATTTTGCTGAACGCTATGCTTCAGCTAAGTCTTCTATCAGTGAGGATTTAGCCATCGTCAAGGAAACCTTTGAACAAAGGGGAATCGGTACGCTGCAAACCGTGCCCGGGGCCGCTGGCGGGGTTAAATTTATTGTAAAAGTAAGTAAAGAAGAAGCACAGCCATTCATGAATGAGCTATGTGACTTAATTGCTAAACCTGATAGGCTCTTGCCTGGAGGGTATTTATATTTAACGGATATTTTAGGAAATCCATCCGTTGTGCAGCAGGCCGGGCGAATTATTGCCTCAGCTTATGCAGATGCCAAAATTGATGTGGTGATGACTGTGGCCACTAAAGGAATTCCGCTTGCCTATGCAGTTGCCAGTCAATTGAATGTTCCGGTAGTTATTGTCCGAAGGGATAGTAAAGTTACTGAAGGGCCAACCGTCAGCATTAATTATGTGTCCGGGTCAGCCAAGCGCATCCAGACTATGGTCTTGTCAAAACGAAGCATGCAGGAAGGATCGCGTGTTCTTATTGTTGATGATTTTATGAAAGCAGGCGGTACTGTCATGGGTATGATCAGTATCATTGAGGAATTCAATTCCCAAGTCGCCGGTATTGCTGTTTTAGTCGAAGCGGAAAAAATTGAAGAGCGGTTGGTTGATGAATATATTTCGCTTGTCCAACTATCTGATGTGGATGTAAAAGAAAAAACGATCAATGTCCAAATAGGTAATTATTTTAATAAACAGGGGGAAATCGTATGAAAGTAGTTCAAACAAATCAAGCGCCAGCAGCCATCGGGCCATATTCACAAGGAATCATTGTCAACAATTTATTCTACAGCTCAGGACAAATTCCGCTAACAGCAGAGGGCAATCTGGTGACTGGAGACATTAAAGAACAAACCCATCAGGTTTTCCGCAATTTACAGGCTGTGCTGGAAGAAGCTGGGGCATCCTTTGGAACGGTCGTAAAAGCTACTGTATTTATTAAAAATATGGACGAATTCGCGGCAGTTAACGAAGTATATGGGGAATATTTCTCCACGCATAAACCGGCCCGTTCCTGTGTAGAGGTCGCCCGTTTGCCAAAAGATGTGTTAGTTGAGATTGAAGTAGTAGCGCTCGTGAAATAAACGGGCGTTTTTTTTTATGTCTACTTTTTACAAAAGTTCACAAATTCGTCCTATTTTTTAAAAAAATTTTGAAAATAAAGAAGGAATAAGCAAATTATTTGTTGAATTTATTAAACTAGCTTTTTATCATTAGAAAAAGGGTGTGAGCACATGGAAGTAACTGACGTAAGATTACGCCGGGTTAATACGGATGGAAGAATGAGAGCGATTGCATCAATCACATTGGACAATGAATTTGTTGTTCATGACATTCGTGTTATTGACGGGAACAACGGTTTATTTGTAGCTATGCCAAGTAAACGTACTCCTGATGGAGAATTTCGTGATATTGCGCATCCAATCAATTCAGGAACACGCGGTAAGATCCAAGAAGCTGTATTGGCTGAGTACCACCGTTTAGGTGAATTGGAAGTAGAATTTGAAGAAGCCGGAGCTTCCTAAGGATTATTACAACTAGGGCCTTTCTTCTAAGTAAGGCTCTTTTTTATGTGTTTTATATAACCTCGATACTTTCTTCTGCCCTCTACTAAAAAAACTCAAAATTACAACAATAGACACATATCCTTCATTCCTTGAAAAGCCGTCCCATTTACGTTAATATTTTTAGTGGATAAAAAGGTTAAATTGGAGGACTTGAACATGCCCAATCGTTATGCTGTGATTTTGGCCGCAGGACAAGGGACGCGGATGAAATCTAAGCTTTATAAAGTATTACACCCAGTTTGCGGTAAACCGATGGTCGAGCATGTGGTTGACCAAGTGGAAAAACTGAATGTCCAAGAAATGGTCACCATCATTGGACACGGAGCGGAAATGGTTCAGGGCCAACTAGGCAGCAGAAGCCATTATGCACTTCAGGAGCAGCAGCTAGGAACAGCACATGCGGTTATGCAGGCTGCCGGAATGCTGGAAGGAAAAGAAGGCGTTACCATCGTTGTTTGCGGTGATACCCCGTTAATTAAAGCCGAAACGATGGAGTCCCTATTTAAACACCATGAAGAATTAAAGGCAAAAGCCACCATCCTTACGGCAAGAATTGATGATCCAACAGGATACGGCCGAATCATTCGCAATGAAAAAGGTCTTGTCGAGAAAATTGTCGAACATAAAGATGCTACGGAAGATGAGCGCAAAGTAAATGAAATCAATACAGGAACATACTGTTTTGATAATGCTGCCCTTTTCGAAGCACTAAAAAATGTTTCTAATGACAATGTACAAGGAGAATACTATTTACCAGATGTCATTGAAATCTTGAAAAAACAAGGTGAAATTGTTACAGCCTTTCAAACAAATACGATAGAAGAAACCCTGGGTGTCAATGATCGGGTAGCTTTATCAGAGGCAGAGCGAATTATGCGAACACGTTTGAATGAAGCGCATATGCGAAACGGAGTAACAATCATTGACCCATCTAACACTTACATTGGAACGGATGTTGAAATCGGTCAGGATACCGTCATTTATCCTGGAACCATTTTAACAGGTAAAACCATTATCGGTGCGGAATGTCATATTGGACCAAACACAGAAATTGACACGTGTGAAATTGGGGATGAAACAGTCATCCGTCAATCAGCTGCCTTTAAAAGCTCAATTGGTTCCCACGTCAATATCGGACCGTTTGCTCACATTCGCCCTGAGTCAAATATTGATGATGATGTGAAAATTGGAAACTTCGTCGAAATTAAGAAAGCTGTATTCGGAAAAGGAAGTAAAGCCTCACACTTAAGCTATATTGGGGATGCCGAAGTCGGCACTGATGTAAACATCGGCTGCGGATCGATTACAGTGAATTACGACGGTAAAAATAAATTTTTAACCAAAATTGAAGATGGAGTCTTTATTGGCTGCAACTCCAATCTAGTTGCCCCTGTCACTATTGGAAAGGGCGCTTATGTAGCTGCCGGATCCACGATTACAAAAGACGTACCTGGCGAGGCTTTATCCATTGCCCGTGCCAAGCAAGTGAATAAAGAAAATTACGTTGCAAAGCTTAATTTAAAGAAATAAGCGAATGATTTCAGGAGGGCCCTCATGTCGAATCAATATTTAGATCCAAATTTAAAGGTATTCAGTTTAAATTCAAATCTTCCCCTTGCAAGAGAAATTGCCAAAGTAATTGGTGTTGAGCTTGGAAAGAGCTCGGTAACCAGATTTAGTGATGGAGAAATTCAAATCAATATTGAGGAAAGTATCCGCGGCTGTGATGTGTATGTGATTCAGTCCACAAGCTCACCTGTGAATGAAAATATCATGGAATTGTTAATCATGATTGATGCTTTAAAGAGAGCTTCAGCGAAAACGATTAATATTGTGATGCCTTATTATGGCTATGCACGTCAGGATCGTAAAGCGCGTTCACGTGAACCAATCACAGCTAAGCTTGTGGCAAACCTGCTTGAGACAGCTGGTGCGACACGTGTACTTTGTTTAGATTTGCATGCACCACAAATTCAAGGGTTCTTCGATATTCCGATTGACCACTTGATGGGTGTGCCTATTTTAGCTGATTATTTTTCAAATAAACAATTAAACGGTGATATTGTTGTTGTTTCTCCTGACCATGGCGGGGTTACAAGAGCAAGAAAAATGGCTGAACGCCTGAAAGCACCAATTGCGATTATTGATAAGCGTCGTCCAAGACCGAATGTGGCTGAGGTTATGAATATCGTTGGTAATATTGAGGGCAAAGTAGCGATATTAATTGATGATATCATTGATACAGCAGGAACAATCACATTGGCTGCTAACGCATTAGTAGAGAATGGTGCATTGGAAGTATATGCATGCTGTACACATCCAGTTCTATCAGGACCGGCGATTGAAAGAATCCAAAATTCGAAAATTAAGGAATTAGTGGTGACTAACTCTATTGCCCTTTCAGAAGAGAAAAAGACGGATAAAATCATTAATTTATCTGTCGCACCATTAATTGGAGAAGCGATTATCCGCATCCACGAAGAACAATCTGTAAGTACCCTATTTGATTAATAGGCCATATTAGGATCTGACTTTTTAGGTCAGGTCCTTCTTCGCTATAAGTGTTATTTTTTGCAAAAAAATGTTTAGTCCTTCCTATTTTGGGGCAATTTTATATAGAATGTTTTATTCAAAATAGGAAGGTGACAATACATGAGTACTGTTTTACAAGCAAAAGAGCGGAAAGAACTCCGCCATTCGGCATTACGGAAAATCAGAGATAATGGGAATATTCCTGCTGTCATCTATGGAGCAAGGGTGGATAGCAAGCCGGTTTATATCAGTTCAGCTGATTTAACAAAGACAATCCGCGCTGTCGGCCGTAATGGGGTCATTTCACTTGATGTTGACGGCAGCAAACAGGATGTTATCTTAACTGATTACCAAGAGGATTTTATTAAAAAAGAAATTCTTCATGTTGATTTCCTAGCCGTAGATAAATCATCCAAGATCAACGTTAATGTAAGACTTGCTCTTGTAGGTGAGGCAATAGGAGTGAAGGACGGCGGGGTCCTTCAGCAGCCGCTTCATGAAATTTCGATCACGGCAACCCCTGATAATATTCCACAGCAAATTGAAGTCGATATCACGAACCTTCAGGTCGGCGAAAACATAACGGTTGGCGACATTCCATCAGGTGGTGCTTTCAGCATTAACCACGAGGATGAAGAAGTCGTTGCTTCTATCCTGCCGCCTAAGGTCGAAGAGGAAATTGATGCCGGTGAGCAGCAAGAAGGCGGCCACCCTGATAATGAAGAAGGAAGAGAAACAACACCAGTTGGTGGAGAATAGAAACAAAGACGTAACCTATCTTGGTTACGTCTTTATCGCATTTCCATAGAAAATATATTATATTATGGGAGATAGCTATGTTCCGAAATTTTTTTAAAAGGTTGGCTAAACCAAAAGAGGAGGGACCGTCTATGAAATTAATAGTTGGTTTAGGGAACCCGGGGAAACAGTATGACCAAACAAGGCATAATATCGGTTTTGAAGTCATTGATGCTTTATCAAGTCAAATGAATATACCGCTTAATCAATCCAAATTTAAAGGATTATATGGGATTGGTTTTCATAAAGGAGAGAAGATTCTTCTCTTAAAACCTCTTACATACATGAATTTATCTGGAGAGTCGATCAGAGCTGTAATGGACTATTACCAAATCGAGTTAGAAGACCTGCTTGTTATCTATGATGATCTCGATTTGCCCGTCGGAAAAATCAGACTGCGTCAAAAGGGAAGCCCCGGCGGACATAACGGAATTAAATCAACCGTCGCACACCTTGGTACACAGCAGTTCAACAGGATTCGAATTGGAATTGACCGCCCTGAGCCGGGAATGAGCGTGCCGGATTATGTTTTAGGACGGTTCCGTCAGGATGAAAGGCCTTTGACACAGGAAGCTGTGAAAAAAAGTTCTGAAGCCTGTGAAGTCTGGCTGGAGAAGCCTTTCTTACAGGTGATGAACGAATATAATCAGTAAGTATTCATGATACAGGCTAAAATGACATACAATAAAGTGCATAAGAAACTAGTTGAATAAGTTCCTCCTATCAGGTTAATACTAGAAGGGAATCGTAGATTAGGGAGGGACAGGCGTGGCCATCCATTACCATTGTCGTCATTGCGGTACGAACCTTGGTTCCATTGAAAAAGCATCGGTCCATTCAGAAAGCCTTGGTCTTCATAAATTAACGGATCAGGAAAGAATAGATATGGTTGCTTATGACTCATCAGGTGATATCCATATCACGGCCATCTGTGAAGACTGTCAGGAAGCTTTGGAACGGAATCCAGACTACCATCAATACGATTACCTTATTCATTAACCAGCTTTGGATGCTATTCCAAAGCGTTTTTCTATTTATATTTTTCTACTATATTAATTTTATAAATGTCTAGCTGCAGCGCCTAGGGGCTCTTTGGTCTAAGCCAATCCGTCGAGAAGGTTAAAAAGCAACCTTCCCGCCGGCTCGTCTTATGCTTGTCGCCCCGGGGAAAAAATGAACTACTTTTTTCCTTGGTCTAGGCGCTTCCGCTTTTCGTTAAGAAGGGAGGAGAAACCTTGAACGGTTTAAAGTCATTATTCCTGAAGCAGGAAGATGTGCACTCCATCATAGCCGGTGTGCAAGAAGGCTTAAGGGAACAGCTAATTGCCGGATTATCAGGCTCGTCTAGGACAGTCCTTACGGCTTCTGTCTATGAACAAATGAAAAGGCCGATTATGCTCGTCACCCACAATCTATTACAAGCCCAAAAACTCTATGATGATATTGTAAATCTACTAAGTGAAAAAGAAGTGTTTCTTTTTCCGGCTAATGAATTGATTGCCGCTGAAATGAGTATTGCCAGTCCAGAATTAAAGGCGCAGCGAATTGAAGCCTTAAATCACTGGAGCAAGCAGCAGCAAGGCATATTAATTGTCCCCATTTCCGGATTAAAGAAGATCCTTCCACCCAAATCGTTATGGAAGGAATACCAGCTTTCTTTAAAAATTGGCGAAGATTTAAATATTGATAAAATGTTAAATACCTTTGTCCAGATGGGCTATGTTCGGGCTGAAATGGTCACGACACCAGGGGAGTTCAGTGTTAGAGGCGGAATTATTGATATCTATCCGCTTACTGAAACGAACCCGCTCCGAATTGAATTATTTGATACTGAGGTAGATTCGATTCGCTATTTCTCTTTGGAGGATCAGCGTTCCAAAGAGAAGGTTTCGGAGGTTATGATTGGCCCGGCAACGGAGGTATTGCTTAAAGCCGAGGATTATAGCCGAATGATCGGCAAGCTGGAAGATGGTTTATCCAAAAGTCTTAAAAAATTAAAAGATGATAAAGCGAAAATCCAGTTATCACAAAATATCAGTTTCGAACTGGAGCAATTGAAAAATGGCCATAAGCCTGATCAAGTCTTTAAATACCTCTCGCTGGCATATGAAAGGCCTAGTAGTTTACTAGACTACCTGCCAAGTAATGGATTGGTGTTTATTGATGAAATCAGTCGTGTCCAAGAGATGAACGACTCCCTTGTAAAAGAGGAAGCTGAATGGTATACCTCTCTGCTTAGTGAAGGCCAAATCATTCATGATTTACATATTTCCCATGATTTGCAGTCGATGCTGCAAAAAAAGGATTTTCCAATCCTGTACATGTCCCTGTTTTTAAGACATGTAGCCAATACGAGTCCGCAGAATATTATTAATATCTCTTGCAAGCAAATGCAAAATTTTCATGGACAAATGCATGTGTTAAAGGCAGAGATTGATCGTTGGAAAAAAGGCAATTATTCTATTTTATTTTTAGGACCAGACGAAGAACGAGTCAAAAAGCTTGAGCGGGTGCTAGAGGACTATGAAATTGAGGCCAGCATTATAAAGGGAGGTCAGCAGCTGCTCCCTGGCAAGGTTCAAATTATGAAAGGAAACCTGCAAACAGGTTTTGAGCTTTCTATTCAAAAAATTGCCGTCATCACAGAAGAAGAGCTGTTTAACAAACGGGTGAAAAAATCAGCCAGCCGTCAAAAGCTATCAAATGCTGAAAGAATCAAGAGTTACTCAGAGCTTAGAATTGGCGATTATGTTGTACACGTCAATCACGGAATTGGCAAGTATTTAGGAATTGAAACACTGGTCATCAACGGAATTCATAAGGATTATCTCCATATTCGCTATCAGGGAACCGATAAACTCTATGTACCGGTGGAACAAATCGACCAGGTCATGAAGTATGTCGGCTCAGAAGGAAAAGAACCGAAAATCTATAAACTGGGCGGCACGGATTGGAAAAAGGTTAAGAAAAAGGTTCAATCCTCTGTTCAGGATATCGCCGACGATTTAATTAAGCTGTATGCGGAAAGAGAAGCGGCCGTTGGCTATGCTTTTACACCGGATGGTGATATGCAGAGAGAATTTGAAACTTCCTTTGCGTATCAGGAAACGGAAGACCAATTGCGCTCTATTCATGAAATTAAAAAAGATATGGAACGTGGACGGCCAATGGACCGCTTATTGTGCGGGGATGTTGGCTATGGAAAAACAGAGGTTGCCATCCGCGCCGCTTTTAAAGCCATTGCAGATGGCAAGCAGGTTGCGTTCCTTGTGCCGACAACGATTTTGGCGCAACAGCATTTTGAAACACTCCGGGAAAGATTTCAAGACTATCCGATTAATATTGGCCTGTTAAGCCGTTTCCGCTCGAAAAAGCAACAAACCGATACAATAAAAGGTCTAAAGGCCGGTTCATGTGATATTGTCGTCGGAACCCATCGCCTGTTATCAAAGGATATTGTCTATCGAGATTTAGGGCTGTTAATTATTGATGAGGAACAACGATTTGGTGTTACTCATAAGGAAAAAATTAAGAAGTTAAAAACCAACGTTGATGTCCTTACGTTAACGGCAACGCCAATCCCAAGGACGCTGCATATGTCGATGCTTGGAGTCCGTGACTTATCGGTCATCGAGACACCGCCGGAGAATCGATTCCCTGTCCAGACTTATGTCATGGAGTACAATGGATCATTGGTGAGAGAGGCAATCGAAAGAGAACTAGCCCGTGACGGACAAGTCTACTTTTTATATAACCGGGTGGAAGACATTGAGCGGAAGGCAGAGGAAATTTCCATGCTTGTCCCGGATGCGCGCGTTACCTATGCACATGGCCAGATGACGGAAAATGAATTGGAATCGGTGATGATTAGTTTCTTAGCCGGGGAGTTTGATGTTCTGGTCAGTACGACCATTATTGAGACAGGGGTCGATATTCCAAATGTAAATACGCTGATTGTCTTTGATGCCGACCGCATGGGGCTGTCCCAGCTTTATCAGCTTCGCGGTCGTGTCGGCAGGTCAAACCGCGTTGCCTATGCCTACTTTACGTACCGCAAGGATAAGGTACTGACGGAAGTGGCCGAAAAACGCTTGCAAGCAATTAAAGAATTTACCGAGTTAGGTTCTGGCTTTAAAATCGCGATGCGAGATTTATCCATCCGCGGGGCAGGTAATTTATTAGGTGCCCAGCAGCATGGCTTCATTGATTCGGTTGGGTTTGACTTGTATTCACAAATGCTGAAGGAAGCGATTGAGGAGCGTAAAGGCGACCTGGTTTCCGCAGAGGTAAAAACAAATGTAGAAATCGATCTTGAGATTGATGCTTACATTCCGGATACGTATATTAAGGATGGCCATCAAAAGATTGAGATGTATAAGCGATTTAGAGGGGCCCAGGCGCTTGAGGATATTGAAGAGCTTCAGTCAGAAATGCAGGACCGTTTTGGTGAATATCCGGATGAGGTTTCATACCTTTTCCAAATTGCTGAAATGAAGATCTATGCTGCGCTAAGCGGAGTCGAGCAAATCAAACAGGTTAAACAAGACGTGACCATATTAATCAACGAAAAGGTTACCAACACCATTGATGGAAGCAAACTTTTCAGAATCGCTAATCAATTTGGCCGAAATGTCACACCGGGAATGGAAGGCCAAAAATTAAAAATAATGATCAAGACGAAAGAATATGCAACTGCCGAGTGGCTGAACATTGCTTTCGAAATGATAAAGGCCATTCCCACTGCTAAAAGAGAACAGGAAAATCCGGTGAATTAAAAAGAGTCCTCATGGATTGTTCATGAGGACAAAAATCATGATGGAGAAGCAGAACCTGTCCTCATGGAGCGTTCATGAGGACAAAAATCATGATGGAGAAGCAGAGCCTGTCCTCATGGAGCGTTCATGAGGACAAAAATCATGGTGGAGAAGCAGAACTTGTCCTCATAGAGAGTTCGTGAGGACAAAACCAAGTTAAAAAAAGCAAAACCTGTCCTCATAAAACACTTGGAAACCCAAATCTTCAAAAATCCCCCTTAAATCTGGACCTGTTTTTACCATTAAATACAATTTCTCTTAATCAATCCCATTCTCTTTGGGAAAATTTCCTGTAAATGTGAAATTTATATGTCGATTGTGTATAGAACTTTCCAGTTGAAAGATACTAAGTTCAAAGTTGGTGATGATTGCTATTAAAGGAAACACAGTCAATCACCAAGTTGAAAAATCATCAGATGAAAGTGAGGCAACATTGGATGAAAGCAACTGGAATAGTTCGTCGAATCGATGATTTGGGTCGTGTTGTAATTCCTAAAGAAATACGCAGAACCCTGCGTATCCGTGAAGGGGATCCGTTAGAGATCTTTGTTGATCGGGACGGAGAAGTCATATTAAAGAAGTATTCACCAATCAGCGAATTAAGCGATTTTGCCAAAGAATATGCAGAAGCCCTATTTGATAGCCTCGGTAACCCAATTTTAATTTGTGATAGAGACGCTTTCATTGCAGTAGCAGGCGGTTCCAAAAAGGATTATTTAAATAAAAATATTAGTGATTTAGTTGAAAAAACAATGGAAGAACGTAATTCAGTCCTGGTTAACCAGCAAGGTGAAATTGCTCTCGCCGATGGCAATGATGAAACTGTATCATCGTATACCATTGGACCGATTATTGCAAATGGCGACCCAATTGGAGCGGTCATTATCTACTCCAAAGAAGGCACCCTTGGTGAAGTAGAACAAAAAGCTGTAGAAACAGCGGCAGGTTTCCTGGCAAGACAAATGGAGTCATAATATTTTCATTTAAAAAGGCAGCATCGGCTGTCTTTTTTATTTAGGTTAAGTTTAAGGCTGTTGATTGGAGCGTAAATCAACAACAAAGTTAACAGAGCCCTTATTTAGCGATAAAACAAGCAACACTGTGCTATAATAACTGTCGAGTTTGTTTTTTATGTCTAGCTACAGCGCCTAGCCCCTCGAGGCTTCTTGTCGGGGCTGAGCAAGGCGCTTCCGCTTTTCTAAGTAGGTGAACTAATGAATTCGAAGTCCGTAAACCCTTCAAAGACTTTATTTAGAGGAGCTTTTATCTTAACCCTTGCAGCCATCATAACCAAGATACTCAGCGCGTTTTACCGGATTCCATTTCAAAACATTGTCGGTGATATTGGTTTTTACATATACCAGCAAGTGTACCCTTTTTATGGGATCGCCATGGTCCTGTCAACTACAGGCTTTCCCGTTGTGATCTCGAAGCTTTATGCAGAACAAAAAGCAAAAGGGGACGATCAAAAATCTCGTCTACTTCTGCTTGTATCGTTTATTTATTTACAGTTATTTGGCTTTGTCTGCTTTCTTGTCCTATATTTTGGAGCGAATCAAATCGCCTTGTGGATGAATGATGCTCATTTATCCATCCTATTAAGGGTAGTCGCAATTGTCTTTTTAACCTTTCCATTTGTATCGCTCTTAAGGGGCTATTATCAAGGAATTGGCGACATGGTGCCAACGGCTCTATCCCAGGTTGGAGAACAAACAACTAGGGTGCTTACGATTATCCTTTTATCGTATTTGTTTATGCAAAAAGGATCCTCACTTTACCTTGTTGGCGGCGGAGCGATGTTTGGCTCTATTACAGGGAGCCTGATATCAGCGATTATTCTGTTTATGTTCTTATGGATTCGTAAAGAATGGAAATGGGTAGCACCCAAAAAGGCAATATTCCAAAGCTATACGGAGGATGCGAAACAGATTTTTAAGTCGCTCGTTTTTCAGGGTCTGACCATCTGCCTGAGCGGAATGCTGCTAATATTTCTCCAATTAGGCGATTCTTTGAATCTGTTTTCTTTGCTTACTTCTAGTGGAATCGAGCAGGATATCGCAAAAGGCTTAAAAGGAGTATTTGACCGCGGTCAGCCTTTAATTCAGCTGGGAACAACTGTAGCTACCGCGATGTCGTTAACATTGGTTCCTATGATTACTAAGGAGCGAATGGCGCACAAACCCCAATTTTTACATCATAAAATAAAATTGGCCATTAAGGTTAGCATTGTCATCGGTCTTGGCGCCTCTGCCGGTTTATGGGCCATCATTGAACCGACAAACACCATGCTGTTTGAGAATGAAGCGGGTTCATCTGTCTTAGGAATTCTTGGTTTTGTGATTTTGTTTACTTCGATTATTCTAACGCTGATTGCCATCATGCAGGGGCTGGGAAATCTTATTTTTCCGGCATTAGCTGTCCTATGTGCGTTTCCATTAAAGTATTTCCTTAACATTATTTTCGTCCCGAAGTTTGCAACAATGGGAGCGGCACTTTCTTCCTTGATTACCTTAGCCATAATAAGTGTTCTATTGTTTATGAGATTAAAAAAAATGGTCAAAATCCCGTTGTTTAACTCTCATTTTCTAGGAACTGTACTAGCGGCAACTGTTCTGATGGTTCTTTTTTTAAAGGGCTATTTAATTGTATCAGGTTTCATTATCAGCCCATTGGACTTGGGCCGGATTGGAGCTGCTTTTCAAGCAATCAGCTCTGCCTGTTTCGGCGGATTGCTGTTTTTACTGATTATTATTAGAGGAAGCGTGTTTCATGAAGAAGAACTCTCCTTATTTCCATTGGGAAGTAAGCTCATTCATTTAATGGTTCGAAAGGATAGAAGATAAAATGGTGAAAAACATTGAAGTTTTAGGCTTAGGGGCAGGCGACTTAGAACAGCTGCCAATGGGAATTTATAAAAAATTACTAAATGCCAGCCACCTTTTTTTAAGAACAAAGGAACATCCCGTAGTAATTGAGTTAGAAAAAGAAGGGATGAACTACTCTTCCTTTGATTCTGTTTATGAAAAACATGATCAATTTGAAGCGGTATACCAAGAAATCGCCAGGACTCTTTTGGAAAAGGCACAAACGGAAGAGATTTTTTATGCGGTTCCGGGCCATCCGCTTGTTGCCGAGCAAACTGTTCAGCTTCTTTTAGAAAACGGACCAAAACAAGGGGTGGAAATTATCATCGGCGGCGGCCAAAGCTTTATTGATGCCCTATTTGCTTCGTTAAAAATTGACCCGGTTGATGGATTTCAGCTGCTTGACGGGACGATGCTCCAGGCCAGTCAGCTGAATTTGAACCAGCACATGATGATTAGTCAAGTCTATGATCAATTTGTTGCCTCCGATGTGAAATTAACTTTAATGGAAAAATTACCTGATGATTATGAGGTATGGATTGTGACGGCAGCAGGCAGTAAAGAAGAAGCCATTGAAAAGGTGCCGCTGTATGAGCTTGACCGCAATGTATCGCTCAATAATCTCACCTCTGTCTATGTCCCTCCAGTAAAAGACGAACAAATCTTGTGGAAAAATTTCTCCAAGCTGCGCGAGATTATTGCTGAATTAAGAGGGCCGGACGGTTGCCCATGGGATAAGGAACAAACCCATGATTCTCTGAAAAAGTACTTAATTGAAGAAACCTATGAAGTCATCGAGGCAATCGACAACGAAGATATCGATCATCTCGTTGAGGAACTTGGAGATGTTCTCCTTCAAGTAATGCTTCATGCCCAAATTGGTGAGGATGACGGATATTTTTCCATCGATGATGTCATTGAAGGCCTTTCTGCCAAAATGGTCCGCCGGCATCCTCATGTGTTTGGTAATGTAATAGCAGAAAATGCCGAACAGGTGCTACAAAACTGGGAAGATATAAAAAAGAAGGAAAAAGGCGATGTACAATCTTCATTACTAGAAGGCGTTTCAAAATCCCTTCCGAATTTGCTTCAGGCCTACGAATTGCAAAAGAAAGCTGCCAAAGTTGGCTTCGACTGGCAGGAAATTTCTCCAGCCTTGGAGAAAGTGAAGGAAGAGCTCGAGGAATTTGTAAATGAACTCGATGGAACGGAAGAAGGTCTTAAGCGGGCGAAAAAGGAATTTGGCGACTTGTTGTTTGCGTTTGTCAATGTAGCCAGATTTTTAAAGATTCATCCCGAAGAAGCCCTATTTGAAACGAACGAAAAGTTCAAGCGCCGGTTTCATTATGTCGAAGAAATGGTGGAAAAGAGCGGCCGAACGTTTGAAGATCACACGCTGGAAGAGTTGGATCAGTACTGGGATGAAGCAAAGTTAAAAGGATTATAGAATGGGGGACGAAGCATGCGTCTAGATAAATTTTTAAAAGTTTCAAGATTAATAAAAAGAAGAACATTAGCAAAAGAGGTATCTGACCAAGGAAGAATCGAAGTAAACGGGAAAGAAGCTAAGGCCAGTACCACGGTCAAGGTGGGCGATGAATTAATGATTCGCCTCGGTCAAAGAAAGGTCACAGCCAGAATCGACCGGATTCAGGAAACCACTCGTAAGGATGAGGCGGCTGAGATGTATACAATCATAAATGAAGAAAGAATCAGTTCCATAGAAAACCCACTGGAGTAGTGATGTTCTAAATCTCCTTTTCCTCACATAAATATGTATCAAAAAGGTTGTACAAATGATTGTGAGGGATAAAGGATGAGCCAATATTATGATAGCAATCCACAAAAGAGCAGCAATGTTCCTGATCATGATGTGATTATGCGGGGAAGAAAGCTACTTGATATTACCGGTGTTAAACAAGTAGAAAGCTTTGATAATGAGGAATTTTTATTGGAAACGTCGATGGGATTTTTGGCGATTAAAGGGCAGAACCTGCAAATGAAGAATCTTGATGTTGAAAAGGGCATTGTCTCCATCAAGGGGAAGATTTTTGATTTAGTATACTTAGATGAGCAGCACGGGGAGAAAGCTAAAGGCTTCTTTAGCAAGTTATTCCGATGAACCTTTCGACGCAATTTTTAACGATGCTTTCGATGATTGGAATGGGGTCGGTGTTTGGTGCCATGTTTGATACGTATCAGCGTTTTTTAAACCGCCCCAAACAAAAGCGCTGGATTGTTTTTATTAATGATCTATTATTTTGGATGATACAAGCGATAATTATCTTTTATACCCTATTCCTCGTTAATAATGGAGAATTACGATTTTATATCTTTATTGCGTTAATTTGTGGCTTCGCAGCCTATCAAAGCTTGTTTAAAGGGATCTACCTCCGTTTACTTGAGTTCTTAATTCGAACGATTATTTCCATTGCCAAATTTATTAAACAGACCTTTCATCTCCTTGTGTATAAACCAGTCGTCGGTTTAATCCAGCTGGTCATTATCATACTTCTTTCCATTGGCAGGGGGCTTTTATCCCTTGTCAAATTTATTTTTAAGATTTTACTGTCTATTGTTAAAATCCTTGTCACTATTTTACAATATATATTATTAATTTTTTGGAAACTTTTGCCGAAAAGTCTTAAAAAATCCGTCGAGAAGTTATATAATAGAACGGCAGGAAAATTCAAGGAAATCGGGAATTATATTGTAAAGTGGATAGATAAGTGGAAAAAGAAAAAAGAGTAAGGGGGGAAGGGAATGGGAACGCCAGCCCAAAAAAATGTATCCAAGATTCAGACAACCTATGTTGCCCAGCAGGAGTACGCGGAAATTGCCTCGGCTAGGAAAAGGAAGCAGGTTATAAGACGCCTTTCGGTGTTTTTCATTTTTGCCAGCTTACTATCATACCTGATGATTTCCAGTTTTCTTTCCCAAACCACTAAGCTCGAAGCTAAAATAGCGCAAAAAAAACAGGTGGACAACCAGCTCGCTGGTTTAAAAAAGGAACGGGATAGCTTAAAACAGGAAATAATTAATTTAAATGATGATGACTACATTGCTAAATTTGCCAGAAAAGAGTTCTTTTTCTCTAAGGAAAACGAAGTCATCTTTACGATCCCAGATGAAAAGAAGGAAAAATGAACCAATGTGTAGTCTTATTGACACTCAATTTTTTCTTTCTGTATAATATAGAGTAAGATTGATTTTTTAAATTATTAAGGAGGAACATTCTTTTTATGTCAATTGAAGTAGGCAGCAAGTTACAGGGAAAGGTAACAGGGATTACAAATTTCGGAGCGTTTGTGGAGCTGCCGGATGGCTCAACAGGACTCGTCCACATCAGTGAGGTTGCTGACAACTATGTAAAAGATATTAACGACCATCTTAAAGTTGGCGACCAAGTTGAGGTAAAAGTCATCAATGTTGAGAAGGATGGAAAGATTGGCCTATCCATTAAAAAGGCAAAGGATAGACCTGAACAGCCGGAAAGAGAAAGAAGACAACACTCACATTCGCAACGTCCTCGTCAAGGTAGATCAAACGATCGTAACAATGCTAGACCAGAAAACTTTGAAACAAAAATGGCAAAATTCTTAAAAGATAGTGAGGATCGTTTAACTTCCTTAAAGCGCCACACGGAATCCAAGCGTGGAGGAAGAGGAGCTAGACGGGGTTAACTTGCTGCTCGCTTTTATCGGAAAAAGCAGGTTCCACTGAATATCCAATAGATCAAGACAGGTCTTAAACGACTTGTCTTTTTTGTTTTTATTATAAAGTATCAACTTCGACTTTGAGAATTGTTCAGACTATAGCGCCTAGGGGCACGATGTTCTACAGCCAATCCGTCGAGAAGGTTAAAAAGCAACCTTCCCTCCGGCTTGTCTTATGCTTGTCGCCCCTAGGAAAAAATGAACTGCTTTTTCCCTGGTCAAGGCGTTTCCGCTTTTCTTATTCCGACATTAATTGATTAAAAATAGTGAAAACAGTCGAACGATTTTCACTATTCCGTTCACTATTTTGACAAACTTCTGAATCTAGCAAATTTATAATAGACTCCAACGATGAATTAGTAGGGAGTGTGATTTATGGAAAAGCTGGAGCGAAGTTTAATAGAACCAATCGGAGAAGTCAACCTTCATTCATCAAAATGGGACCCTGGGCTTGGAGTCAAAAAAGTTCAGTTATTACTAGAGTCCTTTTTTATAAAGAAAGGTTTTCT
The DNA here is from genome assembly GCF_036965425.1 of Neobacillus drentensis. Lineage (GTDB taxonomy): Bacteria > Bacillota > Bacilli > Bacillales > Cytobacillaceae > Neobacillus > Neobacillus drentensis_F. Next base: position 17,131 of record NZ_JBALPP010000109.1, on the reverse strand, counting down.
ATTATTAATAGTAGGGTTTTTGCTAGGAAGGGCGCTGATCCTGGCGAAGTTGACCCCATTTTGCCTGCCTTTTTTTGCCTCTGTCTATTTAATTAGAAGGGATCGGGCACCGCTTGCCTTAATTGGGCTGATTGCAGGAGCAGCCACCCTTTCTTTAGCTAATGCAGCCTCAACCTTTGCAATCTCAATCCTTTTCCTAGTCATTTATCGGGTCAGCAGGAAATGGCTGACAAATGAAATGAGGGCTTTGCCGCTTTTTGTCGGCATTATTTTAGGAATTGGAAAATTAGCAGAAAGCTTTATCCTCTCAAAGCAATTGACCCTATATGATGCGATGATGGTCGGTGTCCAGGCAAGCCTTGCCTTTATTTTAACCCTGATCTTCTTACAAAGTATCCCGCTCTTGACCTTAAATAAACGCAGACAATTATTAAAAACAGAAGAAATCGTCTGCCTCATCATCATGCTTGCTTCGATTATGACGGGAACCATTGGCTGGAAGCTATATGATTTGTCGATAGAGCATATCATGTCCCGTTATTTAGTATTAGTCTTTTCTTTTATAGCAGGGGCAACCATTGGCTCAACCGTTGGGGTCGTGACGGGATTAATTTTCAGCCTTGCAAGCGTGTCAAGCTTTTATCATATGAGTTTACTGGCCTTTTCTGGTGTTCTGGGCGGATTATTGAAGGAAGGGAAAAAAATCGGTGTTTCGATCGGCTTATTTATTTCTACTCTATTAATCGGTATGTACGGAGAAGGCGGCGGTTCGATCACACAGACAGTTTTAGAAACGTCAGCGGCCGTACTTTTATTTTTGCTAACTCCACAAAGTATGACATCAAGACTAGCAAAATACATTCCAGGAACACCTGAATATACAGCGGAGCAGCAGAAATATATGCGTAAAATGCGTGATGTTACCGCACAGCGGGTCTCGCAGTTTTCAAGTCTATTTCATACGCTGTCGAAAAGTTTTTCACAATCGGAAGTTATACCGAATGAAGAATATGACCAGCGGGAAATGGATTATTTTATGAGTAATGTAACGGAAAAGACGTGCCAAACCTGCTTTAAGAAGGAACAATGCTGGGCAAAGAACTTTGCAGGAACTTATTCCTATATGGAAGAAATTATCCATGAAATGGACCAAAATGACGGCAACGTTTCTTTAAGACTTTCAAAGGAATGGGAAAAAATATGTTCCCGTCCGAAAAGGGTATACGAAACCATTGGACAAGAGTTAACGTTTTTCCAAGCTAATCAAAAATTAAAAAAGCAGGTGCATGAATCCAGAAAGCTTGTCGCCGACCAATTGCTGGGTGTATCCGAGGTGATGGATAATTTCGCTAAGGAAATTCAGCGCGAAAGGGAAAATCATTATAAACAGGAAGAACAAATCATGGAGGCACTTCAAGGTTTCGGAATCCATATTGAGCAAGTGGAGATTTATAGCCTGGAGCCTGGAAATGTTGATATCGAAATGAGTGTCCCATTCTGTAATGGCCACGGGGAATGTGAAAAGCTGATTGCACCAATGCTATCCGATATTCTGGCAGAAACGATTATCGTCAATAAGGAGGAATGTGCCACCTATCCAAATGAGTTCTGTTACGTTACCTTTAGATCGTCAAAGGCTTTTACAGTTGAAACAGGGGTAGCCCATGCGGCCAAGGATGGAGGCTTAGTTTCTGGTGATAGTTATTCAACCATTGAGCTCGGCTTCGGCAAATATGCAATTGCAATCAGCGATGGAATGGGAAATGGGGAGAGAGCCCATTATGAAAGTAAAGAAACGCTGCAGCTATTACAAAAAATCCTCCAGTCAGGTATTGATGAAAAAGTGGCAATCAAATCGATTAATTCGATCCTTTCACTAAGAACAACAGATGAAATTTTTTCTACCTTGGATTTAGCGATGATTGATTTAAAGAATGCTGCCGCTAAATTCCTTAAAATTGGTTCGACTCCAAGCTTTATTAAAAGGGGTAATAAGATTATTAAGATTCAAGCGAGCAATCTGCCAATCGGGATTCTGCAGGAATTTGAAGTCGATGTTGTCAGCGAGCAATTAAAAGCTGGCGATTTGTTAATTATGATGAGCGATGGGGTGTTCGAGGGGCCGAAGCATGTTGAAAATTATGATTTGTGGATGAAACGAAAATTACATGAATTAGAAACAGAAGATCCGCAAGAAATAGCCGATTTAATTATGGAGGAAGTGATTCGCTCAAGAGCAGGAGTTATCGCTGACGATATGACAGTAACCGTAGCAAAAATAAAACATAATACCCCAAAATGGGCGTCCATCCCGGTTTATAAAAAAAGAAAGCATGCATAAATGTTTATTTTATACAGCACCTTCCAAAATTATGTATAAATCACCCCCACGCGGTCGAAAATGGTACCAATACATGTAGTGGAGGGAGAAGGTTATGTATACAGGGAAAATCCGGCAAATTTTGTTGATCACGGATGGATGCTCCAATCAAGGAGACGATCCGATCGCGATGGCCGCACTCGCCAAAGAGCAGGGAATTACCGTTAACGTCATTGGTGTGATGGAGCACGATGTTATTGATGAAAAAGGAATGACCGAAATTGACGGGATCGCGATGTCAGGTGGAGGTGTCAGCCAAATTGTCTATGCACAGCAGCTTTCACAAACCGTGCAGATGGTCACCCGAAAAGCGATGAATCAAACGATACAAGGTGTGGTCAACCGCGAGCTCCAACAGATTTTGGGCCGTTCACAAACAATGGAAGACCTGCCTCCTGAAAAACGCGGTGAGGTCATGGAGGTTGTCGACGAATTAGGGGAAACTGTCGAATTAGAAGTGTTGATTCTTGTCGACACAAGTGCAAGTATGAAGCACAAGCTAGAAACGGTAAAAGAGGCACTGTTAGATCTTTCACTTAGCTTAAATGCCCGGACGGGAGAAAATCAATTTTCTGTTTATGTATTTCCCGGGAAAAAGAATGATGTCGAAAAATTGCTGGATTGGACGCCAAAGTTACAATCTTTGACAAGTATCTTTTCGCAGTTATCAACTGGAGGGATTACCCCTACAGGCCCGGCCTTACGTACCGCCCTTTCTGCTTTCAGTCAAAAACGATCATTAAGGAGTCTGCTTGCACGTGATGATGAATCATTCTTTGAAGAGTCAATGTAAAGTCAGTCCCGGAACAGTCATTTCAGGAAAATGGCATGGAAATAAATATTCGATTATAAAGGAACTAGGGTTTGGAGCAAACGGGGTTGTCTACCTTGCAAAATACAATGACACTCAAGTAGCGTTAAAAATGAGTGATAATGGCATGTCGATCACCTCTGAGGTAAATGTTTTAAAATCCTTTGCAAAGGTCCAGGGGCCATCATCCCTCGGGCCTTCTTTGCTTGATGTAGATGATTGGCAAACGAATCGCGGGCGCATTTCCTTTTATGTAATGGAATATATTCACGGCCCTGATTTTCTTTCTTTTTTACAACAAAAGGGGAAATCGTGGACGACTGTTTTATTTTTGCAGCTTCTCAATGATTTAGATATCTTGCATGAAAACGGTTGGGTTTTCGGTGATTTAAAACCAGAAAATTTAATTGTTACTGGACCGCCTCCCAAAATTAGATGTATTGATGTGGGGGGAACGACTATCCAAGGCAGAGCCATTAAGGAATTCACCGAGTTTTATGATCGCGGCTATTGGGGGCTGGGCGGAAGAAAGGCGGATCGCTCCTATGATTTATTCTCCGTTGCCATGATCATGATCAACACTGCCTATCCGAAACGTTTTACCAAAACAACGGGAGGAATCGCTCAGCTAAGAGAGGCGATTCGCCAAAAATCGGAGTTAATTCCCTTTGAAAAAGTAATGTTAAAAGCACTTCAGGGGCATTATACGACCGCCAAACAAATGCGGACAGACTTATTAGGTTTACTGAACGAACATCCAAGTTCTAATCCGAAACCAAACCCTCCTAAGGCATACGCTACGGCCAAGGCGAATCCGTCACAGGGAAGTCCGCCCATTTCAAGGCGCCATTATCGGAAAAAGAAGAAAAAGAGCGGCTGGATTGAAGTTTTTGTGATCGCGGCGGTATTAGCCGTTTTATATAGCGGATATATTTTTTTAAAACTACTATAAATATTGAAACCATTTTGAAGGTTATTCGTATTAGAATGAAGAAAATATTTCTATAGGCATAGCAAAGCCTAAATTTTGATAGTTCCTTCGTTGTAGTGGTATGCTATTAATATTCTCATCTTATTTTAATAAGGAAGTTTTTTATATGTTGGAAACAAAGGTCGCGGCCTTTCTTGAACGCCATTCATTCAAACTGAACAATAAAAAAATTGTCGTTGGTATATCAGGCGGGCCGGATTCTTTAGCATTACTTCACTTCTTGCTGGGGAATAGAGATAAAATGAATCTTTCCATTGTTGCAGCCCATGTTGACCATATGTTCCGCGGTGAAGAATCCTATGAGGACGCGATGTTTGTTAAAAACTTTTGTGAACAAAATCAAGTCCCCTTTGAAATGGCCCGGATTAATGTTCCAAAAATCATGGAAACTGCCGGGAAAAGTTCACAGCTTGCAGCAAGAGAAGCGCGATATGATTTTTACTTAAGTACTATGGAAAAATATGATTTTCCTTTTTTAGCCCTTGGTCATCATGGGGATGACCAAATCGAAACGATGCTGATGCGGGCAACGAGGGGAAGCACGGGGATGGCGCGAGCAGGAATACCTTTTTCTCGCCCTTTTCATAATGGCCGAATCTTTCGTCCATTTTTATGCTTATCCAAGGATGAGATTTGGAGCTATTGTAAATCCAATGAGCTTACTCCAAGGCTGGACCCGAGTAATGAAAAAGGAGTGTATAGCAGGAATCGATTCCGTAAACAAGTTCTCCCGTTTTTGAAAACGGAAAATCCCCATGTGAATGAGAATTTCCAACGATTTAGTGAAGATTTACAATCAGATGAAACCTTTCTTCTGGAATTAACAGAAAGACACATGAATACAGTAGTGAAAATAAGGGAAAAGAGCAAAATAGTCATTGACATTAACCAGTTTCTAGAAGTGCCTTTACCTTTACAAAGAAGAGGGATTCAACTAATATTAAACTATCTTTACATGGGAAAATCGGCTGATCTTTCTGCTGTACATATCGAGCAAGTATATCACTTAATACGTCATAGTGAACCTTCAGGTAAACTTGACTTTCCCAGTGGTTTAAAAGTAATTCGTTCCTATCATCAATTATCTTTTCAATTTCAAGCGGATCTGGTTAAACCTTATTTTTTTGAAGTGAACGAGCCAGGAACGATTTTGCTGCCAAGTAAAGGGAATATTAGGATAGAACGAGCTAATGGCGACATTCCCTCTAACAAGCCGTACATGGCCTTGTTTAATGAGGAAAAATTGAAATGGCCGATTATCATTCGGACGCGGCACATTGGCGACCGGATGACATTAAAAGGAATGCAGGGTTCGAAAAAGCTAAAGGATATTTTTATTGATCAAAAAATTCCTGTTCATGACCGGGATAACTGGCCGGTGATAACGGACAGTGACGGAAATATTATTTGGCTTCCAGGTCTGAAAAAATCATCATTTGAAGGCATAGATTCTGCAGCAAAGCAATATATACTACTCACATATAATAAGTAATGATCTTCTAGGGGGCACAATTATGATGAACCAGGATATTGAAAAGGTATTAGTTTCTGAAGAGGAAATACAAGAAAAAATTAGGGAGCTTGCGGCACAATTAACCGAAGAGTATCAAGACCGTTTCCCGCTTGCAATTGGGGTTCTAAAGGGAGCCATGCCTTTCATGGCTGATTTGTTAAAACGAATGGACTGCTATTTAGAAATGGACTTCATGGATGTTTCCAGCTATGGTACGGGATTAGTATCCTCAGGTGAAGTCAAAATCATTAAAGACTTAGACACATCTGTTGAAGGCAGAGATATTTTAATTATCGAGGATATCATTGACAGTGGGCTGACTCTTAGCTATTTAGTCGATTTATTCCGTTACCGTAAAGCGAAATCCATCAAGATTGTCACTTTACTTGATAAGCCGACAGGAAGAAAAAGCAAAATTCAAGCAGACTATGTAGGGTTTATTGTTCCTGATGAGTTTGTTGTCGGTTATGGGTTAGATTACATTGAAAAATATCGAAACCTTCCATATATTGGGGTACTAAAACCAGAGGTATACAGCAATAATCAATAATAAGGATTTTTCTTGAACAATTACTAGGAAAACCCTTGACAGAAAGGGCAATTCCTTGTATTTGTAAGATTTTCTATGATACTATTTATTATAGTTTTTACCCGCGGGAGGAGGTAAGAGATGAATCGGATTTTCCGTAATACCATCTTTTATTTATTGATATTTTTAGTCATTATTGGCGTAGTGAGCTTTTTTAATGGAAACAGCGAATCGACCAAACATATTACGTATGATAAGTTTGTTTCGCAGTTAGAAAATGGCGAAGTAAAGTCATTTTCCATGCAGCCTGAACGAGGTGTATATGAGGTTCGGGGTGAATTAAAGGCAAATGGTGATAAATTTCTAACCTATATTCCAAACAGTGAAAAGATTATTGGAAGCATCCAGGATTCAGAAGCTAAAGTTGACGTAATGCCTGCTAAAGAAACAAGTGGATGGGTTACGTTCTTTACATCCATTATTCCATTTGTCATCATCTTTATTTTGTTTTTCTTTTTATTAAACCAAGCTCAAGGCGGCGGCAGCCGGGTTATGAATTTTGGTAAATCTAAAGCTAAGCTTTATAACGATGATAAGAAAAAGGTACGTTTTAGAGATGTAGCTGGAGCAGATGAAGAAAAGGCTGAATTAGTCGAAGTGGTTGAGTTTTTAAAAGACCCTCGCAAATTTGCTGAGCTTGGCGCCCGAATTCCAAAAGGGATTCTTTTGGTGGGACCTCCAGGAACAGGTAAAACGTTATTAGCGAGAGCGTGTGCTGGTGAAGCGGGCGTCCCATTCTTCTCGATAAGTGGTTCTGATTTCGTTGAGATGTTCGTTGGGGTCGGTGCATCCCGTGTTCGTGACTTATTTGAAAACGCAAAAAAGAATGCTCCTTGTATTATCTTCATAGATGAAATTGATGCTGTTGGCCGTCAGCGTGGTGCGGGTCTTGGCGGCGGTCATGATGAACGTGAGCAAACCTTGAACCAGTTGCTCGTTGAAATGGATGGTTTCGGTGCCAATGAAGGAATTATTATTGTAGCTGCAACAAACCGTCCGGATATTCTCGATCCAGCCCTTTTACGTCCGGGCCGCTTTGACCGACAAATTACGGTTGACCGTCCAGATGTTATTGGACGCGAAGCAGTCCTTAAGGTTCATGCACGCAACAAGCCTTTAGATGAGTCCGTAAACTTAAAAAATATTGCGATGCGTACACCAGGTTTTTCAGGGGCAGATTTAGAAAATTTATTAAATGAAGCTGCATTGGTAGCAGCTCGTCAAAATAAAAAGAAAATCGAAATGTCCGATATCGATGAAGCAACGGACCGTGTCATTGCTGGTCCAGCTAAAAAGACTCGTGTTATTTCCGAAAAAGAAAGAAAGATTGTTGCCTTCCATGAAGGAGGACATACCGTTATTGGATTAATACTTGACGAGGCCGATATGGTCCACAAGGTAACGATTGTTCCTCGTGGCCAGGCAGGCGGATATGCGGTAATGCTTCCTAGAGAAGACCGCTACTTTATGACAAAACCGGAATTGCTTGATAAAATTGTAGGTTTATTAGGCGGCCGTGTGGCAGAAGAAATTGTCTTTGGTGAGGTAAGTACGGGGGCACATAATGACTTCCAGCGTGCTACGGGAATTGCCCGCCGCATGGTGACAGAATTTGGAATGAGTGATAAGCTCGGACCATTGCAGTTCGGTCAAGCTTCAGGCGGTCAAGTGTTCCTAGGTCGTGACCTTCATAATGAACAGAATTATTCAGATGCGATTGCCTATGAAATCGATCTTGAAATTCAGCGTATCATTAAAGAACAATATGAAAGAGCTAGAAAGATTCTGACAGAGAATCGAGATAAGCTTGATCTTATTGCCAAGACTCTTCTTGAAGTGGAAACACTTAATGCTGAACAAATTCGCTATTTAGTTGACAATGGCCACATGCCAGACCCTTCTGTTACTTTAGAAGCGGTTAAGGTTGAACCTAAAAAAGCGGAAGATGTAAAGGTAAATATCAACACTAAAAAGGATGAGGCTGAAAAGGATGAAAAATCCTTCTTAGATACTCCTCCTGATGAGATTGACTATAAGTAATTTGGAAAGAGTGCTTCGATGAAGCACTCTTTTTTTTCATGAGGCAGATAATTATGGTATGATATGTGCAATATGAGAAAAGAAAAATCCAATAAAGTGAGTGATAGATTTGATTTTTGTTTTTGATGTGGGAAATACGAATATTGTACTCGGCGTTTATCAAGGAGATGAACTGAAATACCATTGGCGGATTGAAACAAATCGAAATCGGACGGAAGATGAGTTTGGGATGAATGTAAAAGCATTGTTTGATCATTCCGGCCTTTCTTTTTCAGATATTGATGGCATTATCATTTCTTCTGTTGTTCCGCCGATTATGTTTGCGTTAGAGCGCATGTGCCAAAAGTATTTTCATATTAAACCGCTTGTCGTCGGCCCAGGAATTAAAACGGGATTAAATATCAAATATGAAAATCCCCGCGAGGTTGGAGCGGACCGAATTGTTAATGCCGTTGCGGCTATTCATGAATATGGAAGTCCATTAGTTATTGTCGATTTTGGAACCGCAACTACTTATTGTTATATCAATGAGGAGCGTCAATATATGGGTGGTGCGATTGCTCCGGGAGTGGGCATTTCTACCGAAGCCCTATATTCTAGAGCGGCGAAATTACCGCGGATTGAAATTGCCCGCCCTGAAGGTGTTATTGGAAAAAATACTGTTGCGGCGATGCAGGCAGGGATTGTCTATGGGTATGTTGGACAGGTTGAAGGCATTGTAAGGCGGATGATGGAACAAGGTGAGAAAAAGCCAACGGTTATAGCCACAGGTGGCTTGGCTAATCTAATTGCCCAAGAATCAACGGTTATTGATATTGTAGACCCATTTTTAACATTAAAAGGCTTGCAGCTTATCTATAAGCGCAACATAGGATAACCTAAGAAGGGGCAGCACGAAAGGAGTTTGACAATGAAGGATTATCTAGTTAAGGCGCTTGCTTATGATGGAAATATTCGCGCTTATGCGGTCCGTACTACTGAAACGGTCCGTGAGGCGCAACGCCGCCACCAAACCTGGAGAACAGCATCGGCTGCACTTGGCCGCACGATGACCGCAGGGGTAATGATGGGGGCCATGCTAAAAGGAGACGATAAGCTGACGATCAAAATTAACGGCGGTGGTCCGCTTGGTCCTATTTTAGTTGACAGTAATGCCAAGGGCGAGGTGCGCGGCTATGTAACCCACCCGGAGGTTGATTTTGAATCGAATGAAAATGGCAAGCTTGATGTCCGCCGCGCGGTCGGAACCGATGGCCTATTATCCGTCGTGAAGGATGTCGGGCTTCGTGATTTCTTTTCTGGACAGGTGCCGATCGTATCAGGGGAGTTAGGGGAAGATTTTACTTACTACTTTGCCACTTCTGAGCAGGTTCCATCGTCCGTAGGTGTTGGGGTTTTAGTGAATCCAGATGATTCGATTTTGGCTGCGGGAGGCTTTATTTTTCAGTTAATGCCGGGGATTAAAGATGAAATTATCTCCAAGATGGAAGAACGGTTAAATACGATTGAACCGGTATCCAAATTAATTGAACGCGGCTTAACTCCAGAGGATATATTGGAGGAGCTTTTTGGCAAGGAAAATGTAAAGATACTTGAAACCATGCCAGTTGGATTTCAATGTTCCTGTTCCAAGAAGCGCTTTGCTGATGCGATTGTCGGTCTAGGCGCAAAGGAAATTAATGATATGATTGTAGAAGACGGACAGGCTGAGGCACACTGTCATTTCTGCAATGAAAAATACCTATTCACAAAAGAAGAATTAGAAGAACTTAAAAAAGAGGCGAAATAAGAGATTCATTAGGGGGAGAACCGGTTGAGCAGGAAGCAGCTTTGGATGGTGATTGCTGCTCTCATTATGCTCAATTGCCTGACGGCTGCCTTTTTCTTATCTAAGGTGAACGAGGCAAGTGGAGCATTGGCCAATGATGAGGCGGTAGCGACAATCGGGAAAAAGACCATCTCGAGACAAGATTGGCTGAATGAACTTGAAGCAAGATATGGCAAAGACGTCTTAAAGGAAATGGTTGATCAAAAGGTCATTGAAGAAATGGCAGCCAAATACGATATTGAAATTGCGGACGAAGATGTTGAACGTGAATATCGCATGCTGCAGACCACTTATAATACTTTTAGTCCAAAAAAGCAGGCCAATGAGAAAAAGTGGAAGGAACAAATTCGCAGCACTCTTTTATTAGAAGAGCTTTTAACGAGAGATGTAGAGATCTCAAATAAAGAATTAAAAAGCTATTATGATAAGAATAAAAACCTTTTCGATGTACCGGATGCCTATCATTTATCGCATATCATTGTGAAAACAAAGGCAGAAGCAGTTAAGGCATCAAAGGAATTGGCCCATGGCTCCAGCTTTTCTGCACTGGCAATGGAAAAGTCCATTGATGAGTTTTCCGCAAATGAAGGCGGGGATATCGGCTTTATCACAGAAGAGGATGAGCGCTACCCTAAACTTTATCTTCAGACAGCTAAAAAGCTAAAAAAAGGAAAATTCAGTAAACCACTCAAAGTGGAGCAAGGGTATGCTTTAATTAAGCTTGAAGGAAAAATTAGCGGAGAAACCTATTCCTTTTCCGAGGTAAAAAATCAACTCCGCAGGCAAATTGCCCTCGATCAAATGAAAAAACCAGCATCAGCAGCGACTTTCTGGGACGAAGCAAAAGTAGACTGGTTTTATGGCAAGAATAAGGAATAAAAGAAAACACAGTGCTATTCTGTGTTTTCTTTTTTATAGTCGAGTTTAAAGAACAATGTTGATTTTTTAACCCCTGTTGATTGGAGCGGAAGGCGCGAGACTCCTGCGGGAGTGGGAGACCCCGCAGGCGCTAAAGCGCCGAGGAGGCTCCCCGAACCGCCCGCTGAAAGCGAAGCGCCTGAAGTGGAAATCAACAGGCAAGTTTAAATAGTATTTTTTATAATATTTTCACAATTCTACAAACAAAACAATTGACAATAGGACTATGTAACTGGTAAATTTAATGATATAAATCCAATGAAATTACTCGGAATAGGGGTGTCTTTATGGTACGTGTTGCAAATTCTGTAGCAGAATTAGTTGGTCAAACACCAATCGTAAAATTAAACAGATTAGTAGATGAAAATAGCGCTGAGGTTTACTTAAAGCTAGAATATTTTAACCCTGGCAGCAGTGTAAAAGACCGTATTGGTTTAGCGATGATTGAAGCGGCTGAAGAACAAGGCTTAATTAAGCCTGGTGTCGATACAATTATTGAGCCGACAAGCGGTAATACTGGTATTGGACTTGCAATGATTGCAGCAGCAAAAGGATACAAAGCGATTTTTGTAATGCCGGAAACAATGAGCTTAGAAAGAAGAAACCTTCTTCGTGCCTATGGCGGTGAGCTTGTATTAACACCAGGACCAGAAGGAATGAAGGGGGCCATTGCCCGTGCAGAGGCTCTTGCTGCAGAAAATGGCTATTTCATGCCACAGCAGTTCAAAAACCAAGCTAACCCTGAGGTTCACAAAAGAACAACAGGTAAAGAAATTGTCGAGCAAATGGATCAATTAGATGCGTTTGTTTCAGGAATTGGAACAGGAGGAACCATTTCAGGAGCTGGAAGTGTTCTTCGCGAAAAATTCCCAAATGTTAAAATTGTCGCAGTCGAGCCGCAGGATTCTCCAGTCCTATCTGGTGGAAAACCTGGCCCGCATAAGCTCCAAGGACTTGGAGCAGGCTTTATCCCTGATACACTAAATACAGAAATCTATGATGAAGTTATTCAAATCAATACTGAAGAGGCATTTGAAGCTTCCCGCCGTGCTGCAAGAGAAGAAGGAATTCTAGGCGGTATTTCTTCTGGAGCCGCTATTTCTGCAGCATTAAAAGTTGCGAAACAATTAGGTAAAGGTAAAAAAGTGCTTGCGATTATTCCGGATAACGGAGAACGTTACTTAAGTACACCGCTTTATCAATATGAAGCTGAGTAAAATTAATGAAGAGGTGTTGGCATTTGCCGACACTTCTTTTTTTGTAAATGAATGGCCAAATCATGTATGATAATAGAAGTATTTAATAGGGGGCATAAGGATGAATACAGCTCAGGGACAAATTCATTGTGGTCCATATACCTTAGACTTTGGAAAAAAAACCATCGTGATGGGAATTTTAAATGCAACTCCAGATTCCTTTTCAGATGGCGGTAAATTCAATCAAATTGAACATGCCGTCCGCCATGCAAAGGAAATGGCGGCAAATGGTGCAGATATTATTGATATCGGGGGCGAATCAACACGGCCGGGGTTTGCGGCCGTTTCAGCAGAGGAAGAACTTGAACGGGTTATCCCAGTTATTAAGGCTATCTCCGAGAACGTCCAAATACCGATTTCAATCGATACATATAAAGCAGAGGTAGCCAAGCAGGCAATTGAAGCAGGAGCCCATATCATTAATGATATTTGGGGAGCTAAAGCAGATGATCAAATGGCGGAAGTAGCTGCCCATTATGATGTTCCAATCGTATTAATGCATAATCGCCATGAACGAAACTACAGCTCTTTTATAAGAGATGTATTAAATGACCTTTATGAAAGTATCGCAATCGTAAAAAAAGCAGGAGTAAAGGATGAAAAAATTATCCTCGACCCAGGTATCGGCTTTGCCAGAAACTATCAGGAAAATCTCCTAACCATGCAGAATTTAGATAAGTTTGTCATGCTGGGTTATCCCGTTCTTTTAGGTACATCTAGAAAAACAATGATTGGACAAGCGCTAGATCTCCCTGTTGATCAAAGAATGGAGGGAACAGGCGCAACCATTTGTTACGGAATTCAAAAGGGTTGTCAAATCATTCGAATTCATGATGTTAAGGAAATGAGCCGGATGGCCAAAATGATGGACGCACTAATGGGGAAGGGTGAAGTGATTGGATAAAATATTTGTGAACCAGATGGAGTTCTATGGCTATCACGGAGTTTTCCCAGAAGAGACCAGACTTGGCCAGCGTTTTATCGTTGACTTAAACGTTTCCTTAGAGTTAAAAAGAGCGGGCGAAACCGATGAACTGCAGCATTCCGTCAATTATGGCGAGCTGTACCAATTATGTAAAGAAATCGTCGAAGGAACTCCTTTTAAATTACTTGAAGCAGTTGCCGAAAAATTGGCCGGAAGTATACTGGCTGCATTCCCGCTTATTGATAAGGTGACAGTGAAGGTGATTAAACCGGACCCGCCGATTCCGGGACATTATAAATCCGTTGCTGTAGAAATAACGAGGAGTAGATAAAAGTGGAAAATACAGCATTTATTGCCCTTGGCTCTAACATGGGAAACCGTTATGATAATATGGTAAGTGCAATTAAAAAACTAACAAATCATTCAGATATTAAGTTGGTAAATTATTCTTCTATTTATGAAACAGATCCTGTCGGCTATGAGGACCAGGATTTATT
>NZ_JBALPP010000109.1:0-3274 GCF_036965425.1 Neobacillus drentensis | reverse complement strand
TATGATTCCATTTTTAGAAATTAATCATGATAGTAGATTACCTATCAAAGATAAACCTCTTGAAGCATGGTTAAATGAATTACCAGATAAAGAAGGAGTCAGAATATGGAAGCGGAAAAATGGGGAAGACGAATTCGTGCCTATCGAAAGCTAAAAGGATATACACAGGAAAGCTTTTCAAGGCAGCTAGGTGTATCAGTGTCCATTTTAGGAGAGATTGAACGAGGTAACCGCCTGCCAGCAGGTGAATTACTCGAAAGGATTGCACATTCCTTGAAAATTACCATAGATGATTTAACTCCAAAGGAATAGGAGGTTGTTATATGTTAAAAATCGGCGATATTGAAATGAAGAACCAAGTCGTTTTAGCACCAATGGCCGGCGTATGTAACTCTGCATTCCGTTTAACGGTAAAAGAGTTTGGTGCTGGTTTAGTTTGTGCGGAAATGGTCAGTGATAAAGGAATCGTTTTAAAAAACGAAAAAACGATGAATATGCTGTATATTGATGAACGGGAAAAACCGCTTAGCCTGCAAATTTTTGGCGGTGAAAAAGAAACGCTAGTCGAAGCAGCCAGATTCGTAGATCAAAACACCAATGCCGATATTATCGATATTAATATGGGCTGCCCGGTACCGAAAATTACAAAATGTGACGCAGGTGCAAAGTGGCTCTTAGATCCAAATAAAATCTATGAAATGGTATCTGCGGTTGTGGATGCTGTTGAAAAGCCTGTTACTGTGAAAATGCGGATGGGCTGGGATGAAGACCATATTTATGCGGTTAAAAATGCGCAAATGGTTGAAAAAGCGGGCGGCAAGGCAGTTGCCCTGCACGGCCGTACCCGTGTGCAAATGTATGAAGGAACGGCAAACTGGGACATTATTCGTGAGGTAAAGCAATCAGTTAATATCCCAATCATTGGGAACGGTGATGTACAAACCCCGCAGGATGCCAAGAGAATGCTCGATGAAACCGGTGTTGATGGCGTTATGATCGGCCGCGCCGCGCTTGGAGACCCATGGATGATCTACCGCACGGTGCAATATTTAGAAACAGGCAAGCTAATGGATGAACCATCTGTCCGGGAAAAGATTGATGTTTGTATCCTTCATTTAGACCGATTAATTGCCTTGAAAAATGAAAATATTGCCGTTCGTGAAATGCGCAAGCATGCTGCCTGGTATTTAAAAGGAGTGCGCGGAAACGCAAGAGTGCGTAACGCTATCAATGAGTGCAATACCCGTGAAGATTTAGTCCTCTTGTTAAATGGTTTAGTTCATGAGGTTGAGGAGCAGGACCAAAACCAGGCGATTGTCGGCTGAGTTTGACTTTCTTTGTCTCATTTTCTATAATACTTTTGTTTAAGAATGCAAGCTGCCAGTAGAACAACTGGCAGTTTTTCTTCTATCTAAAAACATTTTTAATGTCTGAATACTCAAGTTTGTGTAAAATAATATAGTATGTAAAAAAATTGGTGAGTATTCTTTTTAGTTTTACATAAAAAAGAAGTAATGGAGTTGAATTAGTCATGAGTCAGGAAGAATTAAATGACCAATTAAGGGTCAGACGGGAAAAAATGCAAAGCATGCGTGAAAATGGACTTGACCCATTTGGCAAGCGTTTTGATCGTTCTCACAATACCCTTGAATTGATTGAACAATATGGAGAGTTGGAAAAAGAAGAACTTGATGCAAAAAATGTTTCTGTTTCACTCGCAGGTCGTATTATGACGAAGCGTGGAAAAGGAAAAGCAGGATTTGCCCATATTCAAGACTTAACCGGCCAATTGCAAGTATACGTAAGGAAAGATGCAGTCGGCGAAGAACAGTATGAAATCTTTGATTCTGCTGATTTAGGCGACATCATTGCAGTAACAGGAACCCTATTTAAAACTCAAGTTGGAGAGTTATCTGTAAAGGTTCAAGAATTCGTATTCTTAACTAAAGCACTTCGTCCGCTTCCAGATAAATTCCACGGTCTAAAAGATGTTGAGCAGCGCTACCGTCAGCGTTACTTGGATTTAATTATGAGCCAGGAAAGCAAAGCGACTTTTATTGCCCGCAGTAAAATTATTCGCGCGATGCGTCGTTATTTAGATGATCAAGGCTATTTAGAGGTAGAAACACCAATGATGCATTCCATTGCCGGTGGTGCGTCTGCACGTCCGTTTATTACACACCACAACGCGTTGGATATGCAATTATATATGCGGATTGCCATCGAGCTTCACTTAAAACGCCTGATTGTCGGCGGTCTTGAAAAAGTGTATGAAATTGGCCGTGTATTTCGGAACGAGGGTGTTTCTACCCGCCACAACCCAGAATTCACAATGATTGAATTGTATGAGGCATATGCTGATTACCGTGATATCATGAGCTTAACTGAAAATTTAATTGCCCATATTGCACAAGAAGTAGTAGGAACAACCACGATTCAATATGGCGACCACGAAGTAGACCTTAAGCCGGAATGGAAGAGACTCCACATGGTAGACGCTATCAAGGAATATACGGGAGTAGACTTCTGGAAGGAAATGAGCGTAGAAGAGGCTCGTGCGCATGCCAAGGAGCACGGAGTAGAAATTAATGATAACATGCTTTATGGTCATATTGTAAATGAGTTCTTTGAGCAAAAGGTAGAGGAAAAGCTCATTCAGCCAACCTTTATTTTTGGCCACCCAGTGGAAATCTCTCCGCTTGCCAAGAAGAATGATGAAGATCCACGCTTCACTGATCGCTTTGAGTTATTTATCGTAGCACGTGAGCATGCAAATGCCTTCACTGAGCTTAACGACCCAATTGATCAAAGAGAGCGTTTTGAAGCACAGCTAAAAGAGCGCGAGCAGGGTAATGATGAAGCCCATATGATGGACGAAGACTTCGTTGAAGCGTTAGAGTATGGTATGCCTCCAACAGGCGGATTGGGAATCGGAATTGACCGTCTGGTAATGTTGTTAACGAATTCCCCTTCAATTCGTGACGTACTATTATTCCCACTAATGCGTCACCGATAATATATTTGAAAAAAGTGCCGGTGGATCCGGTGCTTTTTTTGTTAAGAGAAATTCGAATATTTTTACTTTACCTTTTGTTCATAAAAAGTATAAAAAAGCTATTGCATGGAAGGATAAATGGTGGTATATTAATAAACGTTGTTGCGAAACAACATGTTTTAAAAAAAGAAAAACAAAAAAGTTGTTGACTTCAAGTTAATAACTTGGTATGATAAGAAAGTCGCTTTTGAGCGACGTTGAAATTGCTCTTTGAAAACT
>NZ_JBALPP010000108.1:25938-38504 GCF_036965425.1 Neobacillus drentensis | reverse complement strand
ATCTATATAAGTCTAGTTACTTTAATATAAAACCTACCAACATTTGCTAATATTTATGCATAAAGCGGAAATATGGATTTTGTATTATCTTTTATAACAATACTAGCTGGATTTATCCTCCCCAAAATTTTTATAGCTATAGACCTTAAACAATAAAAAACCTTTCACACCAACTAGTTTGAAGGGTTTTTACTTGCTTCCTAGAATACCAGAAACATTATATTGAACCGGACTTGGTATCTTGTTTTACTATTCTTTGAGGACTTCTAACCACTTTCCCTTCAGGACCTTCATATTCCTGGCCCCATCCCGTTATGATAGAGAACAATAGAACCAAGAACAGGGCCATGCAATAAATCATACCTCCGCTGACTTGTGTTAGTAGAAGCGGTGCAACAAAATTATACCCTTTTGTCAGCAAAGCACCGAGGAATACAAAAACACTTAAAAAAGGTATGACTAGAACGATAGCATAAGCAAAAACACTGCCGAAGATCAAGGTTGGAAACAAAATACCCAACATCATTCCGACTGTTAAGTATGCCATTTGTGAATTTATAATCACTCCCGTACCGTTGAGCACACCCAAAAAAAGAGTACCTGTCACCACCAGAATAATCTTGACTATGCCCATTATTAAAAGTGGCGAATTCAAGCATCTCAATAGCAGCCATTACTTTTATCGTAAAAAAAAGTGCCTGTCACGTCCCGAATAATGTCGAAGAATTCGACAGAATGAGGGTGGTGACAGGCACTTATAATGAGATTTCTCTTATATTTATTTAAGTATCTTTAACGAAGATTAATATAGAAGCCTTCTCTAATTTAGATCGAGAAGGCTTCATTTTTAAAACTATCGTTTAAATCTATATTTTCTATCCTCTGTACCATTAACTTCTTCAAGGTAAACCACATTTTGGTTGACGAGGCTTTCTAAATAGATGCAAACCATTGGATAAATCTTAGGTTTACCTGTTATGTATCTTTGGTCAGCAACAATGTGATTTTTAATTAATAATTCACAAATGATCCGAATGCTAGAAATTGTCTTAAGGTGGTGAAGAACTTTATCTTTTGTAGAAACTGATAAGTTATTGGTTACAGGTAAAAGTTTCTTTTTTTCATTAACTGGTGAATGATCCTTTGTATCTTCAAATAACTCAAATTCAAACGCGAATTGATTAGATTCATTTTTGTAATTATCGGTTTTGGTAGAGTCGATAATTGCTGGAATTTCTTTCACTCTTGGACGTTTTAATTCTTTTTGTGATAAGAATTCATTAATTAATGGTCTCAACCGTTTTATTTGGCGTTCAAGTAATGGTACGTTGTTTTCAAGATGGTCACTAATATCTGCCGGAAGGACAATCTCACTTGGAATGTATGAAATTACTTCCTCTAGGGTCCAATTTTGTTCAATTTTTTTCAGCAATTCATCCATTTCGTAGTCAATAGTAGTAAATCCTTTTTTTATGGCATTTACTATTTTACCTGGTATTTCAGTATGTTCTTCAAAGTGAGTAATTCCAAAGCGTCTTTGCTCATTTGTACTCTTATGCTTAACAATATACTGATACCGTAAAGGTCGTCCACACTCACAAGGAGTTTCAGGATTCACAATTCCATTATCAATGTAATCTTCTAATATCCATTCATCCAGTAACATTTCAATTTCATCAATGGATGCAGATTCAGGTAGAATAATCCCTTTGTCAATTGCCATTTGATTAGCAAAAACTGTCTTTTTTCCTCTCTTAACATGCTCTTGGATGAAAGTTCTTTGCTGTTCAGTCAATAATGGTAATAATGCTTCACGTTCGTCATTTGTTAGGATCATATTCATTACTTACCATCCAACCTCCTTCAAGTATCTATAATAATTTGTTAACTAACTTATGTTCATTACAATAATGACACTGATCTTTATTCCGTTCGAGTACCCTACTGTTTTTTAGATGGTTACAAATTTGGTTTATTTGTTGTCTAGGATGAATATGTAAAACTTCAGATAAGCAATCGTCGCAGTAAAATTGAATTCCATGATCTTTAATAAAATCTAGAACTATTTCTGAGTTTGTCATTCTACAACCCTTTCATACACATTCTAAAAGATAGCAAAACTTTAAAACATTATTATCTAAATTATAGCATTCTAGTAAATATTCTCCAGTTTTACTTTTGCTAGATAAATAAAATTGCTTAATTTTAATAAGAATACAGATGTCTTTCCTATTTCCGGTAATTAACATATAAGTCTATTTTACTACAAAATTTGTTAAACTAAATTATTGTTACTTAGGTGAATGACAGTATCCTGGAATAAGTAAATCCGCCTTCATCGCTCCCCAAAAGCTCTTTCAGCCATACTCATCACTCTTCACCCGCCGTAAGGTCAAGCTTAAATCCACCTGGAATATCTCTTCCACCAGGAAACGTTTCCGTTGATCTCCTATGCTTTGGTGAGCAATTCAGACTTTCATAAAAGGAATCAATTTCTTCTACGTTAAGTAAGGAATCATTTAACCAGTTTTTCAGAATCCCCACCACATAACTCAGCCTTCGCTTGTTATTGGCACAGGCAATATTCATCGCTTTTAAAATCACCTCTTTCGGCTGTAAAAAGCTAGAATTCTCTAACCAAGATAACAGCTGCTGTTTGGCATTCACGTTCGAAAAACCAAATCCATTGTTGTCCCAAAACTCTACAATTTCTTTCACATCTTTTTGATCATTCTTTACTGGGTTCTCGATGTCTGGATTTTCCTCTATATTTGGATTAAAAGCTTCTTGTTGTTGTTTTTTATTTATTTTTTTATTTTTATATTCTTGTTCTTTTTGTCCCCGTATCGTATAACGAGGTGTCAACGTATCGTCATGCTCTTCACATTCAGTATCTTGATATGTATTATTTTCATTTTGGTCATTAACTTCCTCACTGAAAACCATCTCTTCTTGTTCAAAAAATGATTCAAATAGGCTGCGAATTTCCTGATTTTGAATGGATTCCGAAACATACTGAATAAGTGAAAGATCCTCCACATCTTTTAACTCGGAAAAAATACAGTCCATCACCGGTTTCCCAGCTTTAACCTGGTTATCCTTCCACCAGTTTTTCATTGCCAGTTCTCTTGTATCAGGATTGTAACGGATTAACTGGTGATGCACGATGAATCGCTCCATTAATGAATGAACACTCTCAATCGAATAGCCCAAATCAAAAGCCATTTGTTTTTTCGTAATTTTATAGATGCCAGTTTGGGTCGTTTATGGATTCGTAAGAAGATAAAGATAAAAAAATTTGTCCTCCGGGGTCATTTCTTCTAATACAATCGGATTCTTCCAAAAATCAGTACGTACCATTCTAAACTTTGCCATCTTCAACCACTGCCTTTCTTCTTATAAAATTCCTTCATACTTGATATAGAAATAAATGAAGAAAAGGGTCAGATAGTGATGCTTTATGACACACTTGCATCACCCTTTCCTTTACCAGGGCTTTATCTGAATGCCCCCGCCTTCATCACTTCTACGATATCGAGGTTGGCGGGGAAAAGCGAACTTCCTTTTTTCATGTTTGAGGGCATTTTTAGAGCAAAACATCAAAAAACGCCTTCAAAAGATAATTTTTGAAGTCGTTTTTTGCAATTTCGGTTATTTTATACCCTTTTTTTGTGAAGGCGTTTATCTTTCTTAAGTTATATAAAAAGAGCTGTTCCGGGAGGAATAAACAATTGATTTGAAAAAGTATTTCACAAATTTCAATCATACAACGCCTTGGCGAACAGTGACAGGCACTGTTCAACATAAAAAGTTCATTCACAAAATATTACCAAATAATTTTTAAAAATGTGTGAACAAATACGAATGGAATTGATAAAATCCGTATAAACAACGTGTATTTGTTTATTCCAACCTGACTAACTTTGCTTGGCACTCTGACCGAATCTATTGGACAATCTGACCCACGGTATTGGTCAATCTGGCCAGCTAACATATGGTCAGATTGACCAAAGCAATATCAGAGATTACTACAGAGATTACAACAAAGATAATATATAGTCGTATTCCCCAAAATTTGACCAAAATATTTTGATCTTTTTAATGGAAAAGGAGGTCTTCTCCCTATCCTTTTTGCTTCAAGATCAATATATAAATAGTGCAATGTGTGTGGTGACAGGCACTTATACAACAAAAATGAGATAGTGAACAAAAACAAAGAAGCAGAACGAAAAGAAACCTATTCAATTAAAACGGCCTAATCACGAGAAGCTGTTTCAAGAAAAAAGCCTGTTGTCATCTTTCCTTTCTTTGATGGAGGCTGTATTAATATAATCTAATGTTTAAACTCGTTTAATTGCAGAATATAAAAGCACCTATCTAAGTTTAGAGACAGGTGCTTTATGAAATTATTCAGAATTAAACAGAATTTGAAAAAGAGTGTTAAACTATTTGTGTTTGTATGTCACTTATCTAGTTTCTTACTTCTTAGGAGTTGCGTAGTTCTTTGGTAGCTCTAGTCCTCGCTGCTCCATGACTGCACGCAATCGGTCTGGGTAGTCGGTGATGATTCCATCAACGCCGTCATCCATAAGCTTTTCCATGGTCGGCTCGTCATCGATTGTCCACGGTATCACCTTCATACCATTCTTGTGCGCTTCTTGCACCATGTCCTTCGTTACGTATGGCTGATAGTCCGCATCGGTGACTTTGCCATTCTGTGGGAAACCGTGTACCGGTGAGATGGCGTCTGCACCAAAAGAGTGAGCTGCCGCCACAAGGTCGCCTCCGAAGGCGTCGATATCAATGCCACCCAACCAAGGAGATGCACCAGCTTGACCAGGCTGCAGGAACTGCGGGCCGTTGGTCAGTGCGACGAGGGGCAAGCGCGGCTCAACCTCGTGCATGCGCATGAGCGATCCCCAGTCAAAGCTTTGAATTGACACCCGGTTGATCATTCCGGCTTCGCGAACCTCTCGGGCAACAATCTGTACGAATTCTTCACGTGGAGCAGTCTGCTCTGGTGCACCTGCCTCTACCTTCGTCTCGATGTTCATCCACACCTTGTTCGCGTGATAACGCTTAACGAGGTCGAAAATCTCGCTTAGCATTGGCATTCTCGCGCCAGGGCTCAAGTTCTGGCCTGGGAATTGCGACAGCTTTAGAGAACCACAATCCAGTGTACGCACTTGGGCCAGTGTGAGGTCCTTAATATACTTGCCGACGTAGGGATATTCAGTGTCACCAGGGAATGCTGGGCTTGTATCCAGGCACTTGGCACCCGAGATTTTACGGTCATGTGTGATAACGGCTTGGTGATCCTTAGTGATCTGCACGTCCATCTCAAGTGTGCTTACACCAACTTCGAGTGCCCGTGAAAACGACGCGATTGTGGACTCACTTGTAAGGCCGATTCCACCACGATGCGCCTCAAGATCAAACCCTTTCGGACCGAAACTCTTCAAATCTTCTGACCAGGACTTAGTCTCAGCAGCCGAAGCTGATTGTGCTGATAATTGGCCGGCACCTGCACACACCATAAGGGCCGCCATCGTTGCTAGAACAAACTTTTTCTGTTTCATATTCTCATCCCCCTATAAAATCTACTACTCTATAATTATAGTAGGATAATGTAAACCCCTGATTATTTAAATGAAAAGGTTTAGTTAAGAAAGATAAGAAAATTATCACAGTTCTTTTGACTTAAATAGTTATATGAATCTAGCAATCAGGCTTTAGCAGGAAGCAAAATCCCTTTTTCAAAAAAGTATTGGACAATTTATA
Organism: Neobacillus drentensis; assembly: GCF_036965425.1. Classification (GTDB taxonomy): domain Bacteria; phylum Bacillota; class Bacilli; order Bacillales; family Cytobacillaceae; genus Neobacillus; species Neobacillus drentensis_F. Next base: position 32,723 of record NZ_JBALPP010000108.1, on the reverse strand, counting down.
TTTTTCATCCATTCGTTCTCATCCTTTAATTTTTCAAATGATAAAGGCAATAGGATTAGTCTTATTTGACTGTACCTATTGCCTTTATTTATACAATTTTACTTATAAAAAACCTTGTCTATATTGTATTTTGACTTTTGTTCATTAAGAATATATGTTTCATAAATTTCTCTATGTACTGGGTCTTCAACCACACAAACCTCAATTTTAGTGACTTCATCTCTATGCATTTTGATAGGGGACACAGTATCTTCAAAATGCTTTTTAATTCTTTGTCTTAACTTTCTTGCTTTACCAACGAATAATAGATCTTGATTATTGTTATAGAACATAAAAATTCCACCCTTATCTCTAGGGATAAGATGGAAATCAGTAAACCCATAAATATTACTTAGCTCAGGATTATTCTGTTTGGTAATCGTAACATCTAGTTTGGGAATGGTTATGTTTATCACTTACGTTCACTTCCTCTTATTTTATCGTTTATTAATGCTATCGTATTTCTGTATTTATTACAATCGCCGTTATTTAAAGCCGCTAAAAGTACCGACTTCTATGCCATAATTATGCTCAAAAAATGGTGATTAATCCATATGGAGTGAATGAACTAATCTCTTTAATGCCAGTATTGTGATCAGCACCACAAAATTATCAACACTTATTGCATATAATTAAATAAGAGCTCATTAGATGTGCCCGAAGCCATTAAAGATTATAAGAGTCCATTGTCAAATACATCCTTCTTTTTCATTCGCCATTTACCCGAGTTTTGTCAAAATGCGAGTGGTGACAGGCATTTATTTCTTGATGCAATTGTTGTTGATAGGAACGGAAATCAGATTTGTATTTTACAATCGATACCCATTACTCTTCACCTGCCGTAAGGTCAAGTTTAAATCCACCTGGAATAGCTCTTCCGACAGGAAACGGTTCGGTAGATTTCCTATGCTTTGGTGCGCAATTCTGACTTCCATAAAAGGAATCAATTTCTTCTACGGTAAGTAAGGAATCATTTACCCAGTTTTTCAGAATCCCCACAACATAGCCCAGCCTTCGCTTGTTATTGGCACAGGCAATATTCATCGCTTTTAAAATCACCTCTTTCGGCTGTAAGAAGCTAGAATCCTCTAACCAAGATAACAGCTGCTGTTTGGCATTCACGTTCGAAAAACCAAATCCATTGTTGTCCCAAAACTCCACAATTTCTTTCACATCTTTTTGATCATTCTGTAATGGATTCTCAATGTCTGGATTTTCCTCTATATATGGATTAAAAGCTTCTTGTTGTTGTTTTTTATTTATTTTTTTATTATTATATTCTTTTTCTTTTTGTCCCCGTATCGTATTACGAGGCGTCAACGTATCGTCATGCATTCCACATTCAGTATCTTGGTATGTATTATTTTCATTTTGATCGTTAGCTTCCTTACAGAAAACCATCTCTTCTTGATCACAAAATGATTCTAATAGGCTGCGAATTTCCTGATTTTGAATGGCTTCCGAAACATATTGAATAAGTGAAATATCCTCTACATCCTTTAGCTCGGAAATAATACAGTCCATCACCGGTTTCCCCCCTTTAACCTGGTTATCCTTCCACCAGTTTTTCATTGCCAGTTCTCTCGTATCAGGATTGTACCGTATCAACTTGTGATGAGCGATGAATCGCTCCATTAATGAATGAACACTTTCAATCGAATAGCCCAAATCAAATGCCATTTGTTTTTTTGTAATTTTATAGATGCCAGTTTGAGTCGTAAGTGGATTCGTAAGAAGATAAAGATAAAAAAATTTGTCCTCCGGGGTCATCTCTTCTAAAACAATCGGATTCTTCCAAAAATCAGTAGGTACCATTCTAAACTTTGCCATCTTCAACCACTGCCTTTCTTCTTATATAATACCTTCATACTTGATATAGAAATAAATGAAGAAAAAGGTCATATGTTTTTCATTTAGAAAGTGATGCTTTATGACACACTTTCATCACCATTTCCTTTACCTAGGGCTTTATGTGAATATCCCCACCTTCAGCACTTCTACGATATCGAGATTGGCAGGGAAAAGCGAACTTCCTTTTTTCATTTTTGAGGGCATTTTTAGAGCCTAACATCAAAAAACGCCTTCAAAAAATGATTTTTGAAGGCGTTTTTTGCAATTTCGGTTATTTTATACCCTTTTTTTGTGAAGGCGGTATTTCACAATCAGTTTCTGCCAATTCATGTTTTTCACTTTTGATTAAAAGATTGAAACCCCACAGGCCAAAACCGCGCCTTCATTTATACTAAAGCAATTTGGTTTTCTTCTACTAGTGTTAATAGATGCTTTTTGATTTCTTCTATATTTACATTTTTTTGTGCAACATCGGTTTCTATTGCAGCGTTAGCAACAGCTGCTGCTACATGTGCGACTACTCTTCGGTCAAACGGATCTGGAATGACATAATCGGCATGAAGTTCTTCATCTGAAATCAATTCAGCAAGGGCATAAACAGCCTTCAATTTCATTTCTTCATTAATTTCCTTTGCGTGAACATCTAAAGCGCCACGGAAAATTCCTGGGAAGGCAAGTACATTATTGACCTGATTTGGGAAATCAGAACGTCCTGTCCCCACGACTAGCGCCCCAGCTTCTTTTGCATCTTCCGGCATGATTTCCGGTACCGGATTTGCCATGGCAAAAATAATGGGTTGTTGATTCATCGAACGAACCATTTCTTTCGTTACGACTCCTGCGACCGATACACCAACAAAGACATCAGCATCCACAAGCGCATCCGCCAGTGTTCCTTGCTTTTGTTCTTTATTAGTTATGCAGGCCATTTCCTCTTTGAACGGATTCATTCCGACAGGTCGACCTTCATAGATGATCCCCTTTGTATCGCATAAGATGACATCTTTTACCCCCATACGAAGCAAGAGCTTTACAATAGCCACACCTGCCGCTCCAGCACCGTTGGTCACAACGCGAATATCCTCGATATTTTTGTTAGCCAATTTTAGCGCATTGATTAACCCTGCTGCTGTAACAATAGCCGTACCATGCTGGTCATCATGGAATATAGGGATATCACAAACTTTTCGTAAGCGATCCTCAATTTCAAAGCATTGAGGTGCTGAAATGTCTTCCAGATTAACTCCGCCAAAAGTCGGTGCTAATAGTTTGACAACTTCGACTATTTTATCTGGATCGGTCGTATCCAAGCAAATCGGGAAAGCATCCACATCCGCAAATGATTTAAATAACAATGATTTTCCTTCCATAACCGGCATTGCGGCTTTCGGGCCGATATTTCCAAGACCTAGTACAGCTGTTCCATTTGAAACAACGGCTACGAGGTTCCCTTTCATTGTATATTCATATACTTTGCTTTCGTCTTCATAAATGTCAATGCACGGTTCAGCTACACCTGGTGAATAGGCAAGGCTCAAATCTTTTGCATCTCGTACTGGAACCTTAGAGTGAACACCCAGCTTCCCTTTATTCTCCTTATGCATCTTTAATGCTTCCTCACGTAAAGTAGACATCTATGTCCCTCCTTTTGTTTTATTTTTTATGGTGATGTAAGCATTGCATAAATCAATATTCACTTCTTCTACGTAAAAGTTTTAAATTCTATAAATCTTTTAGCTTATAATTTTTTGACTAATATCTTTTTTTATTCCAAGCAATAAATCTTTTTTGTAAAAGAAAAAGATGATGCCGCAAATCGCTGTAACTATTTGTGTCCCTATTAGAAGAGAAAATCCTGCAGCAAAGTTATCTTTTACTTGGCCGGCAATCAACGCACCCATAATAACGGGCATAAAGGCTGAAACTAAGTTTCCAATTCCATTTACAATCCCATAAGTGCTACCAACATTTTTTCCCTTAGATAAAAATTGAACCATAGTTGGAATAACCGGACCTTGAATTCCCCAGAAACCATTTGCTAAAACCAAACCCAATGCAGCGATCGTCCGGTTAGGTGAAATAACAGTAATGGTTACACATAATGCGGTTAAAACGCCTCCAACTACAAACAAAAGTGAAGCTTTTCGAATTGAAATTTTATCGATTAAATAGCCGCCAAAAAAGCCTGAACCAATACTAACGATAAATGGCAGCGAAGAGATAAAGCCCATTTGTTTTATGGAAAAGTGTCTTTCGTTTAAAAGATAGGTTGGTAACCATGAACTGCTTCCCCACAAATAACTTAATGTTGTGATCTCAATAACCAGAATCCAAATGAGTCCCGGTGTTTTCAACGCTGATATAAAGGTTTTTATAGGTTCGTCTGATTGTATTCGCTTTTTAAGCTTAACTTTATTCCCCTCTCTCTCTTTTGTTTTAATAAACATTAGAATAAGAGGTAAACCAACTACAAGGTTAAGAAAACCCAAAAGATAAAATGAGGTATGCCAATTAAATTGGAAAATGAAATATGTAATTAGTGGAAACCCAAGCGCTAATCCCATCGAAACCCCCATCGAACTTACCGCATTGGGTTTACCTCGTTCAGTTTCACCGAACTCATCTTTGATATACATCGTTTTAAGAGAAAATAACGGTCCCTCACTTGCACCGAGAATAAAACGAAAGAAAAGTAATAAGAATAGCGATCCGGAAAATGGTGAAATAATGGTAAATATTGCCCAAATACAAATACTAACGATTAGTCCTTTTCTTACACCTAAAAACGCTTCATACATTGGGGTTAAAAACATAGCTGCTATCCCGTACCCAACCAAGAATAAGGTCATCAATTCTCCTTGAGCTACTCGATCATTTGAAATATTGAATACATTTAAAAATTCCTCATTGGTAATAAGAATAGAGACATTTATTCTATCGATATAGGAAATAATAACAATGGCTAATAAGGTTATTACACCTAACCATCTTTGTATTGAAGTGTTTCTATTGATCATTGAATATCACCTAATTTCATTAGACTTTTTTATGCTCTAACTTACAGTAGTTGCCTTGTCATAAAGTCTTTAAGTAAAACCGTAAGAATTTCCTTCTACAAGATTTTTACGATTTTCTCGTCCAACTTTATAACTTTGAAAAGACCTTCAAAAATTGCCTATAAATTTCTTTCACATAGCCAGCTGAACTCTTTCAACTCAGTTTCTATTTTAATACCCCCCTTGCATTTTTGTTTTATATTTAAAACAATATTTTTAATATAAAACAATTTTATAATTTTCAGAATATATTTGTCAACGAGATTTCAAATAAAAATAAACGACGTTTTATATATAAAACGTCACCTTTCACCTCCCGAATAATGCCGAAGAATTCGACAGTAATTGGGTCTTCTAGGATTTTGTTCCTATTTACTAAAATTCCCAAAATTGGAATAATGATAGAGTATCACTTTTTCAAAGGGGGAGTTTCATGTTTCGTCGTAAATCGATTATCACGGTTCTAGCAGCAAGCATGATTTTATCATCAGGGGTGGTGTATGCTCAGACAAATGGTGCCCCAAATGCACAATCAGACACAGCTTTTGACAACAAGGTTATCAAAAAAATTAACGTAGAGAATATGTACCATACGATTAAGTATCTTTCGGCAGTGCCAAGGGAAGCGGGTACCGAGGGAGAGGTTCGTGGGGTTGAGTACATAGAAAGCCAGTTTAAGAGCTTAGGACTCGAAACTAAAAGAATACCGTTCCCAATCTATGATTATAAGACAAACCGTGAACTGGCTAAAGTAGACGGAGTTGATTTAAACGGTCATGCCTTTAGCGGCAGTGGAAGCGGGAATGTAACGGCAGAGATCGTAAATGTTGGAAAAGCATTAGCTGGCACGGTCCCCGATAATGTAGCAGGTAAAATTGCCTTGGTTGAGCGGGGAGATATAACGTTTGTTGAAAAAGTGAAGAATGTAGTTGCTAAAGGAGCAGTTGGGGTACTTATGTATAACAGCGGTCCTAATGGTAATAACTTTGGCCAAGCCAATGGGGAAATTCCCGCCGTGGCTATTACCCAAGAACAAGGGAAGGCTTTGGTTGATAAATTAAAGAACGGTCCTGTAACAGCCACCTTAGATGTCAAGATCGAAAAAATCGAGAAAACATCCTATGTGGTTGAGGCTAAATTAAAGCCTAACAAGAATAAGGATACAGGCCAGATTGTCACGATTGGTGCACACCATGACTCTGTTCATCTTGGACCTGGTGCAAATGACGATGCTTCCGGAGTCTCCGCTGTATTGGAGCTAGCAAGAATTTTTGTGAATACTCCGATTGATACCGAAGTCCGCTTCCTTACATTCGGTTCTGAAGAAAGAGGGATGGTGGGCTCATCCTATTATGTAGTACAGCTTCCAAAAAGTGATATAAACCGGATGGTTGCCCACTTCCAAATGGATATGATTGGCGGGGCAGAAGCGGGAGAAAATCATCCATTAGGCGGATTAATCATGTATACAATTGACGGTCAAAAGAATCTTGTGACGGACTTAGGAGCTTCAGCCGGATCTAGAATGTATGATGTGGCGCTGCCGTATGGGCAGTTAGGAAGAAGTGACCATCAGCCATTCCATGACGTGGGCATTCCTTCTGCTCTATTTATACATTCACCTGTTGAGCCTCAGTATCACCAGCCAACAGATACGATTGAACATATCAGCAAGGAAAAGCTGCAACAAGCTGCATCAATCGTCGGAGCATCAGCCTATCAAATTGCTCGTCCGGATACACCAGCTCTTGATCGAGCACATGTGGCTCCTGCAACAGTAAACTACGATTTTGAAAACCGCCCAGTAGATTAATAAAAAAATAGAAAAAACGCTTGAAT
>NZ_JBALPP010000108.1:251-25901 GCF_036965425.1 Neobacillus drentensis | reverse complement strand
ATTCAAGCGTTTTTTCTATGGGCGTAAAACACCTTCCAGATGTTTATCCAAGATTTCTTAATTGAAATTTTTTACAAAGGGGCGTATTCTATTAAAGTTAGTTTTTTATAGAAAAATAGATGTTAGGCTCAATAATTTAAGGTCTATGAGCCAGTCAGTTAGTTCAATTAAACTGAGGGAGAAGAGATCTGATGAAATTAAAATGGTTTTTAATGATGGCAGGTTTAATTATGATTTGGGGTGTTTCTTGGCCAATTTATAAACTTGCATTAGTGTATACACCTCCTTTGCTTTTTGCTGGGATGAGATGTTTGATTGGCGGCGTGGTCCTAGGTGCAATCATTTGGAAAACACGCGCTCGTATCCAATGGCGAAAGAATTGGAAAATATATGTCGTAACCGGCACTTTAAATATTGCTTTGTTCTATGGGCTGCAGACTTTGGGGCTTAAATTAGTACCATCTGGCTTATTCTCAGTCATTGTCTATTTTCAACCTATTTTAGTAGGTCTGCTTGCATGGCTATGGTTAGGCGAATCGATGACCCTGCTTAAAGTATTGGGACTTATTCTAGGGTTTTTTGGAGTGATTTCTGTAAGCGCAGAAGGCTTTTCCGGCCATGTTTCCATTTTGGGCATTATTTTCGGCATACTATCCGCGCTTTCCTGGGCATTAGGGACAGTCTACACCAAAAAAAATTCTCACTCGGTTGATTCGCTTTGGATGGTGGCACTCCAGTGTTTAATTGGCGGATCTGTTCTGATGATAGCCGGACTTTCGTCTGAAAAATGGTCTAGTATTGAATGGAATGCTACGTTTTTATGGGGGCTTTCATTTGGTTCGTTTCTAGGAATTGCGCTATCTTGGATTCTCTACGTCCTACTTGTGAAAACAGGGGATGCGAGTGTTGTGGCAACATTTACATTCTTGGTGCCGATGCTCGCAGTAGTCATCGGGACTGTATTATTAAATGAACCCTTTACGAAACTCTTATTCTTAGGAATTGTACTAATCGTGGCCAGTATTTATCTTGTAAATAAGAAGCAAAAGCATGCGTCGGACCAGGTTGTCATTCAAGGGAAAATGGGAGTTTAATACTTATTAAAAAGTGACCCTCGTTTTGTTAAGAAAAACATATAAAAACGCACGATTTTCAGCAACAAAATCGCACACAAAAAGCCACGATTTCATATAAAATCGTGGCTTTTTTAATATTATAATTTATCCGAATTCGTACATACTTTTTTCAACATAAGAAGTAATTAATTCATCACAAAAATGTCCTTCTAACCTTTAATAAATGTTAAAAGGTCATTATTTAGCTGGTCTGAATGTGTGATGTATAGTCCATGCGGGGCATCTTTATACAAAATAAACCGGTTCTTGGGTAATAACATTGCTGACTTTTGTCCGGAGATTTCTACCGGGATTGATCGATCTTTATCACCGTGGATAATGAGTACAGGCACAGTGATGGACCGCATCTCCTCGCGAAAATCCGTTTCAATGATAATTTTATTACACTCAACCACTGCTTTAAGCGATGTCTGCAACATATCCCACCTAGTCCATTCACCCATTGCGCTGGTATCAGCACGATTGAAGTATGGCGGCTCATTTTGAAGTACCCAATTTGGAAAGTCTCGTTTCCACATTTCACGCACCATTTCTGCGACATCCTTGGATACTCCATTAGGATTATCCTCAGTTTTCATCAAAAATGGCACAATGGCAGCGACAAGCACTGCACGGTCCACCCGATCGTTGCCATGACGGGTTATATATCGAATCACTTCACCACCACCCATAGAATGACCTACAAGCGTGACATTTCGAAGATTCAGGTATTCAAGCAGTGCAGCGAGATCGTCGGCCAGGGTGTCGAAGTCGTATCCGTTCCCCGGATCATCGGAACGCCCATGACTGCGTCTGTCATATGCTATACACCTCAAGCCCTGTTCTGCTAAAAAAATTCTCTGATAATCCCACATTCTAGAACTTAGTGACCATCCAGAAACAAAAACTACCGGATTGCCTGTTCCCCAATCTTGGTAAAACAGTTGCAAACCTTCTTTGGTTTTGAAAAATGGCATCGCCAATCCCTCACTTATTTTATAGATTTTTTTAAGATCATAAAAATCAGGACTGTCATTATGTCGCATCGTCATTGAGATTATTTTTCACTTTTAGAAGTATTCGAAAACTCATAAACTAAGAAACTTTTTTATGGCAGCTAAGAAGGTTGGTAAATTATCATCATGCACAAAGTGCCCTGCATGATCTATCGTCACCAACTCGCAATTCGGAATAAGTTCAGAAACTTCCTTCAATTTATTTTGGGGAACATGACTGGACCCGCCGCCTATAATAAGAGTCGGCTGGATAATGTCCTTAAGACGGGCCCACCATTCGGGATTGGGGTCATTAAGCTGCATTAGAATCGAAGGCACAACCCGCCAATCAAACGGCAGGGTACCAGGAGGTTCAGAAGGAATCTCGATTGGCTTATCTGGAAAAGGAGGTGGAGTGTCTTCAACAATCAACCTTTCTATCCTTGACGGAAATCTTTCCGAGAAAAGATAGGATACTGTTCCTCCCATGGAATGACCAAGTAGCGTAAATTGTTCTAAATTCATTGCATTCGCAAAGTGATGCAAATCATCGCACATCAGTTCAAAGCTGTAAGTTCCAGCTCTTGCACTCCCACCGTGCCCCCGCTGATCTAAAGCTAATACGCGGTATTTTTCTCCTAATGCAACTGCAACTTGATCCCATGATTCTGCACTTTTTCCCAGTGCGTGAAGTGCAACAAGCGGTGCTGCAGAAGGGTCTCCACTTTCTCGATATTGAAAAGAGAGTCCATTCAATTCAATTTGCTTTACCCGTGTTTCCATCTCGATCATCTCCTAGGGGGCTTCGCCATTTGAAACCCGATTTATTTAAATGTGGGTACAAAATTCTTGAATGATCTGTCCTTTTATTTCTTCTATTGGAAACTCTTGTGGATAGGTAGATATCATCAACATAATACCTTGTAGGACGGATGAAAAATATAACGACCGTTTCCTTGGCTGCTTTACTCCCAGCCTTTCAAATATTTCACATTGTACCTCAAACATTCTAGCGTTTTCTTTAATAAGTAGTTTACTGTATTTAATCAACTCTTCGTCTGCCTCTGGCTGAGTTTGCAGGTGCAGATAGAATCGATGGACTTCTGGACTTTGATGGATATTATCAATCGCTCCTTCGATAATGTGTTGAAGTTGCTCACTGGGTTTCTCGAGAGCGGCTGCTCCTTCCATTACTTCAATCACTTCCCTGATTCTAGCCTCGACCATTTCAGAGAGCAGTTCTTCTTTTCCTTTATAGTAATTGTATAGTAACCCTTTAGAAATGCCCGCTTGTTTAGCTACATCGTTAATAGAGGTAGCATAATATCCCTGTTTAATAAATAACTCCATAGCGGCAGCACGAATATTTTGTTTTGAAAGTTGGCGAATACGATCATTCTCCTCAGGTGTTCGCGGCATTTTTAACTTCAATCCTCCATAAAAGCAGTGATTTCTTCATATAAATGTTCAACTATGTTAGTGGCAGCATACGTTCAGCATAATCTATTTCACTTGAACACCCAGATACTCTTTACCATTAATGTTTTAATGAATACACATCAAACCTTCCATTATTTAACATAATTTACAGTATTATTTTATTATTGAATGAACGGTTAGTCAATGATAAATTCCTGTTTGCTCAAATTAGAAAAGATTGAAGAATTAATTAAAAAATAAACATTTACTTGATGGTGCAAAAATTACTTATTTAAATCCTGAAGATGAAGAATTTATCTCTACTTTATTACTGTATTGCTCATCATGATGATGGTCTATTTTTACTGCATCATAATATTTTTATTAAAGGAATCTCTTCATAAGTAAGGAGAAAGACAATAAATTCAGAAAAGGGGCTGGATTATGATTGAAAATACAATGAAGCTGCCTGATGGGAGAATCTTAGGATATGCAGAGTACGGGCAGCCAGAGGGGTTTCCCATTATTGCGATGCACGGAACACCCGGGGCACGAATTTTAGGAGCCTTCAGTCGGTTGGAGCAGATAGCACAAAATATATCGGCAAAGCCGTTCAGGATATTTGTGTTGGAGAGATCCGGTTATGGGCTTTCTGACCCTCAACCAGGTCGAACCATAGATAACGTCGTCGAGGATACAGCATTCTTTGCAGATAGCATCGGATTGGAGCATTTCGCTGTTTTTGGCGGTTCGGGAGGAGCTCCCTTTGTCCTTGCCTGCTGTCAACGCCTTCCTCATCGAGTTACGAAAGCGGCCATCTCTGCCGGAGTTGGACCTGTTTACCTGCCTAATTTATTCGAAAATATTAGCGATGAGGAAAAAGCTTTCCTTACAGATGCCAGGGGAGATTCTGAAGACATCATTTCCTTTACTAAGAAAGCCCAGGCAGACCCTGTTAAGTTTATTAAAGATTTATTAGCCCAGTCGAATGAACAAGTACCAGCAAAGATTCCTGATGCTTTCATCCAAATGATCGTTGAAAGCACGAAAACCCCATATGGGATGATAGACGATTACCGCGGCTTCGGAAAGCCATGGAATGTGAACTTCGAAGATATTCGTACTCCTGTGCAGTTTTGGCACAGCGACGCTGACAAATCCGTGCCTATCTCGCATGCAGAGTACCTAGCGGAAATAATTCCGGGGGCCGCCTTAAGAAAATTTCATAACCTTAGTCATATAGAGACGTCCCATGCTGCCCTGCCTGAGGTACTGAGTTTTCTATTAGAATAGATTAGTAATTTCACTTATAAAACAGGAAATGAGCAGGCCATAAGCCTGCTCATTTATTTCTTTTAATATGTTGAAGATTACCACTTAAGGCTTATAGCCCTTCAAATATTATTTTTCCCTTTATCCAAGTTGGGAAACATCACTCATTATCCATAAAATTCTGCTTCTCTAAGTATTTAAGCACTGTTTGCGAATACTCGAGGTGAGATTCCTTCGTGTACTTGGCAATGGTGTAGATTTGGGCGAGGTTTTTCAATCCCAGTCGTTCGGTCATTTCCTTAAGCCTAGGATTGGCCATATACCGGTTCCAACCCTTTTCATTTCTATCTTTGTAGATTTCGAGAATGTCTTCATCTGAATAATCGGTATATTGTTCATAGTGAACAAGTCCATGCCTAGGCAAACGATCGCGCGGAGCAGGGTTTTCCGCTGGGTACCCTAATGAATAACCCACAATGGGTACAACATTGGGCGGCAAGTTTAGCAGTTCGCCAATTTGATCGCAATTTGCAAGCGTTGATCCCATATAGCAAATGCCCAACCCAACATTCTCTGCTGCTAAAGCACAGTTCTGTGCGGCCAACGTAGCATCAATGGCACCAATCATAAAGCTCATAAAGTTATCGAAATGCACAGGTGCATCATTGAGAGCAAGCCATTTTCGCATTCTATTAAAATCAGCACAAAATGTTAATAGAATAGGTGCATCAACAACCATCGATTGCTCCATATGTGCGGTGTACAATTTTTCCTTTAGCTCTTTGTCTTTTGTGACGATAATCGAATACGTCTGCATATTTCCGCTAGAAGAGGCACGGATACCTGCATCTAAGATTTGATCCAACAGTTCTTGACTTACTTCCCTGTCTTCATATTCTCGTATAGACTTGTGCCCGAAGATAACATCGTTTAATTCCAAAGCAATCACCCCTTTTAAATAGTATAACATCGATAGAGACACGAGAAGGGTTCACCGTGTACCATCTAAATGAGGTTTTTTTCTATTTCTTTTTATTGCTCATTTCCTAGAATTCCAATGAAAAAAAGCCGGTTTCTTATGAAGTTATGAATAACCTTATGCAGAAGAGAATAAAAAGCATCTATTCCCCTATCTCCCCCATCGCAAAGTGATTACATAGTTGAAGATTAATAGTGAAGTTTCTGTTTATTTTTTTCTGAATATTCCTATTATTATATATATCGGCACGATATTTGCATGTAAGAAAATGTAACTATTTTCTATTTTAAGGGGGCTTAAAACATGCAAGAACATCCTAACAAAAAAATGGACGGGTCTGCATCAGAACTTCACGATCATGATGCTGCCCATCTGGCATCGCTTGGATATGAATCTGAATTTCGCCGCGACATGAGTCCATGGGCAAACTTTTCGCTTGGGTTCACTTATCTTTCTCCTGTAGTAGGTGTATACACATTATTTGCATACGCCCTTGCTCAAGGGGGCCCGCCCATGATTTGGAGTCTTATCATCTGTGGTCTCGGACAATTACTAGTCGCACTTGTCTTTAGTGAGATTGTTGCACAATTCCCTGTTGCAGGAGGAGTTTATCCTTGGGCCCGTAGATTATGGGGGCGAAAGTATGCGTGGATGACTGGCTGGGTTTACTTAATAGCTTTGTTTGTTACGATTGCCAGTGTTGTATATGGAGCTGGGCCTTTTCTGGCAGAGGTTTTGGGTTTCAAAGTATCGGTGGACTCAACCATTCTTTGTGCAATCGTCATTCTTGCACTATCGACAATCATCAATTTTCTGGGCACAAAGGTTCTCGCAGCTGCAGCAATAATTGGTTTTACTGCTGAGATTATTGGCGCGCTTGCAGTTGGTTTTTGGCTGCTTTTTACTCAAAGACATCACAATCTTGAAGTGCTCTTTGATTCTTTTGGTGCCCAAGGCGGCCATAGCTACTTTTATGCATTTGCTGGGGCTGGACTAATTGGAATTTTTCTATATTTTGGGTTCGAAGCTTGTGGTGATGTTGCGGAGGAAGTACCCAATCCAGGTGCTCTGATCCCAAAGGCAATGCGCAGGACGATTTACATTGGTGGTGCTGCCGCCGTTTTTGTTAGCCTTGCTTTAGTACTTTCCATTGCTGATATTCCGGCAGTTATCGCTGGTAAAGACGTTACGCCAGTTGATACGATCTTAACTAATGCATTTGGTAATGTTGGTGCAAAGATCGTAATGGGGATTGTATTGATTTCTTTCCTTTCGTGTGCAATAAGTTTACAGGCGGCCGCCAGCAGACTTGCCTATTCTTATGGGCGTGATGACATGATTGTGGGAAGCCGATACTTAAAAAAGTTTTCACCTGCTCGTCACATTCCACCTTATTCGCTGCTTCTTGCAGCCATTGTTCCAGCTATTATTGTTCTTGGCTCAAAAGTATCTACAGACGCGCTCACAAAGATCATCAGTTTTGCGTCGCTTGGAATTTATATTGGATTCCAAATGGTTGTCCTTGCTGCACTTCGAGCTAGATTAAAAGGATGGAAGCCAAGTGGCAAGTACCAATTGGGCAAGTGGGGACTGCCTATCAATATTGGTGCTCTTGTCTATGGAATAATTGCAATGATCAACATGTGCTGGCCAAGAACGCCAGATGCAGCATGGTATGATAACTATATCGTGCTCGTTTCGGGAATCGTAGTTGTCGCTGCTGGTTTACTATATATGATGATTCATCGCAGCTACGGACATAGCAAAATGCCGTATAATGATGCGATACCTAAAAAATATATCTCCCATCAAAACAATGACAGGCCGATATAGGCTTGCAAACTCACATTAGAGCCAAGAACCTGCCCCCTTGATGCATGGGGGCAGGTTCTTTTTGCCTCATCCTGCGGTGCCGGTCACCCTTAAGCCACATCCGGTCTGACTCCTGCAGTAGCTTCTTTTCTTTTTCCATGCATAAAGTAGTAAAGAACCGTGCTGGCCAAGACGATTATGGCCATGATGAGATAAAGCTTGCGGTAGCCGGTTAGCGGGATGATGAAGCCGATCACATAAGGACCGAATCCTAACCCGGCGTCCAGTGCGATAAAGAACGTTGATGTGGCCAATCCCATTCTTTCAAGCGGTGTTACTTTTACCGCTATGGCTTGTGTGCAGGATTGCATATTTCCGAATCCCAAGCCTATCAGGACACCGGCAACAAGTAAGCTAATGCTATTACTGGTTATACTTAGCAAGAATAACCCCGCTGCAAAAAGAATAAAAGTGGGATACATGACATAGTTAGCGCCTTTCATGTCCATAAGCCGTCCCGTGAATGGGCGTGATACTAAAATCGCAACAGCATAGACAATGAAGAAGAAGCTGGCCACATTTACGAGATTGATTTCCATAGCATAGAAATTAATAAAAGATAAGACACTTGAGTATCCTAAGCTGACAATCAGTGTGACCAAGGCAATCGGCAGTGCTTTTGGCTCAATAAAATTTGAAAGCTTGAACCCTTTGGAACCTGCTGTTTTGGCAGAAGCTTTGACTTCCGGCACTTGCATAAACAAGGCAATGATGAAGCTGATGATACCCAAAGCTAAACAGAAGCTAAAAATGGCTGAATAGCTTGTGTGCTGGCTCATGTATATTCCGATGAAAGGACCGATGGCGGTGGCCAATGTGGTACTCATACTGTAGTAGCCAATCCCTTCGCCTTTGCGTGCGGCCGGAATAATCTGGGCGACAATCGTCCCTGTTGCGGTGCTCGCTACCCCTAACGCTAAACCATGTAAAAAGCGGGTTAATAGTAAAAAGGTAACCCCAGCATCGATAAAGTATAAGAAGGATGTCAAAATAAAAAAGACGAGACCAAAAAACATCGTTTTCTTATTTCCAACGGATTCGATGATACGGCCGATCACGAGACGGCCAATCAAGGTTCCGATAATGAAAATCCCTGTCGCAAGTCCTGCCTGGCTTTCGCTGGCATGATAATGATCGACGGCGTACACCGCGATGGTCACTAATAATAAATAAAAGATTAAGTATAAGAAAAAGTTTGCTGCCGAAATAATGATAAAATCCTTCGTCCACAATCTAGTTCTTGTTTGTTCCAACTTCTCCATCTCCCGATTGAATTATGCTTTTGCGAATATCATCCATCATGCGGATGGCCGTTTTCAGTTCTTCCTCTGAAATTCCCATTAATATTTCCTCTTCATAGGCATCAACCGTTTTGCGGACCTCTTGGTAAAACTGTTTGCCAGCCTCCGTCAATTGCATCCGCTTTTCGCGCTTATCCTTTCCAGGAACCTTCTCAACTATTCCCCTCTCCTCTAACTGACTGACCGTCCTAGTAATCGTCGGTTTCTCTACGCCCTGGTAGTTGGAAAGTTCAACTAGGGTAGCAGGATTGATGTTTTCCAAATAATAAATGATCGTCCATTGAGCCCTGTGCAGCTCATGCTTTGCAAGCTCTGTATTGAGTCTTTTTTCAAAAGGCCGATAAAGCATTAAAAGTTGATGGAAAAATTTTCTTGAATAATTAATATGAATCACCATCCAAAATAGTTATCGAGGATAATAGTTATCGAAGGTAACTATTTTACAATAGCAGAATTCATTAAGTGTGTCAATTTTGTGGACAAAAAAACAGTGCCTGTCACCACCCGCATAATGTCGAAGAATTCGACAGAATGTGGATGGTGACAGGCACTTATACAAATTCCGCTATTATCCTTTTCATGCTGTGGATGAATATGTGGTTAATCTCTAAAGGAAAATGACCTTCATCCTGTGATGAAGGCCATTTCGGCTTGGGAAAAGCCGCACACCATTTATGGCTTATAAATTAATACGTAATCACCCGGTCCAATGAGCGCCACCCCAAGGACTACCGCGATTAAAATAAAGTTATATTCAAAACCGCCTTCGGTCAGCCAAAAGCCATTCTTGCCATGGACCGTGAAGATGGCATCAATCATTACGATAATGATAAGAATTGCCCCTAGCCAGGTGAGCAGCCCCGCTGAAAACAGCAGTCCGCCAGCCAATTCGAATAATCCTGCTAATATCGCCCATGTCTTGCCGCCAGTCTTGATTCCAATCGACCCTAAATATTCACCAAATTTGACTACACCTGGACCGCCAAACCAGCCGAATAATTTTTGGCATCCATGCCCCACGAACGTCATTCCAACAGCCAATCGAATAATCAAGAGCCCTAAACTAATCATTCCTACCCCTTCTTTCAAAGACGATAGCCCAACATTATTAAAGCCGGACAACCAAATATCCCATTTAACTTACTACTTTTTACTGTTGATTTACCCGGGACCGTTTGATAAAGAACGATAGAACTAATGCTACAAATGCGATACCGGTTGCAACAATAAAGGCATCATTAATCCCTTCAATCGTAGCTTGTTGCATGGTTTGACCGTAAATTAAATAGGTGGAAAGCTCTTTTCCGGCAGCAGCCGGCAGGTTCGTTAAAGCTGACAGACCTTGACCAAACTGGGATAAACTGCTGTCTATAAAAGAATTGGAACTTGAGATTGCATCCCCATACCCACTATAATGGAACCCTTGTCTTGTCGTCATGACTGTAACTAGGAAGGCGGTCCCAATACTTCCTGCTACCTGCCTAGCTGTATTGGAGGCAGCCGTCCCATGAGCTCCAAGATGGCGTGGTAACTGATTCAATCCTTCTGTCATGACGGTCATCATGATAAAAGACATTCCAAACATCCGCATCACGTATAGAAACAGAATATGGCCATAACTGGTTGTCATACTTAGACTGGTAAATCCCCATGTGGTAAGTACAGTAATCGCTAATCCAGTAACGGCTAGCCATCTTGCCCCGATTTTATCAAAAAGAGCTCCTGAGATAGGGGACATTATGCCCATCACAATGGCACCTGGAAGCATCAACAGACCTGATTGTAATGCTGTATACCCTCGAATGTTTTGCAAATAAATCGGAAGTAAGATCATGGCGCCAAACATTGCCATGTTAACAATCATACTGATAACGGTTGTTAAGGCGAAAATATCATATTTAAAGACCCGTAAATCAAGCATTGGCTTTTCTGCCGTCAGTTCGCGCCAAACAAAACAGATTAAAGAAATGATTCCTATGATTAAGGAGATAACCACTGTTCTGCTGGACCAGCCATCATTACCCGCTTCACTGAATCCGTATAACAAGAACCCAAAACCTAGGGTTGAAAATAAAAATCCTAAGAAATCAAATTTAGGATTTGTTACTTTAGTAACGTCCTTCATCCACATGAAGCTAAGAATTAAATCAAGTACACCGATTGGGATAACAATATCAAACAATAACCGCCATGAAAAATGGCCAATGAGCCACCCGGATAATGTCGGACCGATTGCAGGAGCAAATATCATGACAATCCCCATAATCCCCATAGCCTTGCCTCGTTTTTCCGGAGGGAATAATGCAAAGAATACAGTCATTAATAGGGGCATAATAATACCTGCACCGCAAGCCTGAATGACCCTTCCAATCATGAGCATACTAAAGTTTGCTGACACTGAACAAACTACCGAACCCAATGTAAATAAGAAAATGGCGCTAATGAACAGTTTTCTTGTTCCAAACTTCTCTATTAAAAAGGCCGTTATAGGAATCGCAATTCCGTTTACTAACATATATCCTGTGGAGAGCCATTGTACGGTATTGGCCGAAATTCCCAAATCATTCATAATATGAGGAATCGCCACATTCAGTAAGGTTTGATTCAGAATAGCAACAAAAGCACCTAGCATTAAAGCCACAAGAATTTTTCCGTTTCCTGATTCTTTTTCAGCATCGGAAGCAGATGGTTCTTTCTGCTTTTCCATGCTTTCTTTCGGCTGAACATTCTCCTGTGCAGATTCCAATTCTGCTTCCATTTCTTCAGAATCTATCAGCACTTCCTGCGAGGTAATCTCTTCAGCCTTTATGTCCTTGTATTCTTTCAGAGGTAAAATTTGCTCAATTTCTTCAGCCTTTATCTCAGAATGGACAGACTTCTCCATTACATCTTCATTCATCTTTTCTGTTTGTGCTCTACGCGACTTCTTTTTATTGATGATATTAACATTTATTAAAAGCAGCAGCAAAAGGCCTAAGACAACATAAACAGTGATATAAATTAACATCCTATCACCTACTTATGAATCCGTACTGTTACGTTCATACCGGGAACGATGGCTACACCTTTATTATCATCAATAGAAATTTTTACCGGAATCACTTGAGTCACTTTGGTGTAGTTCCCTGTATTATTCGAACTTGGTAACAGAGAAAATGTTCCAGCAGTCGCTAAACCGATTTGCTGTACTTTTCCTTTTAACGTGTTATTTGGAAAAGCATCCACATAAATGTCGACATCCTGCCCGATTGTCACTTCATCAATTTTGGTTTCCTCAATATTTGCTGTAACCCAAAGATTATTAAAATCATATTCTTTCGCTAATGGTGTTCCTGCAGCCACAAATGAATCTTGGACTCCACTACTTTGAACAATCGTTCCATCAGTTGGCATCGTCACGTTCATTTCTATCGGTTTTCCATTTTCATCTGTTGTTGTGATGGTCCCAACTTTAGAATCCTTTGAAAAATGATCACCGAGATTGCCTTTCCAATCAGTCAATTTTCCATTGGCCGGAGCCGCAATCGTTACTTGTTGTCCTGCTATTTGGGCATTATCCGTCGATAAATAATTTACTGCTCCATTATAGTAGGCATATCCTCCAACACCACCACCCACTAATATAAGCAGAATAATTATGTTCAATAATAGCAATTTTTTAGTGCTCATTCATTTTTCCTCCCTAAATGGATGAATAGTTTAAAGAATCCGTTTTAGTGATCTCCATTTCATTTTTTTGTCCGCCCATCACACTCTCCCTTCTTTTGCCCATGTATAGGGCACAGCACTTTCAGGAATAAATTATAAAGAGTGAATCCTTAAGCGTCAATAAATAATATGACACATCGTCATATGGAATATTGACATATGAATATAGGTAAATTATCATGAATATAAATAATTTATGACACCTTATCATATGATAAAAGGAGTTAATAGATGCCTAAGCCAACCTTTTTTAATTTATCAACGGAAAAACAAAGATCATTAATAAATGCTGCTAAGAAGGAGTTTTCGAGGGTTCCTTTATATGAAGCGTCGATTTCGAATATTATCAAGGATGCCGGTATTCCCAGGGGAAGCTTTTATCAATATTTTGACGGTTTAGAAGATCTATTCTACTTTTTACTGCATGAGCATTCCCAACGGAATTTCGAGCGGCTGATTTCCATCATGAAAATGAACAATGGGGATATATTTGCAACCATAGTTGATTGGTTTAAAGGCATTCTCATTATGTTTGAGGAACCAGAAAATCGGCAATATTTTAAAAATGCCTTTTTAAATATGAATTATAAAGTTGAAAAAGCATTTACCCAGAATATGTATGAGGAAAAAAGAAAAAGCAGATTTTTTGAAATTATCACCAATATAAGCTCCGAAAATTTAAACGTAACGAATGAGGAAGAAATTTACCACATCTTTAAAATGATGATGGCTGTGTCGTTTCAAAATTTAATCCATGCTTTCGCGAAGGATCTACAGATTAATGATGTTATGAAAACCTTTTCGTTGGAGATTGAATTACTTAAAAAAGGTTTTTATAAGGAACCCAATTAAACTTGAGATGAATGAACAAATCTTAGTGTTTAGGATGGAGAAGGATGCAAGCTTATGAGATAATGATCAACCCCGTGATAAAAGTAAAGGAAACGGACACAGTTCGTTATGTAATCGAAAAGTTCATTGAAAATCGTATCAGTGGACTACCAGTAGTCAACGAAAGAAATGAAATTGTGGGCTATATTAGTGATGGGGATATCATGCGTTATATCGGCAAGCATCAGTATCGATTCATTGATTCCCTCCAATTCGTTTCCGTTATCAATGGTGATCATGAAGATTTTGAGCAAAAAATCCGAAAGCTGCTAGAATTACATGTAATGAGCATTGCCAAAAGAAAGATTTACAAAGTGTCCTGGGACGAAGACATAGAAACGATCGCTTCCATTTTAGGAAAAAAACAAATAAAAAAACTACCTGTTGAGCGGAACGGAGTATTAGTTGGAATCATTAGCCGGGGCGATGTCATTAGGCATTCCTTTAGAACCGTGCTTTAACATATCAAATGAAGAAAGGCTGCAGACCATCTGCAGCCCTTTTTTATGCGCTTGAATCTTTCTAGTGCCTTTAACTTTCAAATTTATCATTTATTAATTTTTTTAGCATGCACAAAAACCGACAATATTCGATTCAAGCCATTAAGTAAAATAGTAGTATAATTTACTACTTTTTCTAAATACCGGTAATAAATATTTAAAGCCTTTAGATGTTAATAGCTGGATGATCAGATATGGGGGGAATCCTTATGAAGAGCACGGTAAATATTCAAGAAATTGAGAAACAACGCGTAAATCCAGCTAAGTGGTATGCTAATTGGAAGTTTATCACAGCAAGTATCATCTTTATTATCGCACTCATCATTGCGGCAGGCAGCTACTATCAGGCAAACCACTTCAATTCAGAAATCAAAATTAATGACATCAAAGTCGGTGGAATGACGGCAGAGCAGGCACTAAAAAAATTAAAAACAACCGTATTAAAAAATGTAGTATTTGTTGGAAATCAACAGATTTTAGATGGAACAGATACAAAGATGGGATTTGCGGAAAAGGATCTTCCCGATGTCAAAAAATTATTAAAGAGCCAGTGGACGTTTTTTCCTTCTTCAAAAACTAAAACTTATTCATTAATTCCCCGCAGTCAGGATCAGTTTCGAAACCAGACATTGAAAAAACAGGTGGAAGAAAAGCTGATAGCCATGAATAAGGCTTTAAAAGCGCCACAGGATGCGGTGGTTCGTTTGGACCAAGGCAAAATTGTTGTCGCTAACAGCATTAGCGGAGAGCAATATGATGTCACTAGTCTTTTAAAGGACTACGAAAAGCACGAATATATTAGTGAAATCCGTCTCAATCCAGTATACATACAGCCAATAAAAGAAGACAGCGAGTTTATCAAGAATCAACAGAAAAGGCTGGAAGAATTCCTTGCTCAGACCGTCGATTATAAAGTCCAGGATAAAGTTTTCACCTTAAAGGCAGGCGACTTAATTAAAAATGCTTCTATTTCAAAAGATTTGCAGATTAAGATTAATGATGCGGGTGTTATAAAGGATAAGATCGCTGAAATTAATAATTCCCAATCCACCTTAAATAAGAATTTCTCATTTAAAACTCATTCAGGTTCGGTGATATCGGTTAAAGGTAAAGGCTATGGCTGGGCCATAGATGTTGAAAAAGAGATACCACGTATTATGGAAGCTTTAGAAAAGGGAGAGAAATCGGTTGCCGCCGCTAATATTTACGGAAATGGCTGGAAAGGTGAAGGCTACGGATATGAAGCGATTACGAACAATGGTATCGGTGGTTCGTATGCAGAAGTCTCCATTGCAGAGCAGCGAATTTGGATTTACAAAAACGGAAAATTAGTCGTCACAACGAATGTCGTTACTGGCACACATAGTACCCATCATGATACATCACCAGGAGTGTGGTATATTCTCTATAAGCAGACACCTGCCGTGCTAACCGGCAGAGAAAATGGAAAAATCACTTATCAGGTAGATGTTAATTATTGGGCTCCTTTTACAAATGATGGCCAAGGATTCCATGATGCCAGCTGGCGAGGCAATTGGGGAAGTAAAGCCTATCTTGCGGCAGGATCGCACGGCTGTGTCAACACTCCGCCAAGCATAATGAAAACCGTGTATGATAATCTCAGCACCTATGAGCCTGTTGTTGTTTATTAGGATATGGGAGGCCGTCCCATAAATAAAAATATTGACTTTGGGAAACAACCCAAAGTCTTTTTTTATACAATTAAAAACAGTGCCTGTTCCGTCCCGAATAATGTCGAAGAATTCGATAGAATGCGGATGGTGACAGGCACTTTTACTATGAAAATTATTTTTTTGTAAAATTTAGAAAAACACTATATCCAATATGTGATAAAAAAGTTATAATTTACCTGTTTGTAATACTTTAGCACTAGGGAGGTACTTTATGACTTGGTTTACTAAATGGGCGTTACGGAACAAAGCCGCATTAGCTTTTTCTGTAATTGCCTCCATGATTTTCGGTATTTTCAGTTACACTACTATTCCAATGGAGTTAATGCCCTCGGCTGATCAGCCGTACGTTACCATTTCAGTCGTTGGAAACGGCATCGATGCTGTAAGCATGGATGAACAGGTAACACAGCCAATTGAAAAAGCAATAAACGGGGTTAAAGGAAAACAAAATGTAGTAGCCCAAACAGGGAATAATTTTACCCAGTTGACGGTCACCTTTGAATCCAGCATCGATGTAAAAGAAGCAAAACAGCAAATACAAGAAAGAATTTCGATGGTCAATCTCCCTAATGGGGTCATGAAACCATACGTAGTCAACCTCAACACATCTGAAATTCCAATAGTAGAATTAGGTCTTACCTTTGATAAGGAGATTGGCAATAATGAACTAAATATCGTAGAAAACGAGATTATGCCGATGTTTCAAGACCTAAAAGGTGTCGGCAATGTTATCGTTAACGGCGGAAAAAATCAACAAGTAATAATCAAAGTCGATCCCGCCAAATTAGCGGCGGCACAATTCCCGCTAGAAAAACTTTACACTCTGCTTCAAGGAAAAAATGCCTCTGTTGCGATGGGCGAACAAACGCTAAACAACGAAGCAACAAACATTATCGTAACAGGAAAATTAGAATCACTTGATGAGCTCAAGAACATCCATCTAAACAGTAACACCAAACTGCAAGATGTTGCCGAGATTTCCATGCAAAAAGATACCGAAAGCATCACCCATTTGAACGGGAAGCAATTTATCGATGTCGTCATACAGAAGGATTCCACTTCCAATGCCGTAACCCTTGGAAAACAGGTAGAAGAAACGGTTAAAAAAATCAATAACGACTACAAAGGAACACTGCAAGCAACGATTGTGATGAACTTAGCGGATACCATTCTTGATTCCATTAATTCGATGACAAGGGAAGTATTGACCGGAGCATTATTTGCCACGCTCATTATCTGGCTATTCCTTCGCAGTTTTAGAATGACCCTAATCACGATTGTCAGCATTCCACTTTCACTTTGCATAACGATGATTCTACTTTCCTTCTTTGGCGTTACTTTAAATATCCTCACACTCGGAGGAATTGCGGTATCAGTCGGCCGTCTAGTGGATGACAGC
Source organism: Neobacillus drentensis (assembly GCF_036965425.1). GTDB lineage: Bacteria > Bacillota > Bacilli > Bacillales > Cytobacillaceae > Neobacillus > Neobacillus drentensis_F. Next base: position 8,756 of record NZ_JBALPP010000108.1, on the reverse strand, counting down.
ATCGTTGTAGTAGAAAATATTTACCGAAGAAGGAACAATAATGAACTTACCCCTGCTTTTCTGGTAGAGGCGGTAAAAGAAGTCGGAGCAGCGATCACATCATCCACTCTCACTACAGTGGCAGTGTTCCTTCCAATGCTGATTGTTTCTGGAGGTTTACGAGATATTGTTGCCCCGTTTGCCATTACAATCACTTGCTCATTACTGTCTTCACTGCTTGTATCGCTGACAGTGGTACCAGCAATCAGCGCCCGTATGATGGCAAAGGTAAAGGTGAAAGAGCACAGGCAGAATTCCTTCTACCCATCACTGTTGAAATGGTCGCTTAACCATAAATGGCTGCCAATTACAATTGCAGTTCTTGTTGTGGCCGGGTCTGTCGGTTTATTTGTGAGCATGCCTAAAGGGTCTGTTGATCAAAAGGATTCCGCCTACATAGCGATCGGTCTTCGCTATCAAAACGGAACTCCATTTAGTGAAATGCAAGACGGTGTTGCAAAAATGGAGAGCATTCTTTCAGAAAAAAAAGGAGTAAAAACCCATATCACTATAGCAGGAGTTAATGAGGATGCTGCACAATACGGTAATCTGCAAGCTGCAAACGAAGTTCGAATTATGGTTTTTCCTGAAGAAGGGACCGATTCAGCCAAATTTGTGAAAGACATCCGAAAGACAAAAGATCAGTTTCCGCGTGCGGAGCTGACTGCTGACACAGCTGGATTGATGGGAACCAATAAAACGACTGTTTCCGTTGACGTCATTGGAAAAAATGATGATGACATTAAAAAAGCGGCGGATATTGTGAAGAAAAAAATAGGAAACATTGATGGTGTGGAAAAGGTAGAAAGCAACGATCAAAATACAAAGCCAACCATTACCATTCATGTGGATTCAACAGTTGCAAATGCGCAGGAAATCTCCCAGTCTATTAATGCGATGATTCAGCCTGCTGTGATCGGAAATATCAAAATAGATGGAAGGACCACTGCCGTAAGATTGGGGGCACTAAAAGAGATTCAAACGGCGGACGATTTAAAAAATCTGCAGCTTATGACGCCAAATGGACCTGTTGCTTTATCAAGCATAGCGAAGGTTGAAGAAAGCAACCAACAAGGTACCATCTTTACCAAGGACGGACATCACTATCTACAAGTCACCACTCAAGTTAACCCAGACAAAATGGTGGACGTTGCCGGCAAAATTCAGAAGCAGCTCATAACTTGGAGCAAAGATAATACGTTTGCAAAAGGAACAAGCGCAGAACTTACAGGTTCCTCCATGCAGTCATCCGATCAATTAGGTGAACTCGCTAAACTTGCCATGTTCTCAATTGGAATCGTATTTATGATTCTGCTTGTTACCTTAAAGTCTTTCCGGGCCAGCATTGCCATCTTGATTTCGTTGCCGCTTGCGGCAATCGGTTCGCTTTTAGGTCTGGTGATTACTCACTCCAGCATCAATATTTCTTCTGGAATTGGAATGCTGATGCTCGTTGGGATTGTGGTAACAAATGCCATCGTGCTGGTTGACCGAATCCGTCACAATGAAGAAAGAATGAGTATTCGCGAAGCGATTTTGGAAGCAGGAACGGTACGTTTACGGCCGATTCTAATGACTGCACTTGCAACTGTATTTGCCATGCTTCCGCTTTTGTTTGCGCATGAATCGGCGATGAGCCTAAATCTTGTTTCAAAGGGACTTGCTGTGGTCGTTATTTTCGGATTAATCGTGTCGACTCTTCTGACGCTGATTGTGATTCCGACATTCTATGAATTGTTCCATTTCCGAAAAGCCAAAAAACAAAGACTGCATGCTAACCAAGTAACACGTACATTAGATCAATAATAGCTGAATTAGAATAGGTTCAATTTTTGTAACAGAAGAAGCACCTCACTTACTATAAGGAAGGTGCTTCTTTCTTTAAGTTAAATCTTAACTTTATCCAATAAAAGTTAATTCATACCCGAATTCGAAATATCAGCCTCAATCCTGCTCATGAACTCTTCTGCTGCACTGTAGCCTTGCTGCTTCAAATACCAGTTGTTGGCGGCTGCCTCAATTAGCCCCGCGACATCACGTCCAGGCTGAAGTTGGATTTCAAGGGAAGGAATTTTAACACCCATATAGTCGGTATAGTGAAATTCCTGTTCCAAATCATTATACAAGGCATCTTTTTCCCATTTCTTTAAATGTATATCAAGAGCAATTCGTGTTTCATCTTGAAAAGCCTTTCGGCCGTATAAGCGAACCACATTCAGCAATCCAATACTTCTTAGTGCCAAGAATTCCTTGTTTTTTCCATCATGCGTCCCGAGAATGGTTTGCGGGCTCAGCTTCTTTAGGACAACCATATCATCCGCAATCAGCCGGTGTCCTCGGCGAATTAATGTGTGCGCGGTCTCACTCTTCCCTACCCCCGAATTGCCGCGAATGAGAATTCCTATGCCGGAGACATTCATACAAACTCCATGCTCCGATATTTCCGGCGCCAATTCCTTAATCAAATAGGCATCCAATTTAATGATAAACTCTGAAGTGGTCTCAGGCTGATTGGTTAGTAACAGAGGAATCCCCTGTTCGTTACAATGATGCTTTAAATAGGTAAGCCCTTCTTCACCAGCCGTAACGATAAAACATGGCGGTTGATATTGAACAATATTTCCGATTCGAAATTTACGTTCTTCATGGCTTAATTTATGTAAATAGGTAATTTCCTTTTTTCCTAGAATTTGAACTCGTTCTGTTGGAAAAAAATCAAAATGCCCGACAAATTCCAGACCTGGACGGTGCACTCGTGATTGCGTAATCATTTTCTGCAGTTGATTTTCACCGGCCACTACCTTCAATGAAAACTTTTGAATCAGGTTTTCAACGGTTATTTTCTTCACCCTATACCCTCCATCCTTTCAACTTTTTATATTGAATTATACTGAAGATTATTGGAATCGTAAAACAGAGTGACAGCTTCTTCTGCTTTTGAAGCAGAAGAATCGCTACCTTGCATCTACCTGGAAGATATTATACAATAATAAATATAAGAAGATTCAGACTTTTTTATTCTGGAGAGGATGTGCTCAAGATGCTTACATTTGGATCAATTATGAAGCAAAATGCGGACAAGTACAGCGATAAACCTGCAGTTATTTTTAAGGATAAACAATGGACATACGGTGAGCTAAATAAACGTGCGAACCAAATTGCAAGCGCTTTCTTATCACTCGGCTATAAGAAAGGCGACAAAGTTTCCGTTATGATGAAAAACCACTCCGCCTATGTGGAAATTATCCTGGGATTATCCAAGATTGGTGTCATTATTGTTCCAATCAATTTCAGATTAGTAGATTCTGAGATTGAATATATCGTTTTAAATTCTGAGAGCCGCGGATTTATTACAACAGCTGAATATGCTGGAGAAATAGAAAAGCTTCTTCCCAACTTTCCTCAATTGGATACCGTTGTGGTGGTCGATGGCGCTGCCTCTGCCAGTCTAATAGAATATGAATCTTTTGTTGCTAGAGGGTCCGCTGATGAACCAGAAATCCAAGTAGATGAAACGGACACCCTTTATCTCGGGTACACATCCGGTACGACTGGTAAACCGAAGGGTGTAGTCATTTCTCATCGTTCCCGCATGCTTACAGGCATGACAGCGGCATATGAATATAAAATTGATGAATCCGATGTTCATATCGTGGCTGGTCCGATCTATCACGCTGCACCTTGGATTTTCCTAATGATGCAGTTGATTGTCGGAGGCACCCTTGTCATAGAAGAGTCTTTCAGCCCTGAACAATTTCTTGCTGACGTCGAAAAGTACAAAGTCACGAATACGTTCATGGCACCTACTATGATTAACTTTCTAGTGAATCTTAACAACGAAACGAAATCCAAGTATGATGCAAGTTCGATGAGGGTACTAATTTCTGCAGGCTCCCCGCTTCCGACTCAAACCAAATTGGATGTTCTCGAATTTTTTCAAGACGTGGATTTACATGAATTCTATGGATCTACGGAAAGCGCCATTACGCTTAACATTAAGCCGAAGGACATCCGCAGAAAAGATCGGTGTGTTGGCCAGACTTTCCCGCTGGTTGAATGCTTAATTTTAGATGAAAATAAGAAACCAGTTGTAAATGGCGGAGTCGGTGAGTTATATTTAAAAGCTCCTTACCTCTTGGATGAATACTATAATATTCCGGAGGCAAATGAAGCCTCTTTCTGGAACGGCTATTTTACCGTTGGAGATATGGCATTAAGGGATGAGGAAGGTTACTATTACATCGTTGACCGAAAAAAGGATATGCTCATAAGCGGCGGTGTGAATATTTATCCGAGGGAAATTGAAGAAGTTCTTTATTCCCATCCCAGTATCCTTGATGTTGCTGTAATCGGCGTTCCTGATCCCGTTTGGGGAGAATCAGTTAAAGCCATCGTGGTTCCGCGGGAGGGTGTAGTTTTAAACGAGCTGGATGTTATTGATTTCTGCGATGGAAGATTGGCAAGCTACAAAAAGCCGAAGTCCGTCGACTTTATGAACGAGCTTCCGCGCAATCCTTCTGGAAAAATACTAAAAGTAGAATTGCGTTCTAAATTTTGGGCACAGCAGCAAATAAAAATATAAATATCTTCATAATCTTAAAGACTTTGGAGCGAGCCCAAAGTCTTTATTTTGTAAAATTGCACCATTAAAAAATGGTTAGACTCCCGGTAAAGTAAAAGAATAGTTGTGCAGAATAAATGCTCTATCTATCCTTTACTTATCTCGCAGCTTGAATCTCATAAAGTAATGTGCCTGTCACGTCTCGAATAATGTCGAAGAAATTGACAGTATTCGGGCGGTGACAGGCACTTATACTGATTTTCAGTGATTTTTTTACAAATCAACCTCCCCCCTTTTTTATTCCATGAGTCTATTTTTGATTAGCTCAATAAAATATTTTTTGTATTTATGATTTATGCCCTCGTCGACGTACATTGATTATACTTGACAGAACTAAACTCCCCATTTAAAAAACATTACCAAATTATTAATTTTTAGTTTGATATATTAAGCTGGGAATACGACATTGTTGTCGCTCTAATCTGGATATTCTCGATGCACATAATATTTCTACTGATGTCGAAAATATACTTCAGAAGAAACACGGGCTTTATGATGATCATGTCCATGTTGAACTTAATTGACGAAATTCGTATAAAATCCATTGTATAAAATGCCTATATATAATCACTGAATTTTGGTTTAAGTAACCAATGACTTATAAATACATTCATTTTAAAATGATAATTGTTAAAATTTTCTAAAACATAAAAATTATGAAATTTTTACTTTGTTTTCTCAATCAGTTTATTTTAATTTAATTCAAACATTTCCAAAGGAGGACTTAGTGGATGATACAAGAAAACATAAGCTTGTCACGGCGAAAGTTTATAGGTAACGTTGGAAAAATCGGAGGGGCTTCTGCAATTCTCGGTGTTACCGGAACGATGGAATTATTGGTACCTGAAATGGCAAGCGCGGAAGCTGCACCAAATAAGGATGACCATACACATAAAATAAAAAAACCGAATAAGAATAGCTCTTACATGCTTTTGAATGTTCGATTGGAAAGCGGCTTTAAATACGAAAACGGAGAAGTGGCCGCAACCGAATCTGTATTACGCAACATCCGCGTCGATAAAGGCAGGATTACGAAAATACTAGATGTAAACTCCCCTTTTGAAAAAGATATTGCTTGCTATGATGCAAAAAGTATGCTGTTACTTCCTTCTTTTAGAGATATGCATATTCATTTGGATAAAACTTATTATGGCGGCCCTTGGAAAGCAGCTGCAACAAGAAAAAATGGTATTTTTGACATGATTGCCTTAGAGCAGAAATTGCTCCCGGAATTGCTCCCAACCGTTCAGGAGCGTGCAGAGAAATTAATTGAACTAATTCTCAGCTACGGCTCTACGTATGTTAGAAGCCACTGCAACATTGATCCAGTCGTTGGTCTTAAAAATCTTGAGAAACTAAAGCTCGCCTTAGCAAATTATTCAGATAAAATTTCTCATGAAATCGTTGCTTTCCCGCAACACGGCTTGCTTCGCTCAAATGCAGAGGGACTGTTACGCGATGCCATGAAGCTCGGCGTTACACATGTTGGCGGACTAGATCCAACCTTAGTAGACGGGGATATGGAAAAATCACTACATACCATGGTTCAAATCGCAGTGGACTACAAAGCAGGCATTGATATCCATCTTCATGAAGGCGGTGAAACAGGATTAAAGGCCATTCGAAGATTAACAGATTTGACAGAAGAAGCTGGTCTACAGGGAAAAGTGACAATCAGTCATGCTTTCTCTCTTGCATCATTGGCAGCAGGTGCAGACGTTGCAATGGCAGACCGTCTTGCATCGCTAGGTATCTCCATAGCATCTACTGTTCCAATCGGCAAAAGTGTAATGCCAATTCCACTCCTTCAGGAGCGGAAGGTGAATGTCATGCTTGGCAATGATAGTATTACCGATCACTGGGATCCATTCGGGATAGGTGATACGCTGCAGAAAGCACATCTTGCAGCACAACTATATGGATGGAAGAACGAATACAACCTGTCTCGAGCACTTTCCCTTGCTACAGGCGGAATTACCCCTTTAGATGAGTCCGGTAAGCAAGTATGGCCAAGAGTCGGCAACGATGCAACAGGAGTACTCGTTCCTGCAAGCTGCTCTGCTGAAGCTGTTGCCCGGCTGCCAAAACGTGCTGCCGTACTGCATAAAGGCACTTTGTCCTCGGGGACGCTGGATAACGTGAAGACTAAAATCCCAAACGCTTCTGAAAATCATTAGGAGATCAAACCTGTTTATCATGAGATTAGCGGAACAGATACAGTATTATGGAAATCGTTTCAGCAAGTTCTAATTATAGTTAAGAGCACTTCATAATAATTTTTGAGGTGCTCTTAACAAATCACGATGCAACTTGTTCAGTCTTCTTATTAGAAACACTATTATTCTTTGTGATCATGCTTACAATAGTCATAACTATTACATTTATAGTAAGTGCTATTATCCCCACATTTATATCCTGCACCCACTGAGGAAGTAAAGGAAACAAGGTTCCAATAGTGGTTTTCGAAAGTGTAATGTATGCTACCGTAGCTTCCCCCAAGATGATTCCCGCGAATGCCCCTTGCTTCGTCACGAAATTATTCCTCATTAAGCTGAAAATCATAGCTGGAAACAACTGTGTAACCATACTAGACCCCATTAATAATAAAGCGACAATCGTACCACTTTTAAACGTAAAAAATAATGAAACAAGAGCAACGACAGGTACTAAGTACTTAGCTAAACTTACAATCTGCTTATCAGTAGCCGAAGGCACAAATACACCATATACATTTTTCGCCAGCAAGGTTGCTGCAGACATTAATAGCATCGAACCTGGCACTAAAGCTGTGAGTACTCCTGCAGCACCAATTACTCCCATTACCCATGGATCGAAAGCTAGTTTAGAGAGACGTAATAAAGATAAATCAACCTCATCCCCCTTCAAACCGGGAATTTGAAGAATAGCGGCAAAACCGGCAAAGAACACAAAGAGTAAGATAAGTTGATATAATGGCATAATAATTGTATTCTTGCGGAACGTTTTTTCGTTTTTTCCTGAATAAATGGCGCCAAATGCATGCGGATACATATAAAAACCAAGAGAAGTTAGCAAAACCGTAGAAATAAACCACGATATACTTAATCCCTGACTAGGCAAAGTTAAAAAACCAGGCTTCGCTTGATCGATCGCTTCAAACATGGGCTGATATCCACCATAAAAATGAAGCGGTAAATATATACCTAAAAATACAGTAACTCCTAGGATTAGAATATCTTTGACAACCGCTGTCCAAGCAGAACCATGGATTCCTGAGATCATCACATAAATTGTAAGAACAATAACCCCAATCCAAATTGCTAAAGTAGGCGAAATCGCTCCGTAAGATGCCTCAGAAACAATACTCCCCAAACCTTTCAATTGAAGAACTAGATAGGGGATGACAGCAACTACACCCACAATTGACACAAGGACACCTAAATATGGACTATTATACTTACTAACGAAGAAGTCCGATTGTGACATTAGTTTCTTTTCTTTTGCATATCGCCAAATAGCAGGAACATACCAATACGACATAATCAATGCCAATGTACCATATATTAAAATATAAAAAGTAGGGCCGCCTTTGCCATATGCCCAACCGCTTCCTCCTAAAAAGGTAAAAGTGGAATACGTTTCACCTGCCATTAACAAAAAGATAAAAACCGTGCCAAAACCACGGCCTCCAACTGTCCACTGTTCAAGGTTCATATCTTTACCTTTACGCGCTCGAATACCAATGGTAAGTGCAAAAATTATAGATGCAATGATAATAAGAAGTGCTGCATTCATTATTCATTTTCCCTCCTATTTTTAGGATCTAGGTTAAATATAATCGCCATAAGTCCTGATGTAATAACCAC
>NZ_JBALPP010000108.1:0-210 GCF_036965425.1 Neobacillus drentensis | reverse complement strand
TAACCACCCATAATACAATCCAAAAAAGAATAAAGGGCATACCCAAAATATATGGGTTAACTTTATTCACAAAAGGAATCCCTCCAAGAAATCCAATAAAAGGAATTATCGCCAAAAAACCAATTAACTTCAAAATTAGTCCTCCTCCTTTTTTCTTAAAATTAGTGATAACAGTCCAATCATGGGAAGAATAGAAATTATTAGTACAGA
>NZ_JBALPP010000107.1:37161-93989 GCF_036965425.1 Neobacillus drentensis | reverse complement strand
TGGAGAAATTAGCTAAAAAAGGTTGAAATTATTTCTAATATGTTATACATTTTCCATCAGACGTTCGAAAAAAAGAATATTTAAAATAAGTATAAATAAAAATCATTTTATATAGAATTGAAAAACATGGGATAGGGCAGTTTTATTAAGTATTTTATCCGGTTAAATTGGCATAACTGGAATTTAGAAAAACTACTCAACTTGTAAGCCTCTTAGAAACTGGCTTTTTGCCGTCTTCAAGGCGCTTTCATACTTCCCTCTAAGGAGGATATTTGAATGGCAGATTTTCTTGTAATCGTCGAATCGCCAGCAAAAGCGAAAACGATTGAACGATATTTAGGCAATAAATATAAAGTAAAAGCATCCATGGGGCATGTACGGGATTTACCACGAAGTCAAATGGGTGTTAATGCAGAAAACCATTTTGAACCAAAATATATTACCATACGCGGAAAAGGGCCCGTTTTAAAAGAATTAAAGACAGCAGCTAAAAAAGCAAAAAAAGTCTTTCTGGCAGCTGACCCTGATCGCGAAGGGGAAGCAATTGCCTGGCATTTGGCCCATAGTTTGGATGTCGATATTCACTCTGACTGTCGTGTGGTTTTTAATGAAATCACAAAGGATGCGATTAAGGAATCATTTAAACAGCCCCGGCCAATAAACATGGATTTAGTTGATGCCCAGCAAGCGAGAAGAATATTAGACCGTCTCGTCGGTTATAATATCAGCCCACTCTTGTGGAAAAAAGTCAAAAAGGGGCTAAGCGCTGGACGGGTTCAATCTGTTGCTGTCCGACTGATTATTGATCGGGAAAAAGAAATAAAAGCTTTTGTTCCTGAAGAATATTGGACAATTGAAGCAGAATTTCATAAGGGAAAAGATCATTTTAGTGGTGGTTTTCATTCTCTTGTTGGCGGGGAACGAACAGAACTTAAATCAGAGCAGGATGTTAAAACGGTCCTTAAGGAAATCGATGGGAATAAGTTTAAGGTTATCTCCGTTACTAAGAAAGAGCGGAAACGCAATCCGGCGCCTCCTTTTATCACTTCTTCACTGCAGCAGGAAGCCGCAAGAAAGCTAAACTTTCGTGCTAAGAAAACAATGATGCTTGCGCAGCAGCTATACGAAGGAATCGAGCTTGGCAAAGAAGGAACGGTTGGTCTCATAACATACATGAGAACAGACTCCACCCGAATCTCCGAAGTGGCTCAAACTGAGGCAGCAAATTATATTAAAGAAGAATTTGGTGAGAATTATTTAAAAGATGAGCAAAAGAAAGAAAAAAAATCTGCCAATGCCCAGGATGCACATGAAGCGATTCGTCCAACAAGTACCTTTAGGAACCCAGATAGCATAAAAGAGTTTCTCTCACGCGATCAATTTCGGTTATATAAGTTAATATGGGACCGATTTTTAGCAAGCCAAATGGCTCAAGCAGTAATGGATACGATGAGTGTTGATCTGCAAAATGGCAATGTCCTATTCCGGTCCACTGGCTCAAAAATAAAGTTTCCGGGCTTTATGAAGGTCTATGTCGAGGGAACCGATGATCAAGTGGATGGTCCGAATAAGATGCTCCCTGACCTAAAAGAAGGGGACGAAATATTTCAAAAGGATATTGACCCTAAACAGCATTTTACGCAGCCGCCGCCAAGGTACACAGAAGCAAGGCTTGTCAAAACGTTAGAGGAGCTCGGAATTGGACGACCGTCCACATATGCTCCAACATTAGATACAATTCAAAAACGCGGTTATGTTGCTCTTGATAACAAACGTTTTGTCCCAACTGAGCTTGGAGAAATTGTCGATGAAGTGATGATGGAATTTTTTCCAGAAATCATAGATGTGGAATTTACAGCCAGATTGGAAAAAGGATTAGACTATGTTGAAGATGGAAAAATGCAGTGGGTAAAACTGATTGATGCATTTTACATTGATTTCGAGAAACATTTAAAAATAGCGGAACAGGAAATGGAAAAAATAGAAATAAAAGACGAACCGGCAGGAGAAGATTGTGAGAACTGTGGCAGTCCGATGGTTTTTAAGATGGGACGGTACGGTAAGTTTATGGCCTGCAGCAATTTCCCTGATTGCCGCAACACAAAACCAATTGTCAAAGAAATCGGGGTAACTTGTCCTACATGTAAAGAAGGGCAAATTATCGAACGTAAAAGCAAGAAAAAAAGACTGTTTTTCGGATGCACCAATTATCCGGAATGTGAGTTTATTTCCTGGGATAAACCACTGCCAAGAACTTGTCCTAAATGCGAAGGACTCCTTGTAGAAAAGAAATTAAAAAAGGGTGTCCAAGTTCAATGTGTAAGTTGTGATTACAAGGAAGAACCGCAAAGCTAAAGAGTGGGCAAAGCCCGCTCTTTTATTTTTATTGGTATTTAAAACTTTTTTCTTTTTGATTCGTATAGTACAATGCAAGTTGGACTTAAATGAGGGAAGGTTATTGATATACATATTCCATCAGCAAGATTTCAGGAGGTTTATATATGAAAGATGTAACAGTTAACGTAGTTGGTGCGGGACTTGCCGGCAGTGAAGCTGCATGGCAGATTGCAAAACGAGGAGTAAAGGTGCGTTTATTCGAAATGCGTCCTGTTAGACAAACCCCTGCACATCATACCGATAAATTCGCTGAATTAGTTTGCAGCAATTCATTAAGAGCGAATACATTAACTAATGCAGTGGGTGTATTAAAAGAGGAAATGAGGAGGCTGGATTCTGTTATTATTGCGGCTGCTGATACCTGCTCTGTCCCGGCGGGGGGCGCGTTGGCGGTGGACCGCCATGAATTTGCTGCGAAAGTGACGGAAATGGTGAAAAACCATGAAAATGTAACCGTTATGAATGAAGAAGTAACAGAGATTCCATCTGGCCCAACTGTAATTGCAACTGGGCCGCTGACTAGTCCTGACCTTTCAGCGCAATTAAAAAACCTTACCGGAGAAGATTATCTTTATTTTTATGATGCTGCAGCCCCTATCCTTGAAAAAGACAGCATTGATATGGAGAAAGTGTATTTGAAATCTCGATATGATAAGGGTGAAGCTGCCTATTTAAATTGCCCGATGACAGAGGAAGAGTTTAATCGTTTTTATGAAGCGTTAATCGCTGCAGAAACGGTCCCATTGAAGGAATTTGAAAAGGAAATCTTTTTTGAAGGCTGTATGCCGATTGAAGTCATGGCTTCAAGAGGAAGGAAGACCATGCTGTTTGGGCCATTAAAACCAGTTGGGCTTGAGGATCCGAAAACAGGGAAGAGACCATTTGCAGTTGTACAGCTGCGGCAGGACGATGCCGCCGGAACTCTTTTCAATATTGTCGGTTTTCAAACACATTTAAAATGGGGCGCCCAAAAGGAAGTCATTCAATTAATTCCAGGGCTGGAGAATGCAGAAATTATCCGTTATGGAGTTATGCACCGGAATACGTTTATTAATTCACCGAAGGTATTAAAGGCTACCTACCAATTCCGAAATCGCGAAGATTTATTTTTTGCTGGTCAAATGACGGGAGTAGAAGGATATGTGGAATCGGCTGCCAGCGGATTAATTGCTGGAATAAACGCCGCTCGTCTTGTAGAAGGAATGGAAACAATCGAGTTTCCTGCTGAAACCTCTATCGGCAGTATGGCTCGTTATATCACAACGGCAAATCCAGATAATTTTCAGCCGATGAATGCGAACTTTGGATTATTTCCGGAGCTTCCTGTAAAGATAAAAGGAAAGCAGGAAAGAAATTTACAACATGCAAATCGTGCGTTAGAAACAATTCAGAACTTTGTGAAAGTTTTGTAAAATTTATTGCAAGGGCTATTGAATTATGTTACTATTTAGTAGCCCTTGTGAAGTAAGCCCTAAGGAAAAGCAATTGTGAATCTTTTATTAAAGTTTTTTAAGGAGTATTTACAATTAAAGAGGAATTACGCACAATATAAAATTGAACATTATCATCATGATATCAGTGATTTCCTATAGGTTATTTGCGTATGTATTTACAGTTACATAATTATTTTTTATTTTATGTATATCTGACTACTCCTGAAGGAGGATGATTGGTATGAATCAATTTCATGCGACAACTATATTTGCTATCCATCATAATGGGGAATGTTCAATGTCCGGTGATGGTCAAGTGACATTTGGAAATGCTGTTGTGATGAAACACACAGCAAGAAAAGTGCGAAAGATATTTAATGGCAAAGTCTTAGCCGGTTTTGCGGGTTCAGTTGCAGACGCTTTCACTCTTTTTGAACTATTTGAAGGGAAACTAGAGGAATTTAACGGCAATCTTCAAAGGGCAGCTGTTGAGCTTGCGAAAGAGTGGAGAAACGATAAGATTTTAAGAAAGCTTGAAGCTATGCTAATTGTCATGGACCGAGAAAATTTACTGCTTGTTTCAGGAACTGGAGAAGTAATCGAACCTGATGATGGGATTCTTGCCATAGGCTCGGGTGGAAATTACGCTTTATCTGCAGGACGTTCCTTAAAGAAATATGCTGGAGAGCATCTATCTGCAAAAGAAATTGCCAAAGCTTCTTTAGAAATAGCTGCTGAAATTTGTGTTTACACGAACCACAATATTATCGTGGAAGAGCTATAACGGAAAGGAGACTTGAAATAAATGGGACGAACAACTAATTTAACCCCGAGACAAATTGTTGAAAAACTGGATCAATATATTATTGGGCAAAAGGATGCTAAGAAGGCAGTTGCAATTGCGTTAAGGAACCGATACAGACGAGGCTTATTGAATGAAAAGCTTCGGGATGAGATTATTCCTAAAAACATTTTGATGATTGGTCCTACAGGTGTTGGAAAAACCGAAATCGCAAGAAGAATCGCTAAATTGGTGGGTGCACCATTTATCAAAGTGGAAGCCACTAAATTTACCGAAGTAGGCTATGTAGGCCGTGATGTGGAATCAATGGTCCGCGATTTAGCTGAAACCTCTGTCCGCTTGGTAAAAGAAGATCGAATGAATAGTGTAAAAGAACGTGCCGAAGAAAATGCGAATGTAAGACTTGTCGATTTGCTTGTTCCTTCTGCAAAAAAGTCTAATAACTATAAGAATCCTCTGGAAATGTTATTCGGAGGCGGTAGTTCATCTGGAGAGCAGGAAAATCATCAAGAAGATTATTCTATTCAAGAAAAGCGGAAAATTGTGAAAGAAAAGCTGGCACTCGGACAGCTTGAGGAAGAAATCGTTACGGTTGAAGTTGAAGAGCAGGCTCCGTCGATGTTTGATATGCTTCAAGGCTCAGGAATTGAACAAATGGGAATGAATATGCAGGATGCCTTAAGCAGTTTTATGCCGAAGAAACGCAAAAAAAGAAAATTAACTGTTCGTGAAGCAAGAAAGGTCTTAACAAATGAAGAGGCTTCAAAGCTAATTGATATGGACGAAGTATCCTCCGAAGCTATTTATCGAGCTGAACAAACAGGTATCATATTCATCGATGAAATCGACAAAATTGCAAGCAAAAATTCAGGGGGTTCTTCTGCGGATGTGTCACGAGAAGGCGTTCAAAGGGATATTTTGCCTGTTGTTGAGGGATCCACTGTGGTAACAAAATATGGATCGATTAAAACTGATCATATTTTATTTATTGCTGCGGGCGCTTTCCATATGGCAAAACCTTCAGATTTAATTCCCGAGCTTCAAGGACGTTTTCCAATCCGCGTTGAGCTGACAAAATTAACGGTTGAGGACTTTTTTCGGATTCTAATCGAGCCAGATAATGCATTAATTAAACAATATCAAGCATTATTGGAAACAGAAGGTATACAAATTGAATTTTCTGACGATGCTATTCGTAGAATAGCCGAAGTAGCTTACGAGGTGAATCAAAATACAGACAATATTGGGGCAAGAAGACTTCATACGATTTTAGAGAAGCTTTTAGAAGATCTTTCGTTTGAAGCTCCAGAAATTTCGATGGAGAAAATCAGCATCACGCCGCAATATGTAGAAGAAAAACTTGGAGCTATTTCTAAAAATAAAGATTTAAGTCAATTTATTCTTTAGAGCGAATTGCCTAATAGGTTGCAGTAATCGTTTTAATAAAAAATTTAATAATGGTTGTAGTTAATTAGGAGGAAAAACAGATGGATTTACTTACAAAAACAAGAAGGATTAATGTTTTATTGCAAAAAGCAGCAGGGAAGCCTGTAAACTTTAAAGAAATGTCGGAAATTTTAAGTGAAATTATTGAATCAAATGTTTACATCGTTAGTCGCCGCGGAAAGCTCCTAGGTTATTCGATTTATCAGCAAATCGAAAATGAAAGAATGAAAAAGATGTTTGAAGATCGTCAATTTCCTGAAGAATATACAAACAGCTTATTCAATCTTCAAGAAACATCTTCGAACCTTGATATTGAAAGCCAATATACAGCTTTTCCAGTTGAAAATAGAGATTTATTCCGTGAAGGATTAACCACGATTGTACCAATTATTGGTGGAGGGGAGCGCCTAGGAACGTTAATTTTGGCAAGATTACATGAGAAGTTTCATGATGATGATCTTATTCTTGCGGAATATGGTGCAACTGTTGTTGGTACAGAAATTTTACATGAAAAATCACAAGAAATTGAAGAAGAAGCAAGAAGTAAAGCTGTTGTTCAAATGGCGATTAGTTCATTATCATACAGTGAGCTTGAAGCGATTGAACATATTTTTGAAGAACTTAATGGTCATGAAGGCTTATTAGTTGCCTCCAAGATTGCAGATCGTGTTGGGATTACACGTTCTGTGATTGTTAACGCATTAAGAAAGCTTGAAAGTGCCGGAGTAATTGAATCACGTTCCCTTGGAATGAAAGGAACTTACATCAAAGTGTTAAATGATAAGTTTCTTGTTGAGCTTGATAAATTAAAGTCTAATTAATTAGATAAAAAATTCCCGGCCTTTGCCGGGGATTTTTAATTTTAATAAACTTTCCCTTGATTGTATGAGTCACATATGCTATATTATTTCATGGTGTTAATACACACGCCTGTTGATTTAAGCAGATGGTGCTGTAAATTACAGTTTCTGTTTAAAAATGAGACAAGCGGAGGAAAACAAACCACTAGGAGGAAAAACAAATGTCAGTAATTTCAATGAAGCAATTGCTTGAAGCTGGTGTACATTTCGGACACCAAACTCGCCGTTGGAACCCTAAGATGAAGAAATATATCTTCACTGAGCGTAACGGTATCTACATCATCGACCTTCAAAAAACAGTTAAAAAAGTTGAAGAAGCTTATAACTGGGTAAAGGATCTTGCTGGTAACGGCGGAACAATTCTTTTCGTTGGTACTAAGAAGCAAGCTCAAGATTCTGTTAAAGAAGAAGCTGGCCGTTCTGGTATGTACTATGTAAACCAACGCTGGTTAGGTGGTACTTTAACAAACTTCGAAACAATCCAAAAGCGTATTGGCCGCTTAAAAGATATCGAAAGAATGTCTGAAGACGGTACTTTCGAAGTATTACCTAAAAAAGAAGTTGTTCAATTGAAGAAAGAACAAGAACGCCTTGAAAAATTCTTAGGCGGTATCAAAGATATGAAGCAGCTTCCAGATGCATTATTCATCATTGATCCTCGTAAAGAGCGCATCGCAGTTGCTGAAGCTAAGAAATTAAACATTCCTATCGTAGGTATTGTTGATACAAACTGTGATCCAGACGAAATCGACGTAGTTATCCCTGCGAATGACGACGCGATTCGTGCGGTTAAACTTTTAACTGGTAAAATGGCTGATGCCATCCTTGAAGCAAAACAAGGTGAAGAAGTAGCAGTTGAAGCTTAATTAAATGAAGTGATCAAATTAAAAGGTGATAAGAGGGAGACCCTTTATCACCTTTTTTTAAAGAATGTTTATCTTTAGTTTGAATGGCTAAGATATGAGTATAGTACATAGTAATTAAAGGAGGAAAAAAATTATGGCAGTTACTGCTCAAATGGTAAAAGAACTTCGTGAAAAAACGGGCGCAGGAATGATGGATTGTAAAAACGCGCTAACAGAAACTAATGGAGATATGGATCAAGCAATTGATTGGTTACGTGAAAAAGGTATTTCAAAAGCTGCTAAGAAGGCAGACCGTATTGCTGCTGAAGGATTAGCTGCTATTTCTGTGGAAGGTAACGATGCAGTTATCCTTGAAGTAAACTCTGAAACAGATTTCGTTGCGAAAAATGAAGGTTTCCAAACTCTTGTTCAAGAGCTTTCTGCACACCTTCTTAAAAACAAGCCAGCTACTGTTGAAGAAGCTACTGCACAAAAAATGGAAAACGGAACAACTGTTGAAGAGCACATCAATGCAGCGATTGCAAAAATTGGTGAAAAGCTTTCACTTCGCCGTTTTGCTCTAGTATCAAAAACAGATAACGATGCATTTGGTGCATACCTTCACATGGGCGGCCGTATCGCTGTATTAACAGTTCTAGAGGGTACAACTGATGCAAGTGCAGCAAAAGACGTATCCATGCATATTGCTGCATTAAATCCAAAATATGTTTCTCGTGACCAAGTTTCACAGGATGAAATTGAGCGCGAGCGTCAAGTTCTAACACAACAAGCACTTAACGAAGGTAAGCCTGAAAATATTGTTGCTAAAATGGTAGAAGGCCGTCTTGGAAAGTACTTTGAAGATGTTTGTGTACTGGACCAAACTTTTGTTAAGAACCCTGACCAAAAGGTCCGTCAATTTGTTGAATCAAAAGGTGCTACTGTTCGTGAGTTCATTCGTTACGAAGTAGGAGAAGGCATCGAAAAGCGTGAAGATAACTTTGCTGAAGAAGTTATGAATCAAGTTAATAAACAATAGTCAAAGTTACAGAAATAGTTTTTAAATAGGGGACACGTTGTGTTCCCTATTTTTAAAGAGTAAGCTAATTTACATAATTACGGAGGTTTATATGAGCGGTCCTAAGTACAAACGCGTTGTTTTAAAATTAAGCGGTGAGGCACTTGCAGGTGAATCAAGCTTTGGAATTAAACCTTCTGTTATCAAATCGATCGCAGTACAAGTGAAAGAAATAGCAGAATTAGGTGTTGAAGTAGCAGTCGTAGTTGGCGGCGGCAATATTTGGCGTGGTAAAATTGGCAGTGAAATGGGGATGGATCGGGCAACTGCTGATTATATGGGAATGCTGGCTACTGTTATGAATTCATTAGCGCTTCAAGACAGTTTAGAACACCTTGGTATTGAATCACGTGTGCAAACTTCAATCGAGATGCGTCAGGTTGCTGAGCCCTATATTAGACGCCGGGCAATCCGACATTTGGAGAAAAAACGTGTTGTTATTTTTGCAGCAGGCACAGGAAATCCATATTTCTCAACAGATACTACTGCTGCTCTGCGTGCAGCTGAAATTGATGCGGAAGTTATTTTAATGGCAAAGAATAATGTTGATGGAGTATATTCTGCAGACCCGCGTATAGATGCAAATGCTGTTAAATATGATGATTTATCATTCCTTGATGTACTAAAGGAAGGATTAGCAGTTATGGACTCAACCGCTTCTTCTTTATGTATGGATAATGATATTCCGCTTATTGTATTCTCGATTATGGAACAAGGTAATATTAAAAAAGCCGTTATGGGTGAAAAAATTGGAACAATAGTTAGGGGGAAAAACTAATGCCAAAACAAGTCATCAGCCAGACGAAAGAAAGAATGACAAAAGGTATTCAATCCTATACTCGTGAGCTTGCCAGTATCCGTGCAGGAAGAGCGAGTGCATCTCTATTAGACAGAATAACTGTTGACTATTATGGTGCGCCAACCCCTGTGAATCAGTTGGCAGGGATTACAACACCAGAAGCAAGATTACTTGTGATTCAGCCTTACGACAAATCCATTCTTGGTGAGATAGAAAAAGCCATTCTTAAATCTGATTTAGGCTTAAATCCAAGCAATGACGGATCGATTATTCGTATTGCCATCCCGCAATTAACAGAAGAGCGCCGTAAGGAGCTTGTCAAAGTGGTAAAAAAGGCATCTGAAGAAGCTAAAATTGCTATTCGAAACATTCGCCGGGATGCAAATGACGATTTGAAGAAGCTTGAGAAAAACGGGGAAATTACCGAAGATGCCCTTCGTGGATATTCTGATGATATTCAAAAGTTAACCGATGAACATATCAATAAAATTGATCAAATCACAAAAGACAAAGAAAAAGAAATTATGGAAGTGTAAGATTAAACATATATTGAACCCTCTGTAAAGGGGGTTTTTTTCACTATTTATTAGGGATAACATTATTCTTAATTCCTTTTATTTTACATAAGGTATTTAATAGAGATATATTCCTGCTTTTTTGGTATGATAATAGCAGACTACCTTAAAGCATACATACATATGAAGTTTCACTTTATATCGGAGGAACTGATTAATTAATTGGAGGAGCAATGTTATGTTTAATAAAATAAGGCTTTGGAAGAACCAAAATAACTCTTCCACACTCCGAGATAAAATAGAAGCAATAAAAAAATTACCTGTTCCTGAACATGTAGCGATTATTATGGATGGTAATGGTCGTTGGGCTAAAAAAAGAGCCCTGCCACGGATTGCCGGTCATCATGAAGGCATGAAGGTTGTCCGAAAAACAACAATGCTGGCAAATGATTTAGGGGTTAAAACGTTGACTTTATACGCATTTTCAACAGAAAATTGGAAACGTCCAAAAAACGAAGTGGAATATATCATGAAATTACCTGAAGAATTTTTGGGCACCTTTCTTCCTGAATTAGTTGAAAATAATGTTCAAGTAAAAATGATGGGATATAAAAATCAGCTTCCAGTACATACACTTCATGCGATTGAAAAAGCTATGGAAGAAACTAAACATAATAATGGACTAGTTTTAAACTTTGCCTTAAATTATGGAAGCAGAGCTGAAATTATCGATGCAGTAAAACAGGTCTTAAATGATAGCAAAAGTGGTATATTAAAAGAGAACGAGCTGGACGAACAAGTATTTTCTTCCTATTTAATGACATCAGAATTCGCCGACCCGGATCTTTTAATTCGAACCAGTGGTGAAATCCGCTTGAGCAATTTTATGCTTTGGCAATTGGCATACTCTGAGTTTTGGTTTACGGATGTATTATGGCCTGATTTTAGTGAAGAACATTTATTAGAAGCCATTGAAGTATTCCAAAAACGCCAGCGCCGTTTTGGTGGAATATTGTAGACCTCAAAGATCATAAAGGTGTTGAACTATTAAATGAAGCAAAGAATTATTACAGGAGTTATAGCTGCAGCCCTTTTTCTGCCAATCGTTTTTTATGGCGGGCTTCCAGTTGTAATATTATCTTATTTTTTAGCGACAATTGGATTATATGAATTGTTAAAAATGAAAAATCTTAACATTTTTTCCGTTCATGGATTACTATCTCTTTTGTTTCTCTGGGTCATTCTTTTCCCTGAGAAATATAATTACATTATCGATAGCTTTTATTATTCGAAAACAGAGCTTTGTATTGTGTTTATCATGTTGTTACTAACGTATACTGTGATAACGAAAAATCGATATACATTTGAAGATGCCGCTTTTTCTCTACTTTCTGCCATTTATGTAGGCATTGGCTTCTATTTCTTTTTTGAAACCCGCGATGAAGGCGGACTTGTATTCATTTTTTATTCTTTATTTATTATCTGGGCAACAGATTCTGGTGCCTATTTTATCGGAAAAGCACTTGGGAAGAACAAGCTTTGGCCGGAAATTAGTCCAAATAAGACTGTTGAGGGATCAATAGGTGGTGTCGTTTGTGCTGTTATTGTCGCTATCCTGTTTGGATTCCTTTCAAATATCAATGTCGGCTTGCTTCCATTGATGGGAATAACAGTTGTTCTTTCTGTTTTTGGACAAATAGGCGACCTTGTTCAATCGGCCTTTAAACGCCATTTTAATGTGAAAGATTCGGGGAATATCCTGCCTGGACACGGTGGCATTCTTGACCGCTTTGACAGTCTGTTATTTGTTTGGCCGTTGTTACATCTATTCCACCTTTGGTATTAAGCAAGGAAGTGATTCATTTTTGAAAACCATAAGTTTAATGGGTGCCTCAGGCTCAATTGGCACTCAAACCATAGATATCATTCGTGAGCACCCAACTGAATTTAAATTAGCAGCCTTCTCTGTTGGAAATAATATTGATTTCGCTAGGAAAATCATTGTTGAATTTCAGCCAAAGCTGGTTTCTGTACAAGAACATATTGATTGTAATACATTAAAAGCAGAATTTCCGGCAGTGAAATTCACGTATGGTGAGGAAGGGCTTATAGAGGTTGCAACTTACGAGAAGGCAGACATACTCGTTAATGCCGTTTTAGGAAGTGTTGGTTTAAATCCTACTTTACAGGCGATTGAATGCGGCAAAATCATTGCGATTGCCAATAAGGAAACGCTTGTTACGGCTGGGCATTTAGTAATTGAGGCCGCAAAACGAAATAATGTCCCGCTTCTTCCTGTGGACAGTGAGCATTCAGCTATTTTCCAAGCCTTACAAGGTGAGAGGGAGAAGAATATTGAAAGATTAATTCTAACTGCCTCCGGCGGCAGCTTTCGCGACCGAACAAGAGAGGAATTAGAAAATGTTACCGTTAAGGAAGCATTAAATCATCCAAACTGGTCCATGGGGGCTAAGATTACGATTGACTCGGCTACGATGATGAATAAAGGATTAGAAGTCATTGAAGCCCACTGGCTGTTTCAAATGCCCTATGAAAAGATTGATGTGCTGCTGCATAAAGAGAGTATTATCCATTCCATGGTCGAATTCCATGATAGCAGTGTAATCGCCCAATTAGGAACACCGGATATGAGAGTGCCCATCCAATTTGCGCTCACTTACCCAGACAGGCTTCCGCTTCCGTCTTCAAATCGGTTGAATTTGGCTCAGATAGGAAAACTACATTTTCAGGAAATGGATGTTAAACGGTTCCGATGTTTGCATTTTGCCTACTTAGCAGGCCAAGAAGGCGGAACGATGCCGACCGTATTGAATGCTGCGAACGAGGTAGCTGTGGCTGCATTTTTAGAAGGTAAAATTCGTTTCTTACAGATTGAAGATTTGATCGAGAAGGCACTAAGCGCTCATCAAACGATTCAACATCCAAGCTTAACAACGATTCATCAGGTAGATAAAGAAACGAGAGAATATGTACGTTCACTTCTATAAAAAAGGTGGTTTTATTATTGAGTACTGTTATTGCCTTTATTGTGATTTTTGGCGCACTCGTCTTCTTTCATGAATTAGGTCATTTTATTTTTGCGAAAAGAGCAGGTGTCCTCTGCCGTGAATTTGCGATCGGTATGGGCCCAAAAGTATTTACTCATAAAAAAGGTGAAACTACTTACACCATTCGTTTACTACCCATCGGCGGTTTTGTCAGGATGGCAGGCGAAGATCCAGAGATGGTTGAAATTAAGCCAGGCTACCGGATTGGCCTATTATTTGATAAAGCAGATAAAGTAAGCAAAATAATCTTGAATAATAAAGAAAAATATCCAAATTGCCGGATTGTTGAAGTAGAATATGCGGATATTGAAAAAGAACTAATTATTAAAGGTTTTCCAGAAGATGACGAAGAAAACATTCGAACCTTTACGATTCATCCGCAGGCTGTTATCGTGGAAAACGGCGTGGAATCACAAATTGCCCCTATTGACCGTCAATTTGGTTCGAAAACGTTAGGGCAACGATTTATGGCGATTTTTGCAGGACCTATGATGAACTTTGTTCTGGCATTTATTGTTTTTTCCCTTATCGCATTATTACAGGGTGTACCGACTAATGAACCGAAATTAGGGGAAATCACACCTGATGGCGCCGCTAAAGCAGCCGGCCTTCAAAAAGGAGATGTTGTTCAAAGTATCAACGGCTCTGAAATTTCAAGCTGGTCTGATGTTGTTGAAATCATTAGAAAAAACCCTAATGAGCAATTGGATTTCTCAATTATCCGTGATGGAAAAGAGAAAGAAATTCAAGTAACTCCTCTAGAAAAAACGGTTGAAGGTAAAAAAATGGGGTTAATTGGTGTATACAGTCCCTTTGAGAAATCTCCAGTAAAAGCAATTACTGCCGGTGCAAAGGAAACGTATTTCTGGACAAAGCAAATTTTTGTGATGGTTGGAAAATTAGTTACAGGTCAGTTTTCCATTGATGCTCTTTCGGGTCCTGTGGGAATTTATAAGTCTACTGATGAAGTTGCTAAATCGGGGATTTACTATTTAATGAAATGGGCAGGGATTTTAAGCATAAACCTAGGAATTATGAATTTATTGCCTATTCCAGCCCTTGACGGCGGAAGATTAATGTTTTTTGCTGTTGAAGCGGTCAGAGGAAAGCCAATCGACAGACAAAAAGAAGGCATGGTCCACTTTATTGGATTTGCCCTCCTCATGTTACTCATGCTCGTCGTGACTTGGAATGACATTCAAAGATTTTTCTTAAAATAAACAACGGGACCGTAATTGCGGTCCCTTATTTATTTTAGTTGCATTTTTCAAAGAAAATGTTGATTGGAGCGGAAGGCGCGAGACTCCTGCGGGAGTACGGGACAGGTGAGACCCCACAGGCGCTTAGCGCCGAGGAGGCTCACCGGCACGCCCGCGGAAAGCGAAGTGCCTGGAGCGTAAATCAACATCCAAGTTTAATCCATTTGGTAAAAGTGGTTACAAAATGGATGAAGTTTTCTGTCGAATAAAGCCGAATAGTTTTCTATGATGTGATATAATTATTTTTTGACAAAGAGATAATATGATTTTTAATAGATGGGAGAGGGTACGATGAGCGAACATGCCTTAGGCAAAAAAGAGCGATTCCAACTCTTGCTCCAGCAGCTGAAATTGATCGAGGATGCTGTAGTAGTGCATTTCAACAATGCCCAAATTGAACGATTATTGGTTGAAAAAAAAGCAAGGAAGTGGCATTTTCAATTTTCATTCGAGAAAATCCTTCCATATAATGTATATGTTTTATTCGCTTCACAACTCGAAAGAACCTTTGCAAATATTGCCACCATCTCACATGAAATTCGCGTAATTGACCAAACCATATCGGCAGAATTAATACGTGACTATTGGAGTTACGGCATTCAGCAAATAGATGGCATTGCTCCCCCGTTAATAAAGCTATTAAATGAACAAATTCCAGAAGTGAATGGAAATAAGATAACTATTTCTGTCCGTAATGATACAGAAGGTCAAGCATTAAAACGAAAATACGGTGGAATCATCGCTGATATTTTTCAAACCTATGGTTTTCCGAATTTATCGATTGAGACAGAAATTAAAAGTGAAGATAAAAATGAAGAATATCAGCAATTCCTGCTAGCTAAGCAAAAAGAAGACCAGGAACGCGGACTTCAGGCAATGGTAGAATTGCAGAAGAAAGAAGCGGAAAAGGAACAAGCGAGCGGAGAAGTACCGGAAGGACCGCTTTCGATTGGACTTACGATCAAGGATGACAGCGACCTTCGCAGCATGATTGAAATCGTGGATGAAGAAAGACGAGTTACGGTTGAAGGCTACATTTTTAATGCTGAAATTCGTGAATTAAGAAGCGGTCGTTCATTGTTAACCTTTAAAGTTACCGACTATACCAGCTCAATCATGGTAAAAATGTTCTCGCGTGACAAAGAGGATGCCGCGCTGTTCCAGCTTGTAAAAAAAGGTATGTGGGTTAGGGTACGCGGAAGTATTCAAAATGACACCTTTGTCCGTGACCTCGTTATGATTGGAAACGATATTAATGAAATTAAACCTGAAGGGCGGAAAGATACTGCTCCTGAAGGGGAAAAACGTGTTGAGCTTCACCTGCATACACCTATGAGTCAAATGGACGCTGTTACACCAGTAAGTACGCTAATTGCCCAAGCAAAAAAATGGGGCCATAAGGCTATTGCTGTTACGGATCATGCCGTTGCTCAATCCTTCCCAGAGGCATTCGGCGCCGGAAAGAAAAATGATATCAAAATTTTATACGGTGTAGAAGTGAACCTAGTAGATGATGGTGTACCAATCGCTTATAATGATGCCCACCGACTATTGGCTGAAGATACGTTTGTTGTCTTTGACGTTGAAACAACTGGACTTTCTGCTGTTTATGATACCATTATCGAGCTTGCAGCCGTTAAAGTGAAGGATGGGGATATCATTGATCGCTTTGAGTCGTTTGCTAATCCGCATCACCGGCTTTCAGCAACGACAATCAACTTAACTGGAATTACCGATGATATGGTGCAAAATGCTCCTGAGGTCGAAGAAGTATTGCGGAAATTCCATGATTGGGTTGGAGATTCAGTCCTTGTTGCCCATAATGCTTCCTTCGATATGGGGTTTTTGAATGTAGGCTATAAACAAATTGGCTTGGAAAAAGCAAAAAATCCAGTTATTGATACACTCGAGCTTGGTCGTTTCCTTTATCCAGAATTAAAAAACCATCGTTTAAATACGTTAACCAAGAAGTTTGATATTGAATTAACACAGCATCACCGTGCAATTTATGACGCGGAAGCAACTGGATATTTGTTATTAAAAATGTTAAAGGATGCCCTTGAAAAAGGAATTGAGTACCATGATGAATTTAACGATAATATGGGAAAAGGAAATGCCTATCAGCGGGCTCGTCCTTATCACTGCACTTTATTAGCACAAAACGAACCAGGCTTAAAGAACTTATTTAAACTCATCTCGATTTCTCATATCGAATATTTTTATAGAGTTCCACGTATTCCGAGGTCTGTTCTTCAAAAATATCGAGAAGGTATTATTGTTGGTTCTGCCTGTAATAAAGGCGAAGTGTTTGAAGGGATGATGCAGAAGTCTCCGGAAGAAGTAGAGGCTTTTGCTGGATTCTACGACTATCTTGAAGTTATGCCAAAGGAAGTTAATGCTCCATTGATTGAAATGGAATTGGTCCGTGATGAAAAGGCCATGGAAGATATTATTTCAAAAATTGTTGCCCTCGGTGATAAATTAGGGATTCCAGTTGTTGCAACCGGGAATGTCCATTATTTAAATGAAAATGATAAAATTTATCGAAAAATATTAATTAATTCACAGGGTGGAGCTAATCCTCTTAATCGTCATGAACTGCCGGACGTTCATTTTCGAACAACGAATGAAATGCTCGAAGCATTCTCGTTCCTCGGCAAAGAGAAAGCAAAAGAGATTGTCGTGACAAACACCAATAAAATTGCTGATATGATTGAAGTTATAAAACCTATTAAAGACGATTTATATACCCCGAAAATTGAAGGTGCTGATGAGGAAATGCGTGAGATGAGTTACGCCATGGCACGAAGTATTTACGGGGATACCCTGCCAGAAATTGTGGAAGCCAGACTTGAGAAAGAATTAAAAAGTATTATCGGCCATGGGTTTGCCGTTATTTATTTGATTTCACACAAACTCGTGAAAAAATCCTTAGATGATGGTTACCTTGTAGGCTCTCGAGGATCGGTCGGTTCTTCACTTGTCGCAACCATGACCGAAATAACCGAAGTAAATCCATTGCCGCCACATTATGTCTGCCCAACCTGCAAACACTCGGAGTTCTTTAATGATGGATCTGTAGGATCTGGTTTTGATTTGCCTGATAAAAATTGTCCAAATTGCGGTGATAAATACCGTAAGGATGGTCATGATATCCCGTTCGAAACCTTCCTCGGATTTAAGGGGGACAAGGTTCCCGATATCGATTTGAACTTCTCGGGAGAATATCAGCCGCGTGCTCATAACTATACAAAAGTCTTGTTCGGTGAAGAATATGTTTACCGTGCCGGAACAATTGGCACGGTTGCGGATAAAACGGCATTTGGATACGTTAAAGCTTATCAGCAAGACAATAATCTGCAAATCCGCGGTGCGGAAGTGGAGCGCCTCGCTTCAGGCTGCACAGGAGTAAAGAGAACAACGGGACAGCACCCCGGCGGTATTATTGTTATTCCGGATTATATGGATGTTTATGATTTTACACCGATTCAATTTCCTGCGGATGATAGAAATTCTGAATGGAAAACAACCCATTTTGATTTCCATTCCATCCATGATAATGTTTTAAAGCTTGATATCCTTGGTCACGACGACCCTACGGTCATTAGGATGCTTCAGGACTTGAGCGGAATGGATCCAAAAACGATTCCTACTGATGACCCAGAAGTCATGAAAATCTTTAGCGGTACGGAATCATTAGGTGTAACCGAGGATCAAATCATGTGTAAAACAGGAACACTTGGTATCCCTGAATTCGGTACCCGTTTTGTTCGTCAGATGCTTGAGGATACGAAACCAACGACGTTTTCAGAATTGGTCCAAATCTCAGGTCTATCACATGGAACGGATGTATGGCTGGGAAATGCCCAGGAGTTAATCCATAATAAGATCTGTAATCTGAGTGAAGTAATCGGCTGTCGTGACGATATCATGGTCTATCTCATTTACCAAGGCCTTGAGCCGTCTTTTGCCTTTAAGATTATGGAATCAGTTCGTAAAGGTAAAGGCTTAAGCGAAGAAATGGAAGCAGAAATGCGGAAGAATGAAGTGCCGGAATGGTACATTGACTCTTGTAAGAAAATAAAATACATGTTCCCGAAAGCCCATGCTGCAGCCTATGTATTAATGGCTGTCAGGATTGCTTATTTTAAAGTTCATCTTCCTCTCCTTTATTATGCTGCCTATTTTACAGTCCGTGCGGAGGATTTTGACATTGAGGCAATGTCACGCGGTTCAGAAGCCATTAAGGCAAAAATCGAAGAAATCAATGCTAAGGGTCTAGAGGCTTCTAACAAGGAGAAAAACTTATTGACCGTAATGGAACTGGCGCTTGAGATGACTGAAAGAGGCTTTTCCTTCCAAAATTACGATTTATACAAATCTGATGCATCAGAATTTATCATTGAAGGAAATACACTAATTCCACCGTTTAATTCGATTCCTGGACTTGGAACGAATGCGGCCTTTAATATTGTGAAGGCAAGAGGAGATGGAGAGTTTTTATCAAAAGAAGACCTGCAGCAGCGCGGCAAGGTATCAAAAACCATACTGGAGTATTTAGATAAACAAGGCTGTTTAAAATCTCTACCAGAACAAAACCAGTTATCCCTTTTCTAACTTTTTTTAACGTCTAGCTACAGCGCCTAGGGGCGAAAGTCTAAGCCAATCACTTCGGAAGGCAAAAAGCGCCTTCTGTCAGTGCTTGTCTTATGCTTGTCGCCCCTGAACACTAAGGAAAGCTTCTTAGAGGATAAGCTTCCCAGGAACAAGCGGAGCTTGTTCCGAAGTCGCTTCCGCTTTTGGTTTTGGTTTGCATATCAATCATGGTTATGTTATAGTTTTATTGGAAATACTAAGAAATACTCTCGTGTACAAGAGTGGGAATCCTCCCACTCTTTCGTCTTTGTTATAAAGGTTTTTTACAGAGTAACTTGATAAAACTTTCCGTGAACTACATAAAATATGGGTGAAATATTTGGAAAGGGAGGTATAGCATGAGCAAAGTAACGGAAGTGGTTGAAGAGCTTGCTGCACCAATTTTTCAAGAACTTGGTTTAGAATTAGTCGAAATCGAGTATGTCAAAGAAGGAAAAAGCTGGTTTCTTCGCGTATATATCGATAAAGAGTCTGGTGTAGATATAGAGGATTGCGGAGTGGTCAGTGAAAAGTTAGGTGAAAAACTTGATGAAGTAGACCCAATCCCACATAACTATTTTCTTGAAGTGTCGTCTCCAGGGGCGGAACGACCATTAAAAAAAGCGAAGGATTTCGAAAAAGCGATTGGCAAAAATGTCTTTATCAAAACTTATGAGCCAATTGATGGTGAAAAAAGCTTCGAAGGTCAGCTTTTAGAATTTGATGGTCAAACTATAAAAATCGAAGTGAAAATCAAAACAAGAAAGAAAACTATTGAAATTCCCTATGAAAAAGTGGCAAGTGCCAGACTGGCTGTTATTTTTTCGTAGCAATAAATTGAAGAGGATTAGGGGGATACAAACAGATGAGCAGCGAATTATTAGATGCTCTTACGATACTGGAAAGAGAAAAAGGTATTTCCAGAGATATATTAATTGAAGCTATTGAAGCCGCATTGATTTCGGCTTATCGCCGTAATTTCAATCAAGCGCAGAACGTAAGAATTGATCTAAACTTACAAACAGGCTCTATGCGAGTGTTTGCTAGAAAAGAAGTGGTTGACGAGGTATTCGACCCGCGACTGGAAATTTCAATCGAAGATGCAAGAAGGATTAATCCTAACTATCAGGTTGAAGATGTCGTAGAAATGGAAGTAACACCAAAGGATTTTGGCAGAATTGCCGCTCAGACGGCAAAGCAAGTGGTCACTCAGCGTGTAAGGGAAGCTGAACGCGGAATTATTTATTCAGAATTTATCGACCGTGAAGAAGACATTATGACGGGGATTGTTCAACGTCTTGATTCCAAATTTATTTATGTAAGCCTTGGAAAAATTGAAGCCTTGCTGCCGGTAAATGAACAAATGCCAAATGAAAGATATAAGCCGCATGATCGGATTAAAGTATTTATAACAAAGGTAGAAAAAACGACAAAAGGTCCACAAATTTTTGTATCTAGGACCCACCCAGGATTACTCAAACGCTTATTTGAAATTGAAGTTCCTGAAATTTATGACGGAACTGTTGAAATCAAATCGGTTGCCAGAGAAGCTGGGGATCGTTCAAAAATATCTGTCCATTCCGAAAACCATGAGGTCGATCCAGTAGGATCTTGTGTTGGTCCTAAGGGAACCAGGGTACAAGCGGTTGTAAATGAATTAAAAGGTGAAAAAATTGATATCGTAAAATGGTCTGATGATCCAGTGGTCTTTGTTGCCAATTCACTAAGCCCATCTAAAGTTTTAGATGTAATGGTAAATGAAAATGAGAAAGCAACCACTGTCGTAGTTCCTGACTATCAGCTATCACTGGCAATTGGGAAACGCGGACAAAATGCCCGTTTGGCAGCCAAGCTGACTGGCTGGAAAATTGATATCAAATCTGAAACCGAAGCACGAGAAATTGGGATTTATCCAAGAGAAGAAACAATAAGACTTTTTGACGATCAAGTTGATGATGATTTCAACTATGATGAAGAATTGGAATAAAGTAGAGGTGAATGATCGTGAACAATAAGAAAAAAGTTCCTATGCGCAAATGCGTGGCAACCGGTGAAATGAAACCGAAAAAAGAACTCGTTCGCATCGTTCGCTCTAAAGAAGGGGAAGTTTCCATCGACCTGACGGGAAAAAAATCCGGCAGGGGGGCATACCTTTCTAAGGACAAAGAAGCAATCTTACTAGCCAAGAAGAAAAATACCTTATCAAATCATTTAGAGGTTACAATAAATGATTCGATATATGATGAATTACTTGAGCTAATAGAGAAGGAGAATTGACTATCCAAATGAATCAAAATCAATGGATGTCATTGCTTGGCTTGGCCAATCGAGCGCGCAAAATCATATCGGGTGAGGAGCTTTCTGTGAAGGAGATACGGAGCGGTAAAGCTAAACTCATTTTATTATCCGCAGATGCATCTCAAAATACAACTAAAAAAATTACAGACAAATGTAATTCATATGAGGTTCCATATAAATTAGTGGAGAACCGTTTTCTCCTAGGTCAAGCGATTGGCAAAGAAGCCCGCGTTGTTGTAGCTATTATGGATGATGGATTTGCTAAGAAACTGGTAACGTTGCTCGATTAAATCTTGCGGGGGTGAAAAAAAAATGAGTAAACTACGCGTTTATGAATATGCAAAAAAACATAATATTTCAAGTAAAGAAATTATTACAAAACTAAAAGAAATGAATATTGAGGTTTCAAACCATATGGCAACTTTAGAGGATTCAGACATTAAAAAGCTGGACGCTACTTACAATAACAAAGAGAATGCACAGCAGCAAAAGCAGGGAAATAGCTCGCAGCAAAAGCAGAGCAATGGAACGGGATCGCAGGCAAACCGAACAAACGGACGCCCTGCACAACAGCAGCAAACTAATAAGCCTCAAGTCCAGGTAAAGTCGACACCTAAAGCATTTGAGGATGATGATGATAAAACTGTTGTACCTAGTAAGGTGAAAGTAGCGACAGCGCCAAAGAATAAAGAAGGCAAAAAGCATGACCAGGAATATCAGTCAAAAGAAAATAAAGCCTTTAATTCTGGAAAAGCTAAGAATAAGCCTTTTAATAACAACAATAATCAAAATCGTAATAATAACAATAATAATAATAATAATAAAAAGAGAAATCATACTCATGTACAGCAAACACAACAACCGCAAAAGAAAAAGGAAAAAGAGCTTCCTGCTAAAATTACCTTTAGTGAATCACTTACGGTTGCAGAGCTTGCTAAGAAATTATATCGTGAGCCATCAGAAATTATTAAAAAGCTCTTTTTACTTGGCGTCATGGCGACTATCAATCAAGTTTTAGATAAAGATGCAATTGAATTGATTGCAGGTGAGTATGGCGTTGAGGTTGAAGAAGAAATTAAAGTTGATACAACTGACCTTGAAGTATACTTTACAGAAGACTCAGCTGAATTACTTGTTGAAAGACCTTCAGTTGTAACGATTATGGGTCACGTTGACCATGGGAAAACAACTCTGCTTGATTCCATCAGAAACACAAAAGTGACAGAAGGCGAAGCAGGCGGTATTACTCAACATATTGGTGCGTACCAAGTTGTGGAGAATGGTAAGAAAATTACCTTCCTTGATACACCGGGACACGCTGCTTTCACAACAATGCGTGCACGCGGTGCAAAAATTACCGATATTACCATTTTAGTTGTAGCTGCCGATGATGGTGTTATGCCACAGACAGTGGAAGCAATCAACCATGCCAAAGCAGCTGAAGTGCCAATTATCGTAGCGGTAAATAAAATGGACAAAGAAGCTGCAAATGCAGACCGAGTTATGCAGGAATTAACCGAACATGGATTAGTTGCTGAAGCATGGGGCGGTGAGACCATTTTCGTTCCCCTATCTGCAAAAACAGGAGAAGGTATTGACAATCTCCTTGAAATGATTCTTCTAGTAGGTGAAGTGGAAGAATATAAAGCAAATCCAGATCGTAAAGCAGTCGGAACTGTTATCGAGGCACAATTGGATAAAGGCCGTGGGTCAGTAGCCACTTTGTTAGTCCAAAATGGTACTCTAAAAGTTGGTGACCCAATTGTTGTAGGTAATACGTTCGGTCGTGTTCGTGCAATGGTCAATGATCTTGGCAGACGTGTGAAGGAAGCTGGCCCATCAACTCCTGTTGAAATTACCGGACTTAATGACGTTCCACAAGCTGGCGACCGATTTGTTGTTTTTGAAGACGAAAAAACAGCTCGTCAAGTTGGGGAAGCACGTGCTCAAACAGCATTAGCAGCTCAACGCGGCGAAAAATCAATTGTTAGCCTGGAAACTCTTTTTGATCAATTAAAGCAAGGGGAAATGAAGGATCTAAACATCATCTTAAAAGCTGATGTTCAAGGATCAGCAGAGGCTGTTGCAGCATCCTTGCAAAAAATTGATGTTGAGGGTGTTAACATTAAGATTATTCATAGTGGCGCTGGTGCCATTAATGAATCTGATATTAGTCTTGCCGCTGCTTCAAATGCGATTGTAATTGGTTTTAACGTTCGTCCTGATGCAAACGCCAAGCGTGCAGCAGAAGCAGAAAAGGTTGATGTAAGACTTCACCGGATCATTTATAAAGTAATCGAAGAAATGGAATCCGCCATGAAAGGAATGCTTGACCCAGAATTCCAAGAGAAAATTATTGGGCAGGCAGAAATTCGTCAGACCTTCAAGGTTTCCAAAGTGGGTACAATTGCTGGTTCATATGTAACCGATGGGAAAATTACCCGAGACAGCGGTATTCGTTTAATTCGTAATGGTGTAGTTATCTTTGAAGGACAAATCGATGCCCTAAAACGATTTAAGGATGATGCCAAAGAAGTG
Organism: Neobacillus drentensis; assembly: GCF_036965425.1. Taxonomy (GTDB): domain Bacteria; phylum Bacillota; class Bacilli; order Bacillales; family Cytobacillaceae; genus Neobacillus; species Neobacillus drentensis_F. The sequence goes on along the minus strand of NZ_JBALPP010000107.1, from coordinate 70,016 downwards.
GCACAAGGCTACGAATGTGGTATTACCATTAAAAACTTCAATGATGTTAAAGAAGGAGATATTATTGAAGCTTTCGTTATGGAAGAAATTGAGCGTAAATGATAATTGGCTCGGCCGTTTGTGAATGTATCATATATGATGCTCATTCTTTAAAAGAGAAACGAGCCGTTTTACAGCGAATAATATCCCGCTTAAAACAAAAATATAATATATCCGTATCAGAGGTGGACTACCAAGATGTATGGCAGCGGACAAAAATTGCTATCGTTGCGGTCACCTCTAATAGGGTATCGACTGAACAGGAATTGCAGTCCGCATTAAAACTAATCGACTCTTTTCCTGAAATAGAAAGAACGATCACCGATATAGATTGGCTTTAAGTTAAGAGGTGAATTTCATGAGCCACAGAGCAAATCGTGTGGGAGAACAAATGAAAAAAGAACTAAGTGACATCATCGGCCGTAAAATCAAGGATCCACGGATTGGCTTTGTTACCGTTACAGACGTTCAAGTAACAGGAGATCTCCAACAAGCAAAAGTTTTTATTTCAGTATTAGGTGATGACGAGCAAAGAGAGAATACGTTAAAAGGCCTGGCAAAAGCAAAAGGGTTTATCCGGACTGAAATTGGCCATCGTATTCGTTTGCGTAAAACACCTGAAATCATTTTTGAATTTGATGAATCAATCGATTATGGAAATCGGATTGAAACGCTTCTTCACCAATTACACGACAGCGATAAACCAATGGAAAAACATGAAGAAGAATAACTGGATAGACATTTGTCTATCCTTTTTCAATTGGGCTGTGTTAAAGATAAATATTGGTTGAAACTATGTTGATTGGAGCGGAAGGCGCAAGACTCCTGCGGGAGTACGGAGCAGGGGAGACCCCGCAGGCGCGAAGCGCCTGGAGCGCAAATCAACAACTATGTTTACACAGCCTTCATTTTATTAATTTTAGATCGGAGAGAATTAATTGGAAGGAATCTTAGCATTATTTAAACCAGCAGGATTAACCTCTCATGACTGTGTTTTTAAATTACGGAAGATATTAAAAACAAAAAAGGTAGGACATACGGGAACACTTGATCCAGATGTGACAGGGGTTCTTCCTATTTGTATCGGAAAGGCAACCAAAGTTGCCGAGTATATTACGGATGCCGGTAAGGCTTATGAAGGTGAAGTAACTATTGGTTTTTCGACAACAACTGAAGATGCATCTGGAGATATAGTTGAACAGAAGCAATTAGATAGGACCATTAACCGCGAAGAAATTATGAAGGTTCTTGAGTCGCTGACTGGCGAAATTGAACAGACTCCGCCAATGTATTCTGCTGTAAAGGTAGGGGGAGTCCGTCTTTATGAATATGCACGGAAAGGCATAGAAGTGGAAAGGCCGACCAGGAAGGTAAATATTTATTCCATTGACCTCCTGGATGATCGGAATGAATTTTCTGGAGAGACGATCCAGTTCCGCTTTAGAGTCAGCTGCAGCAAAGGGACATATATTCGCACGTTAGCAGTAATGATTGGTGAAGCCCTAGGATACCCAGCGCATATGTCTAAGCTTACTAGAATCCAATCGGCCTCTTTTGAATTAAAGGATTGTTTTACCTTTGATGAAATTGAACAGTTTATGGTAGCTGGAAAAATCGAAGAGATTTTGAAGCCTTTAGAATCCGCACTTTCTCATTTGCCGAAATTACTGATTAATGATACAGTAGCAGAGAAAGTGAAAAATGGTGCACTATTAAAAATACCAGAACATTTAAAAACAAGTAACGGACCTATTATCGCTGAAACTACAGAGGGACTGGCTCTTGCAATTTATTCCAAACATCCAAATAAGCCAGAGCTGCTAAAACCAGTTAAAGTCTTAAGAAATGAGATAGTGTAAAGGTTACGGTATAAGAAAAGGTGAGTTTCATTTGGAAGTAAAGAAGCTTAGTTTTCCATTCAATTTAAAAAAACACGATTATCCGCCTCTTGCGATGGCCTTGGGGTATTTTGATGGTGTACACCGCGGTCATCAGCAGGTCATATTAGAGGCAAAAAAACAGGCTGAAGATAAAGGTTTTCAAAGTGCGGTCATGACCTTTGACCCCCACCCTTCCGTTGTGTTAGGGAAAGGTGAACAGCATGTACAATACATTACTCCGTTATCAGAAAAAATTAAAATTATTGAGGGGTTAGGGATTGATTACCTATTTATCGTCCATTTTACGGCTGAATTTGCCAATCTTCTACCTCAAGAATTTATTGATCAATTTGTGATTGGTCTAAATGTGAAACATGTTGTAGCTGGATTTGATTTTTCTTATGGCCGGATGGGAAAAGGGACAATGGAAACCTTGCCCTTTCATTCTAGAGAGGAATTTTCCTATACCATCGTTCCCAAGTTTTCAGAAGGGAATGAAAAGGTAAGCTCAACAAGAATCCGTAAGATGTTAAAGGAAGGGAATATGGAGGATCTGCCAAATTTACTTGGAAGGTTTTATACAACTTCTGGAATAGTGATTCATGGAGACAAAAGGGGAAGAACCATTGGGTTTCCTACTGCTAATATAGGAGTTAATGAAGAATATATCATCCCTCCGCTTGGTGTCTACGCAGTAAGAATGAAGGTTAAGCATCTTTGGTTTAACGGTGTGTGTAATGTGGGATATAAGCCTACTTTTAATAAAGAATCTTTAAGAGTTTCCGTTGAGGTTCATTTGTTTGACTTTAATCAAGAGATCTACGGAGAAGAAGTGGTTATCGAGTGGCATCCATACCTTCGAAAGGAACAAAAATTTTCCGGAATTGAGGAGCTTGTTACCCAAATTGAAAGAGACAAGCTAACGGCATTAGCCTACTTTGAAAGAAATCGACATTCTTTTTAAGTTTGGTCGTTCTTAGAAGTTTTTCCTACATTATATTAAGGTTTTAGCTTGCTTTTTGACGGAAAAGGTTGTATTCTTAAATACGTATTAAAAATAACCTTTGCTTGGCAAGGCGAATCACCAACGCTTGCTCGGTAAATGGGGATTTGTAAATTTAGGAGGTGAACTGGATGGCAATCACTCAAGAACGTAAAAATGAACTAATCAATGAGTATAAAACTCATGAGAACGACACTGGATCTGCAGAAGTTCAAATCGCTGTCCTTACAGAATCAATCAACAATTTGAACGACCACTTACGTACTCACAAGAAAGATCACCACTCACGTCGCGGTCTTTTGAAAATGGTTGGTAAACGTCGTAATCTTTTGACTTACCTACGTAACAAAGACGTACAACGTTACCGTGTGTTAATCAATAAGCTTGGCCTACGTCGTTAGTCTACAGAAGCGGGATTTTTCCCGCTTTTTTATTAGGTTTTTTTAAAGAATAAATAATAAAGAATTTTTTATACATATTTTAAGACTGGACTTATTTGTGCATACTATTATATGTGATTGACTTGATAACATAAGCTTTTTTAGGCTTTTTTTATAATTAAAAGATTTAGTAAGATGATTACAGTGAAAGTAATTCTTTCGCATCATCCTCCTAAGTGATTTAGATAGAGAGGGGTAAAAATATGGAACAAACGAAACACGAGTACTCCATTGAATGGGCTGGCCGAAAGTTATCTGTCGAAATTGGACAATTAGCAAAACAGGCAAATGGTGCAGTCCTTGTTCGTTATGGGGATACAGCAGTCCTAAGTACTGCAACAGCATCAAAAGAACCTAAAAATTTAGACTTTTTTCCATTAACAGTTAACTACGAAGAGCGGTTATATGCAGTTGGTAAAATCCCAGGGGGCTTTATTAAACGTGAAGGCCGTCCAAGTGAAAAGGCGATTTTAGCAAGCCGATTAATTGACCGTCCGATACGCCCGCTTTTTGCTGATGGATTCCGCAATGATGTTCAAGTGATTAGCATTGTGATGAGTGTCGATCAAGATTGTTCGACAGAAATGGCTGCAATGTTTGGTTCATCTTTGGCACTTAGCACTTCAGATATTCCATTTGAAGGTCCAATTGCCGGTGTTGTAGTTGGCCGTGTTGACAATGAATTTGTCATCAATCCAACTGTCGAGCAGGCAGAAAAAAGCGATATTCACTTAACGGTAGCCGGCACGAAGGATGCGATTAACATGGTTGAAGCTGGTGCGCTTGAAGTGCCGGAAGAAACCATGCTGGAAGCAATTATGTTTGGTCATGAAGAGATTAAACGCTTGATTGAATTCCAAGAAAAAATTGTCGCTGAAATTGGCAAGCCAAAAAGAGAAATATCGCTCTATGAAATTGATAAAGAACTTGAAGCAGAAGTTAGAGAACTTTGTGAAGCCGATATGGTAAATGCCATTCAAGTTCAAGAAAAGCATGCCCGTGAAGATGCAATAAAAGAAGTAAAAAATCAAGTTATTGCAAAATATGAGGAACAAGAAGCAACAGATGAAGATTTGAAACAAGTGAAACAAATTTTGGACAAGATGGTTAAGGGTGAAGTTCGCCGCTTGATTACTGTTGAAAAGGTCCGTCCAGACGGCCGTAAAATAGATGAAATTCGTCCGTTATCTTCTCAAGTAGGCATCTTGCCGCGTACTCACGGTTCAGGTTTGTTTACTCGAGGTCAAACCCAAGCCTTGAGCATTTGTACGCTTGGCGCAATGGGTGATGTCCAAATCCTTGATGGATTAGGAATAGAGGAAGAAAAACGTTTCATGCATCATTATAATTTCCCATCCTTTAGTGTGGGGGAAACTGGCCCAATCCGCGGACCAGGCCGCCGTGAAATTGGTCACGGTGCACTTGGAGAACGAGCACTTGAACCAATCGTACCTTCAGAAAAGGATTTTCCTTATACAATCCGTCTTGTATCTGAGGTTCTTGAATCAAACGGTTCAACTTCCCAAGCAAGTATTTGTGCCAGCACATTAGCAATGATGGATGCCGGGGTGCCAATTAAAGCACCTGTAGCAGGAATTGCGATGGGTCTCGTGAAATCCGGGGAACATTATACCGTTTTATCCGATATTCAAGGTATGGAAGATCATCTTGGAGATATGGATTTTAAGGTAGCTGGAACTGCAAAAGGCGTAACAGCATTGCAAATGGATATAAAAATTGAAGGTCTTTCCCGTGAAATTTTAGAAGAGGCTCTGCAGCAAGCGAAGGTTGGAAGAATGCATATTTTAAACTCCATGCTTGCTACATTAGCGGAACCAAGAGCGGAACTTTCACAATTTGCTCCAAAAATCTTAACGATGGCCATCAACCCTGATAAGATTCGTGATGTTATTGGACCAAGCGGAAAGCAAATTAACAAAATTATTGAAGAAACTGGTGTTAAGATCGACATTGAACAGGATGGTACAGTCTTCATCGCCTCCGCTAACCAAGAAATGAACCAAAAAGCGAAGAAAATCATTGAGGATATTGTTCGCGAAGTGGAAGTAGGACAGATGTACCTAGGAAAAGTGAAGCGGATTGAAAAATTTGGTGCATTCGTCGAAATTTTTGCCGGAAAAGATGGTTTGGTCCATATTTCTGAACTTGCCGAAGAGCGTGTGGGCAAGGTCGAGGACGTTGTAAAAATCGGCGACGAACTGTTAGTAAAAGTAACAGAAATAGATAAGCAAGGCAGGGTTAACCTATCACGGAAGGCCGTTTTAAAGGAACAGAAGGAAAAAGCGGAAGAATCAAAATAATACATTTATCAAATAGGAAAGTCAGGGGGGCGCTCCTGACTTTTCGTTTGTATGTCTAGCTTCATCGCCTAGGAAAAAATGAACTATTTTTTTCCCTGATCAAGGCGCTTTCGCTTTTCGTTCTACCTTGTCCCCTTTGTACATATTCTTTATGGAAGGGGGAAGAGCGCTGATGAGAAAGTCATTTATTTTGATGATTATTATTTTAATTGCATGGATATCAGTAAACAATCCATTTGTAAACAGATATGTTGCCAAGTTGACGGAAACATCACTTCCGGCAGCAAAACAGACCGATTCTCTTTATCAAACAATTGAGAAAAAGGCGCCTACATATGAAATTTCACCTTCCGATGCCAAAATAGATCCAGTCTGGAAGGCCATTCCTGGATATAATGGGCTGAAGGTAGATATTGCAGCCTCATATAAAAATATGAAACCAAAAGGCATTTTTGATAAGAATAAACTGGTTTTTACACAAATTAAACCAAAGGTTCACCTTAATGATTTGCCGCCTTCCCCAATTTATAAAGGCAACCCAGATAAACCGATGGTTTCCTTTATCATCAATGTTGCCTGGGGCAATGAATATTTATCACAAATGCTCGCAACGCTGAAAGAACATCATATTTCCACCAGTTTTTTTCTGGAAGGTAATTGGGTCAAAAACAATCCAGAGCTTGCAAAAATGATAGTCAGTGCTGGTCATGAGGTAGGCAATCATTCCTATTCCCACCCTGATATGAAAAGACTGACTGCCGCTCAGGCAAGGCAGCAATTAATCAGGACAAATGAAGTGATTGAAGCAGCTACCGGTGAAAAAGTTGAATGGTTTGCTCCTCCAAGCGGAAGTTACAGGGATGAAACAATAAAGGTAGCCAATGAATTACACATGAAAACAGTCATGTGGACTGTTGATACTATTGATTGGCAAAAGCCTTCCCCTGAAGTATTAATTAATCGGGTCATAACAAAAATTGATAATGGTTCTATGGTTCTCATGCATCCAACTGAATCCACCGCAAAATCGCTGGATCGATTAATCACGCTAATTGAACAAAAAAATTTTAAGATTGGTACGGTTTCGGAGTTAATGAGTGAAAATAGAATCATAAAATAAATAAAGTAAGAGTTCCAAAAGTTTGGAGAAAATAGACATTAAAAGTATAATTAACAATTGGATAGTAACATCTGCTGTTTAGAGACAGGAGGAAGTCGATGATAAATAAATACACTTGCCAAAATGGAGTAAGAATTGTATTAGAAAATATTCCTACCGTACGATCTGTTGCAATTGGAATTTGGATTGGAACTGGTTCTAGGAATGAAGATCCTGCGAAAAATGGTATTTCTCATTTCCTGGAGCACATGTTCTTTAAAGGAACATCTACACGTACTGCTAAGGAAATTGCTGAGTCCTTTGACAGCATTGGAGGCCAGGTAAATGCCTTTACTTCAAAGGAGTACACATGCTATTATGCAAAGGTTCTTGATACCCATTCCAAATTTGCTTTAGATGTATTAGCAGATATGTTTTTTAATTCCACTTTTGTGGAAGAGGAATTAAAGAAAGAGAAAAATGTTGTCTTGGAAGAAATCAAAATGTATGAAGATACACCAGACGATATTGTTCATGATTTATTAAGCAGGGCTATATATGAAGATCATCCGCTTGGATATCCCATTTTAGGTACGGAAGAAACATTAAATACCTTTAGTGGTGAGACACTTAAAGAATATATTAAAGAAAGATACACTCCTGAAAACGTTGTTATTTCAATTGCAGGTAATGTATCAGAAGCATTTATTCAAGAAGTTGAGAACTATTTCGGCTCGTATCAAGGAGGGGCCAAGGAAACCCCAGAGAATATTCCCGCTTTTCATTCCAATCGTATTTCGCGAAAAAAGGAAACAGAGCAAGCTCATTTATGTATTGGATTTGAAGGCTTAAAGGTGGGGCATGAAGACATTTACAGTCTTATTACCCTGAACAATATATTAGGCGGCAGCATGAGTTCAAGATTGTTCCAAGAAGTTCGTGAACAACGAGGCTTAGCTTACTCCGTTTTTTCGTATCACTCAGCCTATCAGGATAGCGGCGTTGTAACGGTATATGGTGGAACTGGAGCGAAACAACTGGATGTGTTATTTGAGACGATCCAAGAAACCCTGGATAAATTGAAACAAAACGGCATTACCGAAAAAGAATTAATTAATAGTAAAGAACAGCTAAAAGGAAGCTTGATGCTAAGCTTAGAAAGCACCAATAGCAGAATGAGCCGCAATGGTAAAAATGAACTGCTGTTAAAACGCCATCGTTCATTGGATGAAATTATCGAACAAATTGATCTAGTTTCAAAAAACAGTGTCGATGAAATGGCCAGACAAGTATTTAATGATAAGTATTCTGTGACCTTAATTAGTCCAGATGGAGAATTCCCAAATAAACTTGCTTAAAAAACAGTTCCTGTACGAACTGTTTTTTTCTTTATTCTAAATACAGAACTCCATCTATAAACTATTAGTAAAGGGAGAAGAGGGGAGTTCTTTTAAATGAGGTTAAGTGAATTAAGCGGAAAAGAAATTGTCGATGTAAAAAAGGCAGAGCGCCTCGGTGTTCTTGGTCAAACCGATTTAGAAATTAATGTAAGTACAGGACAAATCCAAGCACTTCTCATTCCTTCAGTAAAATGGTTTGGATTTCGCAAACAAGGTGAAGAAATAAGAGTCCCCTGGGACCATATTAAAAAAATAGGATCCGATATGATCATTATTGATGTTCCAGAAAATGAATAGATATTCTTAAAGCCCAAGCAAAAAAAACCTTGCTTGGGCTTTTTTTATTTTACTATGGGTGGAAAACTCACCGATTTTAAGCGACTTACATAAGATGTTGAAGTGATAAGAAGAAAAGGAATCCTAAAGGGATTTTTTTAAAAAGAAGGTGAATGTTTTCATGCTGACAGGGATGCAGATAGCCGTGATTGGTGGAGATGCCAGACAGCTGGAAATCATCCGTAAGTTAACTGAATTAGATGCGAGAATATCGCTAATTGGTTTCGAGCAGCTAGACCATGCCTTTACGGGTGCGGTTAAGGAAAAATTGGATGAAGTTGATTTTTCAAATATAGACGCAATCATCTTACCGGTGCCCGGGACAAATTTAGAAGGACAGGTGGAAACGATCTTTTCAAATGAAAAGGTTGTTCTCACAGAAGAAATGCTCGGAAAAACACCTGAACACTGTACGATTTATTCAGGAATTAGCAACGGCTATTTGAATGGAATTACGAAACAAAGCAAACGCCCTCTCGTGCAATTATTCGAACGGGATGACGTGGCTATCTATAATTCAATTCCGACCGTAGAAGGAACCATTATGATGGCCATTCAGCATACGGACTTTACCATTCACGGGTCCCATATTACCGTTTTAGGACTCGGAAGATGTGGTATGAGTGTGGCAAGAACCTTTGCAGCACTAGGAGCTAAGGTGAAGGTTGGAGCAAGAAAAAGCGAACATTTGGCACGTATCACAGAAATGGGTTTAACTCCATTCCATTTAAATGATCTTGTCAATCAAGTGAAGGATACCGATATTCTGATAAACACAGCACCACATTTAATCGTAACAGCTTTAGTAATATCACAATTGCCTTCACACACGCTCATTATTGATCTTGCCTCAAAACCAGGTGGAACTGACTTCCGGTATGCCGAAAAAAGAGGCATCAAAGCCTTGCTTGCACCAGGGCTTCCTGGTATTGTCGCACCAAAAACAGCAGGTCAAATACTGGCAAATGTCCTTGCCCAACTTCTAGAAGAAGATTTACACAGGCGAAAGGGGAAAGTGAAATGAGTTTAAAAGGTAAAAGAATTGGCTTTGGTTTAACCGGCTCCCATTGTACTTACGATGCTGTCTTTCCAGAAATCGAAAAGCTGGTGCTCGCGGGCGCAGAGGTACTGCCAGTTGTGACTTTTACTGTAAAAAATACAGAGACCCGATTTGGAAAAGGTGAAGATTGGGTGGAGCGAATTGAAGATTTAACGGGTCACAAGGTTATTGATTCAATCGTTAAGGCTGAACCTTTAGGACCAAAAATACCATTAGATTGCATGGTTATTGCTCCATTGACTGGTGTATCCATGAGTAAATTTGCCAACGCCATGAATGACAGCCCCGTATTAATGGCTGCGAAAGCAACATTAAGGAACCTAAAGCCTGTGGTTCTCGGAATTTCTACAAATGATGCTCTTGGCTTAAATGGAGTAAACTTAATGAGATTAATGGCCACGAAAAATATCTTTTTTATACCATATGGTCAAGATGATCCTATTAAGAAGCCTAATTCCATGGTGGCGCGAATGACGATGCTATCAGAAACAGTGGAAGCAGCTATCGAAGGTAGACAAATTCAACCGGTGCTAGTGGAACGCTATAAAGATGATGACTAAATAACTGACCTCTTTCGGCAAAAAAGGTTATTTCTTTCTGGGAATATGATAAAATAAATTAATCTCTCTGGCAGTGGGTTTAAAGATTAACCCACTGCTCGAGTTTAACTATACTATATTACGACAAGCTGGCTAAAGAACTAACTGAAGGAAATAACCCGCCAGTCGATATGAAAGGGGAACTAGCATGAATCAAAATGGATATCACGTTGCGGTGGTAGGGGCAACAGGAGCGGTTGGACAACAAATGATCCAAACTTTATTAAAAGAAAATTTCCCTATTAGAAAATTATCCTTACTATCCTCTGCACGCTCTGCAGGAAAAATAGTAGAGATCAATGGTCAAGAAATAGCAATTCAGGAAGCAAAGCCTGAAAGCTTTGAAGGTGTAGATATTGCTCTTTTCAGTGCGGGCGGCAGTGTTTCCAAGGAACTTGCTCCCGAAGCTGTAAAACGAGGCGCCATCGTCGTGGACAACACTAGTGCGTTTCGGATGGATACAGATATTCCGCTGGTTGTGCCAGAAGTAAACGAAGCTGATTTACATCAACATAATGGAATTATTGCGAATCCAAATTGCTCTACGATTCAAATGGTAGTCGCATTAGAACCTGTTCGTCAAAAATACGGATTGAAAAAAGTTATTGTGTCAACCTATCAAGCTGTTTCTGGAGCAGGTGCGGCAGCAATTCAAGAATTGATGGATCAAACAAAGGCTATTTTAAATGAAGAGTCATATGATCCAGCTATTTTACCTGTAAAATCAGATAAAAATCATTATCAAATTGCTTTTAACGCGATTCCGCAAATTGATAAATTCCAAGATAATGGCTATACCTATGAAGAAATGAAAATGATTAATGAAACGAAGAAAATTATGCACCTTCCTGAGCTACAGGTATCTGCTACTTGTGTACGTCTGCCAGTTGCAGTAGGGCATTCTGAATCCGTTTATTTTGAAGTTGAAGCAGAGGGTGTAAGTGCGAACGACATTAAAGCACTTTTAAAGGACGCACCAGGGGTAATCTTGCAGGATGATCCTGAAAATCAAATTTATCCAATGCCAGCTGATTGTGTTGGGAAAAATGATGTATTTGTAGGACGGATTAGAAAGGATATCGATGAAGACCGCGGTTTCCATATGTGGGTAGTTTCTGACAATCTTCTAAAGGGAGCTGCCTGGAATTCAGTCCAGATTGCCGAAAGCTTAGTAAAATTAGGTCTAGTAAAATAAAGTTACCTCAAAAAAGGTAGGGTTTGGTGTTACCATGAAGATTATTGTACAAAAATTTGGCGGGACATCTGTTAAGGATGAGAAAAGCCGAAAACATGCTCAAAGACATATTGAAAAAGCTTTAGCGGATGGCTATAAAGTGGTAGTAGTGGTTTCAGCGATGGGGAGAAAGGGAGATCCCTATGCGACTGACACACTCTTATCATTAATTGGCGGGAACTTAAGCAAAATCTCAAAACGGGAACATGATTTATTATTGTCCTGCGGAGAGGTAATTTCGAGTATTGTGTTTACGAATATGCTATTGGAAAGCGGTATAAATGCTGCAGCCTTAACAGGGGCTCAAGCAGGGTTCAAAACTAATAATGACCACACCAATGCAAAAATAAACGAAATGAAATGCGACCGTCTCTTAAGAGAATTAGAAAATAACGATGTTGTTGTGGTTGCCGGCTTCCAGGGTGCCGCTAAAAATGGGGATGTAACAACCATTGGCAGAGGCGGAAGTGATACTTCAGCAGCGGCTCTTGGTGCTGCCCTAAATGCTGAATGGATTGATATATTTACTGATGTAGAAGGGATCATGACAGCTGACCCCCGCATCGCTGAAAATGCACGCCCACTTTCTGTTGTCACCTATACAGAGGTTTGTAATATGGCCTATCAGGGTGCAAAGGTCATCCATCCAAGAGCAGTTGAAATTGCTATGCAGGCAAAAGTGCCAATTCGGATTCGCTCAACCTATACTGATACATTGGGTACGTTGGTGACAACGTTAAATAAAGATAATCGCGGCAGTGACATAAGTGAACGGACTGTTACGGGGATTGCCCACGTCTCAAATGTCACCCAGATAAAGGTGTTTGCAAAGAAAGATCAATATTACTTGCAGGCAGAAGTCTTTAAAGCAATGGCCAATGAAAAAATTAGTGTTGATTTTATCAATATCTCGCCAAATGGTGTTGTCTATACGGTTACAGATGAAATGTCGGATCTGGCCATAAAGGTATTAAAGGAAATGGGTCATGACCCGCAAGTGGAGCGTCATTGCGCGAAGGTATCCGTAGTTGGAGCAGGAATTGCAGGTGTTCCAGGGGTAACTTCCAAAATCGTAACGGCATTATCCGATCAGGGAATTCGAATTTTACAATCCGCAGACAGCCATACTACAATTTGGGTTTTAGTCAAACAAGATGACTTAGTTAAATCAGTAAATGCATTACATGATGCCTTTCAATTAGAAGAAGAGTCCCTTGAATTTAAACTTTCGGATTTATAATTTCTTACTAGGGGTTTGAAAGGAGAAAAAAAATGGTTCATTTTGGGCGATTGTCCACGGCAATGGTTACTCCTTTTGATAATAAAGGGCATATAGATTTTGCCAAAACTACACAATTAGTTAATTATTTAATTGAAAATGGTACAGAATCACTTGTAATAGCTGGTACTACTGGTGAATCACCTACTCTGTCAAAAGAGGAAAAATTGGCCCTGTTTGCTCATGTGGTGAAGGTGGTTAATAAACGTGTTCCGGTAATTGCCGGTACAGGTAGCAATAATACCTATGCTTCAGTGGAATTAACTAAAAAAGCAGAGCAGCTTGGTGTTGATGGTATTATGGTGGTTGCTCCGTATTATAATAAACCCAATCAAGAAGGCTTATATCAGCATTTCAAAACTGTTGCTGAGGCAACTTCCCTGCCGGTAATGGTCTATAATATTCCGGCAAGGTCGGTTGTTAATATTCTTCCAGAGACAATTATACGCCTTGCAAAAATATCTAATATTGTTGCAGTGAAGGAAGCAAGCGGCGATTTAAATGCCATTACACACATTATTGCTAACACGGATGATGATTTTCTCTTATATAGCGGTGATGATGCCATAACACTTCCTGTACTTGCTATTGGAGGTACGGGTGTAGTCTCGGTTGCATCACATGTAATCGGAAATGAAATGCAAGAAATGATTACAGCGTTCTTTGAAGGCGAAAATAAAAAAGCTGCCAAACTTCATCAGGAACTACTGCCAATCATGAAGGGGCTGTTTGCCGCTCCTAGTCCTGCTCCCGTTAAAACAGCGTTGCAGCTAAAAGGATTGGACGTCGGATCTGTACGACTGCCGCTAGTGGGATTAACAGAACAAGAACGAGCAACATTAATTTCAATTTTACAGAATAAATAACTTTTTTTAAGCCAGCCGAAAGATGAGTTCGGTTGGCTTTTCTTTTTTATGTTGTAAAGGTTTTCTAATTTCAAGTATAATAATCATAACTGATTTCGATCGGGTCAATTCAGCATAGGAGGAAACGGAACGTGATAAAGAAAAAAAATAACTCCATCAAGTTTATAACACTTGGTGGTATTGGAGAAATCGGAAAGAATATGTATCTCGTTGAAGTAGACACGGACATATTCATAATTGATGCCGGCTTAATGTTCCCCGAGGAAGAAATGCTTGGCATTGATATGGTAATTCCTGATATTACATATTTAAAGGAAAATAAAGATCGGGTAAAAGCAATCTTTTTAACACATGGACATGAAGACCACATCGGCGCACTTTCCTATGTGCTAAGACAAATCGACGTACCGGTTTATGGCACAAAACTAACTTTAGCTCTTGCAAATGCGAAATTGAAAGAGCAGGACTTTAATGGAAAAGCAAATTTCATTGAGGTGGATTCAAATACAATCGTAGATTTAGATTCAGTTAATGTAAGCTTTTTCAGTACTAATCACAGTATCCCTGATTCGGTTGGTGTTTGTATCCATACATCAGAAGGTATTATCGTTTATACAGGTGATTTTAAATTTGACCAAGCTGCCACTAAGCTGTACAAGCCTGAGATTGGGAAAATGGCTTCTATCGGGGAACAGGGTGTACTTTGCTTAATGTCTGATAGCACCGAAGCAGAAAAACCTGGTTATACTACATCTGAAGCCATTGTGGAGCGGGAAATGTCCAATGCCTTTTATAATGCTCCAGGAAGAATTATTGCAGCCTGCTTTGCCTCGGATATTAATCGAATGCAGCATATTTTTGATGCTGCTGCAGAAAACAAGCGTAAAGTTGCGGTGGTTGGCAAAAGTCTTGAACGAATTTACCATATCGCCCTCGATTTAGGGTATATAGAGGTTGAAGAGGATTTAATCATTCCAATCCAAGAAATAAAGGATTACCCTGATCGTGAGATTGTTGTTCTGATGACAGGAAGTCAGGGAGAACCAATCGAAGCCTTGCAAAAAATGGCCAAACAAGCTCATAAGCTAGTGAACATAGAACCTGGTGATACGGTTCTTATCGCGGCATCCCCGCTTCGCGGAAGTGAAGTGTTTTTATTTAAAACGGTGGATATGCTGTTCAGAGCGGGAGCAAATGTCATCTCCGGCAAACGGACAATACATGTCTCGAGTCACGGCAGTCAAGAAGAATTGAAGTTTATGATTAACCTTATGCAGCCAAAATTCTTTATTCCTGTTCATGGGGAATATCGAATGTTAAAGGCTCACCGAAAATTGGCGCTCGATTGTGGCCTTAAAGATGAACAAATTTTGATCCCGGATCGTGGAGATATAGTTGAACTGAAGGAAGAAAAACTAGCGATCACTGGGAAGGTTCCTTCTGGGAATGTCCTGATCGACGGAATCGGTGTTGGCGATGTAGGAAACATTGTACTGCGCGACCGAAAACTATTATCACAAGATGGCATTCTAATCGTCGTTGTAACCTTAACAAAACAAGAAAAGAAAATAGCAGCAGGACCTGAAATCATTTCAAGAGGTTTTGTTTATGTCCGTGAATCGGAAAAATTGATGGAGGAATCTACAAAATTAGTCCGTGATATCGTCGAAAGAAATATTGCAAAGGACACCTTTGAATGGGCGAGCCTAAAGCAGGAAATAAGAGATGACTTAAATCGTTCTTTATTTGAAAAAACCAAAAGACGCCCAATGATTCTGCCAATCATAATGGAAGTATAATAAATGCAAAGTCGAAAAGGTACTGGGAAACCAGTGCCTTTTTCGATGTGTAATTTCAATGGCATGATTTTGTATAGGTGGTAAATACTAAATGATATCATGCTTGAAGGGAGTATTAGGATGAATAATAACTTTCAAAAAAATGAAAATGGCAATGGGGAAGGTACAGAGCCTCAAAAAGAGGAAAAAACTACTTCTCCTTTAATAGAGAAAATACAACAGCTTGGTCAGACAAATGTTCCCCAACTCTCAACAGATTCAAGAATTCATTGTTTGACCATTATCGGGCAAATTGAGGGGCATTTAGCCCTTCCACCGCAAAACAAGACTACGAAATACGAGCATCTGATACCGCAACTCGTAGCAATTGAACAAAATCCAAAAATTGAAGGGGTTCTTATCATATTAAATACTGTTGGAGGAGATGTGGAGGCAGGACTGGCTATTTCTGAAATGCTGGCAACTCTTTCAAAACCTACAGTTTCAATAGTTTTAGGTGGAGGGCATTCAATAGGGGTGCCAATTGCCGTTTCCTGTGATTATTCATTTATTGCTGAAACCGCGACAATGACCATCCATCCAATCAGGCTGACAGGATTAGTCATAGGTGTCCCGCAAACGTTTGAGTATTTGGATAAAATGCAGGAACGCGTTGTTAACTTTGTGACAAAGCATTCAAAAATTAAAGAGGAAACTTTTAAAGATTTAATGTTTGCAAAGGGGAACCTAACTAGAGACATCGGAACAAATGTTATTGGCGTCGACGCTGTAAAAAGTGGATTAATTGATGAAGTGGGCGGACTTGGACAGGCAATGAAGAAATTAAATGCAATGATTGATATGAATAAAGAAAAAATCGAAGGGTTGATTCAATGATCTTATACACGATGATGCCGCAGGAACTTATTTTTCCCTATGAAACAGAACCGTTCCAGAAGCAGCAGATGATCACTTATCAAGGAATCCCGCTATTAGTAGAATTTACAGATCAACAAAATGTCCAGGTTGTTCGCATTTTAAGCAGTGATCCTCAGCACTATTTAGATGAGAGAATATGCCCTGGTTCAAAAATTTCTTTTGCCAGCCTTGAAGGATTGTCCGCTTTCTAAAGAAGTTATGGTATAATCAGGTTAAATAGACAAGAGCAGCCAATCAGGCTGCTTTCTTCCTTTTTACCGTTCTAAATATTCCATAATTTATATACAAGGTGATCAGATGGCTAAAAAAAAGAGAAGACAACCTAAAAGAAGAGATAATCAAATTAAACGGACACTTCAATATGAATTATCAGCATTAGCCCTATTAGCGTTAGCGATCATTTCGATTGCAAAGCTGGGAGCAGTAGGAAAAGCGACCGTTCTCTTTTTCCGATTCTGGATGGGTGAATGGTATATGCTTGGTTTAATCGGCTTAGTTTTATTAAGCATATATTTAATGTGGAAACGTCAGCTTCCTTTTTTCTTCCATATTAAATTAGTGGGGAGCTATTTTATTATTTCTGCTCTCTTGCTCTTAAGCCATGTAACCCTTTTTCATTTGTTAACGAATGATGGGAAATTTAATGATCCAAGTGTCATTAGTAACACATGGGAATTATTTAAGATGGACTTAAAAGGTGAAACGAGCACAACCGATCTGGGAGGCGGAATTTTAGGAGCTATTTTATTTGCATTATTTCATTACTTATTCGCAGAAACCGGTACAAAAATTATCGCTTTTATCTTTATATTAATCGGATTTATTTTATTGACCGGTAAATCCTTTGGCGATTTTGTCGGAAAAATTATGGTTACTTTGTTTGGTTTTACGAAAAATCAATGGGAAGCTTTTACAACGGATATGTCTGAGTGGAAGCAAAAACAACAAGAGCGCCGGAACGAGAGGAGGACACAACGTCAGCAGCAACAAGAAAATCCTCAAACCGAAAGTCAGCCTCTTATAAGTGCACAGCCTCAGGCTGTAGAAGAAGAAATGATTATTCCGGAACCAATTATATCCAGTTTTGCTGATCGAGCATATGTCGAAGAGGAAACGATTCAAAGAAATCCCAAAGAGTCTAAAAGAAAAACAACAGCATCAAAAGTAGACGATGATGACAATTCTCCGCCAATAACCTTCACAGAAGTCGAAAATATAGCCTATGAACTGCCTCCTTTACGACTTCTTAAACATCCGAAGAAGACTGATCAAAGCGGAGAATATGAACTCATTCATGCAAATGCTGCCAAGCTTGAACGAACTTTTCAAAGCTTTGGAGTTAAAGCCCGTGTAACCCAAGTACATTTAGGTCCTGCTGTAACGAAATATGAAGTTCATCCAGATGTAGGGGTTAAAGTAAGTAAAATTGTCAGCCTGAGTGATGACTTAGCATTAGCACTTGCTGCAAAGGACATCCGAATTGAAGCCCCAATTCCAGGTAAATCAGCCATAGGAATTGAAGTGCCAAATTCAGAAGTAGCGATGGTATCCCTCAGGGAGGTACTTGAGGCAACACAAAATGATAAGCCAGAAGCGAAATTGCTGATTGGCTTGGGCAGAGATATTACAGGAGAAGCGGTCCTTGCTGAATTAAACAAAATGCCCCACATGCTTGTTGCCGGAGCAACTGGAAGTGGAAAAAGTGTTTGTATAAATGGCATTATCACCAGTATATTGATGCGTGCCAAGCCACATGAAGTCAAATTAATGATGATTGACCCAAAAATGGTTGAATTAAATGTTTATAATGGAATCCCTCATTTACTTGCTCCTGTTGTGACAGATGCTAAAAAGGCGTCTCAGGCATTAAAAAAGGTAGTAAGTGAAATGGAAAGAAGATATGAATTATTCTCTTATACGGGAACTCGAAACATTGAAGGATATAATGACCATGTTAAAAGGCATAACCTTGAAGAGAATGATAAACAACCACTATTACCGTATATTGTTGTCATCGTAGATGAGTTGGCCGATTTAATGATGGTAGCATCGAACGATGTAGAGGATTCAATTACCCGGCTGGCTCAGATGGCACGTGCGGCAGGTATTCATTTAATCATTGCTACACAAAGGCCTTCGGTGGATGTCATTACAGGGGTAATCAAAGCAAATATTCCATCGAGAATTGCTTTTGCGGTTTCGAGCAGCACAGATTCAAGAACGATCTTAGATATGGGAGGGGCTGAAAAGCTTCTCGGCAGAGGGGATATGCTGTTTTTGCCAGTGGGTGCTTCTAAGCCTGTTCGTGTACAGGGGGCATTCCTATCTGATCAAGAGGTTGAA
The DNA here is from genome assembly GCF_036965425.1 of Neobacillus drentensis. Lineage (GTDB taxonomy): Bacteria > Bacillota > Bacilli > Bacillales > Cytobacillaceae > Neobacillus > Neobacillus drentensis_F. The sequence goes on along the minus strand of NZ_JBALPP010000107.1, from coordinate 51,400 downwards.
GAAACCGTTGAATTTGTCATTTCACAGCAAAAGGCACAATACCAAGAAGAGATGATTCCAGATGATATTCCTGAGGTAACAGGTGCCGTAGAGGATGAATTATACGATGAAGCAGTTGAATTAATTATTGATATGCAAACAGCATCTGTATCAATGCTTCAGCGTCGTTTTCGCATAGGCTATACTCGAGCTGCCCGTCTAATAGATGAGATGGAAGCAAGGGGCGTAGTAGGCCCTTATGAAGGAAGTAAACCAAGAGCTGTTTTGCAGTCAAAACCTAAAGAGGAACAGAGTTCTTAAAAAAGGGCCCCAGGGCTCTTTTTTTTATAGTAGTTTGAGAAATATTTGATACTATAGTAGTAGATGCGTTTTTCTTTGGTATATGTAAAATCTCCTATACTTCACCTAAAAATTTCCTATTATCCAAAATCAAGATATTTATTATATCAGATTTCTTCCCGTGTTTTTAGGTGAATTTGTGACAATTTTAAACTTCATGCCTTTTTTCGACAAAATTTTGAATATCTATTTATTTATCACTTAAAAAATGTTAATATAAATTTCGATTAGTAGGAATGATATCAGAGGTCTGATGTCTTAGGAAAAGAGCTGGAGGAAACAGCAATGTCTATTAAGTCAGATAACCGACATTTATACTTGCAAGTGATTGATCGTTTAAAGCAGGATATTGAACGAGGGGAATATAAAGAAAAAGAAAAATTACCCTCTGAATTTGATCTTGCAAAACAACTTGGTGTAAGCAGGGCGACCCTCAGGGAAGCACTACGCATCCTTGAAGAGGAAAACGTTATTATCAGGCGCCATGGGGTTGGCACCTTTGTTAATGCAAAGCCATTGTTTACCTCAGGGATTGAACAGCTTAATAGTGTCACTGACATGATTAAACAGGCTGGTATGAAACCTGGAACGATTTTCTTAAGTTCATCAACTCAGGGTCCAACCGAAGAGGATATTCGTCGGTTCTCATGTTCTGCTGATGAGGAAATGGTCGTGATAGAAAGGGTCAGGACGGCAAATGGGGAACCTGTCGTTTATTGTATCGACAAAGTACCTGAACGTATTTTGCCAGATACCTTTTCCCATGGTGAAGAATCTCTCTTCAACATATTGGATGGAGAAGCAAACCGCAGGATTACCTATGCGGTTGCCAAAATCGAGCCAATAGGATATCATGAACGAATTTCTCCTATTCTAGAATGTGATCCGGAAACAGCATTGTTGGTATTAAAACAAATGCATTTCGATGAAATGGATGAACCTATCCTATTTTCGGTAAACTATTTTAAAGCTGATAAGTTTAGTTTTCATGTATTAAGAAAAAGAACTTAAATTTTTTTACAGGTTCATGAAAACGCAAACAGTCTTGCTTTTCGGACATTTCTACTAAAAACCAATCAAAAATTTCTTAGGGGGTACAATAACTTGAAAATGCGTAAAGTTGGAATGGCGCTATCATTAGTTCTTGCTGCTGGAACACTTTTAGGTGCTTGTGGAAAAAGTGATGATAACAAAGGTACCGAAACATCTAAAGGTGGAGAAAAGGCAAAGAAATTCTCTGTAGCAATGGTTACTGATGTCGGCGGTGTCGATGACAAATCCTTTAACCAATCTGCATGGGAAGGTCTCCAAAAATTCGGTCAAGACAACGGAATGAAAAAAGGTAAGGGCGGCTATGATTACCTTCAATCCAAATCTGACGCAGATTACTCTACAAACCTAAACACTCTTGTACGTCAAGATTTCGATTTAGTATACGGAATCGGCTTCTTAATGCAGGCTGCAGTTGAAGAAATCGCGAAACAGCAAAAGGATGCACAATTCGCCATCATCGATGCTGAAGTTAAACAACCAAATGTTGCGAGCGTACTTTTCAAAGAGCAAGAAGCAGCATTCCTTGCTGGTGTAGCAGCTGCACTTCAAACAAAATCTAACCACATCGGTTTCATCGGTGGTATGGAAATCCCTGTAATTGAACGTTTTGAATCTGGTTTCTTAGCTGGTGTAAAGGCAGCTAAACCTGAGGTTAAAGTGGATGTTCAATATTCTGGTGCATTTGATAAAGCGGAACTTGGACAATCCATCGCATCTAAAATGTATTCTTCTGGCGCGGATGTAATTTTCCACGCAGCTGGCGCTACTGGAAACGGATTATTCAAAGAAGCAGTTGACCGTAAGGCAAAAGACCCTAGCAAAGAAATTTGGGCCATTGGTGTAGACCGTGACCAAAACGACATGGGTCCAGATGTAGTTCTTACTTCAGCTCTTAAGCGTGTAGACGTAGCGGTGCAAGACCTTTCTAAGAAGGCTATGGACGGCAAATTCCCTGGCGGTGAAATCGCACTTTACGGTATGGCTGAGGATGGTGTAGGCTTAGCCCCAATTAACAGCAAAGCTTCCAACAAAGATGCAATTGAAGCAGCCATTAAAGATTGGTCTGAAAAAATTAAATCAGGTGCTGTAAAAGTTCCTGGAACTCGTGATGAATTAAAGAATTTTAGCGCAAAATAATTGACATAAAAGGAATAAGTGGGATAAAAACCTTCCTGCTTATTCCTTCTTAATGAAAATCCTAACTGAAGTGTAGAATGATATTCTACTTTTCATTTAAGATTTTTTATGGGGGAAAATTTCCCTGTTTTTTTAAAACATTTGAAAGGTCTGACCTCTTACTACTCTTGGTCGAAATTTCCTTTTACCTTTATCACAGGGAGTGAGAAAAAATGGAATATGTAATTGAGATGCTTAACATCCGTAAAGAGTTTGGCGGCTTTGTTGCGAATGATAACATTACCCTTCAATTGAAAAAGGGAGAAATTCATGCTTTACTCGGTGAAAATGGAGCGGGTAAATCCACTTTAATGAACGTGCTATTTGGACTTTATCAGCCAGAACAAGGTGAAATCCGAGTGAAAGGTAACCAAGTTAACATTACCAATCCTAATATCGCGAATGAATTAGGGATTGGAATGGTGCACCAGCACTTTATGCTTGTAGATACCTTTACCGTTACTGAAAATATTATCCTTGGACGGGAAGTTACAACTGCCGGCAGGATTGATATTAAAAAGGCAGAACAAGAAGTACGGCAAATTTCTGAACGATATGGATTAGCGGTGGACCCGCAAGCCAAAATCTCTGATATTACAGTTGGTATGCAGCAAAGGGTTGAGATTTTAAAAACCCTTTATCGTGGCGCGGAAATTCTCATTTTTGACGAGCCGTCGGCTGTATTAACTCCTCAGGAAATCAAAGAATTAATGCAAATCATGAAAACGCTTATAAAGGAAGGAAAATCCATTATTCTCATTACCCATAAGTTAAAAGAGATTATGGAAGTGGCGGATCGCTGTACCGTTATTCGTAAAGGTAAAGGGATTGGAACTGTGAATGTAAGTGAAACCAATCCAAATGAACTAGCAAGCCTTATGGTAGGGCGTGAGGTTGTCTTTAAAACGGAAAAGAAGGAAGCAGAACCAAAACAAAATGTTCTGGAAGTGAATGATTTAGTCGTGAAGGATACCCGCGGCGTATCGATTGTTAACGGCCTAACTCTTGATGTAAGAGCTGGAGAAATTGTCGGAATTGCAGGTATTGATGGAAATGGTCAATCAGAATTAATTGAGGCCATTACTGGTCTGCGCAAATCAGAAAGTGGCAGCGTCAAATTAAATGGAAAAGAATTATTGAATATGACACCGAGAAAAATTACCGAATCTGGCGTTGGTCACATTCCTCAAGACCGCCATAAACATGGACTAGTTTTAAATTATCCAATTGGCGAGAACATAGTTTTACAGAATTATTATAAAAAGCCATATTCCAAAAATGGAGTTCTTAACTTCCGAGAAATATATAAACAGGCCAAGAAAATAATTAGCGAATTTGACGTTCGAACTCCAAGTGAATATACCTTAGCTCGTGCTCTTTCAGGAGGAAACCAGCAAAAAGCGATCATCGGACGGGAAGTGGACCGCAATCCAGACTTGCTAATTGCTGCACAGCCTACCCGGGGCTTGGATGTTGGTGCAATCGAATTTATTCACAAACGCTTAATTGAACAGCGGGATAATGGAAAAGCAGTCTTGCTTCTATCCTTTGAATTAGACGAAATTATGAATGTCAGCGACCGGATTGCCGTTATATACGAGGGGAAAATCGTAGCTGTTGTTAATCCAAAAGATACAACTGAACAAGAACTAGGATTATTGATGGCTGGATCGAATAGAAAGGAAGCGGGTGAAGGAACGCATGTCTAAACGCTTAACAGGCATTTTAACGCCAATTATTGCAGTTTTATTGGGTATTATTGTCGGAACGATTATTATGCTAGCCAGCGGGTATAATCCCGTAGACGCCTACACCGCCTTATGGAATGGGGCTTTTGGCGAAACCTATTATGTTGGGGAAGTAATCAGACAATTTACACCATATATTTTAGCTGGTTTAGCGGTAGCATTTGCTTTCCGTGTAGGATTATTTAATATCGGAGTTGAGGGACAATTTATTGTAGGCTGGCTGGCTTCAGTATGGGTCGGTGTAGCGTTTGATCTTCCGCGTGTTATCCATTTGCCGCTTGCTATTTTAGCAGCGATGGTTGCGGGAGCACTTTGGGCCTTTATTCCTGGCTTTTTAAAAGCACGTTTTCGTGTTCATGAAGTAATTGTAACAATCATGATGAACTATGTGGCTCTTCATACAACCAACTATATTATTAGAAACGTACTTGCTGCAAAAAGCGGTGACAAAACGGAACAAATTCATGAGTCCGCATCACTGCGTTCAGAATTTCTTCAAAGTATTACGGATTACTCACGTCTTCATTGGGGAATTATTATCGCAATTGTTTGTTGTATTATTATGTGGTTTTTACTTGAAAGAACAACAAGAGGTTTTGAACTAAGGGCTGTTGGATTTAACCAGCATGCAGCACATTACGCAGGGATGAGTGTTAATAAAAATATTATACTTTCCATGTTAATTTCAGGTGCATTTGCAGGCCTTGCGGGTGCAATGGAAGGGCTCGGCACGTTCGGCTATGCTGCAGTTAAAGGCGGCTTTACCGGTGTCGGCTTTGAAGGAATTGCTGTTGCTCTATTAGGGGCTAACACATCTCTAGGTGTATTTTTCTCCGCTATCTTATTCGGTATTTTAGAGGTTGGAGCTTTGAACATGCCTCTTGAAGCGGGTGTACCAAATGAACTTGTAAGTATCATTATTGCCTTAATTGTATTCTTCGTGGCATCAAGCTACATCATAAGAATATTTCTTGATCGATTCAGTAAAAAGGAGGTGAAGTAAGTTGAGTTTAATGGATATCTTAATGATTGTTGTTCCATCCACGTTGTTGTGGGCAGCTCCACTTGTCTTCACTGCATTAGGCGGAATTTTCTCGGAGCGTTCAGGGGTAGTTAATATTGGACTTGAAGGTTTAATGGTAATCGGAGCCTTTTCATCGATTGTTTTTAACTTAACCTTTGTAGATACCTTCGGAAGTGCAACTCCTTGGATTGCTTTAATCGTTGCCATGGCAGCAGGTGCGGTATTTTCCTTATTTCATGCCGTTGCATCAATCACATTCCGTGCTGACCATACCGTTTCGGGTGTTGCGATTAACTTACTTGCAACAGGACTTACCCTGTTCTTGGTCAAATTAATTTATGATAAAGGTGAAACTGGAATTATCAGCCAAGGTTTCAGAAAGATTGATATCCCGATCTTAAAGGATATCCCTGTTATCGGAAAAATCTTTTTCCAAAATACGTATTGGACATCTTTTCTAGCAATAATAGTTGCCATCATTGTCTGGTTTATTGTATTTAAAACTCCATTCGGTCTTCGACTTCGTTCTGTCGGTGAACACCCAATGGCAGCAGACACAATGGGAATCAACGTTACGAAAATGCGCTATCTTGGCGTTATCATTTCAGGAGCTCTTGGTGGGGTCGGAGGTGCTGTTTATGCACAATCCATTACTTCAAACTTCAGCCACTCTACGATTAGTGGTCAGGGTTTCATGGCGCTAGCAGCAATGATTTTTGGTAAATGGCATCCGCTTGGTGCTCTTGGTGCGGCATTATTCTTTGGCTTCGCACAAAGTATTAGTATCATCGGTTCAAGTTTGCCATTCCTAAAAGAAATTCCAAATGTATATTTGTTAATCGCTCCTTACGTGTTAACTATCTTAGCATTAACCGGATTCATCGGTCGTGCCGATGCACCAAAAGCAGTTGGTACACACTATATTAAAGGAAGCCGTTAAAACAAATTCAAACCCACAGTTCCATGCGAACTGTGGGTTTATTTTTTTATAAAGAAGTTTAATGAAATTCTTAATTATGAAACGCGTTGATTGGAGCGGAAGGTGCGAGACTCCTCGAAAATGCTATCGCATTTCCTTCGTGCGTGGGCGGATTCGAGGATGCAATTCAATGTCCTGCGGGAGGACGGGGCAGGGGAGACCCCACAGGCGCTTTAGCGCCGAGGAGGCTCCCCGGACCGCCCGCGGAAAGCGAAGCGCCTGGAGCACAAATCAACATAAAAGTTTAAGAAATAAGAATTAACGCTTGAATTGACCAAGCTTGGCAAATTATAGTAAAAAGTATAGGTTTCTTTTGAAAGGAAAAGATATAAAGAAAACTGTTCTTACATATTAAGGAGGAAAGTTAATGGAGGGTGCAGTTGAAAAAGTAATCGAAATGCAAGGTTATAAACTCCATATTGTTGAAACAGATAAATATAAAACCAATACTTTTGTATGGAGGATGAAAGCTCCTTTAACAAAAGAGGATGTGACAAAAAGGGCACTTCTGCCACAGGTCTTACAAAGCAGCACGGCCCAATATTCTTCCACGACAGCCTTACGTTCTTATTTAGATGAACTATATGGTGCCACTTTGTTCGTGGATTTAGCTAAGAAAGGCGAATACCATGTAATGAGCTTCTCTTTGGAAATCGCCAATGAGAAATTCTTAAGTGATTCAGAGCCTTTATTAAAAAAGGGATTTGAATTATTGGCGGAAGTATTAACAAAACCAAACACCTCAGGTAGCGCCTTTGATAAAGATACCGTTGAAAAAGAAAAGCGGACCCTAAAGCAGAGGATCCAGTCCGTATATGATGATAAAATGCGGTACTCGAATGTTCGGTTATTAGAGGAAATGTGCAAGGGTGAACCGTATGCCCTCCAGGTAAATGGGGAAGCCCAGGATGTTGATGCAATTACCCCAGAAAATTTATATGAGTTTTATAAACAAGTCTTTTTAGAAGATGAAATGGACCTTTATATTATTGGTGATGTAAAAGAAGAAGAAGTTAAAAAATTTGCTTCAGAATTGCTTCAATTTGAAAATCGGAAGCCAAAAGAGTGTGCAAAACAGGAAGTATCAAAAACTGAAAAGGTCAATGAGGTTAAGGAACAGCAGGATGTAAAGCAAGGGAAATTAAATATGGGCTATCGAACCAATATTGTCTATGGCGATCCTGATTATTTTGCCCTGCAAGTGTTCAATGGCATCTTCGGTGGCTTTTCACACTCCAAATTGTTTATCAATGTCCGTGAAAAGGCAAGTCTTGCCTATTATGCAGCAAGCCGGCTTGAAAGTCATAAAGGCTTGATGATGGTTATGTCAGGGATTGATTTAAAGAACTATGATCAAGCCGTTGGTATTATTAACGAACAAATGGAAGCAATGAAAAATGGAGATTTTTCGGATCAGGAATTGGATCAAACGAAAGCTGTCATCAAAAATCAAATTCTCGAAACCATTGATACCTCTAGAGGGTTAACGGAAATTTTATATCATAATGTCATTTCGGATTCTGATATTAGTCTTGACACATGGCTTTCTGAAATGCAAAAGACTTCGAAGGAAGAAATTACTGCGGTAGCGAAAAAAATTGAGCTTGATACGATTTATTTCCTAACAGGATCGGAGGCGGGTGCATAATGGAAAAAATAAATTTTGACCAGCTTCAGGAAGAGCTATATCATGAAAAATTGCCCAATGGCTTACACGTCTATATTTTGCCAAAGAAGGGTTTTAATAAAACCTATGCGACCTTTACGACAAAGTATGGCTCGGTCGATAATACCTTTGTCCCACTGGGCAAGGATGAGTTTGTAACAGTTCCCGATGGAATTGCTCACTTTTTAGAACATAAATTATTTGAAAAGGAAGACGGGGATGTATTTCAGCAATTCAGCCGGCAGGGAGCTTCTGCCAATGCCTTTACCTCGTTTACCCGGACGGCTTATTTATTCTCAAGTACATCAGATGTCGAAAAGAACCTAGAAACATTGGTTGATTTTGTTCAAGATCCTTATTTTTCTGAAAAAACAGTGGAAAAGGAAAAAGGTATCATCGGTCAAGAAATTACCATGTATGATGATAACCCTGATTGGCGCTTATATTTTGGTTTAATCCAAAACCTTTATAAGAATCACCCTGTTAAAATTGATATTGCCGGAACGATCGAATCAATTTCCCATATCACCAAGGATTGGCTTTATGAATGTTACAATACCTTTTATCATCCAAGCAACATGTTGCTGTTTATTGTTGGGCCAGTGGACCCGGAACGCTTTATGACCCAAGTAAGAGAAAACCAAGCCAAAAAAGAATACAAAGATATGCCAGAAATCAGGCGTAAATTTGATGAAGAACCATCTGGTGCAGCAGAGAAAAAACAGGTGCTGCCAATGAATGTTCAAACATCTAAATGTTTAGTGGGAATTAAAGCGCTTCACGTGGATCAATCAGGCAATGAAATGTTAAAAAATGAATTAACGATGAATGTCCTCCTTGATTTACTGTTTGGAAAAAGCTCAGCAAATTTTGATCAACTGTATAATGAAGGATTAATTGATGAAACGTTTTCCTATGATTATACCCAGGAACAAGGCTTTGGCTTTGCGATGATTGGCGGAGATACTGGCGAACCTGATAAGCTTGCGGAAAAGCTAGAAAAAATGCTTATTGAGGCAAAGAATGGAGCAGCTTTCACGGAAGAACAGTTAGAGAGGACCAAAAAGAAAAAAATCGGAGCATTTTTACGTGCCGTCAATTCACCAGAATACATTGCAAATCAATTTACACGATATGCATTTAACGATATGAATTTATTTGATGTTGTCCCAACGCTTGAAAAAATCACCTTAAAAGATGTACAATCACTGGCATCAGAGGTTATTTCGGAAGAACGTTTTTCTGTATGTCAAGTTATTCCGAAAAACAAGAAATAAGAAAAGCGGAGGCGCCGCACAAGCAGGCGCTTTTTCGCTTTGTCAATTATTTAGAGAGAGTGACGAGAATGAAAAAATATGCATTGATCACGGGGGCGAGCGGCGGAATCGGCCAAGCAGTGGCATATATTCTAGCAGCAAATGGGTACAGCTTATACCTGCATTACAATCAAAACGTAGACTCCATTAAAGCACTATTAGACAAGCTCGTTCAATTTGGCGGAGAATACATGCCGATAAGTGCGGACCTTTCTACCCCGGATGGTTATAAACAAATTTGCCCTCATATCTTTTCGCTGGATGCGATGATCCATTGCGGCGGGAACAGTCAGTACGGCCTCCTTGTTGATTTGGAACAAAGGGATGCAGAAGCCTTATTAAATGTACATGTCCTTAATCCGTTAATGCTGACTAAAGAACTTCTCCCCAAACTTTTAAGTAAAGGGTCAGGCAGTATTATTGTCATTACTTCTATTTGGGGGCAAACTGGTGCTGCCTGTGAGGTAGCCTATTCAACGGCCAAAGGTGCTCAGATTGGTTTTGTAAAGGCGCTTAGTAAGGAGGTAGCCTTAAATGGCATTCGGGTTAATGCCATTGCCCCTGGAGCAATTAATACGCCAATGATGGAAGGATTTTCAGAGGATGAGGTAAAAGGAATTGAATTTGAAATTCCAATGGGAAGATTGGGGCAGCCTGAGGAAATTGCTAAAAGTGTTGCCTTTTTGCTTTCAGAAGAATCAAGTTATATCACCGGCCAAGTCCTTGCCGTTAATGGCGGCTGGTATACATAAAAGTTCACAAGTTTCGATGTATAGTTCATGCCTCCCCATCACAAAATAACCGTGTACCATTTTAAAGGAGGTAATTTACTATGTCAGTTTTAGATAACTGGAAACAGTGGGAAGACTTTCTTGCTAATCGTCTCCATCATGCGCAAGATGAGGGAATGAGTGAGGGGGCAATTAGCAAACTTGCTTATCAAATCGGTGATTATTTAGCAAATCAAGTCGAGCCAAAAAATGAGCAAGAAAGAATTCTATCAGACCTCTGGTCAGTTGCTGACCCACAAGAGCAGCAGGCAATTGCCAATATGATGGTTAAACTTATTAAGAATAATGGATAATCATTAAAAAGAGAGGAGGCAGCTCCTCTCTTTTTATTTCAGAAATATATTCCATGTTTTTTCTTTCATCTTACATCAAAATCATTTATGATAAGGTTTAGATAAAGATATATGAAAAATTTGTCGAAACTTCTTTAGGGGGTAAGCAGTTTTATGAAAAAAGAATGGTATTTAGAATATGAGATTCAAAAAAATCGGCCTGGACTTTTAGGCGACATTTCATCCCTCTTAGGAATGCTTTCTATTAATATTGTAACCATCAACGGAGTAGATGAAGGCAGGCGCGGTCTTTTGATTTTAGCAAAAGATGACGATCAAATTAAACGCCTTGAGTCAATTTTAAATACAATGGACACAATAAAATTAATAAAACTAAGGGAACCAAAACTGCGAGATCGGCTGGCTGTTAGACATGGCCGATATATTCAGAGAGATGCAGATGATAAAAAAACATTCCGCTTTGTAAGGGATGAGCTTGGATTATTAGTTGATTTTATGGCAGAATTGTTTAAGCAGGAGGGGCATAAGCTAATTGGCATTCGCGGCATGCCTCGTGTCGGAAAAACAGAATCAATTGTAGCCTCAAGTGTTTGTGCCAATAAGAGGTGGTTATTCGTCTCTTCTACCCTTTTAAAACAAACAATTCGGAATCAACTAATTGAAGATGAGTACAATGCAGACAACCTATTCATTCTGGATGGAATCGTTTCTACCCGCCGGGCAAACGAACGCCATTGGCAGCTTGTTCGTGAAATTATGCGATTGCCATCTGTTAAAGTAATTGAACACCCTGATATCTTTGTCCAAAACTCAGAGTACACCCTCGATGATTTTGACTATATTATCGAGTTGAGGAATAATGTTGATGAAGAGATTACATATGAAGTAGTGGACCAGAATAATTTATTCTCCGGATCTGATTTTGGAGATTTTGATTTTTAAAAATTGGAAGGTGTTAATAAAGTGACTGAACTAGGGAATCGACTAAAAGAAGCCCGAATAGAAAAAGGATTTAGTTTAGATGATTTACAAACAATGACGAAAATTCAAAAACGATATTTAATCGGCATTGAAGAAGGCAACTATTCAAGTATGCCAGGGAATTTTTATGTCCGTGCTTTCATTAAGCAGTATGCAGAGGCACTTAACCTAAATCCTGATGAAATTTTTGAAACATATAAAAGTGAAATTCCTGCAAGCTTAAATGATGAAATCCCTCAACTTTCTAGGGTTAAAACCCATAAAGCTATTTCGGAAGGGAATTCAAAAATCTTTGATATCCTTCCGAAAGTATTAATTGGTGTTTTTGTCCTTGGCGTTGCTGGTCTATTATATTATTTTCTTTATAATCATGCTGGTAAGAATTCCAATGAATCGTTAAGCAAAGATAACGAACAAGTTAAATTCGTTAAATCAGAGAATCTCGAAAAAGCAAAAGCCAATGAGCTTGAGAAGAAAGATTCTGAAAAAGTAAAGGGAACGAAAAAAGAAGAAGAGAAGCCCCCAGTCGTTGAAGCACCTAAGCAGGAATTATCAGTTGTTCAAAGCAGTGGAAGGAATTCTACTTATTCTTTGAAAAATGCAGAAAAGTTTATTGTGAAATTGGTAGCAACCGGGAAATCTTGGGTTGGTGTTAAAAATAGCACGGGGAAAATGGTTTATCAATGGACTCTTGATAAAGATAAGCTTCCAAGCCAAACAGTAGATTTGACAGCAGAAAGCAATGCTGTTATTCGGGTTGGGAACGCATCGGGCGTTGAAATCTATGTGAATGACCAAAAACTCGAGTACGCTATCGCACCGACGCAAAATGTACAGAACATTACGATTCAATATGTTCCCAAAACCCAATAGTCATCAAATGATGACTATTTTTGGCGTGCCTAATGGTTGTTGCGGTTGCTTATATAGGAGGATACACAAATGAATTTACCTAATAAAATTACGGTTTCAAGAATATTGCTTATTCCATTGTTCTTGATTATCATGCTTGTCCCTTTTGATTGGGGTGACATGACTTTTCTTGGAGCAGACATGCCTGTAACTCATTTTGTTGGAGCTTTGATTTTTATCATTGCGTCGACAACCGACTGGGTTGATGGTCATTATGCCCGTAAATTGAACCTTGTCACTAATATGGGGAAATTTCTTGATCCGCTTGCTGATAAATTACTTGTTTCAGCGGCACTTATTGTTCTCGTTGAGCTTAATGATATCTATGCACCATCGTGGATTGTCATCATTATTATCAGCAGGGAATTTGCTGTAACAGGCCTACGCCTCTTGCTTGCAGGAGAAGGGGAAGTAGTGGCAGCGAATATGCTTGGAAAAATTAAAACCTGGACGCAGATTATCGCGATTTCTTCGCTTTTATTACATAATATTATTTTTGCTATGATTCCATTTCGTTTTGATATCGTTGCGTTATGGGTTGCAATGATATTTACGATTTGGTCCGGCTGGGACTATTTTGCTAAAAACAGTCATGTTTTAAAAAATTCTAAATAGACTTGGGGGCGGTTTATAATGAATGCTGAGATTATCGCGGTTGGTTCAGAGCTGCTGCTCGGTCAAATTGTGAATACGAATGCGCGCTTTTTGTCTCAGCAATTAGCTGGGCTCGGTGTGGATGTTTATTTTCATACAGTCGTTGGTGATAATCCGGACAGGCTTAAAAGCGCGATTGAAATTGCTGAAAAGCGTTCGCAAATCATTATTTTTACTGGCGGTCTCGGACCCACTAAAGATGATTTGACGAAGGAAACGATTGCCCGCCATCTAGGCAAAGAACTGGCAATGGATGAAACGGCTTTAGCTTCGATTGAGGATTATTTCAAGCGGACAAACCGGGTAATGACTGAAAACAACCGAAAGCAGGCTCTTGTATTAGCGGGGTCGCATATTTTACCGAATGACCATGGGATGGCGCCTGGGATGGTACTCGAGCAGGACGCACATATTTATATGCTGCTGCCAGGGCCTCCAAAGGAATTGGAGCCGATGTTCCTTCATTATGGAAGGAAAGCACTTTCTCCTGATGGGGATTCCAATGAGAAGATTGTTTCGCGAGTTTTGCGGTTTTTCGGTATAGGTGAAGCGGCATTGGAAACGGAGATATTGGATTTAATTGACGCGCAAAGCAATCCAACGATTGCTCCTCTTGCAGGAGATGGAGAGGTTACCTTAAGGCTAACAGCTAAGCATGTGGATGAAACTGTTGCAGGTTCAATGCTTGATGATGTGGAACGTAAGATAAATCAGCGCGTTGGCGAGTTTTTATATGGCTATGACAAAACTTCTCTTTTAAATGAATTGACCAAAATGTTAAAAGATAAGAAATTAACGATAACGGCTGCTGAGAGTTTAACAGGCGGGATGTTCCAAAAGGAAATTACCTCGGTTTCAGGAGCTAGCTCTGTTTTTAACGGCGGTGTAGTCTGCTATTCAAACGAAGTAAAGCATCAGGTTATGAAGGTTTCGGCTGAGACACTTGATAAGTTTGGTGCCGTAAGTGAACAATGTGCTTTGGAATTGGCGGAAAACGCAGCGTCGATTTTTGGTGCGGATATTGGGATTAGTTTTACCGGTGTGGCCGGTCCTGATGAGTTAGAGGGTAAGCCGGTAGGTACGGTTTACATTGGAATCTCGATAAAAGGAATGCCAACAGCGGTTGAAAAGCTTGTGCTTGCTGGCACTCGGGAAGCAAACAGGGTCCGTGCTGTTAAGTATGGATGCTATTATTTAATAAAGAAGTTGAAAGAATCACAGAATGCTTAATAAGGTTCTGTGATTTTTTTATGGATAAATTTGGCGTTTCATTGCCCGTGTGAGTGGAAAAAGCATTCGGAAGGTAA
>NZ_JBALPP010000107.1:36965-37084 GCF_036965425.1 Neobacillus drentensis | reverse complement strand
CTTCATTGCCCGAGAGCGAGGAAAAAGTGTTCAGACGGTAAATGAAAGATCGCTTCATTGCCCGAGAGCGAGGAAAAAGTATTCGGACGGTAAATGAAAGATCGCTTCATTGCCCGAGA
>NZ_JBALPP010000107.1:10544-36919 GCF_036965425.1 Neobacillus drentensis | reverse complement strand
AAAGGGTGTTTCATTGCCCGGGAGCGGGGTAAAAGCATTTGGACGGTAAATGAAAGTTCGTTTCATTGCCCGAGAGCGGGGTAAAAGCATTTGGACGGTAAATGAAAGAACGCTTCATTGCCCGAGATCGAGGAAAAAGTGTTTGGACGGTAAATGAAAGATCTTACACCTTTGAATCAGTTTTCAGATAACTTCATGAAAAGTAGTTTTCTCTGCAAGAACATCAAGAAAAACCGTTTATCATGGGTATATCTGCCTGTTTTTCCAGTATAAATAGTTTAGAAAAAAGTCGAATGAATGTTCGATTTTTTGCTCGACAAATACCCAAAAAGAGGTTATATTATTAATAGGTTTTACTTGATAGATTTAGGCAATAAGCTTGTGTTTATATAGATAAGGGAGGAAATAATTCGTGAGTGATCGTAAAGCGGCCTTAGAAATGGCGCTAAAACAAATCGAAAAGCAATTTGGTAAAGGCTCAATTATGAAAATGGGTGAGCAAACAGAAACAAAAATTTCAACTGTTCCATCTGGATCATTAGCACTTGATACTGCACTTGGGGTAGGCGGATATCCTAGAGGTCGAATAATCGAAATTTATGGGCCAGAGAGCTCTGGTAAAACAACCGTAGCCCTTCATGCCATCGCTGAAGTCCAAGCAAAAGGTGGACAAGCGGCATTTATCGACGCTGAGCATGCCCTGGACCCAGCTTATGCCCAAAAATTAGGCGTTAACATTGATGAACTATTATTATCCCAGCCAGACACTGGTGAACAAGCGTTAGAAATCGCTGAAGCACTAGTACGAAGCGGAGCAATCGATATTATTGTTATTGACTCAGTAGCTGCTCTAGTACCAAAAGCAGAAATCGAAGGCGAAATGGGAGACTCACACGTAGGTTTACAAGCTCGGTTGATGTCTCAAGCACTTCGTAAACTTTCAGGTGCTATTAATAAATCAAAAACTATCGCAGTCTTTATCAACCAGATTCGTGAAAAAGTCGGTGTTATGTTCGGGAACCCAGAAACAACTCCAGGGGGCCGCGCCCTCAAGTTCTATTCCACCGTCCGTCTGGAAGTACGCCGTGCTGAAGCACTAAAGCAAGGCAATGACATAGTCGGAAACAAAACAAAAATCAAAGTTGTAAAGAACAAAGTTGCCCCGCCATTCCGTACAGCAGAAGTTGATATTATGTATGGAGAAGGAATTTCAAAAGAAGGCGAAACCATCGATTTAGGTTCCGAACTAGATATCGTTTCTAAGAGCGGTTCTTGGTATTCTTATAACGATGAAAGACTAGGCCAAGGCCGTGAAAATGCTAAGCTTTACCTAAAGGAAAATCCTAGTATCCGCCTTGAAATTCAACAAAAGATCCGTGATCACTATGGCCTAGATGGCGATAAAACAGTGACTGAAGCTGATGATGACGAGCAATTTGAGTTACTAGATCAATAAAATGAAGAGCAAAGCCCAGAAACGGGTTTTGCTCTTTTTAAACAAAATGGATAAAAATACATAAAAACTAATAATTATGAACCCGATCCCAAACAATTAAAATGAAGAAGAGATGACGAATTCGAAATATTTCAAAAAGCTATTTGGACAAAACCTTGACAATGTATATTCCCACAATTACAATTAACATGTATATTTTACATTTTTGGAAATATGACAATTTGAAAAGCCTTAGTGCTTGCTGTATGTTGAGTCTAAACAATGTACATGCCGACACTTAAAAAAATGTAACAAAAGTTCATAGCAAGAGGAGGTGTAACGATGGACCCAATTACTATCATCTCCATTTTGCTTGGCCTTATCGTCGGTGCCGTTGTTGGCTATTTTATTCGTAGATCCATTGCTGAAGCAAAAATAGCAGGAGCAAAGAATGCTGCAGAGCAGATTCTTGAAGATGCGAAACGTGATGCTGATTCATTAAAAAAGGAAGCCCTGTTAGAGGCAAAGGATGAAATTCACAAGCTTCGAACTGAAGCGGAGCGTGAGGTTCGTGAACGAAGAAATGAACTGCAAAAACAAGAAAACCGTTTACTGCAAAGAGAAGAGAATTTAGATCGAAAGGATGAAGCGTTAAATAAGCGTGAAATTCTATTAGAAAAGAAGGATGATTCTCTAAACCAAAGACAACAGCATATTGAAGAGATGGAAAGCAAAGTGGACGAGTTGGTACGAACACAACAAACAGAACTTGAACGAATTTCGAGCTTAACTCGCGAAGAAGCTAAGTCGATCATAATAGACCGCATGGAACAAGAACTATCCGTTGAAACTGCGGTTATGATCAAGGAAAGCGAAAATCGTGCAAAAGAGGAAGCTGATAAAAAAGCGAAGGAAATCCTTTCGTTAGCAATCCAACGTTGCGCTGCTGACCATGTTGCGGAAACGACAGTCTCTGTCGTCAACCTTCCAAATGATGAAATGAAAGGCCGTATCATTGGCCGTGAAGGTCGAAACATCCGTACACTTGAAACATTAACAGGAATTGATTTAATCATTGACGATACTCCTGAAGCTGTTATTCTATCAGGCTTTGACCCTATTCGTCGTGAAACGGCCCGCTTAGCACTTGAAAAGCTTGTACAAGATGGCCGTATCCACCCTGCAAGAATTGAGGAAATGGTTGAGAAGTCTCGTCGCGAAGTGGATGAGTATATCCGTGAAGTGGGTGAACAAACCACATTTGAAGTGGGTGTTCATGGACTTCATCCAGATCTTATCAAAATTCTTGGCCGCTTAAAGTTCCGTACAAGCTACGGTCAAAATGTACTAAAGCATTCCATGGAAGTGGCACAGCTTTCCGGTTTGCTTGCCGCTGAACTTGGTCAAGATGAAACATTAGCGAGACGTGCTGGATTGCTTCATGATATTGGTAAAGCAATTGACCATGAAGTGGAAGGAAGCCATGTTGAGATAGGAGTAGAACTTGCTACGAAGTACAAGGAACACCCTGTAGTTATCAACAGTATTGCTTCACATCATGGTGATACAGAGCCAACTTCAACCATTGCGGTTTTAGTTGCTGCTGCTGATGCCTTATCAGCTGCAAGACCAGGTGCTCGTAGTGAAACGCTTGAAAACTATATTCGTCGTCTTGAAAAGCTTGAAGAGATTTCAGAATCCTATGAAGGTGTTGAGAAATCCTTTGCTATTCAGGCAGGTCGTGAAGTGCGGATTATCGTCAGACCAGATACAATTGACGATCTTGCAGCACATCGCCTTGCACGCGATATTCGCAAGCGCATCGAAGAAGAGCTCGATTATCCAGGACATATTAAAGTTACAGTTATCCGTGAAACACGGGCTGTAGAATATGCAAAATAAAGCGGTGCGTATGCACCGCTTTATTTTTTGAGGACTCTTATACGATTAAATACTAGTTAACTGTGATACAATTTAATCAATACTATTTTTATTTATGAAAGGGCAATAACATGAATTTATTATTTATCGGTGATGTTGTCGGTTCACCCGGAAGAGATATGGTGAAGGAGTACTTGCCAAAGCTTAAAGAAAAATATCGACCTCATTTAACGATTATCAATGGTGAAAATGCAGCAGGTGGAAAAGGGATTACTGAAAAAATTTACCGTCAATTTTTAGAACAAGGTGCTCAGGCTGTAACATTGGGGAACCATGCCTGGGATAATCGAGAAATTTTTGAGTTTATTGATACAGCTAAATATTTGGTACGGCCGGCAAACTTTCCAAAAGATACACCTGGGAAAGGTATTGTTTTTCTAAAAATAAATGAATTAGAAGTGGCGATCATTAATCTGCAGGGACGCACCTTCATGAATCCTATTGATTGTCCCTTCCAAAAAGCAGATGAACTCGTTACCCTTGCAAAAGCAAGAACTCCCTTTATATTTGTAGATTTTCATGCAGAAGTAACAAGTGAGAAGCAGGCAATGGGCTGGTACTTAGATGGAAGGGTATCTGCAGTTGTGGGGACCCACACACATGTCCAGACGGCTGACAATCGTATCTTGCCTGGGGGAACGGCCTATTTAACAGATGTGGGCATGACTGGCCCATATGACGGCATTTTAGGGGTGGAAAAAGAAGCCGTCCTCAAACGCTTCCTAACCAGCCTTCCAGTCCGGTTTGAAGTGCCTTCCGGAGGAAGAAACCAGCTTAGTGCTGTTTTAATTGATTTGGACCGAAAAACAGGTCTAGCTAAAAAGATACAACCAATTCTAATAAATGATGATCATCCATTTTATTCTTAAGAGCAAATCACGCGATTTGCTCTTTTTATTTTCCTTTTTATCGTCCAAGCCGGAATATGTCAATTTCTTATTGAATATAGTAGCAGTGGAATGCTATATACCTGATTTGTTCATGAAACTGCTCATGCGGGATCGGGATTTTACAAGGGGGAGCTAGGAATGGAAATATTAAAAGTTTCAGCAAAATCTAATCCTAATTCTGTAGCTGGTGCACTTGCCGGAGTTCTGCGTGAAAGAGGTGCAGCGGAAATACAGGCCATTGGTGCGGGTGCATTAAATCAAGCAGTAAAGGCAGTAGCCATTGCTCGAGGATTTGTAGCACCTAGCGGAGTTGATTTGATCTGTGTCCCTGCGTTTACCGATATTTTGATTGACGGGGAAGAACGCACAGCTATAAAGTTAATTGTCGAGCCGCGTTAAAAGGAAGTTCAGTATACAAAACGCGGAGAAAACGAAGCACCAATACTTATGCCTGACTGGGTTATATCCAGCAGGTTTTTTAATTTCTACTTTTTTACAAAATTGGATACTAATTTTCCACTTAGATACTTTGCTATTACAAATTATAAAAATACTATTCTGATATAGTACAACAAAGGGTTGAAATATCCATTTGGAATGTACCTTAAGAAGTGGATATAATTGAAAAACTGCATAAAAAAAGAGGATTGAACTGTTGTTATACATGTGACTAAGGTTGAAGAAAATATCAAAGTTAAAATAATAAAAAAATATACATATTTTAGACAATATTTCGCTTGAAAGGGTTGCAATTTTGAGTCCATAGGTCTAGAATTGAAAGCGTTTAGTACATATCCATTTTTCTAGATTTTAAGTCTTTAAAGCATTAAATAAACAAAATTCTAGTGATTTACTCGGAAAAGTGCTACACTATTAATGTTTAATTACTTATTTTTTACATATCCAAAGGGGTGTAAGTCATGATCAATCAACTTTCGTGGAAAGTTGGCGGACAACAAGGGGAAGGTATTGAAAGTACTGGGGAAATCTTTGCAATCGCACTGAATCGCCTAGGATATTACTTGTATGGTTATCGTCACTTTTCATCTCGTATCAAAGGCGGCCATACGAACAATAAGATTCGCGTGAGCACAACAGAAGTTCGTTCCATTTCTGACGATCTTGATATCCTTGTCGCGTTTGACCAAGAAACAATTGATTTGAATTACAAAGAACTTCACACTAAAGGTGTAATCCTTGCTGATGCAAAATTTGATCCAAAAAAGCCTGAAGATACAGAAGCATCTCTGTATGCGGTTCCATTCACAGAGATTGCTACTCAGCTAGGGACTTCTTTAATGAAGAACATGGTTGCAATTGGTGCAACATCTGCAGTATTAGACCTAGATATTCATGTATTTGAAGTAGTAGTTCGCGAGATTTTTGGCAAAAAAGGCGATCAAGTTGTTGCGAAAAACATGGATGCCATCAAAGCGGGCTTTGATTATATGAAAGAAAAAATGGATGCAAATGTCCCAACAATGGTACTTGAAAAAGCAGATGGCAAACATCGTATGTTTATGATTGGAAATGATGCGATTGCATTAGGCGCGATGGCTGCTGGATGCCGTTTCATGGCTGCATATCCTATTACACCTGCATCAGATATCATGGAATATCTAATTAAGAAATTACCTGCCGTTGGCGGTACTGTTATTCAGACAGAAGATGAAATCGCAGCTGCTACCATGACAATTGGAGCAAGCTACGGTGGGGTACGTGCTCTTACTGCTTCTTCAGGTCCTGGATTATCATTGAAAATGGAAGCAATTGGACTAGCTGGTATTACAGAAACTCCGCTTGTTATTGTGGACACACAACGTGGTGGTCCATCAACAGGGCTTCCTACAAAACAAGAACAATCAGATTTAATGGCAATGATTTATGGTACACATGGTGAAATTCCGAAAATCGTTATGGCTCCAAGTACCGTTCAAGAGGCGTTCTATGATACTGCAGAAGCGTTTAATCTTGCAGAAGAATATCAATGCCCAGTCATCGTTTTATCTGACCTTCAATTATCATTAGGGAAGCAAACAGTTGAGCCGCTTGATATCTCTAAAGTAGAAATTAGACGCGGTAAGCTCGTAACGGAAGAACTTCCTGAAATTGAAAACAAAGGCTATTTCAAGCGTTATGAAGTTACAGAAGATGGTGTTTCTCCACGTACAATCCCAGGTGTGAAAAATGGTATTCACCATGTTACTGGGGTTGAGCACGCTGAAACAGGAAAACCATCTGAATCTGCAACAAATCGGAATGCTCAAATGGATAAACGTTTCCGTAAGGTTGAAAATATTCGTTTTAACACACCTGTTTATAAAAATGCTCCACACGAGGATGCAGATCTGCTAATCGTTGGTTTTAACTCAACACGTGGTGTGATCGAAGAAGCGATGGAACGCTTAGAAAAAGATGGATTAAAAGTCAACCATGCTCAAATTCGTTTAATTCATCCATTCCCTTCAGACGAAGTGCTTCCACTTGTTCGTTCTGCCAAAAAAGTGATTGTAGTGGAAAACAATGCGACTGGACAGTTAGCAAATATCATGAAAATGAATATTGGTCATGCTGAAAAAATTACTAAATTCTTAAAATATGATGGAAATCCATTTCTGCCTCACGAAGTTCATTCAAAATGTAAGGAGTTGTTCTAAATGGCCACTTTTAAAGACTTTCGAAATGATGTTAAACCGAACTGGTGCCCAGGCTGTGGCGACTTCTCTGTACAAGCTGCAATGCAACGTGCGGCGGCAAATGTTGGTCTAGTACCGGAAAATTTAGCTGTCATTTCAGGGATTGGCTGTTCAGGCCGTATCTCTGGTTATATTAATGCTTACGGATTCCATGGAATCCATGGTCGTTCACTTCCGATTGCCCAAGGTGTTAAAATGGCCAATCGTGATTTAACAGTTATCGCTTCTGGTGGTGACGGGGATGGTTATGCAATTGGTATGGCTCATACCGTTCATGCCATTCGCCGTAACATTGACATTACCTACGTTGTTATGGATAACCAAATTTATGGCTTAACCAAAGGACAAACATCTCCACGTTCGGCAGTTGGATTTAAAACAAAATCTACTCCGATGGGGTCAATCGAACAATCCATTTCACCTATGGAATTAGCTTTAACAGTAGGAGCAACCTTTGTTGCACAAAGTTTCTCTACTGATTTAAAAGACCTAACAGCATTAATTGAAGCGGGGATTAATCACAAAGGCTTCTCATTAATCAATGTATTTAGCCCGTGCGTAACCTATAATAAAGTAAACACCTACGACTGGTTTAAAGAAAACTTAACGAAGCTTAGTGATGTTGAAGGATATGATCCATCAAACCGTGAAATGGCAATGCAGACATTAATGAAGCATAACGGCTTAGTTACTGGACTTATTTACCAAAATACGGAACGTCCATCTTATCAAGAATTACTAACTGGATACTCAGAAGATCCGTTAGTAGATGCAAATCTAAACCTTGATCAAGCACACTTCGATAAATTAGTTGCAGAATTTATGTAATAATAATGAAAATCCCGGGAAATTGTTTTTCTCGGGATTTTTTTCATTAATTTAGTGAAAAACATCACATATAAAATGACACTCTTCCATTATCATTATTATTTGGCGGCATTATTATGTTTACATAATTGTCTATATATCAGCGTGTTTACAGGGATTGCTATTGTTTTCAGTCATGTAAACCTTTATACTATAATAATGTGCAGATAGAGCAATCGGCATCCTATCTTTATAGCACAGGTAAATAATTACAAACAATAATCTTATAGACGTATTTTATTTTTAAAAGAAAGGGGTCTTTACACACATGAATGAAAAGCAACGATTAGAAGGTCAGCAAGTAGCAGCTGCTAATTCTTCGGACAAAAAATCCG
Source organism: Neobacillus drentensis (assembly GCF_036965425.1). GTDB lineage: Bacteria > Bacillota > Bacilli > Bacillales > Cytobacillaceae > Neobacillus > Neobacillus drentensis_F. The sequence goes on along the minus strand of NZ_JBALPP010000107.1, from coordinate 28,755 downwards.
CAAAGGACTACAGCAAATACTTTGAGCAAGTCATTACCGCACCTTCCTTAAAAGATGCAAAAAAGCGTGGTAAAGAAGAAGTTAAATATCATAATGATTTTGCTATTCCTGAAGAATTTAAAGGAATGGGTGAAGGCAGAAAGTTCTATATTAGAACATATGGCTGCCAAATGAACGAGCATGATACAGAAGTTATGGCCGGAATCTTTTTAGCATTAGGCTATGAACCAACTGACAACACAGAAGATGCAAATGTTATCCTTCTAAATACTTGTGCTATTCGTGAAAATGCGGAAAACAAAGTATTTGGCGAACTTGGCCACTTAAAAGCATTGAAAATGGAAAAGCCAGACTTACTACTAGGTGTATGCGGATGTATGTCTCAAGAGGAATCTGTAGTTAATAAAATCTTGAAAACGTATCAACAAGTTGACATGATATTTGGAACTCACAATATTCACCGCTTACCTAATATTTTGCATGAAGCTTATATGTCAAAGGAAATGGTAATTGAAGTATGGTCTAAGGAAGGAGACGTTATTGAAAACCTTCCAAAAGTCCGCCGCGGAAATATCAAAGCATGGGTTAACATTATGTACGGTTGTGATAAATTCTGTACGTATTGCATTGTTCCGTATACACGTGGTAAAGAAAGAAGCCGTCGTCCAGAAGAAATTATCCAAGAGGTGCGCCATCTGGCAGCACAAGGGTACCAGGAAGTTACGTTACTTGGTCAAAACGTAAATGCTTATGGTAAGGATTTAGAAGGCATTAACTATGGTTTAGGCGACTTGATGGATGAATTACGTAAGATTGATATTCCAAGAATTCGTTTTACAACGAGCCATCCACGTGATTTTGATGATCGCTTGATTGAAGTTCTTGCCAAAGGCGGAAATTTAATGGATCATATCCATTTACCAGTTCAATCTGGGTCAACAGATGTATTAAAAATTATGGCTCGTAAATACACAAGAGAACAATATTTGGAGCTTGTAAAAAAGATTAAAGCAGCCATTCCTAATGTTGCTTTGACTACAGATATTATTGTTGGGTATCCAAACGAGACGGATGAACAGTTTGAAGAAACAATGTCTCTTTATAAAGAAGTTGGTTATGAATTAGCCTATACATTTATTTACTCTCCACGGGAAGGAACTCCTGCTGCCAAAATGGAGGATAATGTTCCAATGGAAGTAAAGAAAGCGCGTCTACAGCGTTTAAATGCTCTTGTAAATGAACTTTCACTCGAAGCAATGAAAAAGCACGAGGGTCAGGTTCTTGATGTACTTATCGAAGGCGAAAGTAAGAATAACCCTGATGTCCTTGCCGGGTACACTTCAAGAAACAAGCTTGTGAACGTCGTAGCGCCTAAAACAGCTATCGGAAAAATCATCAAAGTAAAGATTACAGAAGCCAAAACATGGTCATTAAACGGAGAAATGGTTGAAGAACTAGAAGCAGCAGAGGTGAAATAAGGTGGCGAAGTATACTAAAGACGATATCGTCGCTCGTGCTACAGAATTAGCACGCATGATTGCAGAAACAGAAGAAGTAGACTTTTTTAAACGAGCAGAAGCACAAATTCATGAAAATCCTAAGGTTAAAACATTAATTTCAGATATTAAAGGTTTGCAAAAGCAAGCAGTGAACCTTCAACATTATGGGAAACCAGAAGCATTGAAAAAGGTGGAAGACAAAATTGCATCTATCGAACAGGAATTGGATGAAATTCCAGTTGTTCAAGACTTTAAGCAGTCTCAAGTGGATGTAAATGAATTGCTTCAGATTATTGCTTCAACCATTTCGAATACTGTAACCGACGAAATCATCATTTCCACTGGTGGGAATGTATTGATGGGGGAAACAGGTGCCAGCATGAAAAGTGGCGGCGGAGAATGCGCCAGCCACGACGACTGCGATCACGATCATTAATCAATAGAGCCAGGCTTATAGCATAAGCCGGCTCTATTTTTTTTACCTTTTTTTAAAGTACAAGTCAAAAAGGCACATACCTATATAACCCGCATAAAATGAATCATATCTAAACATTTAACCAGTATTTCCAAAATTATATATCACACTAGTCTATAAATTAGCATAGGATGAATTGAAACTGAAAGAGGAGGGTTCGCGCGAAATGGGAGATTACAGAGAGATATTTGCAAAAGCCGTCGTAGCGAAAGGACGTAAATTTACCCAGTCCAATCATACAATAAGCCCGGCACACAGTCCAACCAGCATCCTTGGCTGTTGGATTATCAACCATAAATACAACGCGAAGAAAGTCGGCAAGACTGTAGAGATACACGGCTCGTATGACATCAACGTTTGGTACTCTTTTAACGATAACACCAAAACAGAAGTAGTAACTGAACGTGTTACTTATACAGATGTCATTAAGTTAAAGTACCGTGATCATGACTGCTTGGATGACAATGAGATTGTTGCTCGCGTGCTGCAGCAGCCGAATTGTACGGAAGCAGTCATCTCCCCAAATGGCAATCGCATCATTGTACATGTGGAAAGGGAATTCCTTGTTGAAGTGATTGGCGAAACAAAAATTTGTGTTGCCGTCTCTAAAAGCCATAAATGTGATGACGATGACTGGGGACCGGATGTTGACGACGAGGAATTTGAAGAATTAAATCCAGATTTCTTAGTCGGCGGGGAAGAGGAATAACATGAACTAGGAGGTTTTTACTTCCTAGTTTTTTTCTTTTTAAAACGTGAATTTTTTCCAGCAAAAGGATGCACCTTAATTCTAGGAGGTGCAAAAATGGAACCGAGACAGCCCGGAAATAAGAAAATAGCTGATTTTGATCAGTTAAATGACAGAATAATCGCAGAAAGCTCATCAGAGCCAATGCTAGTCATCAAAACAAATCTTGACCCGAAGGACCCAACCGAAAATAATCCATATTATCATAATGAGGATGTAAAAAATCCAAAAGCATTTAAGGAATATTTCGAAGAATAAGAGGAGCCAGGAACCCTTTATTCCTGGCTTTTTGTCCATTCTGATTTTAGCAATGACAAAACATATGTATCATGATTTTGATCATTTTGTCTAATGTAGCCCCGCAGCAACCCTTCATTCGTAAAGCCAATTTTACTTAGGAGATGTAGAGATGCCTCATTTTCTGGATATACAATGGCCCCGATTCGAAATAAGTCCAACTGGTCAAATGAAAATCTTAGTACCTCATTTATTGCCTCGGATGCATACCCTTTTTTCCAAAAGGCTGGATGCAATTCATAGCCGATTTCGGCGCGTTTATATTTCAAATTCAGGACATTTAAACCGATTGTACCAATAATCCTTTGATTTTCCTTCAGTTTGATTCCCCAACGTATCCCGCGTTTTTCAAGAAAGTTTTTCTGAAACATGTCAATTAATCGTGTAGCTTCCGCTTGTAATTTGAAGGGGTCGGTCCCATAAAACCTCGTAACTTCTTCTAATGATAAAATTTCATAAATGCTATCCATGTGTTTATGCGTTATTTCAATTAATTTCAGCCTTTTCGTTCCTAAAGTGGGAAAATCCAATTGTTATCACCCCTTATTTATCAGTGTAATGGGTGAGGTATTAAAAATAAAGATATTATCAATCTAGGAATAACATTTTTTCTTGCTTGAAGGTAAGATAAGATGAGAAAATAATTTTAACAAATGATGCCAGTCTTATTTTTTCTTGGATTGAGGGTGTGTAAATGCAGATAGGCAAATATATATCATTAATAGAGACCGAGTTATTACCGCAAATTTTTCTAACGACTCCGAGCCCTTTCGATCCTATCATCGTCGAAAATCGTTCAAGCTCTTGGAAAACGGTTGGAAGCGGTAATTATGCTGGGGTTTTTTCGAACGATATGAATCCTTTATTGGTTGTAAAGGTATACGGAAGAGATCCTGATGAGCTAAAAAAGGAAATTGAAGTCTATAAAAAACTAGGGGACCATAAAGCATACTCCCATCTCTATGCTTACAGTGACAGCTATTTAGTTTTAAAAAAAATTGACGGGATTACTTTATTTGACGCTTTAGTAAAGGGTGTACCAATTCCGGAGAGTGTAATTGAGGATATTGATAATGGGCTGGAATATGCTCGATCGGTCGGATTGAATCCCTTCGATGTTCACGGCAAAAATGTCGTCATGTCAAACGGACGCGGATATATCGTGGACGTGTCAGATTTCTACAAGCAGGGCTATTGCAGTAAGTGGGATGATTTGAAAAAAGCGTATTACAAGATTTATAGACCTTTTCTTAAAAAATACCATCCTTCGATTCCTTTTTATGTTGTGGATGGTATTAGAAAAGGGTACCGTTTATACAGGAAATTATTTCGAAAGGCGGGGAAAATGTGAATTTTCCTTTCTATATTTTCGGCATCCATCCCCATTGGTTATTTGAATCATTAGCGTACTTTATTGGCTTTCGTGTGTATTTATACACACGAAATAAAGAAAGAATACCAATGGATAAAGCCTTATGGGTTATTGTTGGTGCCACTTTAGGTGCAGCCCTTGGTTCGAAATTTCTCTATTGGCTGGAGGATCCGAACAAAACATTGGAAAACTGGGATAATCTTGTTTACCTAATTGAAGGAAAAACCATTGTGGGTGGTTTGTTAGGTGGATTAATAGGGGTTGAAACAGCGAAAAAATGGATCGGATGGACCCGTTCCACTGGTGATGATTTTGTTCTCCCATTAGCAGTTGGAATGATGATTGGAAGAATTGGCTGCTTTTTAACTGGTTTGGATGACCATACTTATGGGATTGCTACGTCATGGATAACCGGTGTTGACTTTGGGGATGGAATCAAACGCCATCCAACTCAATTATATGAGATTGTCTTCCTGGGGATTGTAGCCATGCTGCTTTTTCAAATGAAAAAGAAAAATATCGGCTGGGAAGGATTGCTGTTCCAGCTATTCATGTTAAGTTACTTCATGTTTCGCTTCATGATTGATTTTATCAAACCAACTCCGCATCCCTATTGGATCCTTAACAATATTCAGCTTGCCAGTTTACTAGGAATCGCATATTACATATGGCTTATACATAAAAAACAAACAGAAAAAAGGAGTGAAATCCATGCCTAACCGTCCTTATTTATTTTATGAGTTAACAAACAGTATTTGTTCGACCTGTTTACGGAAGGTGGAAGCGAAAGTTATTATTGAAAACGAAAAAGTCTTCCTCGTGAAGCACTGTATCCACCATGGGAGAGAAAAGGTTTTGATTTCAACGGATGTCGAATATTATAAATGGTGCCGTGAGTTCATCAAGCCTTCGGAAATGCCGTACCGCTGGAATACACCAATTAAATATGGCTGTCCGTATGATTGCGGCCTTTGCCCAGACCATGAACAGCACAGCTGTTTGACCTTGCTAGAAATTACCGAGAAATGCAATCTGCAATGTCCTATTTGCTATGCCGAGTCATCCCCCCATAAAGGCGGCTTCCGCAGTCTGGAAAAAATTGAATTTATGCTTGATAACATTATTAAAAATGAACGCAATCCTGATATTGTTCAGATTAGCGGCGGAGAACCAACGATACATCCGCAATTTTTTGAAATACTTGATATGGCAAAATCAAGACCAATCAGGCATATTATGGTGAATACTAATGGGCTCCGTATTGCAAATGATAAAGAATTTGTGAAGCGTTTGGCCGCCTATTCTCCAGGTTTTGAAATCTATCTTCAATTTGATAGTTTTGAAAAAGAAGCACTTGAGGAATTAAGGGGTGTAGATTTAAGAGATGTTAGACAAAAAGCGATCGAGAATTTAAATGAATATAATATTTCGACTACGCTAGTTGTGACTTTGAAAAAGGGGTTGAATGACCAGGAAGTAGGAAAGATCATTCAATATGGTCTGAAACAAAAATGTGTCAGAGGAGTCACTTTCCAACCAATTCAAGCAGCTGGCAGGTTGGAAGATTATGATCCATCAACAAATCGCTTAACGTTAAGTGAAGTCCGTCAAATGATTATCGACCAATCAAATGTGTTTGGCACAAAGGATATCATTCCTGTTCCATGTCACCCGGATTGTCTTGCCATGGGTTACGCGCTTAAACTAAATGATATAGTAACTCCGTTAACAGGATTAATTGATCCAAACATTCTGCTTGAAGGAGAGCGGAATACGATCGTTTTTGAGCAGGACGATAATATTAAAAATATGATTTTTAAATTGTTCTCTTTAAATCATTCTCCTGATTCCTCTGCGTTGTCACTGAAAGATTTATTATGCTGTCTGCCAAAGATAGCCATGCCTGGACCGATTGGCTATGACAATGTGTTCCGCGTCATCATTATGCAATTTTTAGATGCCTATAATTTCGATGTCCGCTCAGTCAAGAAATCCTGTGTTCATATCGCACATCCAGATGGCAGAATCATTCCGTTTGACACCTATAATTTATTTTACCGCGATGATAAAGAGCAGGAGCTTATGAAAATTCGAGCTGAGCTTGAGGGAAAAACCTTCATTAACGCTGAATAAAAAAGGAGTGGACGTATTTGAGTCAAAATCAGGGGAATCAGAAGGGGGGCTCATTAAAAGATCTATGGATTGGAATAGGGATCACACTCGGAATTTATCTTATTGGGTTACTAGTATTATTAATTGGGTCACCTTTTTTTCTTGGTTATGTAGGTTTAGCTGCAATCGCCCTTTTGGTGATTCCAATTGTATGTTTCACCAAGGGAAAAAAGCGAATGGGCCAAGGTGCATTAATTGGGATTGGGTTAAATATTTTATTATTTTCCGCATGTTTTGGAATCCTCATTTCCAATATATAATTTGATGACCAGTAATGCAGCAGACACAATTTCTTTGTGCCTGCTTTTTAATATGCGCCCGGCAGAGTGGTTCATAAAGCCCACCAGCTAAGAATTTTAGCTTTGACGGTCGATAAGAGCGTTCATAAAGCCCCCAGCTCTAGCGGCACTTAAATTGATTAATTAATCATTTCAATATCACTGTAAACATATTCATTAAAGAGTATGTAAACAGGGAGTGGTGGAATTAATGGATGATCGTCAATTTCGTAACGTAATGGGGAAATTTGCTACAGGCGTAACAGTGGTGGCAACACAAGTGGATGGCAAAGTACATGGAATGACAGCAAATGCCTTCATGTCTGTCTCCCTTAATCCAAAACTGATAGTAGTTTCAATAGCTGAAAAAGCATCCATGCTGGAAAAAATAAAACAAAGCAAATCATTTTCGGTGAATATATTGGCTGCTGATCAGCAGGAATTGTCAATGATTTTTGCCGGACAACTGAAAGAACATCGTGAAGTACAGTTTGACTGGCTGGGAGGAATACCCGTTTTACATGGGTCGCTTGCGCAAATTACCTGTGAAGTCTCAGCTTCTCATGTAGAAGGTGATCATACTCTATTTATTGGGAAAGTAAAAGAAATTAACATAGTGGATTCTGAACCGCTTATTTATTTCAGTGGAAAGTACCGGAAATTAGCAGAGGAATAATCTCTATTTTGGAAAAAGTCTTTCAACTAAAATTTTACCTAAAACCTAATTCCGAAAAAGGCGCCAAGATATCAGGCGCTTTTTTTGAGTTTTAAGAAAAGATATTTTATTTATTAAAAATAAAAAGTATTTTGAATTTATTGACAAGTATACTTACACGACTGTAGAATTACAGCAAGTAAAAGGAAACGCTTTTATGAAGTTTAATTTGAGGGAAATTCCTTAACTAAAATTTTAGTCTGTTGTTTTTGCATTAGCTGAAGAAAAAGCTGTTATAGCTTAGTCATAAGTTTTAATGGAGGGCATCCTAATGGATATTCAAAAAGCAGTAACTGCCTTATTAGAGGCGGAAATCCACAAAAAACCGATTGAGCCTTTCACGTCATCAATAGAAGTTATTTCTGTTGATGATGCCTATCAAATCCAGCTTCAGCAAATCCGCCGGAAGGTAGAAAATGGTTCGGTGATAGTTGGAAAAAAAATTGGCCTAACTAGTAAAGTCATGCAGGAAATGTTTAATGTAAATCAACCTGACTATGGACATATCCTAAATGATATGATTTTTGACGATGGTGAGACCATTTCGCTTAAACGATTTATTCAGCCGAAAGCCGAATTTGAAATTGCCTTTGTCTTGAAAAAAGATTTACATGGTCCTGGGATTACTTTAAGGGACGTAATCGATGCAACAGAATATGTTGTTCCGGCACTGGAAATCATCGATAGCAGGATAAAGGATTGGCAAATCAAGTTCGAGGATAGAGTAGCTGACAATGGTTCATCGGCAGGGGCGGTAATTGGTAAAAAAACGACCCCGATCAATGGTCATGACCTCGCAAGAATTGGGATGAGGGTTTATAAAAACGGGGAATTTTTAGATTCGGCAGTCGGAGCAGCGGTAATGGGACATCCGGCCATGGCGGTTGCCTGGCTGGCAAATGCGCTCGGAAGCTATGGAATTTCTCTTCATGCAGGAGAATTCATTCTAGCTGGAGCACTTACAAAGGCAGTTGTCATCGAACCTGGTGACACGTTCACGGCCGAATTTGATCATCTTGGTTCAGTATCTGCAACGTTTAATAGGAAATGAAATGGAGACTCCTTGTATGCAGAATGTAAGGAGTCTTTATATTAACTAAATTTTGATTAATGAAAGGGGACAGGAACATGGGGTTAAAGGTTGTAAGATTTGAAAAAGACAAAAAAGAACGATGGGGAGTTATTTCTGGCGAAAATATCAGTGTATTACAAGGTACATATAAGAGCTTAGCTGATTTTTTGGAAAAGGGGAAAGAGGAAGCAGTAAAAATAAAAGATCAGGAAAAAGCAGAGAGCATTTCATTAAATGAAGTAATTTTGTTGAGTCCGGTAACCAAGCCGGCAAGAATCATTTGTCAGGGTGTAAATTATGCGACACATCGATCAGAGACAGGGATGGAAGCAGCACGGCCGCCTTTCAATATGATTTTTAGTAAAGCCGATAGTTCTTTGTGCGGTGCATATAGTGAAATTATTCGTCCATCAAATGTAAAGCTTCTGGACTATGAACTTGAACTAGGGCTGGTAATCGGAGCGGATATTACAGAGCGAGTGGAAGTGACAGATGAAAATCTTCATCATTATATTTCCGGTCTGGTTATTGTAAATGACGTATCTGCCCGTGATGTACAATTGCCTCAGGGCCAATGGCTAAAAGGAAAAAGCTTTCGGACTTTTTGTCCTGTAGGTCCTTATCTTTACTTGCTTGAAAAGGATGAACTGCCGTTGATTCATGATCTTCAGCTTAATCTTTGGGTAAATGATGAATTAAGGCAATCCTGCAACTCAAGTCAACTATTATATAAACCTGCTGAAACACTAACCGAACTCTCAGAGGTTATGGATCTTTCTCCAGGGAATTTGATCGTAACCGGCACTGGCGGCGGGGTCGCACTAAATCTTTCACCAGAAGTAAATGCGCTGCTATCAAATTTGTCGGTCCCATATCAACAAAAGTTGGACTTGATTGTGGAGAAGCAATTAGAGGGCGGGAAATACCTAAAGGATGGAGATATCATTCGCAGCCAAATAAAAAGTTCAAATGGGAAAATTGATCTTGGTGAGCAAACAAATAAAGTGGTTAAGAGCAAAAAACTTGTTAGCACAAAATAGAAGGGTGAGTTTATTTATTTTTGAAAAATTCAGTTAGTGGAATAATTGAATTATAAAAAGATAGGAAAGGAGAAACAGGATGATTTTACAACTTGATAACGTCTCGTTGAAACGGGATGGAAAATGGATTTTGCAAAATGTGAACTGGCAAATTGAAAAAGGGGACCATTGGGTATTATTTGGATTAAATGGCTCTGGAAAAACATCTATCTTAAACCTACTTAACGCGTACTTTTTCCCGATAAAAGGGAAAATAAATGTATTAGGAATGGAATTCGGTAAAACCTACCTGGGTGAGAAGCTTCGAAAGCAGATTGGGTTTGTTTCGTCCTCCCTGCAAGAGAAATTCCATTCCGGAGATAATGCCTTTGAAGTGGTCCTTAGCGGAGCATTTGCTTCCATTGGACTATATGAAATCCCAACAGATGAAATGAGAGAAAGGGCAGGTTCTCTATTAGAGGTGCTTGGCTGCAACGCATATGCCAACCGAAATTATCAAACATTATCTCAAGGAGAAAGGCAGCGGGTCCTCATTGCCCGTGCCCTAATGGCTGATCCATCCTTGCTCATATTGGACGAGCCTACAAACGGATTGGACTTTATTGCGCGTGAGCAGCTGTTGGAATCGATCGAAAGTATTGCGGCACAGCCTGATGCGCCAGCCATTATCTATGTAACTCATCATGTGGAAGAAATCCTGCCTGTTTTCAATAAAACACTATTATTGAAAGAGGGGCAGGTTTATGCAACGGGAAATACAGAAGAAATGATTTCAAGTGATAATCTCACTCCCTTCTTCGGGCTCCCTGTCAACGTCTTTTGGGACAATAACCGGCCGCTGCTTTCTAAAAATAAACAGAAAGTTTTCTCAAGCTAATAAAAAAGAGGAATCAAGGTTCCCTCTTTTTCAATGGTTTAATTTCCTTTATAAGCAATTCGGAAAATTACAGCAAGCTCTCTCAATTAAGGTGCTTTGGATTGTGGTGTTCAATTGCGATTAGCGTCATTTCCTTTACAATTTGATCCACCATCTCTTGGGTGAATTTGCGGAATTTTATAAATTTAAATGCATGAACAAAATGGTAGAACCTGGCATACTTTGATTTAAGGAATTTAACTTAAAGGATGGTCTAGATGTCCGGTTTTCCAATTCAAGTCAAAATTGATACAGTGTCTGGCGGAGTTGTACAATTTGGCGGGGCAGTGTTTGTTTCCCCAAAAAATGCATTGAAGAGTACACATGGTTCAGGAGCTTCAAATACTGGTGTTAATATCCTAAATATTAATGGACCTAGTTCAACCACCACAGTAGATACTGATGTGATTGACCAGCCAATTGTTAATGATAACTAAAGTCATTATTGGTATATATTTTTTTGGATTTATAATATTCAATTAATGAAACCTCTTGCAAAAATTCTGGAAGGGGTTTTTATTTTTTATTAAGTAATTACCAGAATATAAACATTTTTATTTCTCTCTAATGTGGGAAAAACATAATGGAAATAGTTAATGTTAAAATCTCAACGCTTAGGGAGGTAAAAATATGATATGGAAGGGAAGACGGCAAAGCACGAACGTAGAAGATCGAAGAGGTATGGGTGTTGGCGGCAAAACCATGATTGGCGGTGGTATTGGCGGAGTGATTATTCTCATCCTCTTTACACTGCTCGGAGGAAACCCTGGAGATATCATTAGTAACACACCATCAAATACTAATTCAAATTTAAATGTTTCAAACGATGAATCAGCACAAGAGAAGGAACAAGCTGGCTTTGTATCTGTTGTCCTGGCTGATACAGAGGATGTATGGTCAGAAGAATTTAAGAAGAGAGGGCTGACATACGAAAATCCTAAGCTTGTTTTGTACAGGGGCAGTGTCCAGTCAGCCTGCGGGTCGGCCAGTTCAGCAGTAGGGCCGTTTTATTGTCCAGCTGACCATAAACTTTACATTGATTTAAGTTTTTATGAAGAACTAAAACAAAAATTCCAGGCACCTGGCGATTTTGCGATGGCCTACGTGATTGCCCATGAGGTAGGACACCACGTCCAAACCCTCCTGCATTTGGGGGACAAGTCTTCCGCAGCAGAGAAACGAACGAATGAGTACTCTGTACGGTTTGAATTGCAGGCCGATTATTTGGCGGGTGTTTGGGCTCACTATGCAGAAGGGAAAGGCTATCTTGAAAAAGGAGACCTTGAAGAGGCACTGAATGCGGCAAAGGCTGTCGGTGACGATAATATTCAGAAGAAAGCACAAGGATATGTCGTTCCTGAAAGCTTCACCCACGGAACCTCAGAGCAGAGAAAACACTGGTTTAATAAGGGATTTGAAAATGGTACAATTGAGGGCGGAGATACCTTTAAAGCGGCAAACCTTTAAGGTTTTAAACCGTTGGAATGAAGAAAGAATGAATCTTTAGGGCGTAAGCCTATTTAGATTCATCCTTTATTATTAATTTGGTTCTATAGGCAGCCAAGTTTGGGACCACTTTTCTATTTCTTTAATAATCGGCTGTAAAGCTTTCCCTTTTTCGGTTAAGGAATATTCAATTCGTACTGGTGTTTCAGGGAATACTTCGCGTTTAACGATATCAAGATTTTCTAAATCCTTAAGTCGCTCCGAAAGAACCCTCCCACTTATTCCCATTGAAGATTCTAACGCGCAGAAGCGTTTCGGTCCTGATAAAAGCTGATAAAGGATAAGACCTGTCCATCGTTGGCTCAAAATTCCCATCGCTTTTTCGAATCGAGGACAAATGATAGACTGATTCATTGTTCATCACCCTTTATTAGTATATTACTATTAATTGTATAATTACAATACATAACAAATTAATTTGACATAAGTAAGTTTTAAAAATATAATTACTTACATAAAGTAACTAACTAATTTTATTTTACTCTAACCAATTGGTTTTATCAATATGTCATTAACATAATGAAAAAAAGGGGTTTTCAATCATGAATATGGAGTCGGATGTTTGCATTGTTGGTGCAGGTCCCGGCGGCGCCCTTTTAGGATATTTGCTTGCGAAAAAAGGTATTTCAACGATTGTTCTCGAACGTCATGAGGGAATAGACAAGGAATTTAGGGGCGAACATCTTAACCAGGACGGAGAACGAATTTTAAAAAAACATGGTCTTTATCATCAAGTCGAGCTAGCTGGCCTGCTATTAATGGACCGAATCGAATATAGTTACAACGGAGAGGTAATCAAAACCGTCACACCAGCTGATGGAGAGGAGCATGTGGGGATTCATGTTCCGCAAAAGAATTTGTTAAGTGCGTTGATTTCAGCTTCTGAATCCTTTGCGAATTACAAATTGTTGATGGGGACAAAGGTAACTGAGTTATTGTTTGATAAAGCTAGCGGCGTTGCCGGTCTGAAAGCTAATAAAGGCGATCAAGAAATGACCATTCGCAGTAAGGTTGTTGTGGGTGCGGATGGACGTTTTTCGTCAGTAAGAAAACTGGCGGACTTCTCCTTTACAACGATGAAACACGGGTATGATCTGCTATGGGCGAAAATCCCAAGCCCTGAAGGTTGGGAGCCGGTCATTAAAAATGCCCTTATCGATGGACAGCAGCTTGCATTATTTACCCAGGCAGGCGGGTTTATCCAGATTGGCTGGAATATTGAAGAGAACTCGTATCCAACTTTGAAAAAAAAATCTTTCGCTCCCTTTATTGAGCGAGTAATGGCGGCTTTTCCAGAGTTAACGGAAACGCTTCGATTGCGAATTCAATCCTGGAACGATTTTATTTTATTAAAGGTTCAAAGCAGTAAATGTCAAACTTGGGTGAAGGACGGAGTGGTCATTATGGGGGACGCAGCCCATACGATGAGTCCAACTGGAGCCTTTGGCATTAATTGTGCCTTAATGGATGCGGATGTTTTAGCTGATGTCCTTAGTGAGGCACTGGATAAACAGGACATAAGAGCTGTTCAATTAAAACAGTTTGAATTGACTCGCCGTGATGAAGTCGAACGACTACAGATGCAGCAGATTGTGAAAGAGAGAACGTATCAAGATAATTTTGTCGTTTCGGTATTATAATTTATAAATATATGAAATCGGGGGAAATCATAATGGAACAAGTACAATTAAATTCAAATGTTTTCTCTTTATTAGAAGATAAAATAAAAATGATAAAGAAAGGCAGTGAAGCCATTTACCTGGTTGGACCAATCAAGCTGCCTGTTAATTTAGATGGAAAAACGGTTGAGTTTAAGTGGTATAGCTGGCTGAAGAGCGAAAATGCAACGGAAGATTTTCAGCGTGTGATTAATCAACTATCATCTGCAAATCTAGCAGATTATCAGCAATCAAGTGTCCTAGTTTACGGAGATTTTGAATATGATGAGGATGCCTTAATTAGAATGCACTCGATCTGTCATACGGGAGACATCTTTGGCAGCAAGCGCTGCGATTGTGGCTATCAGCTTAAACAATCGATGAAAATGATTACTGAACATGGAACAGGGGCATTATTTTATTTAGCTAACCATGAAGGCAGAGGGATTGGCTTATTTAGTAAGGCAATCGCCTATATTCTACAGGAAAATGGCTTCGATACCGTAGAGGCGAATGAGGAGCTTGGTTTTGCGGATGATTCAAGGAATTACGATGATGCCATTGAAGTCCTTAAAGCGTTAAGATCTAAACCGGTAACACTCATTACCAATAATCCCAAAAAACTTAAAGCATTGAAAGCAGCAGGGCTTCCCGTATCCGGAAGAACTCCTCTATGGGGGGATATCTCCGAGTACAATAAAAAATACTTACAAACGAAAGTAAAAAAATCTGGCCATATGGGGTAGGCACACAAAATTATTCGTCATTGAAAAAAGCAAGGAGAAATTTTCCTTGCTTTTTTTCACATTATAAAGAGGTAGGAAAGAATTTGAAGGATGATGAAAGTGGATGAACTATTAAGTAAATGCTGGCTCATTAAAAATGCCTTTAACATAGATGTACAAGTGGTGGACCCTCAATTACAAACAATTGTGCACATATCAGATGACAGTGAGCCCTACATATTTATTGAAAGCCGAAAGAAAATGTATGTGGAAGTGCAAAAAGCGGTAGAAGAGGCAAATCAATATAGTTTTTGTTTTCATACAGATTCTTTTCAGCTTTCCTATTTGGCAGTTGGCCTGTATGAGGATGGACAGTTTCAAGGGATATTTTTAGCAGGGCCTTTCTTGAATGAGCGGGTTACGGACCAATTGATTTGGAATGTCCTGAAGAAAAATCATCTTGAAAATAGTTGGTTAAAGCCAATTGAGAAATTTTATAAATCATTACCTTATTTGGGACAATCCTACTTGGCAATCGGTGATTTGATTGTCAATTTATTAGTTAACCCAAGGGTTGCTTCTCAATTCATTACAACGAAAAAAGGTAATGAGCATTATCAGCCGGATGTACAGCCGCAGAATTATGATATGAATGGGTTTGAAGTTAAATTAAGGTATGAGGCAGAGAAGAAATTTTTGCATTTTATCGAATTAGGGGATAAAGAAAATGCCATGAAAGCTTTGATTGATTTTACAGGTGATTTTTCCTACAGAGTTCCGGGGAATCCTTTAAGGGCTAAAAAGAATCTTAGCTTTTCAAGCAATACGATGAATCGGTTGGCTGCTGCAAAGGGAGGTGTGGAACCTCAGTATTTACACGCGATTTCGGAAAAATTTGCCCTTAAGATTGAGGCAGCGGTTACAATGGCCGAATTAGATACGCTGAGCTTCAATATGGTAGATGAATATTGTGAGGCGGTTAAGAATTTTGCTGTTAAAGGGCACAGCAAAGTGGTAAGGAAAGCGTTAATGTATATCCATCTCAATTTTCAGGAACCCATCAATTTGCAAAGGATAGCAGATGAAATTGAGTTTAATCGATCTTACCTCGCGCAGAAATTTAAAGAAGAAATGAATATTGGTTTGATTGATTATCTTCATCAAAAGCGAATTAATGAGGCTGTTTTTCTTATGGAACAAGGGCGGTTATCCATCACTGACATTGGCTTGCAAGTGGGATTTAGCAGCTATAACTATTTTTGTAAAATATTTAAAGAGGTAAAAGGAATGACCGCTACAGATTTTATCAAGGCTGTACATAAATAGAAAAATAATTATTACCAGTAGGCGATTTTATATAAAAGTCAGCAATTTTGGGTGTGAAACCGTGTTCAAAACGCTAATATGAATCTAAGGGATATGCATCAAGCTTAGGAGGCGTTAATTATGGAACAAAAACATAAACAGCCGAATCTGGAAGTCAGAGTCAAGAATATCATTGAAGTTGATGGATTAAAATTTAAAGATTTGAATGGAAATGGGAAACTGGATCCTTATAAGGATTGGCGATTGAGTCCGAAAGAACGTGCGGAAAATCTAGTCTCATTAATGAATATCGATGAAAAGGTCGGTATGATGCTTATCAATACCCGTCAGATGGGCCTTTCTCAAAAAGATAAGAGCAAGACAAGCCATGAGGGAGTGTTGGATGAAGGTATTGTGGAGAAGGGTGAAAATATTTTTGCTGCTTCAAAAATATGGGGAACAACCCATACCATTGAAAACATGCATTTGCGGCACTTCATTCTACGCGATAATTGGAGCCCGGCTGAAATGGCAGAGTGGGTCAATACCATGAATGAGGTATGTGAGGGAACACGCCTTGGTATACCTTGTTTAATCGCATCGAATTCAAGAAATGAAAATACAGAATTTATCTTTGGTATGAATGATGCAGCTGGGATTTTCTCTACTTGGCCGGGAACATTAGGACTGGCTGCAGCTGCTAAAGGGGAGATTAAAAAGGGCGGAGATGCCTCCCTTATCAGCCAATTTGCCGAAATAGCCCATGATGAGTGGGATGCGGTAGGGCTTAGAAAGGGATATATGTACATGGCTGATACCGTCACAGACCCAAGATGGCAACGGATCTATGGTACGTTTGGTGAAGACCCGGAATTCATTTCGGATGCGATCGGCCGTCTTATTGATGGATTCCAAGGCGAGGAATTAGGAAACCATAGTATTGCGATGACAACCAAGCATTTTCCTGGAGGCGGAGCAAGGGAAAATGGATTTGATCCTCATTATGAAGAAGGAAAATGGAATCTATACCCAACGCCTGGAAGCTTAGAAAAGTATCACCTTCCTCCGTTTCAGGCAGCGGCAGACCATGGCACTTCATCATTTATGCCATATTACTCCATTCCAAGCATCAAAAAAAGTGTAGTACAAGAATTCCAAGGTGAAGACATCCCTTTTGAAGAGGTGGGCTTTACATTTAATCATTATTTCTTAAATCATATTCTTAGAGGAAAGCTTGGATTCAAAGGTTATATCAATAGTGACAGCGGTGTTACAAATAAAATGAGCTGGGGCGTTGAAACCTTAAGCGAAGCAGAACGTTTTGCAAGAGCGATCAATGCAGGGACAGATCTTGTTTCAGATACCAATGATGTTGAAAATCTTAAAAAAGCGATCGAAAACGGCTGGATCAGTGAAAAACGCATCAATGAAGCAAATGTACGACTCCTTACAGAAATGTTTGCTTTAGGTCTATTCGATGATCGCACCTACGTTTCACCAGATCATGCCGCTGAGGTCGTTAGTAATTCGGCTAACTGGGATGCTGCCTATGAAGCACATAAAAAATCTGTAACTGTTCTAAAAAACCACAATCAAACGTTGCCATTAACAACTGAAAAGCTTGATAATAAGAAGGTTTATATCGAAGTTTTTCACAAGGAACCAGAACGGTCAGCTTATTACACTGAAAAAGCAAGGAAAGAATGCCAAGAGCTCGGACAGTTTACTTTAACAGATAACTATGAAGAAGCTGACACAGCTATTTTGTTTTTAAGTCCAAAATCCGGTGCTTATTTCAACGCGACACCTGGACTATTAGAACTTGAGATATGTGAAAATAAAACCTTAACTGCTTTAGACGGTTCTACGTATCAGGAAACGACTTTGACTGGAATGGATCATCTCAAGGAAGTAGCAGACAGTATCCATATCCGTGGAGGAAAAGTCATTATAAGCGTGAATGTCATTCTGCCGTGGATCCTTAGAAATGTTGAACCTCTTGCAGATGTAATGATCGCTGGATACGATACCTACTATAAGGCACAGTATGAGGTCATGGCGGGCAATAGCCGTCCAGTAGGGGTATTACCGTTGACATTGCCTGCGAGTGAAGAAGTGATTGCAGTAGATGAAGATGGTAATTGTGTATCAAGAAACGATGTACCAGGTTACGACAAGGACCAATATATGCCTGAAGGACTTCAATATGCCTATAAGGATAGCGATGGGAATGTCTATAAACTTGGTCATGGACTGACATTTTAATACAGCTAAAGGCGGGGAGCGTTAAACCTTGAATATTCAGGGTTTAACGCTTTTTTTATTTTATTAAGTGATATTTGATATTTAAAAAACTGTCCCATATCCCAGAATCAGCTTATAAAGGCCGACAAGCACGAAAAAATAGAGGCGACGGTCGATAAGAACGGTTCA
>NZ_JBALPP010000107.1:0-10474 GCF_036965425.1 Neobacillus drentensis | reverse complement strand
GGTCGATAAGAACGGTTCATAAAGCCCGCCAGAACAAAAAAGAGGAGTCACGGTCGATAAAAGCGATTCATAAAGCCCGTAAGCACGAAAAAATAGAGGCGACGGTATTTTGTAATAGAGTATATTTTTCAAACGTAATCAGACAATAAAATGATGGAGACATACTAGTCTTGAAAGGAGATTATTATGGAAAAAAATATAAAAACACCGCAAAACTTAAGTTATGAATCAGATGGAAAAATGGGTAAGGCCAACAATAATGTAAAAGCTGACGAAAAAGATCAGAGAGAATTTTTTAATACCACCCAAGACAGTGAATAGTAAAGGAAAAACCTACTTACATTCGGGTAAGTAGGTTTTTCCTTTAACTGCAACTGGTCTTAAAGATTATTTTTGAAAGTAGGTAGTCAGGTGGGGACATGTGAGTTATGCGGGCGAAGTGAGGTTGAAATTACAATTCACCATCTCCTTCCTAAAGAAATGGGAGGAACTTTTGGGGACACTGCCAATCTGTGTATACCATGTCATAAACAACTTCATGCACTATATACAAATGAGGAAATTGCTGCCCGTTTGTCAACCCTAAAGGAACTTCGCGAAGATAATCAACTAAACCGCTTCGTTAAATGGATTCGAAAGCAGCCTCCAACAAAGTTAATGAAAATAAAAAAATCAAATCAGCGAAAACGGAAATAAACAACGATTTAAGGTTTAAAACTTAAAAGTTAAGACTTTGTTAATATTTCTTATATAGGGAGTTAAGTTCTGTCAGGTACAATCAATTTAAGTCGACGAAGTCATAATTAGGAGATGAAAAAAATGATCAATAAAGCAAAATTAATCTCATCTTTACTCGGGGTGACAATAGCAATAGCAGCTATTAGTACAAGTACGCCAGTGAACGCAAGTGAGCAAAAGAAAGAGATAACAGCAGTACAAAAGCAATCAGAACATAAACTGACTAAAGGTCAGAAAATGGCTAACATTCTAAGCAGTACAGAATGGCAAGGTACAAGAGTATACGACAAAAATGGGAATGACCTAACAAAAGAGAATGCAAACTTCATTGGTCTTGGGAAATATGACGCGAAATCAGGAAGATATGAATTTTTTGATGCTAAAACAGGTGAAAGCCGAGGCGATAAAGGAACGTTCTTTATCACTAATGATGGGAAGAAAAGAATATTAATTTCGGAATCAATGAATTATCAAGCGGTTGTCGACATGATAAAACTAAATAAAGATGTTTTCACTTATAAAAGAATGGGGAAAGATGGCGATGGTCACGATGTAGAGGTATTCGTTGAACATGTTCCCTATAAAGAAAAAGATTTATCTTTTACTGATCCAGACAAGCAGTTGAACACTAGTACAGGATATATTGTTAAAAACGTTGATGGAGATAAAATTTTAGGCAGCACCCTTTGGCACGGAACAAAGGTTTTAGATGAAAAAGGCAATGATGTAACAATGTATAATTCAAATTTTATAAGTCTGGCAAAATTTGATGCCAAGACGAATAAATATGAGTTTTTCAATGCTGAAACAGGCGAAAGCCGCGGTGATTATGGCTACTTTGATGTTGTCCACGGAAATAAAATAAGAGCCCATGTTTCAATTGGAGATAGGAAGTATGGTGCCGCTCTTGAACTTACAGAGCTTAATCAAAAGAAATTTACCTATAAAAGAACGGGTAAAGACAAAGATGGTAAGGACATTACGATATTCGTGGAACATGAGCCATATCATGGTAATCTAAAACCAAAATTTGGTTTTTAAGGAACAATGGAAATTGAAACAAGGTTGTCTACAAACAGGTGGCAGCCTTGTTCCCTTTTCGGTAAACTTATAAAAACTGTACCTCGGATCAGGAGGCACGCTTATGTCCATTCGGTGGAGATTATTAATTTCACATACAACAATGCTAATTGTAACACTAGTACTATTCATCATAAGTGCTATGTTAATACCAGTCGCGATTACAGGTGATGTCCGCAGTATTAAAGATTTGTATACACGCCAATATGCGCTTAAGCCTTTAACAAAACCAGAGGAAAATGTATTCCTGGATGTTAAATATTTAGCAAAAAAACAACCCAATCAATTGTTAAATGAAACCTTGCTTAATCAATATGATCAAAAGTTGGATCCAGTTGCTTCTGGATTAATCATCCGCAAAGGAGAAAAAATTGTCCATTCCTCAAAGATATTAAATTCTATAAAGGACGTAAAAAAGCTCCCTTCATTTGAACCAGAAAATATTAAAGTAAGAGACACCATCAGTATCAATCATCAATTTTTTTTATATGTTAAATTCGATTTCTATTTTCCAGATCAGGAAAAAGGCAGTGTTGTCATCATGAGGGAAGTAAGCCCTTTTGTTGAACTGTCCAGAAGTTTATTTCCATTAATATTCGGATTATTATTTCTGTCCTTAATTCTTGTAAATGGACTATTAAGTTATTTCGTATCAAAGAGTATTATTAAGCCGTTATTTTCTTTGAAAAAGGCAACAGAACAAATGGGAGAAGGTAATTTAAATGTAAAGATTGATAATAAAAGGCAGGATGAAATTGGCCAGCTGAGCGATGCATTTGACAAAATGAGGATTAAACTCAAAGAATCCATTGACCTGCAACTTCAATATGAGGAAAGCAGAAAGGAATTAATTTCAAATATCTCTCATGATTTAAAAACCCCGATAACCTCTATTAAAGGCTATATTGAAGGTATTCAGGATGGCGTTGCTGTGTCACAGGGAAAATTGGAGAAATACCTTTCTACCATTAAACGAAAAGCGGCAGATATGGATCAATTAATTGATGATTTATTTCTTTTTTCAAAGCTTGATTTAAAAAAACTTCCGTTTGCCTTTGTGGATATTGATATTTTCCGTTATATAAAAAACTTTGTTGAGGAAATAAATTTTGATTTAGAGGAAAAAGGGATTAAGATTACTGTAGAAAATCGGATGGATAATTCTGCGATAGTAATTGCTGACCGTGATCAATTAAGGAGGGTAATGACCAATATCATTGATAACTCCGTAAAGCATATGAAAAAACCAGAAAAAATCATAAACATTCTAATAAATGATGAGGAAGATTTTGTTGAAATTGAGGTCCATGATAATGGCTCTGGAATCGAGCCTAAATCTCTGCCATATATTTTTGAGCGTTTTTATCGTGTGGACGCATCAAGAAATCAATCTACCGGTGGAAGTGGACTAGGTCTGGCCATTTCAAAGCAGATTATCACTGAGCATGGCGGCGATATTTGGGTGAAAAGTCAATTTGGAGCAGGGACGAGTATCCTCTTTACATTAAACAAGGCGAAATAGAGTGGTGAATACATTGAAAAAAGTTTTAATCGTAGAAGATGATCTTGATATTGGAGAACTGCAACAGGATTACCTTGAGATTAATGGTTATGATGTTGAATTACAAACCTCTGGCAAAGAGGGATTAAAACGCGCACTAAATAAAGATTATGACTTATTAATCATCGATGTCATGCTGCCAGAGGTAGATGGTTTCGAGATCTGTAAACAAGTTAGAGCTGTAAAGAATATCCCCATCTTATTTGTCTCAGCTAGAAAGGAAGATATTGATAAAATAAGAGGTTTGGGTCTTGGAGCCGATGATTATATTATTAAGCCGTTCAGTCCAGGTGAGCTTGTTGCTAGGGTGAAGGCCCATTTGGCCCGCTATGAGCGGTTACTAGGGAGTACTGATACAACCAAAAAGGAAATAAGCATCCGAGGGCTAGTCATTGATGAAATGGCTCGAAAGGTTTATGTGAACAATCAGAAGGTAGCTTTAACTGCGAAAGAATTTGATCTATTACTTTATTTAGCACAGCATCCAAATCGTGTCTTTAGCAAAGAAGATCTTTTCGAAACCATTTGGGGCCTCGATTCCTCCGGGGATATTACCACCATCACAGTACACATAAGAAAAATCCGCGGCAAAATTGAGAAAGACCCCTCTAATCCTCAATATATCGAAACAGTTTGGGGCGCAGGCTATATGATATCGGTTTAATATAATCAGAAATAAACTAAATAATTGATAGGAGTGGGTTTCAATGAGTAATAAAAAATGGATGGAATATGCCATCAATCTGGCAAAAAATAATGCGGAAAAAGGCGGAAAACCTTTTGGGGCGGTTATTGTAAAAGATGGAGCAATTATTGCTGAAGGAGTTAATGATGTCCTGGCAACACACGATCCAACCACACATGCCGAACTACAGGCCATCAGTAGAGCTTCACGTTCATTAGAGACAGAAGACTTATCAGAATGTGAATTGTATGCAAGCGGTGAACCGTGTCCAATGTGTTTAAGTGCTATTTACCTTGCAAATATGAATAAGATTTATTTCGCCAATCCGATGGAAGGAAATCCTCTTGCGTTACAAGCTAAAAAAATCTATGAACAAGTTGGACTATCAAACGAAAAAAGAACAAATAAACTAATCCAACTATCAATTGATTAATGAAATGGTTTGTTTATGAAACGTAAATCACTTTCTTTTTGTATTATGTTCCTTATTTTGGCAGGTTGTCAAAATCCCAAAATAGTTGAAAAGTCAAGTGAAGTTCCGATTGAAAAGGGGGTAAATATGAAGGATCAATTTTTTAAAGCAGTAGAAAACGGAAAAATAGACGAGATTAATAGTTTTTTAAATAAGGGAGTAAATATAAATAGCCAAGATAGTATGGGAAGGACAGCGGTCATGATTGCTGCCTATGCTAATGATATAGAGACAGCCAAAGCCTTAATTGAAAAGGGTGCGGATGTTAATATTCAGGATCATATGAAGAATAATCCCTTCCTTTATGCTGGTGCAGAAGGTTATATTGGGATTTTAAAACTTACTATTGAGGCGGGGGCCAATCCAAAACTTTTAAACCGGTATGGTGGAACAGCCCTCATTCCAGCTTCCGAACATGGATATGTAGATGTGGTAAAAGAACTGCTAGAAAAAACAGAAATAGATGTCAATCATATTAACAACTTAGGCTGGACAGCCTTAATGGAGGCTATTGTTCTAAATGATGGAGGAAAGAAACAGCAGGAAACCATCAAGCTGTTATTAGACCACGGGGCAGATTTAAACATACCCGATTCCGAGGGAGTAACACCTCTTCAACATGCGAGGGAAAGAAACTTTGCAGAAATTGAGAAGATTCTCCTTCAAGCAGGTGCAAAAAGGTAGAACGATCTAATAAGCAAATTGGCGGTAAACTGGCTTGCTGTTTGAAAGATAAAACTATTTCGGACCAAAACAGAAAACCCTTGCAGTGCAAGGGTTTTTGTACGTCACCGTGAGGATTCGAACCTCTGACCTACGGTCTTTTTTGGTTTTCTGGGTGCTGCAGACGGAATTTTGCCGTGAAAGGAGCAATTAGAGTTTTAAGCAGAATAGATTTTGAATGGAGGAAAACACTAATTAAAACATTATAAGGGAGATTTTCTTATGGACAGGCTTAAACCTATTAATATTCATTCAGCAAAATCGGATCTAAGTGAAGAACTCACAGCAGCAGAAATGGGGAAACTGTGGGCCACCTATATGGGAAATAGCATGTCAAAATGTATTTTAAAGTATTTTCTTCAACATGTGGAAGACCCAGATATTAAAACTTTGTTAGAAAATGCATTAAAATTAAGTACGGAGTTCCTAAAAACAACAGAAGGGATTTTCGAGAAAGATAATTTTCCTATTCCGAAAGGTTTTTCAGAGGAAGAAGATCTTAATGCTGGAGCTCCTCGTTTGTTTCAAGATGAATACTACGTACATTACTTAAAATATGCTGCCAAGGCAGGGATGAGTATTTATAACGTTGCTGTACCGCTTGTTTATAGAAAGGATGTAGAAGAGTTTTTTATTAATTGTATGGAGTCTACCATGGCTTTGATGAAACAAATCAAAGATATATTAATGGGTAAAGGGCTTATTATCAAACCGCCTATTATTCCAGTCCCCGATAGAGTAGATTTTGTTCACAAAGATTTTTTAACTGGTTTTTTAGGAGATGTGCGACCATTACACGCATTAGAAATTACTCATCTTTATGATAATATCGAAAATAATACAACAAGCAAAGCACTCATTATGGCATTTAGCCAAGTCGTTAAATCAGAAAAGATTCAAGATTTGTTTATACGAGGGAAAGATTTTACTCATAAACACATTGAAATATACATGGGAAAACTCCATGATAACGATTTGCCCGCACCATCTCTTCATGATCATTTGGTAACAAAATCAACATTTGCCCCATTTTCAGATAAATTAATGTTGTTTCATAAGATGGACATGTTCGCCATGAAGATTAGGGCATTTGGAAATTCTGAGGCAGTAAATGGAAGACATGATATAGCACTCATGTACTCAAAGTCATTAGGGAACATTACAAAATTTGTTGAAGATGCTGCAAAGCTTATGGTTGAAAACGGCTGGTTGGAGCAGCCGCCCTATGCGGTTGAGCGAAATAAGTTATCAAGGTGATGTGTCCCCACAATAAAGCATTTGTATTCCAAAAAATTCCACAGGAAAAAGGTTAGACAGATGTGAATTCAAAAGAAAAATTGTTATGGAGTGTTGCTCTCCCTGGATTTGGTCAATTACTTAATGGAAATTACCTTAAAGGGATTATCTTTATTGCATTAGAATTTGTTATTAATGTTCAATCTCATTTTAATGATTTAATCTTACATAGTTTTAATGGTGAAATTGTGAGAGCCATTGACCATACTGAATATAAATGGCTTATGTTTTATCCTTGTGTTTACTTTTTTGCAATGTGGGACGCTTATAAAGATGCTGGTGGAGGCAAGGAACCCTATTCTTATTTGCCGTTTGTTTTTTTCGCCTATTTTGTGACTGTGGGCCTTATGTATTCTGCTAGAGTGAAGTTATTTGGAGTTTTGTTGGGAACAGTTTGGTTTCCAATGTTATGCGTGATTCCAGGAGTTTTAATGGGGATGCTCTTAAAAGGAATATTTAAGAGGGCTAAACTTTAGATTGAGCAGTTTGAGGTCCCGCAACGAAAACTTTTTAGCAGATTTATTTATCCTTATATATAGCCGCCTATAAATAATTTTAGGCGCTATTTTTTATCCAAAGATAGCTTGTGGAAGTTTCCCGCAATCAAATTAGAAATGGTGTGTAGTTCGTCCGTAAATTTTTTCTGCTTTTTATCACAGAAAGAAAAACGACTCAAAAGAGCCGTCATTCAACGACCTTTTGAGTCAACCTTGATTCTTATTTGTTTCTTTGGAAAAATCAATTTTTTCATAATTAAGTAATGCATGAAGCTCTTTTATTAAAAAGAAATACATGGATTATTGTTAGTTTTAGCCCATGCAACCGTTTAGATGATCCGTGAAATTTACGGCCCATTTTTGACCGCTTTAAATGCATTGATTCGTCCAAACTTATATAAAGTGCCTTGCCCTGGGATTGGGTCTGTATTCGATTCTATTATTCGCCTTACATTTACTTTAGATTTTGGATTAATGGCCAAGATTAGACCGGCCAGTCCGCTTACAAACGAAGATGCCTGGGATGTTCCGCTAAGAGGTCCTGTATCCTTACTTCCCATAGGATTAGAATGTGTAGGAAGTGTCGACCAAATAGAAACACCTGGTGCTGCAACATCCACCCATGACACTCCAAAGTTGGAAAAGCCTGCAATTTGATCGTTTTCATCGGTTGCAGCCACACTAATTACTTCAGGAAAAGCTGCTGGATAGTGTTTCTGACTTGTTCCATAGTTTCCTGCAGATGAAATCAACAATACTCCTTTTTTTGCAGCATATCGCACAGCACGGTGTAACGTTTCATTTGCTTCTGGAGAGGCAAGGCTCATGTTTATAACTTTTGCTCCATGATTTGCAGCAAAGATAATTCCTTTCGCAGTGCGACTAATGGTACCTTGTCCATTATCATCCAATACTTTCACGTTCATCAATTTAACCGCATTAAAGGTAACAGCATCCACACCTATTCTATTATTCGTAATTGCATCAATAATGCCAGCGATATGAGTGCCATGTCCGTACAAGTCATCCTTTGTAGAGGAATTCGAGAAGTTTTTATTCAGCACCACTTTTTGTGACAAGTCAGGGTGATGCTTATTTATTCCTGAATCTAGAACCGCTACAACAACCGGTTTTAACTCCCGATTATGTGAAAGATTGGGATTGAGGACTTCAGAAGGAATGTTATTCCAGGATTGCGGAGCCTGAATTTTTAAATGTCCCCATTGCAGAAGAGAAGGAGAGTGGTTGTGGGAATATCCATCAGGCTTGCTGGTTGCTTTCGCGATCCAGTTGCGTTCTACATATTCCACTTCATTACAAGCGGAATAACGACACAAACTTGCAGTCAATTGTTCGGGTTTAACAGTGACAACATCGACATTCAACTCTGTAATATGGTCAATCAACGTCGCTCCAATTTCTTGATGGATTTGAAGGCGTTTCAAACTAGAAACATGGGCACGGAAGCAAATGAGGAGTTTATCTGGGGAAAATTCCATAAAATGCGATTCACCTTACCTTAAGTTGATTGGTTCTATAATATATTCGGGGCAGAAGATTAAGGACAAGGCAAAATGGCAGTATAGAATAAAAAAAGACTAGTTATCCATCCGTCATGATGAAGCGGTAGTTAAAAAATAACAAAAAAACGCTGAATTAACGTCTTACTTTAACCAAAATAAATCAATGGTTAAAAGTGTTAATTCAGCGTTTTCGCGTTTTATACGTCCCAAAGAGGATTCGAACGTACGACATTCAGTTTAGGAAACTAAACTATATTTAATCGTTATGTCAACGTATTGTCATGACGGGATTGAGGCACATTTTTGACCGGCAGGCCTTGATAAAATCAGGGTTTCAGACTATATTTTGGAAGGCTGCATATATTGCGGGCCTGTCTTGCTGTTAATTGCTAAGCGAGACTATTGAATTTCTTAAGTAACATGCAAGCTGAAGTTTTAAAATGTCTTCTGGGTTAGAAAAGGAAATTTGAAGCTTTTCTTCGATCCTTTTTAGCCTTTGATATAAGGTATTAACATGGATATGCAAAAGTTTAGCTGTTTGTGTAGCTTGACGGTCGTTTTCCATATAGACAAGCAGGGTTTGTTCTAAATCTAACGTACCATCTTTATCAGATTGTAGCGGATTAAAAATTTCATTAATAAAAGAGTTCAGTTCATCCATAGGTTGGTGAATAAATAGATGATTAATGCCAATATCTTGATAATTTACGATGCTTTTTAGCTGCCTCGAGATAAGAAAAGAAAGGGCTTTATCTGCTTCGGAGTAACTTTTTGCTATATTATCCATACTTGGGTAGCAAGTACCAATCCCTATTTTTAGCGATTCTTCATGAGCATTCATCCAATTAAAATGAATAAGCGCTACTTTCTTTTTTACATAATCCTGATCAGCATAGTGATTAAATTGGCATACCACCGTCACTTTATGTCCATAACCAAAAACGATTGAAACATATATTCCTAAATGTTTTTTTATTTGGGCAATTAGTTTATGCATTTGCATATTAAGAAAGTGAAAGTCCGCATGAGGATGTATATGAATTGCGATTGCCAAATAATAGGGATGATCATCAATTCTAAGCTCAATGGCCTTCTTTCGTATCAGATTATATTCTCGGCACTGAATAAAATCATTAAATAAATCATACGTTTTTTGATAATATGAATCTACTAATGTTTGATTTCTAATAATCTCTAATGCAATCACGGAACTTGCCTGTTCAATAATCATTTTGTTTAAAGGAAAAAGTTCATCCTCCTCCATATCCACTGCCATTATTCCAATCGGTACATCTATCGCAATAATAGGGTGAATATACAATGAATGATTATTTAAAGACTCAGTAAAAAAAGATTGAGTTTTTAATTTTGTATTTATCTCTAGAGGAAGTTCCCATTTCAGTTGGGTTGGACTTGAGTATTGTTGATGATCTGTTAAGTCTACGATCATTAATGGATGGTTTATCATCTTTTTTATTTCATTTGCGATTTTTTGTAAACCCTTATTTTGAAGCGAAAGTCTTATTAACGTATTGTGTATGGTATCTCGTTGAATTAAAAGATCATTTTGTTTTTTTAGATTTTGGTAAAGTTTCGAATTTCTTACTACAATCGAGACCTGATCAGAAAAGCTTTCTAACAGTTGTTGATCATCTTTCGTTAAAAGGGTATTAGGACCATTTTGATAGACAATCAATACACATAAAGTACTCTCCTCAACCTTTATTGGAACTGAAATAATGGATTTTAAATCGTCAAATTGGACAGAATTATACAGATAAAAAAGATTATCTGCTGAAATGTTAGAGGATTCTGAGATAATATCATCTATATTTGTAAGAATAAAAGATTTATTATCTTTAAATGTTTTCCCAATAATTCCCTCCCCAACCTTCATCC
>NZ_JBALPP010000106.1:0-67376 GCF_036965425.1 Neobacillus drentensis | reverse complement strand
GCAATTTATATTAATTAGATTAAACGCTTACAGTTTTTTTATGTGAAAATGATTTATTAAAATAAAAAAAGTACCTCTCATGATAGAGAGGTACTGGCAATACTTATGCCTTACTTAATTCCGGCTGACGAAATTCATTTTTCATTTTTTCCAAAACATCTTTGTTGGTTATTACATCAAGACCAGTTAAGGCCAGGGCTAAGGCACCATTAGAAAGGATCTTATGAGAATTGTCAGTAATAGTTATGTCCGCAAATTCCCTTGTATGTGCGATTAATCCAGGCGAATCAAGACCGATATACGGATGAATGGCAGGAACTACGTGACTCACATTTCCCATATCAATGGATCCATATGAATCTTTAGCTTTTTTAACCTCTTTAACACCTGTTGATAGAAGATTGTCTGTAAACAACTGTGATAAGGTATGGTTCGTTACCATATTGTCATAGCTTAATTCATAATTGCTAATCTCGAGCTCCGCCCCAGTCATTAAGGAAGCACCCTTAGCAATATTCTCTACCTTTTTAACCACTTCGTTTAAATAACTGCGGTTTTTAGCACGGACATAAAATTGGGCTATCGCTTTATCTGGGACAATATTGGCCGCAACTCCGCCCTCTTTAATGATGCCGTGTATTCTAACATCTGAAGTGACATGTTGTCTAAGAGCATTTATTCCGTTAAATAGTTGTAAAACAGCATCAAGTGCGTTAATTCCCTTTTCAGGAGAAGCGGCTGCATGGCTTGTCCTGCCTTTATATTCGAATTGTATGGCATCCATCGCCAATGAATCACCGCTTTCATATGATTCATCAGCTGGATGCAAAATCATCGCTGCATCGATATCATCAAAGATTCCCTGTTCTGCCATTGGAACTTTTGCGCCATTTGTTTCTTCAGCAGGCGTGCCTAATACAACAACCCTTCCGCCAATTTCATCAATAACCTTACTTAAAAGTACACCTGCACCTGCACTCATGGTTCCGATCATATTATGGCCGCATCCATGACCTATTTCAGGCAAAGCATCATATTCGGATAAATAAGCAATCGTTGGTCCTTCTTTCTTACTATCATACACAGCTTTAAAAGCAGTCGGCCTATCAACAATCCCTTTTTCAACTGTAAATCGATTTTCTTCAAGAAAATCCACTAATCGCTGCATGGATTTAAACTCTTGGTCACCCAATTCTGGATGATGGTACAAGGTATCACTTATTTCCCATAATCTATTTTGAATGTTATCTAAATAACTTTTTAATAAATCTTTCATAGCAGAAACTCCCCTTTGAAGTGATTAAAATTACGAAATAATTAATAAATATACACGATAAAGATAGATTCGACAATAAAAAAGGCCAAATCGATTCACGATTTGACCTTTCCATTTTATTCCTTATACTTCTTCACAGTGCTGTTCGAATTCATTTTGAAGCTTTTCTACCACTGTTGCTGGATCGTAGCCTTCAATTTGATGGCGTTCAACCATGGAGACAATCTTTCCGTCTTTTAATAAAGCAAATGACGGAGAAGATGGTGGATAGCCAGTGAAATAACTTCTTGCTTTTTCAGTTGCTTCCTTATCCTGGCCGGCAAAAACGGTTACAAGATGATCTGGGCGTTTATCATAATGCAGGGCATGTTCCGCCGCAGGACGGGCAATCCCGCCTGCACAGCCGCAGACAGAATTAATCATTACTAAAGTTGTTCCTTTTTGTTCAAGTGCTGCTTCCACCTCTTCAGGCGTTTTTAACTCTGTATAGCCAGCCGCCGCGATTTCTTGGCGTGCCTGTTTAACTACATCATTCATGAAAAAATTAAAATCCATGCTCATCAATTTCACTCCTTCTATGTCCTTATAACTATATGATAACAGTAAAAAAGTGTTTTTTTCAAATAAACCATTCGCCCACTAGACCTTTTTATTCAAAAACGCATCGAATAAGGCTTCGACGGCTGAGGCAGCTGTTTTTTCTCCAGCAATGACTTCGTTTTCGAGCTGGGGTAATTTCAGTTTTACGGCCGGATGATGGAAAAAGCTGTATTGAAGCTGGTCTGTAATCATGGAATAAAGCCATTCCCGCTGCTGCGCATTTCTTCTTTCGTTAAATACACCTGTTGATTTCCCTGATGCTTCAAATTCTTTTATGACATTCCAAACATTTTTTATCCCATCTCCAGTATATGACGAACAAGTATAGGCCTTGGTGCTCCAGCCCTTCGTGGCCGGCTGAAGGAAATGGAGAATACGATTGTATTCTTTTTTGGTCTGCTCTGCTTTTGGTTGATTCGCTCCATCAGCCTTGTGAACAATTATCGCATCTGCAAGTTCCATGATTCCCTTCTTCATCCCCTGCAATTCATCTCCTGCACCAGTTAAAACAAGGAGCATAAAGAAGTCTACCATATCTCTGATGATGGTTTCACTTTGTCCGACACCGACCGTTTCAATCAAAATAACGTCATACCCGGCAGCCTCACAAATCAACATCGCTTCCCTTGTTTTTCGGTGCACTCCTCCAAGCTTCCCTGCCGTTGGAGAAGGTCGAATAAAGGCCCTTGGATTTCGGGAAAGCTGCTCCATCCTCGTTTTATCTCCAAGAATGCTGCCTCCGCTAATGCTAGAGGATGGGTCAATGGCTAACACAGCGACCTGGAGCCCTAACTCACATAGAAACGTTCCAAATGCTTCGATAAAAGTACTTTTGCCTGCTCCGGGTACACCCGTAATTCCAATCCTAACCGACTTTCCTGTATGCGTTAAAAGTTTTTGAAGAAGCTCCTGGGCCTTGTGAAAATGCTGTTCCGCATTACTTTCAACCAAGGTAATCGAACGAGCAAGCTGGCTTCTGTTTCCAGAAAGAACCCCATCATATAATTCTTCGACTGAGGGCTCGCTCGATTTGCGCTTTTGAAACCGCATATTTTTTTGAATGGAAATTTCTTGCCCTTCCAGCATTTGGCCTTTACGAATAAAGCTTGAAAATTTATCAGGCTCGTTTGGGTCGCTCCATTCTGGTCTCTTATCCCCGTCCATTTACTGTGCCACTTCCTCATAACCAAGCTGTCTATAAATCTCCTTGATTACTTTCCCAGCTGCAACAGGAATAATAGTCCCAGGACCGAAAATGGCAGCTGCACCATTGTCATATAAAAAATGGTAATCCTGAGCTGGAATAACCCCGCCGATAACAATTAAAATATCCTCTCTGCCCAGCTTTTTTAATTCGCTGGCAAGCTGTGGCAGTAATGTTTTATGTCCTGCAGCCAGTGAACTCATACCAATCACATGTACATCGTTTTCAACTGCCTGCATGGCTGATTCCTCGGGAGTTTGAAATAAAGGGCCGATATCTACATCAAACCCAAGATCCGCAAAAGCAGTCGCAATAACCTTGGCACCACGGTCATGACCGTCCTGCCCCATTTTCGCAATCAAAATTCTTGGTCTTCTACCTTCATTTTCAAGGAATTCGTCTGTCATTTGTTTCACTGCCGCAATTTCCTCTTCATTGGTAAACGCTTGGCTATAGACACCGCTAATAGAGCGGATTACCGCTTTATGACGGTTTGCCACTTTTTCAATCGCATCAGAAATTTCGCCTAGTGTTGCTCTTGCCCTTGCTGCTTGGACAGCGAGTTCTAATAGATTCCGATCACCTGTTTCTGCTGCTTTCGTTAGAGCAGCCAAGGCTACCTTAACCTTTTCATCATCCCGACTCAACTTTAATGCATTTAATTTTTCAATTTGCTTTAAGCGAACAGCAGTATTATCGATATCAAGAATATCGATTGCTTCCTCTTTCTCAAGACGGTAACGGTTTACACCAATAATCGTCTCTTTTCCTGAATCAATTTGCGCCTGCCTTTTGGCCGCTGCCTCTTCAATCCGCATTTTTGGAAGTCCGGTTTCAATGGCCTTTGCCATGCCGCCAAGTTTTTCAATTTCTTCAATATGTGTCCAAGCTCTTTGCACTAATTCATCAGTTAATTTCTCAACATAGAAGGAACCTGCCCATGGATCAATAACATTTGTAATACCGGTTTCCTCCTGTAAAAACAGCTGAGTGTTCCGGGCAATCCTTGCAGAGAAGTCCGTAGGCAAGGCAATTGCTTCATCTAGCGCATTTGTATGGAGGGATTGTGTATGCCCCATCGCTGCCGCATGAGCTTCAATTAACGTCCGGGTTACATTGTTAAAGGGATCCTGCTCTGTCAAACTCCAGCCGGAGGTTTGAGAATGGGTTCTAAGTGCTAATGATTTTTCACTTTTCGGGTTAAAAGATTTCATCATTTTTGCCCAGATAAGGCGGGCTGCACGCATTTTTGCTACTTCCATAAAATAATTCATGCCAATCGCCCAGAAAAAAGAAAGCCTTGGTGCGAACGAATCAATTTCGATGCCCGCTTTAAGTCCAGTCCTTACATATTCCAATCCATCTGCTAATGTGTAGGCTAATTCTAAATCTGCCGGTGCACCTGCCTCCTGCATGTGATAGCCGGAAATACTGATGCTATTAAACTTAGGCATATATTTGGACGTGTATTCAAAAATATCTGCAATAATTTTCATTGACATTTCTGGAGGGTAGATATAGGTGTTACGCACCATATATTCTTTTAAAATATCGTTTTGGATCGTTCCGGAAAGCTTCTCCTGACTGACACCCTGCTCTTCAGCAGTTACGATAAAAAAGGCCAAAATCGGAAGGACTGCACCGTTCATTGTCATTGATACAGACATTTGATCAAGCGGAATGCCATCAAACAATTTTTTCATATCGAGAATAGAATCAATCGCAACTCCGGCTTTACCAACATCTCCAACAACACGTGGATGATCTGAATCATAGCCGCGATGGGTTGCCAAATCGAAAGCAACTGATAAGCCCTTTTGTCCCATCGCAAGATTCCTGCGATAAAAAGCATTGCTTTCCTCCGCTGTTGAAAAGCCAGCGTACTGTCTCACTGTCCATGGGCGATTCACATACATAGTCGGATAGGGGCCGCGGGTAAATGGCGGGAGCCCTGGCAAGTCATCGATATGCTCTAAGCCATCTCGGTCTTCTTTTGTATAGATGGGTTTTAAACTAATTTGTTCATTGGTTTCAAACAATAAATCATCGATGGAAGCATCGAATTCTTTTTTTACTTTTTCCAGCCATTCTTCGTTAGAAAGGAATTTTTGATTATCAAATAACGGTTTGTTTTGAAAATCAGGCTTTTGTTTCTTCACTTGAGCTCACCTCCATTGATTCTAGGATGGTCGAAACAGTTTCATAGCAGTTGCTTTTAACATGAACAAACTGGGCAACTCCACCTTTTTGCCACGCTTCCTGTCTTTCCTTTTCTGGGAGTCCTGCCAAAAGGAACGTCTGATTTGGAAATTCTGCCTTTAGGGCAGCAAGTATTGGGTTACCTACCAATTCATATTGTTCATTGGTGCCACAGAAGCAAACAAAATTCGTCTCGAGTTCTATTAAAAATTGTCTAGCATCTTCCAGATTGAAGATTGGTTTACTCTCAACAGCCTTAATGCCTCCGGCCGCTAAAAAGCCTTTCATAAAATCAAGTCTTGGTTTGTACTGCTTCAATTCCCCAAGACAAATCATGCCTACAGATGGAGTAGAACCTAGTTTTTCCTCAATTAATTTTGCCTTATATCGCAGCTCCTCGAACGGTTCTGATAATCTTCTTTGTTGAATTCTTTCAATCTCAAGTGGATCTTTATTGCCGAAAGATTCACTTGTTTGGGAGGATTGATTATTAGGTAAATTTTCCTCAAGTGAAGCATAGACATTTGTTCCGACTATACTCTGTTTTCTTGTTTGAATATCAGCATTTCTTTTTTCAAAAACTGCTTCGAGATCTTGTTGAAGCCAATTAGATTTTAAGACTTCAAGAATTCCGCCCCTTGCATCAATTTGTTGGAAAAAGCTCCACGCTTTTTCAGCTAATTGATTAGTCAGCGCTTCAATATACCAAGAGCCGCCAGCTGGGTCAATTACCTTCTGTAAATGGGCCTCTTCCTTTAAAATCAGCTGAATGTTTCGTGCAACTCGTTCTGAGAAAGCGCTGGATCCGGTTATATAATCAAAGGAGCTTACTTGTAAATATTGGACTCCCCCTAAAACAGCGGCGAATGCCTCATTTGCGGAACGCAGAAGATTCACGTGAGAATCTGTAATTGTTTTGGTAAAAGAGGAAGTTTCGGCAGCGATGTGCATTTTACGAGAATCCCCTTCAGCACCATAAAGCTCGGAAATTCGATCCCAGATGACTCTAGCCGCCCTTAACTTTGCCACTTCCATAAAAAAGTTGCTTCCAATTGAGAATTGAAAGACCATTTTGTTGGTTATGGAATTAAGGTCTATCCCTTTTTCAATAAGTAGTTGTAAATAAAAAACTCCAGTGGCAGCTGCAATTCCAAGTTCTTGGACAGCATTTGCCCCTCCATTATGATAAGGAGTAGTGTTTATAAGAATGCTCCGTAAATGTGGAAATTTCTTTTCTGCATACTTAACATCCTCTGTCCACTTTTCAAGGAGCTCCCTCGAAAAAATTCCTGTTTCTGCAAATAGAGAAATGAGGTCATTTGCAATATAACCAGTAACCTTTTCCTTTTCACTAATTTGGCTGTCTAGCTTTGATAAGAAATTAGCCTGCAGCCATTTTGAATTTAATGCGAAGGGATATTTCTGATATAAATCTGCAAAACTTTCAGATTCACATAGCTCTTCTCTTACTTCAAATGAAATAGCCGTTTGTCCTTTTTGGACTGCTTCATGAAGCTTAAGTTTCAGTTCATCAGCTGAATCAGCTGTGATTCGCTGTGCAACCTTCCATTCATTCGTAACATATCCTAAAGGATGTATACCTCTTCTTGAATCTGATCCACCAGGATATTCAGGAACTATCTGTTCATCTTCACGGGAATAAAGCGGTTTCAAAATGATGTTTTCATATGTAACACTTTTTAAAGATTCAACTTTTCTTCCTTTTAAGGATTGTTCGGCTTTTTCTCCCCAATCTTGAACCGATTTGGGAGGGAAAGTTTGACTCTTTAAATTCTCCAAAGAACTCATCCCCTTTCAAAAAGATTATAAAAATTCAATTAATTCTATTTTAGGATAGATATTGAGATGAAGCAATAAAAATAACCGCTGCCCATAGCAGGCAGCGGGATATTCTTTAATAAATAGATGTTGTGGATTTGGATGTATTTTCAATGATTTCCTTTACCCTTGCGAGGAAGCGGCCGCAAATAAGACCGTCCAATACGCGGTGGTCAAGTGACATACAAAGATTTACCATATCACGGACGGCAATCATGCCATTATTCATTACTACAGGACGTTTGACAATGGATTCGACTTGAAGAATTGCCGCCTGCGGATAATTTATGATTCCCATTGATTGTACAGAGCCAAATGAACCTGTGTTGTTGACGGTAAACGTCCCGCCCTGCATATCTTCTGAACGAAGTTTTCCAGTCCTCACTTTAACAGCTAATTCGGATATTTCACGTGCAATTCCTTTAACTGTTTTCTCGTCAGCATTTTTAATAACCGGAACAAATAAAGCATCATCCGTAGCAACAGCTATTGAAAGATTGATATCTTTCTTTTGGATAATTTTATCTCCGGCCCACATTGAATTGATTTGCGGGAATTCCTTAAGTGCTTGTGCTACAGCTTTTACAAAGAAGGCAAAGAAGGTTAAATTGAAGCCCTCTTTTTTCTTGAATTCATCCTTAAGGGCATTACGGTATTCCACGAGATTTGTTGCATCAACTTCAATCATCGTCCAGGCATGAGGTGCTTCATGCTTGCTCCGCAGCATATTGGAAGCAATCGCTTTACGAATGCCTGTAACAGGAATTTCAATATCACCTGCTGCGACTGGGATATTCGCTGCTGGAGCAGGGGAAACAGTAGATACCGGCTGATTTGTTGCTGCAGGTTGAACCACCTCTTGCTTTGCAGCCGCTGGCTGTTGTAGTTCTTCCACTTTTGAACCTGCCGCAGGAATCGTTCCGGATTCAATTAGTTTTAATAAATCTTTACGAGTAATCCGGCCGCCGGCTCCGGTGCCTGACACCTGTGTTAAATCAATGCCATGTTCTTGAGAAATTTTTAGAACAGCAGGTGAATAGCGAGCTTTATTTCCCTGGTCTGCCTGAGGAGCTGCGACTGATTCAGTTGCTTCTGATTTTTGTTTTACCGGGATTGCCTCGGCACCATTGCCGCCTTCAATTTCAATTGTACAAATGACTTCTCCAACGGCCAATGTATCGCCTTCGCCGGCAATTAGTTCTTTAATCACACCTGTAAATGAGGATGGAACCTCTGCGTTTACTTTATCTGTCATAACCTCTGCGAGAGGGTCGTATTTATTCACTTTATCTCCGACTGAAACGAGCCACTTGCTTATCGTTCCCTCAGTAACACTTTCGCCTAACTGCGGCATTTTTATTTGTTCAATTGCCAATGGTGAAACCTCCTTAGAAAAACAATTCCATTAAAAAAATTAATATTCAGCCAGCTCGCGCATTGCTTTTTCCACTTTATCAGGATTTACCATAAAGAACTTTTCCATTGTTGGAGAATACGGCATTGCTGGTACGTCAGGACCTGCTAAACGCATAATAGGTGCATCTAATTCAAATAAACAGTTTTCGGCAATTATCGCTGACACTTCACCAATAATGCTTCCTTCTTTATTGTCCTCCGTTACAAGCAAAACTTTTCCTGTCTTTGAAGCCGCTTCAATAATGGCTTCTTTATCAAGTGGATAAACAGTACGCAGATCAAGAATATGGGTAGATATTCCGTCCTTTGCTAATTTTTCAGCTGCCTGAAGGGCAAAATGAACACAAAGTCCGTATGTAATGACGGTGATATCTTCTCCTTCACGCTTTACATCGGCCTTTCCAATTGGCAAAGTATAATCATCCGTTGGAACTTCTCCTTTAATTAAACGATAGGCACGTTTATGCTCAAAAAACAATACAGGGTCATTATCACGGATAGCTGCTTTTAATAGCCCTTTAACATCATAAGGAGTAGAAGGCATGACAATTTTTAAGCCCGGCTGGTTCGCAAATACTGCTTCTACTGATTGGGAATGATAGAGCGCTCCATGGACTCCCCCGCCATATGGGGCACGAATGACCATAGGACAATGCCAGTCATTATTGGAACGAAAGCGAATTTTTGCAGCCTCCGAAATAATTTGATTGACAGCTGGCATGATAAAATCAGCAAATTGCATTTCCGCAATTGGACGCATTCCGTACATTGCTGCCCCAATTCCTACTCCAGCAATGGCTGATTCAGCTAACGGCGTATCAATAACGCGCTCTTCACCAAATTGTTCATATAAGCCTTGGGTAGCTTTAAATACACCGCCCTTAACTCCAACGTCTTCACCAAGGACAAATACCTTAGGATCTCTCTCCATTTCCTCACGAATGGCCATTGTTACCGCATCAATATAAGAAATTACTGCCATGCCTATACTCCCTCCGCATAAACATATTTCAACGCATCTTCTGGTGCAGAATACGGAGCATTTTCAGCATAATCAGTTGCCTCGTTCACCAATTTCATCACACGATCGTTGATTTCTTTTTCCAAATCGTCATTCATTACTCCGGTTTCTTTTAAATAAGCTCCAAAAGTGATAATCGGGTCCTGTGTTTTCGCCTTGGCCACCTCATCCGGCGCCCGGTAAGAACGGTCATCATCATCGGAAGAGTGTGGTGTTAAACGGTAAGAAACAGTTTCAATCAGAGTTGGGCCCTCGCCACTGCGACCGCGGTCGGCAGCTTCTTTTACCACTTTATAAACTTCTAATGGATCATTCCCATCAACCGTATATCCTGGCATCCCGTAACCAATTGCACGATCTGAAACCTTTTCACAGCCCAATTGCTTTTCTATCGGAACAGAAATAGCATATTTGTTGTTTTCGCACATAAAAATAACCGGAAGCTTATGTACACCCGCAAAATTTGCACCTTCATGGAAATCCCCCTGGTTTGAGGAACCTTCACCAAACGTAACAAACGTAACAAGGTCTTTTCTTTCCATTTTTCCAGCAAGAGCAACACCTACTGCATGTGGAACTTGGGTAGTAACTGGCGAGGAGCCAGTCACAATCCGGTTTTTCTTTTGGCCAAAGTGCCCAGGCATTTGACGTCCGCCTGAGTTAGGATCTTCCGCTTTAGCAAATCCTGACAACATAAGTTCTCTTGGTGTCATGCCGAATGTTAAAACAACTCCCATGTCGCGATAATATGGCAGTACATAATCTTTATCACGATCAAGGGCAAATGCTGCACCGACCTGAGCTGCCTCCTGTCCCTGACAAGAAATAACAAATGGAATTTTCCCAGCACGATTCAAAAGCCACATCCGTTCGTCTATGCGGCGGGCTAAAAGCATCGTTTCATACATTTCCAATACTTTTCCGTCGTTTAACCCTAAAGCTTCATGACGCTTTTCTACCATTAATTTCTAACCTCCCAATTGTTCGTAAAAAAAGTCCTTATTATGAATGAATTGCTTTTCCGTCCACTGCCAGTGCAGCTTCTCCAATGGCTTCAGATAATGTTGGGTGCGGATGAATTGTGTGGCCAATTTCCCAAGGTGTAGCATCTAAAACCATCGCAAGCCCAGCTTCAGAAATCATATCAGTTACATGAGGACCAATCATATGCACACCTAGAATATCATTGGTTTCTTCATCTGCAACAATTTTAACAAATCCATCTGATTCTCCAAAAACTAATGCTTTACCAATTGCCCTGAATGAAAACTTTCCGACCTTTACTTTATAGCCCTTTTCTATCGCTTGGTCCTCTGTTACCCCGACACTAGATACTTCAGGGCTTGAATAAATACATCTTGAAACTAGATTGTAATCAAGATTTGAAGGATCTTTTCCAGCAATATGCTCAACGGCAATTATTCCTTCGTGGCTTGCCACATGTGCAAGCTGAAGACCGCCGATGACATCACCAATTGCATATATATGGGATTCCTTAGTTTGGTAAAATTCATTTGTAGATATAAAACCTTTTTCTATTTGTATTTCGGTGTTTTCAAGTCCAATTCCTTCTGTATTTGCTTGTCTGCCAACAGAAACAAGCAGTTTATCTGCTTTAAACTCTTTCACAGAACCTTTAACTTCCGCTGAAATGGCAACTCCATTATTTTTTACCATTGTTTCTGAAAGGACTTTTGCACTTGTTACCAGTTTAATCCCTTTTTTCTTCATTAAACGCTGCATTTCTTTGGAGATTTCCTTATCTTCTGTCGGGATGATTCGGTCAGCATACTCAATGACAGTAACTTCAACCCCGAAATCTGAAAGCATGGATGCCCATTCTATTCCAATTACACCGCCGCCCACAATAATGATCGAGTTTGGAAGCTCCTCGAGCTGGAGTGCTTCATCAGAGGACATAACATACTCCCCGTCAATTTCAAGTCCAGGAAGAGTTCTTGGTCTCGATCCAGTCGCCACAATCACATTTTTCGGTATTAGCATTTCGTTTTCCGATCCATTATTCATTTCAACGGAAATCGTTCCTGGCATTGGTGAAAAAATGGATGGTCCAAGGATACGTCCAAGGCCTTCATAGACATCAATTTTCCCCTGCTTCATTAAATGCTGAACACCCTTATGTAACTGATCGATAATTTTATTTTTTCTTTCCTGAACCTTAGTAAAATTAACAGAAACTTCACCTGTGACAACACCGAAATCTTCACTATGTTTTGCTGTTGCGAAAACTTCTGCACTTCTTAGGAGTGCCTTACTTGGAATACACCCTTTATGAAGACATGTTCCTCCTAATTTTCCCTTTTCGACAATCGCTGTTTTTAACCCAAGCTGAGAAGCGCGAATGGCAGCTACATAACCGCCAGTTCCACCGCCAAGAATGACTAAATCATATTCTTGTGCCACTTAAAATTCCTCCCCAAAGTTTCTTATATGTTTGCTGTTGTAAAATTCCCAGGGTATACCTTTACCTCTTCTTCACCGCGCAAGACCCTGATAGCCCCTTCTGCCAAAGCTTGAAGTTCATTTTCACCAGGATGGACAATAACATCGGCAATCCAGTTTATTCTATCAGATATTTCTTTTACAAAATCTTTACCATAAGCAAGACCGCCTGTCAGCACAATGGCATCTACTTTACCAGCCAAAACGGCACTTGCCGCCCCAATTTCCTTAGCAACCTGATAGGCCATTGCATCGTAGACAAGTTTGGCTTCTTTGTCACCAGAAGCGATCCTTTGTTCCACCTGAACGGCATCATTCGTTCCAAGATATCCAACAAGTCCACCTTGACCAACAAGTTTCTTCATAATTTCTTCCCGGTAATATTCACCTGAATAACAAAGGGCAATTAAATCTCCCGCCGGAACTGTCCCTGCTCGCTCTGGACTGAAAGGTCCATCACCATGGAGTCCATTATTTACATCAATAACTTTTCCATTCTTATGAACACCAACGGTAATGCCGCCGCCCATATGGGTTACGATTAAGTTCAACTCATTGTATTTTTTCCCTAATTCTTTTGCGATTCTTCTTGCAACTGCCTTTTGATTTAAGGCATGAAAAATACTTTTTCTTTCAATTAAAGAGAACCCTGAAATTCTTGCTATTGGATCGAGTTCATCGACAACCACCGGATCTACGATATATGCAGGAATATTAAGACCTGCCGCAATTTCGTAAGCAATGATACCGCCTAGGTTTGATGCATGCTGTCCGGAAAAACCGGCCCTTAAGTCTTTTAGCATCAAGTCATTGACTGCATAGGTACCACCCTCGATTGGACGGAGTAATCCGCCCCTGCCGCATACGGCACTTAATTTGGAAATATTTATTCCTTCTTTATCCAGTGTTTCCAAAATAGTGGACTTTCTAAAATCGTACTGTTCAATAATATTGGAAAAAGAATTGATTATTTCTGCATCATGGCGGATTGTTTTTTCAAAAATAGAAATTTCATTATCGAAGACTCCAATCTTTGTTGATGTCGAGCCTGGGTTGAT
Organism: Neobacillus drentensis; assembly: GCF_036965425.1. Lineage (GTDB taxonomy): Bacteria > Bacillota > Bacilli > Bacillales > Cytobacillaceae > Neobacillus > Neobacillus drentensis_F. Next base: position 54,300 of record NZ_JBALPP010000106.1, on the reverse strand, counting down.
GACGAGAATTCGATATTCTTTATCTGGCAACGTTTTAACCTCCAATTAGGAAAATTCGCTTTATGAAAGGCAAAGACGCTGAACTTCTCATTCAGCGTTCTTCCCCAGCCTTATATCTTATCTTGAGATTCTATGGCTTAGAATGTGATGGCCATTTTGCAGGAATTGGCTTCTTGAATTACGTATTTTTGCAATTCTCTCTTCTGCCATCCGATCAGCAGCAACATATGTTGGGATACCATCCCGTTTAGAAATTTCAATTACTTTTTCTATCGTTGTATAGAGCTGCTCTACTTTTTTCATCGCACGTTCCTGGTTATATCCATATAGCTCGTCGGCGACATTTATAACTCCGCCAGCATTTATAACATAATCCGGAGCATAAACAATACCCATTTCATGAATGATATCGCCGTGACGGGTGTCCTTTAACTGATTATTGGCTGAACCTGCAATTACCTTTGCTTTCAGTTGTGGAATGGTATCGTCATTAATTGTTGCCCCAAGAGCACATGGAGCATAAATATCACACTCTACACTATAAATTTCATTAGGGTCTACAGCACGCGCACCAAATGCTTCCACCGCACGATTAACAGCTTCTTTATTAATATCTGTAACAATAAGCTGAGCGCCTTCTTTATGCAAATATTCGCATAGAGTGTAGGCTACATTTCCAACACCTTGCACTGAAATCACTTTTCCTTCAAGTGAATCTGTGCCGAATGCTTCTTTCGCAGCGGCTTTCATTCCGCGATAAACACCGTATGCAGTTACCGGTGAAGGATTTCCCGAAGAACCGAAAGCTGGTGAAATTCCCGTTACATAATCTGTTTCTTCATGGATTAAATCCATGTCAGCCACTGTAGTACCAACATCTTCTGCTGTTATATATCGGCCATTCAGCCCCTGAATATATCGGCCAAAGGCACGGAACATTTCTTCATTCTTATCTTTGCGAGGGTCACCGATGATAACCGTTTTACCACCGCCAAGATTTAATCCAGCCGCAGCATTTTTATAAGTCATTCCTTTTGCGAGGCGAAGAGCATCTTCAATGGCTGCTTCCTCAGATTCATATGTCCACATGCGGGTTCCGCCTAATGCTGGACCAAGAGTTGTATCATGAATAGCAATTATAGCTTTTAATCCTGACTGCTTATCTTGGCAAAACACCACTTGCTCATAATCATATTTCTCTAAGTACTTGAAAATTTCCATTATCTTATTCCTCCTCGAATGTTAACCTTCTATTTTAATACGCAGCATAATGCAAGTGCAAGCGAGTATAGTTTACTTTCTGCAGAATCAGCTCTGGAAGTCAGAACAATCGGCGCACGAGCCCCGGCAATTATTGCCCCAACCTTGGCTTTAGCAAAATAAATTAATGATTTATATAAGATATTACCTGCCTCAACAGTAGGCACCAATAAAATATCGGCTTTTCCTGCGACTTCACTCTGAATTCCTTTATGCTCTGCTGCAAGCTCCGAAACGGCATTATCTAATGCCAATGGTCCATCGACTATGCAGCCGGATATTTGCCCACGTTTATTCATCACCGTTAAAGCAGCAGCATCTAAAGTAGGCTGCATGACTGGATTAACTACTTCTACTGCAGCAATCGGTGCTACTTTCGGTATTTCAATTCCAATCGACTTAGCTATAGATACAGCATTTTTTGTAATTTGTGCCTTTTGTTCTAAATCTGGATTAATATTCATCCCAGCATCTGTCACAATTGTAAATCGATCAAAGCCAGGTATCTCAAAAACCGCGACATGGGACAGGACATTTCCTGTTCTCAGCCCATATTCCTTATTTAAAACGGCTTTTAATAAAGTGCTTGTTGGAATATTACCTTTCATCAATACATCTGCCTTTTTGTTAAAAACGGCTTTGACTGCCAATTCAGCAGCTGATGTGTTTGATTCAGCATGAATGATCTCCAAATTGTTTTTACCATGTTTTTTCAATTCCAAAATGGTTCTGATTTTTTCCTTATCACCAAATAATATGAAATTTGCGAGATTTCGGTTATGTGCATCCAAAACAGCTTCAATAACTTCTTCATCCTCTGCAGCTGCAACGGCCACTGTTTTGGCACTAACCTGGGTTGCTTTGTCTATTAGTGATTCAAGCAACAAGTTGTCATCAACCCCTTCTCCTATTTCTTCCACTCCGATATATTACATTGCAAGTTCTATGCCAAACTAAAATACAATGAAAACGCTTTATTTTTAAATTCCCTGCATGAAAAAAAATTCACACTATGAAATTTATTGCATGATATTTTTTTCAAGATTGTATTTTTCCAGTTTATAATATAAATTCCTTACAGATAAACCAAGGGTTTTAGCTGTTAATGTTTTATTGCCCTTTAATCGGCTTAGTGTTTGCTGAATAATATTCGCTTCATATTCTTCCATCATTTCGGAAAGTGTACGATCTAATGTAAAGGACTCACTTTCGTTTGTTGAATTTAGTTCTTGTCCTGATTTTTTATTTTTTAATTCAGGCAAGTGATGGACATCGATTAAGGTTTCATAATAATTCATAAAAATAATCGCTCTGCCAAGAATATTTTCCAATTCTCTTACATTGCCAGGCCAATCATACCCCATCAACTGCAACAAGGCTACTTGGGTAACTCCTTCAACATTTCGTCCGTAATCTCGATTAATCTTTTGAATTAACCTTTCACATAATAATGGAATTTCATCTTTGCGTTTTCGTAAGGGAGGAATGTGGATAGGCATGCGATTTAAACGATAATATAAGTCTTCCCTAAACGTTCCTTTAGCAATACCCTTTTCTAGATTGACATTTGTCGCTGCAATAATCCTAACATTGATCGTGACTGGTTTTGTTCCACCCACACGGATGATTTCATTTTCCTGTAATACCCTAAGCAGCTTCGCCTGAGTATTGGCGGAAAGTTCGCCGATTTCATCGAGAAATATACTCCCATTATTTGCTTCCTCAAAAAAGCCTGTCTTTCCTCCTCTTATTGCACCAGAAAAAGCACCTTCTTCGTAGCCGAACAATTCGCTTTCAAGCAAAGATTCCGATATAGCAGCACAATTAACCCGGATAAATTTGTTATATTTGCGATCGCTCGCATTATGTATAGCATGGGCAAATAACTCTTTTCCCGTTCCTGACTCACCGCGAAGAAGGACTGTCGCAGGAGTTTTGGCTCCAAGCTTTGCCTGTTCGATTGCCAAGGTCATTTCGTCCGATTTTCCGATGATATCCTCAAATGTGTATTTTGCCTCCAGCTTCCGAATCAACTGTCTAGCACGGCTCAATTCCCTGCTGAGCGATTTCATTTCAGACATATCATGGATAACGCCGACACTTCCCTTTAATTTCCCCTTTACGATAATAGGCGCTACATTAACAATTACTTCTTTTTTGTTCGGTCCAACTCGCATCGCTACGCCTCGAACTGCCCTTCTTGTTTGCAGCACCTTCATATGCATACTTTCACCTTCAGAAATATCGGTGGTTGCCGGCTGGCCGATAACCTGTTCTTGTGTAAGACCAGTTATTCGGGTATAAGCAGGATTTATCAGGAGCCCCCGGCCATCTTCATCCACAACCGAAATCGCATCATCGCTTGAGTGGATTATGGCTTGCAGCATCGTTTGTATTTCTTTTAGATCCGTGATTTCTTCCGCAAGATTTACAACCTCTGTAATGTCTTTAAAAACAGCGAAAGCCCCTATTAAGGTTCCATTTTCCTCAATAATCGGAATACGAGTGGTAATAATTTTTTTACCATTCTTTAAGATCATTTCTTGGTTAGACTCAATCCTTCTGGTTTCGAGGATATGCGGCAGACGGCTATGCGGGATAACTTCAACCACAAATTTCCCAATTGCCTCATCTTTCTTGACTCCCATTATTTCTTCTGCCCGTCTATTAAATAAAATGACCTTTCCAAATTTATCAATGACAACCATCCCATCATTTGTAGCGTTAAAAATTAATTCTTGCTGATAGGATTCATTCTGGTGCTTTTCGATGAGCTCCTCTTTTTCCTCCATCAGCCTTGCCACGAGAAAGGCCACACTACCTGGAATTAAAACTGTTTTTTTATTTTTGGTGTCCCGTATTTCTTGAAAAACTTCATCATTACCTGTAACTTCAATAATGATATCTATGTTTTCGTTTAGAAATGACTGCCAGCAGGTCCCTGTTTTAATACCTTCTTCTTGTGCCATTTGTATACCTGGTGCATCCAAATTCCGATCAACAACGGCATGAAGGTTTAACATTTCTGATTCCTTTAATATTTTCAAGATTGCTGTACCGCCCTTACCGGCTCCTACAATCATGACATTTTGCATTTTTCCCACCCTTTCATATTAAGAAAATCTTTTCATTCCTTACAGGAAAAATATGCAACTTTTTTCAGTATCTATTTTATAACCAAACACTGACTCTTGACAAATTTCAACTATGTAATAATATTTTCATAAGTTATAATTTAGATATACTTATTTAAATTACAATTTGGAAGGATTTCGTTCATGAGCAGGATTATTGCCCTTATTATAGTATTGATCCCTGGTGTTTTGGCTGCAGTTGGAATAAAATTAATGCGAGATATGACCTTCGGGATTCTTCAAGCACCATTCCCTAAATTATGGATTCAATTTCTCGTTGGATTAGTCTTTTTCATTGGAGGTCTTGGTTTTGTTGCCGGATTCATCCTCCATCGCGACCGAAAAAGAAATAAGGTACAAACTAAATTTAAAAAATAAAAGAGGCCAGTTATGGTCTCTTTTCATATTGTTTTCTTATTCGTAAAGCTTTTACTGGGTCATCGGTAATAAAAGCGGTACAATTAATATTAAAGAACCGGTGCATATCCGCATCCTTATTAACAGTATAGGGCCGAACTGCTATCCCATTTTGCATTGTATTGATAAAAATATTATCTGACATGGAAGAATGCTTTGGATGAATCCCTTTTGCCCTAATGGCTTGAGAGTATATCCACGGCATATAAATTCCTTCAATAAACAGAGGGGCCGTTTCAATTTCGGGGGCTAGAAGATAACTTTGAACAATACTATAGTGATTAAACGATGAAATGATAATCCTATCAGATAAACCATATTTCCGAACAAGCTTAATAACCTTTTCTTCCATGCCTTCATAAGGAATCAGGCCATTTTTTAATTCAATATTACAAATTAGTTTGTTTGTATTAAGCCATTCTAGCACCTCCGCCAAAGAAGGAATCGATTCCTTTTTGAGACCATTTTTATTGGCGTTAAGTTTTCTAATTTCTTTAAATAAAAAATCCTTAACAAATCCTTTTCCCGTCGTGGTTCGATCGACTTTTTCATCATGGATGACGACAATTTCGCCATCTTTTGTTAATTGAACATCTAGTTCTAGACCGTCTGCACCTGCTTTTTCCGCTTCAATAAAGGCAGCCATTGTATTTTCAGCAAATAAAGCAGAGTAACCACGGTGCGCGAAAATTTGTGTCAATTTTTTCACATCCCAACTAAAAATATGGAGGATTCAAAATGAAACCATTACAATTATCACCTGATACTGCCCTAAAGCTTGCACAGAAATTAAATATTCCTCTTGAACAGCTTATGCACATGCCACAGCATATTCTCATTCAAAAGCTAATGGAAATGGAAAAGGATAAGAATAATTAACAATTAAAAGCAAAAAAAGCCTTCATTTTCCAAAATGAAGGCTTTTTAATTAAATTTACTCTTCCTTTCAAGAAGCCTTATGCTCTAAGCGAAGTTTATCAGCAACCATGGCGATAAATTCAGAGTTCGTCGGCTTTGCTTTTGACATACTGACAGTATATCCGAACAATGAAGAAATAGAGTCGATATTCCCGCGGCTCCAAGCCACTTCAATTGCATGTCGGATCGCACGTTCTACACGGCTGGCTGTTGTATTATATTTCTTTGCGATATCTGGATATAAAACCTTAGTAATCGAGCCAAGCAGCTCGATATCGTTATAAACCATCGAAATCGCTTCTCTTAAGTATAAATAACCTTTAATATGGGCGGGTACTCCGATTTCATGGATAATGCTCGTAATGCTGGCATCAAGATTTTTGGGTTTTTGTTCGGATTGGGAACGATAATTTGTTGCCGGAGCCTTACGTGTGGTAAATAAATTACTGCTTCCGCTAACTTGTCTTATATGACTGCCTAAATTCTCCATATCAAAAGGTTTAAGGATAAAGTAAGAGGCCCCAAGTTCAACCGCTTTTTTGGTTACATCCTCTTGACCAAATGCAGTCAGCATAATGACATTTGGCAATACTCCTTTTTTCAGTTCACGAAGACGTCCTAAAACCGCTAAACCATCAAGATGCGGCATGATAATATCTAAAACGAGAACATCAGGATCTGTATTACTTAACATTTCTAAACATTCCTGACCATTATGAGCAATACCTACTACTTCCATATCATCCTGGGACGAAATATAGTCCTCTAATAATCCAACTAGTTCCCTATTGTCATCAACGACACATACTTTTATTTTTTTCAACTCCGGTTCCTCCTTAACTCGACTCATTAATCTCTATTTCAATTTCAATCCGTATTCTCAGTAAGCTCTTAATTCTATTCTAAATTAGAAATTCGACAATGCAACAAAAAATCCTCTCATTTTTTTAATATTTCTTAAATTAGTGATAAAATCTTATCTTTTCTTTGTTTTTCTCGTCCTTTCGACGAAAATCGCATTTTTTCCAAATTATAACTGGTAATTGTCGAAAAAACTTTATATAAGAAAAGAAGCAAAATAGGGAACTTTACCTATTTTGCTCAATTATCAACTCGCTTTATTTTTCGGCATATCATATATGTTAATTCCAGCTTCATTTAGCATCCATTCAATATGAACCCCATAACCCGAGGTTGGATCATTAACAAAGACATGTGTCACTGCTCCGACAAGCTTACCATCCTGAATAATTGGACTTCCGCTCATTCCCTGAACGATTCCTCCCGTTTTTTCAAGCAGCTTAGGGTCGGTTACTTTAATGACCATGCCTTTTGTAGCTGGAAACTTTTGCGGGATTGTGCTTACAATTTCAATATTAAATTCTTCAACTTTGTCATTATTTACAACCGTTAAAATTTTTGCTGGCCCTTCTTTTACTTGATGGGATAAAGCAATTGGCAATGGTTTATCTAACACACCATTTTTTAAATCCTTATTTAATTCTCCAAAAATTCCAAATGGGCTATTCTTAGTAATATTACCAACAATTTCTCGGTCCGAAGAGAAACGCGCAAGCTTCTCACCCGGATCTCCATTACTCCCTTTTTCAATTGATGTTACGGTTGACCTTACAATTTGACCATCTTCTACAACAATCGGCTTTTTCGTATCCATATCTGAAATGACATGGCCAAGAGCACCATATTTTTTGGATTGCGGATGAATAAAAGTCATCGTCCCAATCCCAGCAGCAGAATCTCTAATATACAATCCAAGCTTATAACTATTTTCCTCTTTATCCTTTAATGGGGTAAGTTTAGTCTTAAATTTGCCGCTTTCTCGGCTAATCATCATATCTAATGCTTTGCCATCCTGTCCAGCAGCTTGTACAAATGGTGCTACATCTGTCATTTTTTCAATTTTATTTCCATTGATTTCTGTGATGATATCTCCAACTTTAATTCCTGCAATTTCACCTGGAGACTTTTTTCCATTTGTTGTGTTAACTAAGTGGTGGCCGACAACCAAAACTCCTACCGTATTCAATTTTACACCGATTGATTGACCGCCTGGGATAACACGGAAATCTTTTAAGACATGTACATCAACCTTTTTAATGGGGATACCGGCATATTCTAAAAGCATTTCATTTTTGCCTCTTTCAGAAGCCTTTACCGAAACCGAATGTTTTTCCTGTTCAAGTGTGATTGTGGAATTGTGAGAAACTAAAGAGGCTGAAACCGGGACAGCCTTTTGAAATGTGTAATCTTGTCCTTCAAAAACAGTGATTGTTTTAGGTACACTTAAATATTGTTGCAATGGCTGAAAAAAAATAAGGCTAATTAATGAAACAAGGAGAATTCCACCAATAATTTTTCTAATTATCTCTAACTTCAAACTTTTCACTCTCCTCGCTTCTAGTTACAACTTAAATGGCTACATCTATAATTTTGCCTCCTTGACAATCATTTATAACTTCGTTCTACATAAAAAAGCTACCCAGAATGGATAGCTTTTCAATTTTTTTTATTTATTTCAGCTAATTGCAATAATTCCTCGGCATGTTTTTTGGTTAAATCGGTTATTTCCACACCAGAAATCATCCGTCCGATTTCTTTTATTTTCTCTTCAATATTCAGTGGAGAGACGGAGGTTTTTGTTCTTCCTCCTTTAATGATCTTCGAAATAAATAAATGCGTATCCGCCATAGCCGCAACTTGAGGCAAATGAGAAATACATAAAACCTGGGAATCAGATGCAACTTTATAAATTTTTTCGGCAATTGCCTGGGCCACTCTGCCACTAACACCCGTATCTACTTCATCAAAAATAATGGAAGTGACGCCTTGATGTTTAGAAAAAATACTTTTTAACGCAAGCATGATACGTGATAATTCTCCACCTGAAGCAACCTTTGATAATGGTTTTAACGGTTCTCCCGGATTGGTACTGATATAAAATTGAACATGATCAACACCTGTTTTAGAAAAATGCTCGATATCTGGCTCAAAGCGAATCTCAAATACGGTTTTCGCCATGTATAATTCTTTCAATTCTTTATGTATTAACTTCGTCAGCTTTTCTGCCCATTTTTTACGAAGTTCAGTCAATTGCTTTGCTTCAAGGCTCAAATCCTTTTTGATGGAAGTTAATTCCTTTTCTAATTCCTCAATATGTGTTTCCTTATTTTGCAACGTTTCAATCTCTTCTTCGATTTTAGCGGCATACTCCACTATTTCATTAATGGTTTTTCCGTATTTACGTTTTAGTTGGTTAATTTCATTTAAACGATCTTCAATTTCATTTAACCTTTGCGGATCGAACTCTAGTACATCTAGTTCATTTCTTAACGACCGTGCAGCATCCTCTAGTTGATAAAAGCTATTGGAGACTGATTCATAAATTTCTTTATAAGCATTATCGAGGGAAGCTGCATCTTCAAGATGCCCCATGACCAAACTAATCCAATCGAGTCCTTTTTGTTCTCCGTTTAAGCCATTATAACCTGATTGTATAGCCCCAAATACCTTTTCAAAATTCCCCAGTCTCTTCTTTTCTTCATACAAATCTTCGTCTTCCTGGGGCTTTAAATTTGCTTTTTGGATTTCATCTAACTGAAATACGATTAAATCCAGACGATGGGCCGTTTGTTGATCATTATCACTTAAGGATTTAAGCTTTTGCCTGGTTTGTTCATATCGGCGGAAAACTTCCTGATATTCTTCAAGTGATGGCAGGATTTCTTCTGTACCAAATTGATCAAGCAGTGGTAAATGCCAAGTTTCATCCATTAATTCTTGGTGTTCATGTTGTCCGTGAATATCCACCAGGGCAGCCCCAATTTCACGAAGTGTTGAAATGGTTACGAGCTTGCCATTTATACGGCATACGCTTTTTCCAGTCTTAGCAATATCACGACGTAAAATGACCATTCCTTCTTCGATATCAATCCCGAACTCCATTGCTTTGAATATTACTGGATGTTGTGGATCATCTATTTGAAATAACCCTTCAATTTCTGCCTTTTCTTCGCCATGGCGGACAAATTCCGCTGATCCCCTACCGCCAACAAGGAGATGAATGGCATCAATGATAATAGATTTTCCAGCGCCTGTTTCTCCTGTCAAAACGGTTAAACCTTTTTTAAAAGAAATCGTTAAGTTTTCAATTATCGCGAAATTTTTAATTGATAATTCTGCTAACAAGGACCTCTCCCCCAATTAAAGCATGTCCAGGAACCGATTGGTTATCACTTCTGTATCCTCAGGTGTTCGGCAAATAATAAGCATCGTATCATCACCGCATATGGTTCCTAATATTTCGTCCCAATCCAAGTTATCGATGAGAGCACCAATAGCCATAGCATTTCCCGGCAGGCATTTCATGACTAGCAAATGTCCTGCGGAATCAATTCGAACAAATGCGTCTATTAATGACCTTTTTAGCTTTTGTAATGGATTAAATCGCTGGTCCGCCGGTAAGCTGTACTTATAGCGCCCGTCACTTAGAGGCACCTTTACAAGGTGTAACTCTTTAATATCCCTAGAGACGGTCGCCTGAGTCACATTATAGCCTGCATTTTTTAGTTCATCGACTAAATCGTCCTGTGTTTCAATATCATTTGTGGCAATAATTTCTCTAATCTTTATATGTCGTTGCCCTTTATTCATCACTTTCACCTCGTAGTCGTTAAAACAACTGAGTATTTTGTTCTATTTTGTCGCTTCTACTCATATGTTAGCCCATTTTTCAATCCTTGTACATTTTTTTCTTAATAAATATGCAATGAAATACAAAAAAAAGGGTAAGCGAACCTACCCTTGTTATTCTTGCTTTGTATGAAATTCTCTATGTGCTTCCTTCACTACATCGGCTGGCAAAATCGGCAACAGGTTTACTCCGGCCTCTCTTTCACCTTCCCATTTCAGATGAAGAAGAAACTCTATGTTTCCATCTCCGCCAGTAATGGGTGAATAAGACAAATTCATAATTGTAAACCCTTGTTGAATAGAAAAATGAATAATTTTATCAATCACCTGAAGGTGAACTTTTTCATCCCTTACAATACCCTTTTTGCCTACTTGCTCTCTGCCGGCCTCAAATTGTGGCTTAATAAGGGCAATTATGTCACTCCCTGGTACTAAGAGTGTTTTAAGTACAGGCAGAATTAGAGTTAATGATATAAATGAAACATCAATAGAAGCAAAATTCGGCATTTCTCCGTTTAAATCAGCTGGTGTAACATAGCGAAAATTTGTTCTTTCCATTACAACGACTCTATCATCTTGGCGCAGCTTCCAGGCAAGCTGATTGTAGCCAACATCAAGGGCATACGACATTTTTGCCCCATTTTGCAGGGCACAATCCGTAAACCCCCCAGTGGAAGCCCCTATGTCTAACAAAACCTTTTCCTGAATATTTACCTCAAAGGATTTTAATGCCTTTTCGAGCTTTAATCCTCCCCGGCTGACATATGGCAGCATATTGCCCTTAATGTTAAGTGGGATATCCGTTTTAACTTTTTCACCTGGCTTATCTAAGCGCTCTTCGTTTGTATAAACCAAACCAGCCATTATCGCCCTTTTCGCCTTTTCGCGTGTTTCAATTAATCCCCGTTCCACAAGTAAAACATCTAAACGTTCTTTATTTTTCATTTTTTAAGCCCTTTGTTGTTTTTTTCGTGCAAGAATGGAAATTCGTTTAACTACTTCCTCTGTTGTCAGGCCAATTTCATCAAGGAGTGCACCTACATCACCATGTTCAATAAATTGATCAGGAATTCCTATTCTGTCTATTTGTGAATGATAAAAGCCATTTGTCTGGGCATACTCAAGAACAGCACTTCCAAATCCACCTTGCAGCACTGCTTCCTCAATTGTAAGGATCGGCATATTTTTTTCTAAGAGAATATTAAGCATTTTTTCATCCAAAGGTTTAATAAAGCGGGCATTAACAATTCTCACAGAAATCCCTTGCTTCTCAAGGCGTTGAGCCGCTTCTAGTGCCATTGGAATAGTCGTTCCAAAGGTTAAGATTGCAGCATCTTCCCCCTCTTTGAGTACTTCCCATGTACCAATCGGAATACTGTGCAAATCCGTATCCAATGGCACACCAAGCCCATTTCCGCGGGGAAATCTTAAGGCTATTGGACCATCATCATATTTCAAGGCAGTATAAACCATATGCTGCCCTTCATTTTCATCCTTCGGCATCATTAACACAATGTTAGGCACATGCCTTAAGAAAGCAATATCAAATACGCCTTGATGTGTTTCACCATCTGCACCTACCAAGCCAGCTCGATCGATTCCGATAAACACATTTAAGTTTTGCCGGCAAATATCATGAACCACTTGATCATAGGCCCTTTGCAGAAAAGTTGAATAAATGGCTAAAAAAGGTTTCATGTTTTGAGTAGCTAATCCTGCAGCAACTGTTGCAGCATGCTGTTCCGCGATCCCTACATCATACATTCGTTCAGGGAACTCGCTTGCAAATCCTTCAAGCTTGGAACCCACCGGCATCGCTGGAGTTATAGCAACAATGCGTTCATCCTCACGGGCAAGCCTTCGAACGGTCTCACTTATCAGGCTGCTCCAGGCTGCCGGCTGTTTTTTATCAGGTTTAACAAAAGCACCCGTATCCATCTTATATGGCCCCGTCCCATGCCATGTTCCGGTTTTATCGCTTTCAGCAGGTTGAAAGCCTTTACCCTTTTTCGTAATCACATGTATAAGTACTGGGCCTTCTGTCTTTTTAGCATAGCTAAGGTTTTCAAATAAGTCATCAAAGTTATGGCCATCAATTGGGCCTAAATAAGTAAAACCAAGCTCTTCAAAAAACATGCCAGAAACAAATAAATATTTTAGGCTGTCTTTTACTCTCTCAGCCGTTGCAGCCAATTTCCCTCCAACAGCAGGGACCTTCTTTAATAATACTTCTAACTCATCTTTTACCCATTGATATTTTCCTGCTGTCCGTAATTGACCAAGGATATTATGCAGGGCACCTACATTCGGTGCAATTGACATTTCATTATCGTTTAAAATCACGATCATATCTTTTTTCTCGTGACCAATATGATTTAAGGCTTCTAAAGCCATACCACCGGTTAAGGCACCATCACCAATAACAGGAACAACGAACGATTTTTCCTTTTTTAAATCTCTGGCAATCGCCATTCCCATAGCAGCAGAAAGAGAAGTGGAACTATGTCCCGTTTCCCATACGTCATGCTCACTCTCAATTCGTTTTGGAAAGCCGCAAAGGCCCTTGAACTGTCTTAATGTATCGAACTCACAAGCTCTTCCCGTTAAAATTTTGTGGACATAGGATTGATGACCTACATCCCATATAATTTTATCGGTTGGGCTGTCGAAGCATTTATGTAAGGCAATTGTTAATTCTACTACACCTAAATTAGGTCCAATATGGCCTCCAGTTACGGATAACTTTTCAATCAAGAATTGGCGAATTTCCTGACTTAAAGCCTCCAGTTGTTTGTTTGACATCCTTTTCAAAAAGGATGGGTCTTTTATTGATAACAGATCCATGTTTGGACCACTCACTTTCATACTTGATCATTCTAAAAAAAGCCGCTAACACGAAAGTGATAACGGCATGAGAACGTTTCTACATTGAAAACAATTATAACACACTTATTACATTGCCTCAAATAGCCGTTCTTAATGGTCTCTCGAAGCGACTAAATCCGTTAATTCCATTAGTAAATTCGTATTTAAGCCTGTCTTTTCCAAATGATCCTTTGACAGGTTTATTTGCCTATGTAAAGCATCTCTAGCACCATCTAAAGATAACAATGTCGGGTACGTACTTTTTTGATTCGTCTTGTCACTTCCAACAGGCTTTCCAATTAAATGTTCATTTCCAACCACATCCAGGATATCATCCTGGATTTGAAACGCAAGACCAAGATGATGGGCAAACGCTGATAAATATTCCATCTGACTTTGAGTGGCATCAGCAATAATTGCCCCAGCTAGAACACTATATTTCAACAGTTTCCCAGTTTTATGAATATGGATATATTCCAATTCTTCAAGAGAAAGGGCTTTCCCTTCTCCCTCCATATCTGCTACTTGACCGCCTACCATTCCTTCCGTTCCTGCAGCCTTTGCCATTTCTATCGTTAACTTTAGCTTTGTCTCAGGGCTGGCATATTCATTTGGAATTTTACCAACAACCTCAAAGCTATAGGTTAGTAAGGCATCTCCAGCCAGAATTGCGATGGCATCTCCAAACACTTTATGATTGGTCGGTTTCCCTCTTCGAAGATCGTCATTATCCATACTGGGAAGGTCATCATGGATTAAAGAATAGGTATGTATCATTTCAATTGCCGCAGCTGCAAGAAGGCCTTTTCTTGGGTCCATTCCAAATGCATCCAAGGTTGCGAATAATAATAAGGGACGTATTCTTTTTCCGCCTGCTTCAAGGGAATAGATCATTGATTCCTTAATGATAGAAGGTGCATCGAGCTCTTCAACCAGAGATTTAAGTTCATTCTCAAGGAGCTGCTTATAATCTTGTGAAAATGTATGAAGTAAACCGGTTTCCAAGTCTATTCCTCCTCAGCAACAGAAAAATTCTCCGTGCGTCCATCCTCCGTAATAATTTGCGTCAGCTGTTCTTCTACGCTTTTTAATTTATCATGACAAAGTTTGGATAATTCCATACCTTCTTTATAGAAGATAATCGCTTCCTCTAAAGGTACATCCCCTTCTTCAAGTTTATCGACGATTTGTTCGAGTTTTGTCATCGCCTCTTCAAAGGATAATTTGTTTTCATTCGGCACTTTTTTCGCTCTCCTTTATGTTCTCCACTTTACAGTATAGACTGCCATCTGTTAATTGAATCTGTACTCGTTCATTCACCTTTACCTGGCTGACACTTTTGACCAGACGACTTTCTGCTGAATAAGCTAAACTGTAACCGCGTTCCATTATTTTCAATGGACTTAATGCCTGTAAAGTTGATACTAAACGATCAAAATCTGTTTGTTTTTTTGATAGTATTTTGTGCATTGCACGGTCCATGTCTTTTTGTGTTCGGTCAAAACTTTTTTGGGCTGCAGCTAGGGCTTCGCTTGGGTGATTTCTCTGCAAACGTTTATGAAGAAGGTCATGTTGTCCCTTTTTAATCGAAGCCAAGCGAGAACTTCCACGGACAAGCAATTCAGTTAGTTTATCAACCTGCTCCAATTTTTGTTCATATAAACGATGAGGATAACGGAAAGCATACGATTTTTGTACTCTGTTTAATCGTTCCTTTTCGAACCGAAATTTTTCCTGCATCGCCCTAAGCAGCCTTGTTTGCCGCTGGAGGACCCTATCCATTAGTTCCTCAATATGGGGAACAGCCAGTTCAGCCGCACCTGTTGGAGTTGGCGCCCTTAGATCAGCCACAAAATCGGCAATTGTAAAATCGGTTTCGTGTCCGACTGCTGAAATAATTGGAATCCGCGATTGATGGATCGCCCGGGCTACCAGTTCCTCGTTAAAAGCCCATAACTCCTCAATTGATCCACCGCCGCGGCCAACAATCAATACATCAATTTCTTTCATAGAATTTGCTTTTTCAATTTGCTTTGCGATTGACGAGGCTGCATTCTCCCCCTGCACAAGTGCAGGAAAAACAAGAATATTAGCAATGGGGTACCGTCTTTTAATTGTTGTAATAACATCCCTTATTGCTGCTCCGGTTGGAGATGTGATGATTCCTATCGTTTTAGGAAATAAAGGAAGGGCTTTTTTAGTTTCAAGAGCAAATAAGCCTTCTGCCTCCAGCCGTTTTTTTAATTGCTCAAAAGCCAAAAATAATTCACCGATTCCGTCCGGCTGCATTTCTTTGATATAAATTTGATATTGACCGCCTGGTTCATATACCGTGATGTCACCTTTGACTATCACTTTCATTCCGTTTTCAGGCGAAAACTTCATAAACCTTGAATGACTAGAGAACATAACTGCAAGTATGCGGGCTTTTTCGTCTTTTAAGGTAAAATACATATGTCCACTCGAATGCTGTTTAAAGTTCGAAATTTCCCCTCTTACATGAATATCACGTAAATGAGGGTCCGCATCAAATTTTCTTTTTATGTATTTGGTTAAAGCATTCACAGATAAATATCGTTCTTCCTGCATGGCCGCTCCTTTTATTAAAACCTAGAGAATAAAACTGTCCTTATCGATGATAAGGACAAGATCCTGCTTAAAACCCTCCGATACTTTCAGAAGCCGATTTTAAGGTATTGTACATAAGCATTGTAATCGTCATCGGCCCTACTCCCTTTGGAACTGGAGTGATATAGCCTGCTTTTTCGCTAACCTCATCAAAAGCTACATCACCACAAAGCTTGCCTGCCTCATTTCGATTAATTCCTACATCGATGACTACAGCGCCTTCTTTTACATGATCAGCTTTGATAAAATTTGGAATTCCCACAGCAGCAATTAAAATATCTGCCTGCCTTGTATGTACCGATAAATCTTTTGTTTTGGAGTGACAATACGTTACTGTTGCATTTTTATTAAGGAGAAGCTGTCCTACCGGTTTGCCCACAATATTACTTCTTCCAACAACAACCACATGCTTTCCTTCTAATTGGACCCCTGTTTCTTCAAGAAGGACCAAGATACCGTAAGGAGTACATGGTAGAAAGGCATTCTGGCCAGTCATCATTCTGCCAATATTAATTGGATGAAAGCCATCAACATCTTTTAATGGAGAAATCGATTCAATTACCCGTGTTTCATCAATATGTTTTGGGAGTGGAAGTTGAACTAATATTCCATGAATGGAAGGATCTGCGTTCAACTCTTCAATTTTTGCTAAAAGTTCCACTTCAGAAACTTCTTCTGGCATCGTAATTAAAAGGGAGTACATACCAAGCTCTTCACAAGTTTTTTGTTTGCTCTTTACATATGTCTTGGAAGCATCGTTATTTCCAACAAGAATAACGGATAATCCCGGGGTGACTCCCTCGCTTTTAAGTTTCTGAACCTCTTCCGCAATTTCTAATCGTTTCTTTGCAGCAATTTCTTTTCCATTAATAATTTCAGCGGTCATTTCCTTCTCTCCCTTACCCTAGAGATAACCCAGTAATTAATCGTTAAGAATTTTTTCTTTTACCTTTGAAAGAACACCGTTAATAAATTTGCTTGATTGGTCATCTCCGAAAATTTTTGCAATTTCTATGGCTTCATCTAAAATAACTTTTTCCGGGACTTCAGAACGATAAAACTTTAGTTCACATACTGCAATTCTTAGTAAGTTTCGATCAACTGTTGCCAGCCGGTCCATAGACCATTTTTCTAGGCTTTCAATAATTAATTTATCAATTTCAGCTTTGTGCTCTACCACACCTAAAACAAGCTTTGATAAATATTCGTCGCCTTCCTCTCCTTCCAAAACATGTTCAATAGCTGATTCTGGTTCAGTATTGCTTACATCGATTTGAAAAAGCGCCTGCAACGCTTTTTCCCTGGCTGTTCTTCTTTTCATTATACCTTTATCTCCTTTAGGGATATTAAGTAAATTTTGTCTATTTTATATACAAGATATAGTATTAAGGTAATCGTGAAACCTTACACATAAAATGATAATAGCATAACTAAAAACGATTCGCACATTTACATAGACAATTTTCTAATTTGCAACCGCTTTTATTTTTAAAAAATGAAAAAACCAAAGGAGTTAGCTCCTTTGGTTTTTTCATATTATATTTCTGAATCAATTTCAGGCTCGATTTTTTGTGATTCAAATTGAATGCCGACAACATGGATGTTAACTTCTTCCGCATCCAATGCCGTCATATTTAGCAGTGCCTGACGAATATTATCTTGGATTTTCCCAGCAACCGTTGGAATAGAAACGCCAAATTTCATTAAACAATAGACATCTACTTTTATTCCTGTTTCGGTTAGTTCCACTTTCACACCTTTACCATGGTTTTTCTTCCCAAGGCGCTCGACTACACCTGTTGCAAAATTACCACGCATGCCTGCAACACCTTCGACTTCGGATGCAGCAATACCAGCAATAACTTCAATTACTTCAGGAGCAATCTCAATTTTCCCAAGGCCGTTATTACCTTGTTCCATTTCCAAGATGCTAAATTCGCTCATCAAAAACACCTCCAGATTTTAGACTGATTTCATCACATCATGCAATTCTAAGAACTTCGTATTAAACTGGCCTTCTACGAATTTTTCGTGCTCAAGAAGTTTTAAATGAAACGGAATGGTTGTTTGAATACCCTCCACTACAAATTCACTTAAAGCACGCTTCATTCTTGAAATTGCCTCTTCCCTGCTGCTTCCATATGTGATAACTTTCGCAATCATCGAATCG
Source organism: Neobacillus drentensis (assembly GCF_036965425.1). Lineage (GTDB taxonomy): Bacteria > Bacillota > Bacilli > Bacillales > Cytobacillaceae > Neobacillus > Neobacillus drentensis_F. The sequence goes on along the minus strand of NZ_JBALPP010000106.1, from coordinate 36,198 downwards.
TAGTATGGTGGAATTGTATATCCTGGGTACGCTGCTGAGTCAATCCGAACACCTAGCCCGCCAGGAGGTAAGTACATTTTGATTTTTCCAGCGGAAGGGAGAAAATTCTTCTCCGGATTCTCTGCATTAATTCGACATTCAATTGCCCAGCCTGTAAAGGTGACATCCTGTTGTTTTAAGGAAAGCTTTTCGCCATTTGCAACACGAATTTGCTCTTTAATTAGGTCGATTCCCGTGACCATTTCGGTAACAGGGTGCTCTACCTGAATCCTGGTGTTCATCTCCATAAAATAAAACTTTCGATTGCGATAGTCATAAATAAATTCTACCGTGCCTGCACCTGAATAATCAACTGCTTTCGCCGCTTTAACAGCCGCATTTCCCATTTCTGTGCGAATTTCGCCATCTAATGCTGGTGAAGGAGTTTCTTCGAGAAGTTTTTGTAGTCTCCGTTGGATGGAACAATCCCGTTCTCCTAAATGAATCGTGTTTCCATAATTATCGGCTAACACCTGTATCTCAACATGGCGGAAATCCTCAATATATTTTTCAATATAAACACCTGGATTCCCGAATGCTGTTAATGCTTCCTGCTGAGTAATATTGATTCCTTTAATTAATTCCTGCTCATTTTTAGCAACGCGGATGCCTTTACCGCCTCCGCCGGCAGTTGCTTTAATAATGACTGGATATTCTATCTTTTTCACAAGCTCAAGGGCTTCATCAATATTATTAATGATGCCTGTTGATCCAGGGACAATTGGGACACCTGCTTCCCTCATCGTTTCCCTTGCAATATCCTTGGTTCCCATTTTGTTAATGGCCTCTGGACTTGGTCCAACAAAGGTGATATTGCATTCCCTGCATAACTCTGCGAAATCAGCATTTTCGGCTAAGAAACCATATCCTGGATGAATGGCATCACAACCGGTTAACTTTGCAACACTAATAATATTAGTAACGTTCAAATAACTGTCTTTTGATGAAGTTGGTCCAATACAGTACGCTTCATCGGCAAGCTGTACATGTAATGCTTCGCGGTCTGCTTCAGAAAATACGGCAACTGATTCAATTCCCATTTCCCGGCAGGCTCTAATAATCCTAACTGCAATTTCTCCTCTGTTTGCAATTAACAGTTTTTTAATCATCCTGTTATCGCTCCTTATTCAGGCTTTACTAAAAATAAAGGCTGTCCGTATTCTACTAATTGGCCATTCTTAACAAGAACTTCCACAATTTCTCCATTTACTTCCGCTTCAATTTCGTTAAATAATTTCATTGCTTCAACGATACAAACAATTGAATCCTTAGAAACTTTGGATCCTGATTTTACATAGACATCCGCATCTGGTGTTGGCGAAGCATAAAATGTTCCCACCATCGGCGAAGTGATCTTGTGTAAGTTAGCTGTATCAGCTTGAGAAGGTACTTCCACTTTTGGTGTTTCCTGTTTGACTTCCTCTACTGCAGCTACAGGTGCAACTGGGATTGGTTGAATAGGTGCAGCCGCCACTGGAGCAGCGGCATGTGGAACTGGTTGTACAGCCGTTACCACTTGAGCCCCATTCTTTTTCATTTTAATTTTTGAACCGTCAATTTCATATACAAATTCATCAATGCTAGACTGGTCAACTAATTTAATCAATTCGCGTATTTCTTGTACTTTTAACATTATGTAACACCCCTTGTACTACTTTTAATTAGGACTTACTACTAATACTATACGATAATACCGCATAAAAGTTCAATAATCTATACCTGAAGGCGGGCGAATTTTGAGAGAATATTTCAATTCAAAATATTATTTTCCCCTTAAAAAGTTAAATTAAACCATTTAAAAAGGAAAGTCTTTGACTTTCCCTTTTTGTGCAAGCTATTTAGCTGGCTGGAAGGTTACTGCTACGAAATTAGTATCTCCAATTTCTTTTTTCACTTCTTTAATAATTTTATTGGCCTCAGCAGCACTATGCTTCTTCTTAGATTTAACGGTTACGTTAACTTTTTCTCCATTTGCTCTGACAAGGACATCATCATAGCCCATTGCCTTAATAAGGGTTTCAAGAATTTCTTCTTGTTGAGCTGTCTGCGTTAATTTATCCATTTGATCTTTTGCCTTGCTCCGTTCGTCAGGAGTTAGGTCAGTAGAGGCAAGGGTTGCTGTTAGCTTTTCCTTCTCCTCACTTCGAGCATCTTCAAGCTTCATACGTAATTCTTCAAAGGCCGCATCCCCTGCAATGGAAGAAACAACTGTTTTTCCATCCTTGGCCTGGGTCTTAGTTTTTGCCTGTTTTTGATCCATTTGGTCTTTAGGATTTTGTTGGACAGCTGCGAGGTCATTGCTCTTTTGTTCTGGTGAAGTAATGTAATACACCGATAATACGACTACTAAGCTCAACATTGTTAATAACCAAACCGTTTGTTTTTTCAAAAGCATTATTAAAATCCCCCTTTTATTTTTTAGGCATTACAGCAACTCTATGGCTCGGAACTCCTAAGACACGTGTTACTGCTTCGACAATCCATTTTTTCACTTGAATATTATCTGCACCCTTTGCAACCACCAAGACACCTCGAATGTCGGGTTTCTTTGTTTCTACAACAATCGGAACCTCTTTATCTCCGTTCCTGATAATCACGATCTGTTCATCTGAGGAGGTCTCCTGAACCTTTCGCTGTCCGCCTTCACGATCTGTTTCGTCGGTGGTTTGCGTTTTTGAAACCTTATTTTTTTCTAGCACCTTTTTATCTGTAGAATCTATATTTACAACAACGGTGACATCGTCAACACCTAACATTTCCTTTAGTGCTTTCTCTAGCTGAGTTTCGTATTTTTCTTCATATTCAGCTATTGCTTTATTACCTGAACTCTTTTTTATCCCAAAAGCCGGCACATCACTTGATCCGCCCTTATTACTAGTTGTTGCAGGTACATTAGAAGAATTGGAGCCCGTTTTAAAGATGACATTACCTGCCAGCATAAAGGCTGCTCCAATACAAAGGACAAGTATCATATATTGATATTTCCCTGGTTTCTTTTCAGATTTCCCATCAAGTTTGAGCCATTTTTTCAAGATTGATAATGGTCCTTTATTATTATCCATTCTTTTTATTGATCCCCCCTTCAATCGAAACTTCAACTGTTTTTTCTTTTACATTCCATTTTTGCGATAGAAATGCGGCTATTTGTTCTGTTTCTTCTGTTGATTTTTTTGATGGAAGAGGTGTTTCTGTGTTAATTTCTATTTGTTTAATCGCTTCGACTGTCTTCACTTTTGTTTCTGGCTGTTTCAGAAGAACCATAACCTTTTGGAGGTTTTCAGGGAATGCTAGATCACTTTCTTCGTTTATGGCGATATCGATATTTGCTATCTCCAATCCGTATTGTTCCATCAACTCCTCTTTAACGTCCTTTTTAAGTCGGACAGCCATTTCTTCTAAAATATATGCATGTTGGGAGGCTTGTATTTCTTTTTTCTTTAAATCTATTGAATTTTTCATATTTTTTTCTCCAGGGGCTTGATATGAAGGGAGAGAACCCATAGCTGTTTCGAAGTCCTTAGAGATTAATTTGAAGATTGGGGTTAAAATAATGGCAATTAACAGCAATCCGGTTACCATCTTCGTATATTTTTGCATACTTGAATTAGGAAGGAGCATATCGATTACTGTTGCTAAAAGAATAAAAAGAATAATATTTGTTACCCATTCTTTCAAAAAGTCCATTACTAAGATCTCCCTCCTATCTCATCATCATCGTTAAATTTCCAGCCGCGACAATGACAGTAATACTTAAAAAGAACATAAGGGATACAATGCCAAGGGCGGCGAAGACGTAAATCACGCTTCTGCTGATAATGTCCAGACATTTTATGACCGGCCCTCCCCCAAGTGGCTGCAGAATAGCGGCAGCAAACTTATAAATAAAGGCAATCATTAAGATTTTAATTGCGGGAAAGGCAACAATAATTAATAGGATGGCTACACCCGCAATACCGACCGTATTTTTTAACAGGACGGAGGCACTAACGACCGTGTCTGTTGCATCCGTGAACATTCTTCCGATAACAGGAATGAAATTCCCTGTCACAAATTTAGCCGTTCTTATGGTTACTCCATCCGTTACTGCTGCTGATGCACCTTGTACTGAGATAACCCCAAGAAATACGGTTAGAAATAGCCCCATTAACCCAATGCTCCAGTTTCTTAATAGAGCCGCCAATTGTGACACTTTATATTGTTCCGACATCGTACTTACAATACTGAGCAATGTGGCTAAAAAAAGGAGCGGCAGAATAATATATTGCATGAATACTCCGCTCATATTCATTAAGAAAAGAATAACTGGATGAAAGAAAGCAGCCGAAATGAGTCCACCGGACGCGGCAATTAAAGCCAGCAGCAATGGGACGAGCGCTAGTATAAAGGAAATCATAGTCCCAATTGCTTCATTGGTGTAATTAATAGCAATATGAAAGCTATTTAAGGCGAGTATAACGAGTACCATGTAAACGATAGAATAAGCAACCTTGCTAATGGCACTTTGTTCAAACGCATTTTGCATGGATTGAAGAAACATGCTAAAAATGGTCAGCATGATTAAGGATCCAAGTAATTTACCGTTTGCAACAAATTCATGGAAGGCAAACTTTAGTACCCCCTGCCCCCATTGTTTAAAAGAAAACTTTTTTTCACCGCTTACAAAGTCATACAAGCTTCCCTTTTGGCTTTCTGGCAGGAAACCGCCATATTTATTGGAAATATCCTCCCAATATTGTTTAAGTTCTGTTAAATCCAAGGATTTAAGCTGTTCGTCAACCAATGCCTGAGGTGAAATTGGAGCAGCTGGGTCTTTAGATTCTTCGGCAGCTTGTACACTTGGAATAAATAAAAAAGAGAATAAGAGAACGATAATGGGAATAATCTGCAGCCTAGCCTTCAATTTTTACACCTCATTAGCTCGGAATTAGTTTGATTATTGTTTCGATCAGCACCGTCAGAATCGGTATCGCCATGGCAAGTATGATAATTTTTCCTGCTAATTCAATCTTTGATGCCAGCGCTCCCTGCCCAGCATCCTTGGTGATTTGCGTAGCAAATTCAGCAATATAGGCAATGCCAATTATTTTTAGAATAGTTTCAACATAAACCAAGTTTACCTTTGCATTGACGGCCAATTTTTCGAGCATATGAATAATTTCATAAATTTTATCTACCAAAAAAAGGAAAATGACACAACCGACAAAGACGATTAAAAGGAAGGCAAAATTAGGTTTTTGTTCCTTTACAATTAAAGCCAGAAAGGTTGCAACAAGAGCTACGCCGATAATTTTTATGATTTCAATGGCAGAGCCCCCCTTTCTATTGAAACAAAAATACTGATTTTATTTTCTGGAAGAGATCATCGACTATCGAAGCGACCTGAAATAAAATGTAAATAAACCCAAAAAGGGTAACCCATTGTGCATATTCCTTTTTTCCAACCTGATCAAGAACTGTATGCAAAAATGCAACGACTATCCCCACTCCGGCTATTTTAAAAATAATATCCACTTCTAAGCCCATTGCTTTTCCCCCTAAAATAATAAAATGATCAGTAACAATCCCGATAAGAACCCGAGACTCTTTACCATTTTTTCGTATTTTGTCTGTGCTTGAATCGCGTCAGCTTCTTCTCTTTCCAAATGGGAAAGAGTCAGTAATATATGTTTCTGTTGGGAAAAGCGATCATGACGGCCAAGGGTTTCCCCAAATTGCTTCATAATTTCAAATTCTCCCTGCTTTAAAGCCGTTGACTTCCATATCTCTTTTAAGCTGGTTTCCCAAGCATCTTTTACCGTTGTTTCCGTATCCGTTAATCTCTTGGCAAAACTATCAAAGAAAGAGGATAGTGGTTTTGGCAGCTGGACGGCCAATCTTCTCGCTGCTTCATGTAATGGTGTATGGCTGTACATTATTTCAGCCTCAAGAGATTGCAAAGCAGACCTTAGGGCACGAAGCTGCTTCGGCCGTTCACTAAAATGCCGGGCCGCCTCAAATCCAATGACAGTGGTTGCAACGATTATAAAGATGGCTCCAATAAGCTTAACCATTTATGTCACACTCACTTTTTGTTTCATTTCTTTGCCTGTTTCATCTAATATTTGAGTAATGGTACCAGGACCACTTTTTCGGCTAAGAACAACAAACCGCTCGAAAATTTTTTGATCAAGGATTTCCCTTAAGGAAGGTCTGCTCCTTATTTCCTCCAAGCTCGTCCCATGTGTGGTCATGATGAGTTTTATTCCCGCATGAACAGCCTCCTGAATGGCTTCAGCATCTTCTTTCCTGCCAATTTCATCCACAATGAGGACTTCCGGACTCATCGAGCGAATCATCATCATCATTCCCTCTGCCTTTGGACAAGCATCTAAAACGTCTACCCGGTGTCCAAAGGTCAGTTGTGGCACTCCATTTACACATCCGGCAATTTCACTGCGTTCATCCACTATCCCTACCTTATTAGCCTCAATGCTTTTCACTCTATCCCCTGCAGAGATTATTCTTGCAATATCACGAAGCAAGGTTGTTTTTCCTGTTTGAGGAGGGCCGATAATCATAGTGTGCTTCCAGCTTCCGTTAAACAGATACGGAATCATCGGGTCTGCAATCCCAATCTTTTCTCTTGCGATCCGAATGTTAAACGAAGCGATATCTCTGATGGCCTTAACTTTTTCGTCTTCGAGAATAACTTTGCCGGCAAGACCAATTCTGTGTCCGCCTGAAACGGTTATATACCCTCGTTTAAGTTCCTCTTCAAGGGTATAGATGGAGAATTGACTAATTTTATTCATTAGATGGAAGGCATCATCAGGCTGGATAATATATGAAAGGAATTTTGGTGCACCCTTCATCGTTATTTCAATTGGCCGATCGATGCGAATCCGTATTTCTTCCAATTCTTCTTTTTGATCAGAGGGGATTTGTTTAATTAGGCCGGCGATATTTTTAGGTAAAAAGTTTAGGATCGTTTCCACAAAAAGCTTCCTCCTCTTAAATGCCTGTCTCATTATTTAAAATGTATGCCTGCTAAGACACATTATGACTTTCAAATCTGTCAAAATATGTTTTGAGTCTATTAATAAATGGAACCTTTATTAAGGGGTATCGTATTTTATAGGAAGAAGAAAAGCTTTTGGGAGGGGGACATATGTGTATCATTACCAGCAATCGATTCGTACCGGATTTCCAAGAGTTGGGGAATCTTTAATCAAAGTGAATGGGGAAGGAGAATTAGCGGTACAACCGGACTCAGCTTCGGTAAACTTAGGCGTAATAACGGAAGGAAAGGAACTAATAACTGCTCAGCAGCAAAATTCTCAGGTATCTACAAAGGTAATCAATGCTTTAGTATCGCTAGGGGTCAGTAAAAATCAGATCCAAACCTTCGATTACCGTATTGAATCAAATTATGATTACGAACAGGGAAAACAAATATTCCGCGGATATAAAATCACTCATATCCTCCAAGTGAAGATAGACGATTTATCGAAAATAGGAAAAATAGTGGATACAGCGGTCCAAAACGGAGTTAATTATGTCTCTAATGTTCAGTTTAAAGTAAAAAATAAAGATGTCTATTACCAGCAAGCACTGAAGCTTGCGCTGGCCAATGCAATCCAAAAAGCAGAAACGATTGCCGGGTCTTTAAATGTGACATTAATACAAACTCCTAGCTTAGTCGTTGAGGGAGGCGCAACGGTCCAACCTTTTTCCTATCAGCCTGAAATCATGGTTAAAAGCATGACTACTACTCAAATTGAACCGGGACAAATTATTGTAAGGGCCAATATATTGGCCGAATTTCATTACACATAAAAAAGGATTGAGCCATGGCTAAATGGTTCAATCCTTTTTTACTTTTTAATTATTTGTCGTATTTCTTAGCCCAATTATATAACTGCATTTCGGTTACCGGACCGTTATAATGTTCTCTAATAATTCCTTGTTTATCAATAACAAATGTTTCAGGCTGCCCTGTAACATTATATAATTTAGAAATTTTGGCATTATAATCAAATAAATAGGTCATTCCCTCTTGATTTTTTTTCGTAACCTTATTGATTCTATCCATCGTTTCTCCGCGGTTTATCATGATTAATGGATACTTTTTGCCATAATCTTTTTGAAAGGCCGCCAGCTCTGGAAATTCTTCCTTACAAGGTGCGCACCAGCTGGCAAAATAATTCAATATAACCACTTCGCCCTTATAATCTGTGAGTTTTGTTTTGCTGCCATCCAAATTGGGTAATTCGAAATTATAAGCCTTATCTCCCACATCTGTATGTTTGCCCTTCGTTACTAAACTATAACCAAAAAAGCCAAACATCCCTACGATGAGAATCATTACGAGCAATTTGCCAACTCGCTTGTTCATCGGACTTCCTCCTGACACGGATCAACATTTATTTATCGAGCTGCTTTAAGAATTCGATTTCCTTCTTAAGCTTGTCATGTCGTTTTCCAATGATAAACATATAACTAAAAATGATAACCCAAGCAACGGAATAAGCTCCTAACATATATTCATAATTCATGATTCATTCCTCCTATTTATCCAATGTTTCTCTTAATTTTTCTTTATACCGATCCACTTTAATTTTTATATTTTCAAATGAAACACCTTTATAAAGAAGATAAGAATAAAGAATCGTAAAAGCCGTGATGGTAACAAGCAGTGCAACTAACATCGTATCCTCAATACCGCCGCCCTTTTGAGACGGCCCTTCACCAAACACAATTGGATGGAATTTTGTCTGCCACCAGCGAATCGCGAAGAAAACAATCGGGACGTCTGCAAACCCAATAATGCCAAAAACGGCTGCTAGACGAGCCTTTTTATCCCAAACACCATCCATTTGACGAATCATAATATAGGCAACGTAAATAAAGAAAAGAATTAACGTCGTAATCAACCGTGGTTCCCATACCCACCAAGTATTCCAGGCGGACCTTGCCCAAATCGGACCTGTGGTTAATACGATGATGGTGAAGACTATACCGATTTCAGCAGAAACATACGCATAGGTATCAAATATTCTTTTCCGTTTGATTAAAAACAAAATACTAAACACAAAGGTTACAAAAAAGGCTAGAAAAGCCAGCCATGCTGAACTCACATGGAAATAAAAGATTTTTTGAGCAGCGCGCATGGTTGATTCTTCGGCAGCAAAAATGAAGATAAAATATAGTGAAACCAGCATGGAAATAGCGGATGCACCAAACAAAACTTTTGATAGATTCACTCCCCTGGTTTCCGTCAGGCCTGAACCAGGAAGCATAGCTTTCTCTCGTTCGAGATTTACACTCATCACTTTAAACCTCCAGCACATAATCGATTAATAAGAAACAAACTACAAAGAAAATCACATCGTAAGCAGAAACCAATTGAATCCAAGCAACTGCACTCGGGAGTTTTTCTATATTGGTTAAAATAATTTTTGTTGCCTGAACAACACCAATTAAGATAGGAGTTGTAATGGGAAATAACAATAACGGCAGCAGCATTTCACTGCTTTTTGAATTGGCCGCGAGGGCTGCTAAGAACGTTCCAATGGCGATAAACCCAAAACTCCCTAAAAATATGACTAAAATAAAATATGGAAGGCTGCCAAAAAACTTAAAATCAAATAATAGGAATAAAAACGGAATTGAAACAAGTTCGACTACAAGAATCATTGAGAAATTTGCCAGGAATTTTCCAAAATAAACACTCGCAGCCTCCATTGGTGCTACCAATAAGCCCTGCATGGTATCATTTCGCTGTTCCGATATAAACGACCGATTAAGTCCTAATATTCCTGCAAACACAATAATGACCCAAATAACTCCGGGAATAACTGCTTTTGTTGTGTTATTAGCCGGATCAAAAGCAAAACTGAATACGACAATAACAAGTCCTGCAAAGATAATTTGCGTAACTAGAATTTGTTTTGTTTTTAGTTCTGAATATAAATCCTTTTTGGCAAGAAGGAGAGCAGTACGAAATAAATTCATGATACCCCCTCCATCTGCATTTCATATTTTTCTGAAACAAGGTCTAAATTGCGATTCTTAATTTTAAAATCATCGACAATTTTTCCGTTTTTCACAATGATAATTCGGTCACAAATTTCAGCTGCCTGTTTGAAATCGTGAGTAACCATTAATGTAGTAGCGCCCTTTTCTTTCATCGAAAGAATGACATTATTTAAAATTGATATAGCGCCTTGATCCAAACCAGTATGGGGCTCATCTAAAAGGAGAACCTCAGGGTCATGGACAATTGCCCGTGCAATCGCAATTCTTTGAATCATTCCCCGAGAAAAGTTCTTAACCGGTTCATTTAAGAAAAAAGATAGTCCAACGTCCTTCACAAGTTTCATTGCTCTTTGTTCTACATCCCGCACTCCATATACTTTTCCGAAGAATACCAGATTTTCTAATGGAGAGTAATGATCATAAAGCAAACTGGAATGGGGTAAATAACCTAATATTTTTTTTATTTCAATATGGTTCTTTTTAAGATCTAAACCATTTATTCTGACAATACCTGATGTCGGTTTAATTAGAGTTGCCAGCACCTTTAGTAAGGTACTTTTACCAGCACCATTTGGTCCAAGGATGGCGACCGTTTCCCCTTTTTTTACCTGGAGGTCAACACCACGTAAGATTAGCTTATTATCGGCTTGCTTCGTCAGATTCTTTATATCTATCATTCGCGTTCCCTCCCCATGCCAGCTGCTACTCTATGAAATGACGTAAATTTAATTTCACTTGAACTAAATGCTGTTTATAAGCGTCCAGCTTAGCATGGTATTCACTCTCTGAAAGTTTTCCATCACCAAAGGTTTCTTCGAGTTCTATAATTTTATCCATTATGGCCTTCTGCTTAGCCATTAATAGTTTGAAAGCTTTTTCTTCCTTATCTGAGCCAAGTCTTTCCTCCTCCAATCTCGCCTTTCTTTTGAAGTAGGCATAATAGGAGATTGCAGCGATGATGATGGCTCCTAAAATAATTAAGAAAACATGTGGATTAAAGCGGTGTAATGGCGATTGTGCCCACATTCTAAGATGACCTGGATTATGAAAAGCCGGTGCTGTGTGAGTTACGGCACTATTTTTTGAACGGTCACTTGTTGTTTGAGCTTGTTTTGTCTCATCCGCTGCAGGCTGTACATCTTTGTTATATACTAGCGAGAAGCTTTGACCTGCTTTAAGACCTTCAATGCTATAGCCAAAATAGTTTTGATCATCAAATTTAAATAGTCCTTGACTTGTAGCTTGGACGCCTTTTGTTTCAATGCTTCCCATTCCTTCAGGAACAAGAATTTGCATCATTTGTACTTGATAATCTACCGTTAGTGAAATCTCCTTGCCTTTTTCCATTCGATAGCTGTAAGGGAGTACCTGTGTTTGGTTTGCTGGAACAGGAGTTGTCGTAATAAACCCCTCGTCTACTTGTTTAATGGCAATTTTGTTATCTAAAAAGTTTAGTTCTTTTGCTCCTTTAGGCAGAGTCACCTTTAATACAGCCTCATCTGAACCCTCACCTTTAATTTCTTCAGATGATGTATTCGTGTAATTTACCATATTCATCATATTCGTTGACCCATCTTCAGCTGGGCTAACAACAATGTAATGCATATCAATGGAAACCTTTGATTCAAATGCTGCAAAACCATTTATTGGAATGAACAGCATTAGTCCAAGGAGGAGAACGGTGATTTTTTTAATCACTTTCCTTCCCCCTTTTTCTGTCCATAGTTTTTCATTTGAGCCTCAATTTCTTTTTCCACTTCAGCCATTAAATCTTGATCAACTCGTGATGCGATTGTAAGTTCTTCTTCTTTCATAATTCCTGCTACTTCAGTTTCATATTGTTTCTTTAAATTTTTATAATCAGCGTGTGAGATTTTATCCATTTTGTATTCAAACTCTAATTCATTCAAGGTTGTTAACAACGCTTCCTTTGTGGAAACTAAATCTTGACCTTTTCCACTAACGTTTAAATAAGTATCCCACTTAAAATAAGGTGATAATATTAAAAACAGGCAAGTAAGCGCTAATAAGGCCGTAAAGATCATCGAAATAATTGTGATATCGTGCATTATATTCACATCCTAAAGATACTTTTTGCGTTCTTCATCGATCATGGAAGAAAGAATTTCTCCTTCAATTTCATCTTCAGTGTTCAGATAATCAGTGATTAGTTCTACTTTTCCTTTTCTCTTCACCCATTTACGAATGATAAAATATAATGCTATCGCTGCAACGCCTAATACCGCAAAAGGAATAGCCCAGGCAGTTAAGCTAAAACCGCTTTTCTCCGGAGCAGTTAAGATTTCTTCTCCATAAATATTGATATAGTACTCACGGATTTTATCCTTATCCCAGCCTTTTTTCATCATGCCTACTAAATCCTTTTTAAATTCAGTAGTCAGACTGCAAGTATTGGGATCACATTCATAATGGTCTTGGCCGCAGCCGCAGGTACAGGCAAATTGAGAGGCTACTGCTTTAAATTCAGCAGATTTATAGTCGAACTCTTTTGCTTCTACACGAAAGAATGATCCTTGAAAGAAAAACGCTATAATTAGGAGCCCTAGGTATATTTTATTTTTCATATTAAGACACCTCTTTGCGAACTCCAGTGTACCTTGGAGTGACATTACCATATTTTCCGTTCCAAATAGCGAATAGAGCACCGATGACAATCATAAAGGAACCAAACCATAACCAATTCATCATTGGATTAACCTTAACAACGAACGTTGCTTTCCCATCATCTTCCCAAGCACTCAACACAATATACAAGTCTTCTTTAACCGATGAAATAATGGCTACTTCTGATGATGGCTGTTCCCAGTTTCCATAAAAAACTTTTTCCGGCTGGAAAGTACCAAGTTTTTTTCCATCTCTAAACACTGTCACGTCTGCATAAACGATATCGTTTATGCCTTCTTTTTTCTGATCAAGGCGATCATAATTAATTCGGTAATCCTTCAATTCAATCGATTGACCTAGCGCGACTGTTTTCATTGTTTCTAAATCATAGTTTTGTGAACCGATAATACCCATTGTAATAAAGGCAATTCCAAGATGGACGATATATCCCCCATATCTGCGGCGATTACGAATCATTAAACGGTATAAAGCCGTAATTGGCGCTTCTTTTGTCATCTTCCTTCTTGCTTTGACTCCTCGATAAAACTCTAAGAAGTGAGTGATTAAAAGTAGAATAATAACTCCATAGCCAATAACAGCCCATGCTTTTTGAATTCCAAGTACAATCATCAGTACCATGCCGGCTACGGCAAGGATAGAAGGTATCAAGAAATTTTTTCTTAGATTTTTTATTGTTGATCTTTGCCACGCAAGCATTGGACAAACAGCCATGACAAACATCATGGATAAAAGGATTGGCGCTTCTACTTTGTTAAAAAATGGAAGTCCAACAGTTACTTTTGTACCGCGAACCGCTTCTGATACCAGCGGGAAAATCGTCCCCCAGAAAACAGCAAAGGCTGCACCTACTAGCAATAGATTATTTATTAAGAAACTGCTTTCCTTTGAAACAAAGGATTGGAATTCTCCGGCACTGCGCTTTAGCATGTTGTAACGACTCATTAAAACGTATAATGCAAGAATGACAGCAACACCCATAAATATTAAGAAATATAATCCTAAATTCGAATTGGCAAAAGCATGGACGGATGTCAGTACTCCACTTCGGACGAGGAAAGTACCAAATAATGTAAGAGCGTATGACACGATAATTAAACTAATATTCCATATTTTCAGCATGTTTTTTCGTTCTTGAATCATGACAGAATGGAGGAATGCAGTAGCAGTAAGCCATGGCATAAATGAAGCATTTTCAACCGGATCCCATGCCCAATATCCGCCCCAGCCAAGCTCAACATATGCCCATTGTCCGCCAAAAATATTTCCGAGACTTAAAAATAACCAAGCAATAATCGTCCAGCGCCTTGTCATTTTAATCCAGAAGTCATCAACGTTTTTGAGGATTAATGCAGACATAGCAAATGCAAATGGCACAGCAAGACCCACATAACCAAGATAGAGAGTAACTGGATGGATGATCATTCCAGGATTTTGAAGCATCGGGTTTAAGCCTTTACCCTCAATCGGAACTGTATCTAGAAGAACGAATGGTTTTGCGACAAATCCTAGGATGAAGAAGAAGAAAACCGCATTAGCTAAAAGAATAGCTGAGATATATGGAACCATCGGGTTTCCCTTCATCTTCCTTGAAAAAGCGATCATAATGGAGTACAGAGTAAGGAAGAATGTCCACAGTAACAAAGAACCAGCATTACCTGCCCAAAGGGCAGTCAGTTTATAGATGATTGGCAGCTCACTGCTCGTATAATCAGTTACATATTCATATTGAAATTGTGATGTTGCTAAAAGGTAAAAAAGGGATAGCATCGCCATGGCAGCACAAACAAATAATGCAATCATTCCGCCTTTACCACTGTTAATCAGTCTTTGATTTTTCGTGCTAATTCCCAAAGTTATAATAAGCAATGAATATATGGCAACAGCTAACCCTATATAAATTGTTGCGTTTGCGAATAAATACATTTCTTCACCTTCTTATGTTTGCTATTTTTCATTCGGTGGTTGATTAAGCTTATCCTTATGGGTTTCTGGATTATAGTTCTTCATATCTTTTCCTTCATATTTAGAAGGGCATCTCGTTTTGACTGTTTCTGCGACGAAGGTGTCTTTCTTTGTTGGAGCCCCTTGAAGAATAGTGATCACTCCCTCTGAGAAGTTATCCGGTTTTGGCCCTTTGTGAATCACGTGCATAATATTTCCGTCGTTGTCCTTTACGTCAAATTTCAATTCTATTTTGTCAGGATTCCATTTGATAGAGTCCTCGATTAATAGACCTTCTACCGTAACAAAATCGTCTTTATGTTGTTCTTGTGTTGCTAGAAGCTCTTTCATGGTCAATTCGATTCCACTTGAACCTGGGGTAGCTGCCATTAATAGAAAAACAATGGCTCCCGCAATAATAAACCCTCCAAGCATGACAAGCGTGTTCTTTCTCATTCAACTCACCTCATTAAATTAATTTTTTCATTTCTTCTTCGTACATTTCCTGATCGATCTTTCCCGTTAAAAGCTTTTTACGAAGTTCCTTTTTCTCATCATCATTTGCAGTCTTATGTTCATTTTTTACATTTGTTGGTTTTTTCGGTTGTTGTTTATTTTGTTTGGTTATCTTTGTTGGTCTTGGTGATTTCCCTTTTAATCCTAAGAAAATAAAGGCACCGGCAATAATAATCGCAATCCCAATAATTGATGCTCCGCCAACTCCAATAATTGGCTGTTTAGAATTATCGCTTCCGCTTTTTTTGACTTGATCTGTTGCTGTTCCATTTACACCGGAATGGTTTTCATCATTGGGGGGCTGCTGCTTGTTTATTGCTTCCATGGTTGATTCTGTTCCATCTTTTTTATAGGTGAAGGAATATTTTAAACTATCAGCTGGCTTTACATTTTTGTATTGGTAGTAATACAGTTCTTCGCCATATTCACTTTTTGAATTATTTTGTGCCTTCGGTTCAAGCTTAATATCTTTAGCATTCATAGGTGCATAAAAGATAACATCCAGCAGCTCTATATCAGCATTTTTTTGAAGTTCGTATGTAAAGCTTTTGTTGTCATTTACGTTCACAGTTTTGGTATAATATTCGATAACAAATTTATACGATTCGTTACTCTTTATCGCCTTCGCTGGTTTCCAAGTGATGAGCCCCTTTTCTTTATCAACATCATAGGGCCGCTGGACTTCTGGCTTATTTTCTTCTGGAAATTCTGCTACTAAATAGGCTTCGAAACCTTTTTCCATAGCAGGAACCGGTATTTCAATTTTCCCGTCATAATCTTGACCGCTTTTGTTGGTAATGGTCCCGTATTGACCTACAAGTAATGAAGTAATATCCCGGGATCCCCAATCCTCTGGATAATCAAATTCTGGCATTACTTGTATCTGCATTTCCTTAAAAGGAAATTTATCCGCTTGAAACACTGTTTCGGCACTAGCCTTTGGAATAATAAAGTTCGTAAAAAATGCTCCAATTACGAATAATGCCAACAACCTTTTTTTAAGCATATTAATCCTCCTTGACCTATGGAAAGCTGAGTAATTTTTACTATAGTCCTCTTTGAAATAAATATAATCGTTATTGAATCCTCTTTGTTGAACCACTCTTGAACATTTTGTTAAAGGACAAAAAACGTTACCTTTTCGTCAAAAAACAACCACAAATTGGACACATTTGATAAAAAATAAAAAAAACCCTAAATCTACCATGTAGATTTAGGGTTTTGCTTTCATCATTTTTTCTCCCAAGAACGAATATAGGAAACAATATCGGAAATATCTTTTTCTTTAAGCTGTCGTGCTCCATCAAGACCCTTTAAAGAAGGACCCATTCGTGTTTCTTCACGACCGTAGGCAATATCAATCCAAATTTGCTTATTGGTTGTATACTTCAAATACATTGGATTTGACAATGCAGTTCCCATTTTTTGCTTCCCTGAACCAGCTTCGCCATGACAAGTTAAACAATACATATTATATTTTTTCTTGCCTTTTTCCGGATTACCAGAAAACGTTTTCGGAGCATTAAATTTTATCTCCTCGGTTTGCCAATCCCTTAAGAATGCAACAAGATTTTTCAAATCCTTTTCCGATAAACTTGATCCATAAGCTGGCATCGTGGTCGCTTCTCTGCCGAATTTCACATAATTATACAGATCCTTATTCGATACAGAACTTAATAAATGTTGATTGTTTATGGCTGTCCCAACTTTTAAACCTTCACCTTTTCCGGTTTTACCGTGACAAATAAGGCAGTTTTTATTGTAGACTTTTTCACCTGCAGCAATTGACTTAGAGTTCTTGGAATTAAAAAAATCGCTATTCCCGATACAAAAAATGATTCCAGTAATAATCAAAATGTAACTGCCGATTAGTATTTTTTTCATGGGTTACTCCCTTACTTTGGTTCCTGTGTTGGAGTTGGTTCCCCGTAATCTTCATATTTTTTAGTGATTAAATCATAAATCTTTTTTGTACTTTTTCCATCAACGTGCATTTCCACAGCATCTCGGGCAATATCAATACATGTATCGCAGCCTATACCGTGTTGATCCCATCCTTCTACAGCATTATTATCTCCTACTTGGCTGACAAAGCAATCAAGGTTACTCTTATGACCTTCGACTGCACATCCGCAATAGCAAGGAACTGAAGCGACAACCTCTGGATAAGTGGCTGCCATAATATATGTTTCTTGTACTTTTTCAGATGAATTTAACACATATTCGGGCAGCGGTTTATGCTTTTTATCCAGTTTTAAATCAGCTAATTTGGAGCTGCAGCCTGCTGCCACAATGGCTAATAAAATGGCAAGAAATAAAAGGGATGCAATTCGCTTCATAATCAGTGTCAATCCTTCCCATTCAATTAATTTCATGTTTATTTTAGCAAAAAGAATTTACTTGAAATGCTCTTAATTCTTACTATTTAGTGAAGTTTTCACGATATTAAAAAAGCAAACGCTGGAAATACAATATGGTACCTCCAGCATTTTCATTTCACATATTCATCATGTCATGACCTGTATGGCTTACAGAACCAAGAGACGGATCGACCATTCCAAAAATCATCGCCACGTGGGCAACGACCAGGAACATCCCCACGAAAAAGGCATGAATCTTCAACTTTTCTTCTGCGGTTTTGCTTTTGTAGATAAGACCCAAATCTAAGAGGGCCATTCCTAGTAATGGCACGATTCCAAGCAGGTAAAAGGTCACCGCGACAACATCAATCCAGCCTTTCCATTCTCCATTTGCGGTTAATGGAATATACGCTGTCTTCATTAAGTAAACGAATATTCCTGTAAAATAAAAACCAGCTATAATACTAACGATCTTATTAACTTTTCTTAACCCGCCATTTAGATTCCGGGTAAAAAGGATTCCTAATTCTGTAATCGCAATGGTTTCGGCACAGATGACTGGAATCGCCATAAAAATGATTAAATTCCACGGCTGATTGTCTGCTAATAATCCCATATAATGTGTCATATTCATGTTTATCTACTCCTTTAGTTTGATTACACTCTTAATCTAAAAAAAAAGTGTGCAGAAACTTAGGAGAAAGTTTGGAGAATTTGTTAAAAATAAAAAAGCCTTAGTACCGTTTTTGGCGGTCTAAGGCTTTTCAATCATTATTATGCTCTTGATACGTATGATGCTTCTGTAGTATTGATAATCAATCGGTCACCTTGGTTAATGAAGAATGGCACTTGAACAATTAATCCAGTTTCAAGTGTTGCAGGCTTCGTACCGCCGGAAGCAGTATCACCTTTAATTCCTGGTTCTGTTTCTGTTACTTCCAGTTCAACAGTGTTTGGCAATTCTACTCCAAGTGTTTCATGATTAAACATCATAATATGAACTTCCATGTTTTCTTTTAAAAACTTTAATTCATATTCTATGTTATTGGCAGGAAGTTCCACTTGCTCGTATGAATCCATATCCATAAACACATGCTGGTCACCGCTTGCATAAAGATATTGCATTTTGCGGTTATCGATTTGTGCTTTTTCTACCTTTTCACCCGCACGGAATGTTTTTTCTTGAATGGCTCCATTACGGAGGTTACGGAGTTTAGAACGAACAAACGCCGCCCCTTTCCCTGGCTTTACGTGTTGGAAATCCATGACGCGCCAAAGGCCGCCATCCACTTCGATAGTTAATCCTGTACGAAAATCGTTAACAGAAATCATGTTATAAATCCTCCTAGGTTCGTTACAAAATAATTAGATCTTTCGTTGAATGAGTAAGTGCTTCGTTATGATTCTTGGTAATTAAGGTATCATCTTCAATCCGAACGCCGCCAAGTCCTGGAATGTATATACCTGGTTCACAAGTAACGACCATTCCTGGCTCTAAAACAAGATCAGATTTGCTGGATAGACCAGGGCCTTCATGGACCTCTAGACCAATTCCATGGCCTGTTGAATGCCCGAAATATTCTCCATAACCTTTTTCGGTGATGTAGTCTCTCGTTAAAGCATCTGCTTCCTTCCCAGTTATCCCAGGTTTAATACCATCCATACCACGTAATTGGGATTCTAGAACGATATTATAAATTTCCTTCAGCTTTGAATCAGGCTCACCAACAGCAACTGTTCTAGTGATATCGGAAACATATCCCTTGTAATACGCACCGTAATCAAGTGTTACCATGTCACCATTTTCGATTACTTTGTCACTCGCTACACCATGCGGAAGCGCAGAGCGATGTCCAGAAGCAACAATGGTATCAAAAGAAGATGAAGTTGCTCCAGCTTTTCTCATAAAGAATTCTAACTCATTCGATACTTCCAGTTCAGTTTTCCCTGGACGAATAAAATCTAAAATATGTTTAAATGCAGCATCAGCAATATCCGCTGCTTCCTTTAATATCTTAATCTCTGCATCGGTCTTAATCAAGCGTAATTTTTCCACAACCCCTGAAACCGGAACAAGTTCAGCTTCAACTTCTTTGTCATATACTTTAAAGGAAGAGTACGTTAAATAATCCTCTTCAATTCCAAGCTTTTTAATGCCTAAATTTTTTGCCTGCTGGGCCACTTCCTCAGGAATGGAACCAGAAAACTTAATGATTTCAAAACCGCCGCATTGTTTCGAAGCCTGCTCAATATAACGAAAATCGGTGATAAAAAGGGCTTTATCTGCACTTATTAAAACAACCCCTGCAGAGCCTGTGAAATTTGATATGTACCGGCGATTATACGAGCTTGTAATTAGGATTCCATCAATCCCATATGCACCAAAGCTTGATCGTAATTTTTCTAATTTCTCCATCGTTCCCACTCTCCTTTTCAAATCCAAACGAAGACACAAATATTTTATCATAACAAAGCGGAATCCGACCAATTACAAGTTAAGATGATGCCTCATTCTCTTGTGCTATATTATTTTGGTACTCGTAATTAATGGAATATCCAATAAAAATTCCATATACGATATAAATACAGATAGACGTAATAATGGTATCACGGCTTAAATCAAAAAATGGTTTTATTCCAGGAAAAAGAGGATTTAGGACAAAGAATACCAAAAGGTACAAGATAAGCCCATAAATGATACCAAACCAAAATCCTTTCAGTTTCCTTAAAACGAAATAATATATAAATGCTGCCACAACTGAAATAATTCCTAGTAACAAAAGGGAAATTAACGTTCCCTGCCATTGAGTCTTCCAATCCCCAAAAGCCCATGGCTCTAAGATTACATTGGGATGAATTTCCGTAAAACTTAAATAATTCGCAAGATATCCAATGAACCCCCAAAAAACACCACCAAATAAACCAGTCCAGAAGACCATTACAGGAAAAGACATTGGTTTTGGATAATCATCTGTTTTTAGTATATTAGCCATTACCATAAACCTCCAATTTTAACTTTCAAACAAAAGCTTTTTTTACAAATCAGGTATGCACTTGAATAAATTCCACCTTATTATGTCCCTAGGGTTTCATTCCCTTGCATGTAAAAAAAAAATTACTGAATTTAGATGGAAAAATTATGTCATTCCTAGAGGTTTTTTCATTTTTCTAGTAGAATACATTTAAGTACATACAGATTAATCATTTCTGCTATTGTGCAACTTTTGTAATAGGTTGGTGTTCACTTATGTCCCATATTCAAAAACCCGTTTATGGCGGTCAAGCCGTTGTAGAAGGAGTCATGTTTGGCGGAAAACATCACTATGTGACCGCGGTTCGCAGAAAAGATCATTCTGTAGAATATTTCCATTTGCCCCGTAAAGGAAACCCTTATTTTTCATTTTTGAAAAAAATTCCTTTTATCAGAGGGATTATTGCCATAATTGAGGCAAGCGCGAATGGCTCCAAACACTTAAACTTTTCCACGGAAAGATTTGATTTAGACCCAAAAGAAGATGCGAAAATTAAAGAAAAAGAAGTCTCCAAATTTACGATGTATCTTGGAGTTGCTGTGATAGGAGTCATTTCCTTTTTATTTGGTAAATTCGCTTTCACCCTAATTCCAGTTTTCTTAGCGGAATTAACAAAACCCATCTTTCCATCAGATGTTGCTCAAGTATTAGTAGAAGGGCTGTTTAAACTTCTACTGCTCCTTTCCTATATATATTTCGTATCACTTACTCCTCTTATTAAAAGGGTGTTTCAATATCATGGGGCTGAGCATAAAGTAATTAATACCTTTGAAGCTGGAGTCGAATTGACAATTGAAAATGTTCAGGCAAACTCACGGCTTCATTATCGGTGTGGCAGCAGTTTTATCCTATTTACAGTCATTGTCGGCGTTTTTGTCTATTTACTTGTTCCAACATCGCCGCTTTGGTTACGTATTGTCGACCGACTTCTTTTAATACCTGTTGTATTAGGTATTGCCTTTGAAGTCTTGCAGATTACAAACAAACTTAGAGATATTCCAGTATTGAAATACCTAGGTCTGCCGGGACTTTGGTTACAGCTTTTAACAACTAAAGAACCAAATGATGACCAGGTAGAAGTGGCTATCCTTTCCTTTAATGAATTGTTAAGAAGAGAAAAGGAATCTGAGGTCTCTTTTGAAAAGGAAGAAATTGTTTAATCTTTGCTTTTTTCGGGTTTAAAAGGTAAAAAAAATGCTTATGATGCTCTTAGGGAGGTGGCTTTCTTGAAAAATCGGACATCCGTGTTTGTCGTTGGCGGTCTTATTATTCTTGCATTATTAGGTATTTATGGCTCTTTTACAGCTAATCCTGCCGGTTTCATTCAGAGAATAGCTGTCATCGCATTGATCGGTTTAATCATATATTTCGTTGTACGTAAATTTTCAAATTCAAGCCCCCAGAAAAAAGAGCAGCGGGCATTTCTTAAAGCAGCAAAACAATCGAAAAAACGATTGCAGCTAAAGGGCGGAGATGCCTCTGTTAAAGGCTCTGCCCATGGGACGTTAACCTCATTAAAGAAAAGCAGCAAAACAAAAAAGAAATCTCCTGCTCATCTCACCGTCATTGATGGGAAAAAGAGTAAAAAGAAAAATCGAGCATCGTTTTAGATGCTCGATTTTTTAATAACACCATGATTTCAAGAACTGTTTTGCCTGCTCTTTTCCTAACTCAAACAGTTTTTGTTTCTTTTCATCTGTTAAATGGAACTCCAATGAGAAAAAACCATCAGTTGGAATAAAGATGATATTTTTTGCATGTTTTTTGGAAATGTACCTTGCATCATGCGCATCCTTCATGGTCTCGAATAAGGCTCCCATTAATTGAATGCCATTGTTGATTTTGTGTTTTTTATGTTCATATTCATTTGGACTTAGCTTGATTCCCAGGACAGGTCTTACTTTTTGAATATTTTCCTTATCAAAAAGCCACATCGGGAAATTACTTAGGACTCCTCCATCCACTAAAATGTTTGAACGCATTTTAACAGGTTCAAAAAAATATGGAATGCTGCAGCTCATTCTAATTGCTTTTGCGACTGGAAAAGATCCAGGATCGATCCCGTATTTTACTAAATCATCTGGCAATACGACCATTTGACCATTTGTTAAGTCTGAAGCGATTACTCTTAAAGATTGTGGAGGTAAATCGGAAAAGGTACTTATTCCTTTAGCTTCCAGCTTTTTTTTCATCCAATTTTCAAACTTTTTTCCTTTATAAAGACCGAGTTTCCAATAAACAGATAGCCATTTTATAAATGGTATTGGGATGAATGTTTTACGGGCATCTAGCATATTTGATATATCCAGCTCATCTATCATTTGATAAATTTCTTTGCTTGTGTAACCGGCAGCAATTAGCGCTGCCACGATTGATCCTGCACTGGTTCCTGCCACCCTGACAAACTGTAATCCTCTGCTTTCAATTTCTTCACAGGCACCAACAAGTGCAAAGCCTTTCATTCCTCCTCCAGAAAAAACGCCGTCTATTTTCATGGCAGCCACTCCCTAGATGAAGTCATTGTTACATTTTTAATCGGCTTGTTAGCAAAATAGTACAGCGGACAAAGAGAAAATTTTTATGTGTGTGGTGTAGAATAGCTTTATAAGAAAGGAGATAATTAAAATGGCAGTTTCGGAAAAGAATTTAAGGATTTGCAGTCAAGGACACAAATATTATAAAAGCAGCGATTGTCCAACCTGTCCGACTTGTGAGCAAGAACGTAAACCTGAAAATGGATTTCTTTCATTGCTCTCTGCCCCAGCTAGGCGAGCATTGGAAAACAATGGGATATCTTCCTTACAGTCGTTATCAAAATATAGTGAAAAAGAAATTTTACAATTCCATGGAATGGGGCCAGCTTCTATACCTAAACTTAGGTCTGCTTTAAAGGAACATGGATTGACATTTAGGTCATAAAAAAGAACATCGCCATGGACGATGTTCTTTTTTGTACAATTAGATTCGTTTTGCTCCAATGTATCTTGGCTTCCAGTAGCTGTTGCTTGTATAGGTAATGATTACACCCTTCGAAGATGAAGCCATAATCATTTTTCCTGCTCCGATATAAATCGCAACGTGATCTGGTCTGCTTGCTTTAGTTGGTGCAAAGAACATTAGGTCTCCCGCCTGTAAAGAACCTACACGATAACCTTTTGTGTAAAACATGTCGGCTGCCGTTCTAGGTAATACTTTACCAGCTTGTCCGAAAGAGTATTTTACAAGACCTGAACAGTCGAAGCCTCTTGGGGTAATGCCGCCATATCGATATGGAACGCCTAAATTGGCTTTTGCTACGGAAATTGCTTTTGTATGATAATATGCCGCTTCTGCTTTATCACCCGCAGTGGCAAACAAAGAAGTTGTTATAGTAGCTGTAATTGCTAAAGCTGCGATAAGTTTCTTCAACATTTGTTAGTCCCCCTTGCAGTGATTTGTTACTCATACTATACAAGGAAAGAGTAACAGAGAGGTCACAGCCAGATTACAGTTTTGTTACAAAAATTATTCTAAAATAATTTTATTGTGAGTGTAAATTAGAGGATCATTAGGCTCAGCGCATTGTCAAAATAACAAAAAAAGCGAATGGACATTACCTTCCATTCGCTCTAATTATTCTATAATCCACACTTTAATTGGGCATTACAATTTGTACAAGTATTACATCCGCCAATTTCTTTTACTTTTCCTTTTCGGCAGACTGGGCATGTGTTGCCAACTTCAGATCCAATCGTCACGTCAGTTGATCTAAGATCGCTGATCGTATCGACTAGAACAACATGCTGTTTTGGTTTTTCATCAAACATGGATAACTGTTCATTCGTGTTCTCTTCTGCTTTCAGTGTTAGTACTTGAGAATCACGTGAACCATCTACATAGACGGTACCACCTTTTGCACCGCCGCGGTATAGTCGCTCATATACCTTCTCTACTTGTTCCACACTGTAGCCTTTTGGCGCGTTAACCGTTTTACTAATAGAACTGTCAATCCATCGCTGGATGACGCATTGAACATCTGCATGGGCTTCAGGAGCAAGCTCCATTGCTGTAACAAACCATTTTGGCAGATTGTTTGGATCTGCTTCTGGATGCTTCTCAAGATATTCCTGAACAATATCTGCATTTACTTCAATAAATTTGCCTAGACGTCCACTACGGAAATATGAGAATGAGAAATAAGGCTCTAATCCGGTTGAAACACCAACCATTGTTCCAGTGGATCCAGTTGGAGCAACAGTCAGCAAATGAGAATTTCTAATTCCACTTTCCAAAATGGAGTGGCGGATGTCTTCAGGCATTTTTTTCATAAATCCAGTTTCAGTGAAAGCCTGCCGTAAACGATTTGTTTCTTCATATGTTTCCCCGTTTAAGAATGGGAAGCTTCCTTTCTCTTTCGCCAATTCAACAGATGTTCTATACGCAGTCGTTGCAATTGTTTCAAATACCTGATCAACGAGTTGGTTACCTTCTGGTGAACCATACTCTGTTTCACAGTAGATTAATAAATCATGTAATCCCATAACTCCAAGCCCCACACGTCGTTCACCTAGTGCTTGCTTTTTGTTTTCTTCTAAGAAATATGGAGTAGCATTGATGACGTTGTCCTGCATGCGGACGCCAATTGCTACTGTTTGCTTTAATTTTTCAAAATCAACTGTTTTTGTTTCCTTATCAGCCATTTCAGCTAGATTAACTGCTGCTAGGTTACATACAGAAAACGGTGCAAGGGGTTGTTCACCACATGGATTTGTTGCAACAACTTGTTGACCATATGCTTTCGCATTTGTCATGTCGTTTGCGTTATCAATAAAGAATATTCCAGGTTCAGCAGAATAGGTTGCGCAGATGTTTATTAGATTCCAAAGTTCTTTTGCTTTGATTTTTTTATAAACACGTACTTTATAACCGAGCTTTTCCCATTCACGAACATCTCCGACTTTATGCCATTCTTCGTTGTAGAATTTCATTTCCTCTTCATTGTAATGCTCTACATATGGGAAACGGAGTTCATATTCACCATCGTTTTCAACAGCTTCCATAAATTCTTTTGTTAAACACACAGAGATGTTTGCTCCCGTTAAGAATTCAGAATTATGAACTGTAAAATTACCGCCGGTTTCTAGTTTTTCTTCAGCCTCAGCAATAATCGAATCACTGAAGCCTCCTAAACCAGGGATGTTTTTATAATTGACAATTCCTTGGTACATCGCAGTTTCCTGCAGTGTCAATGGTGTGAACTTTAGCTTATCTTTAGCATGCTTTTTAATTGTTTCATCATTTGTATTTTCAATTAAGAATCGTAGAATTCTAGGGTTTTGCATTTTTGAAATAATAAATTCAATAATGTCAGGATGCCAATCCGCCAGCATGATCATCTGCGCGCCCCTGCGGCTGCCTCCTTGTTCGACTAAGTGAGTCAACTTCGCAATATCATCCAACCAAGAAACCGAACCCGATGACTTACCATTTACGCCTCTTGCAAGGGTGTTTCTTGGTCTTAATGTCGAACCATTCGTGCCAACACCACCGCCACGGCTCATAATCTCCATGACCTGCTTCCGGTGGTCTGAGATACCTTCACGAGAGTCTGGAACAAACGGCATTACGTAACAATTAAAGAATGTTACCTCCGTGCCTGATCCTGCCCCGTAAAGAACGCGTCCGGCAGGAATAAAGTTCATATTCACAAGTTCCTGATAAAACTTCTCTGTCCACTCAATTCGCTTCTCTTCTGTTTCTTCAACCGAAGCAAGCCCCGTAGCATTCCTCTTGGCAATCTGCTCATAAAAAAGTTCCAGCGGCTTCTCGATTACATCAAGAGAGCGCCAGATCATTCCTGTTTCAGATTCCTGCTGATCATCCAGAACGCCTCTGAATTCCTCTTCCACTAAAACCTTTGCCTTTTTCTTTTCCCAATCAATTTCCTTTATTGTACCCAGCCCTCTAGCTGGAAATTTCGGATCCTCTTTAATCGTCAAAACAACAAAGTCACCATTCGTCAGGGTAATTTTTGCAGTATCTTTAAAGGTGTAGCGGTCTAACATGACCAATCGCGAAACGCCCTTGTGGGTTATTTTCATATCCGGGGTTACTGGGTGCACCTGGGGAAACAAGCGGATGTCCTCATTCAACCTCTCAAAATCGATATTCATTTTTTGTCTAAAAACAATAGACATGAAAACAACTCCTTCAATTTATAAATTCTGTATATTGTGTTAGATTCTAGAAAGTTATGCTATATCTAGTTGTCTTAATAAACATAAGTTAACATAGAATTACAAAACAAATCAACTAAAACTCAATATATGGTACCGAAAATATTTTCGACACTACTACATATTGTAGAATAGGCAAAAAACAATTATTTTGTCAAACTTAAAATACACTAGATTTTTGAGTAAAATAAAGATTTCTATGGTTTTTCGGCAAAAAACTGCAATTTTTAACATATTTTGCGGTTTGAGATTTATTTTTTATCCAAAAACAGTCATACAAATTTATCAGCTTTGTCCAAAATGATATTATAAACTAATAGATTATTGGGAGGGGCATAAAATGCTTGCAGAAATAAAAAAGGACGGAAACGGCTATATCGCTAAATTCGAACGTCATTTAAACCATTCGGCGGAAGATGTATGGTCATATTTAACGGACAATGAAAAGCTGCCAAAATGGTTCCCAGAGCTTCGAGTAGATGAGCTTCGCGAGGGCGGTGTTATAAAATTTAATATGGGCAATGGCACCTTTATCGAGATGACGATTACAGAGTTAAAAATGCAATCCATATTGGAATATACCTGGGCAGAGGATCTAGTTCGGTTTGAACTTTATCCCAAGATTGATGGCTGCAAATTAGTCCTGAATGAAAAATTAACTAAGATTACCGACCATACTCCTCGTGACCTTGCTGGATGGCATGTATGCTTAGATGTCATCGATGCCCTGCTCGATGGACGGACAATTGAGTCTCGAAAAGACGTATGGAAAATTTGGTATGAGAAATATATAAAGGCAATTGAAGAAGTCGTCTCTGTATAATAAAAAAAGGCGAAAAATTTCGCCTTTTTTTATCTTTTAAAATTCCACTCATCATTCTCATAGCGTTCTTTTGCAATTTTTTCAACATAAGCAAGCTCTTCTTCTGTTAACTGATATGGTTCAAGCTCTACGTTCAGTCCTTCCGCAAAGCCACTGTAAAAAGCATCCTTGGCCTCTTCCAGCGTTATTCTTCTTGGACTAATCGCATTAATCGCGACGGCTTTATCTTTAAAGGCCTTCTTCATCCGTTCCTTTACACGGTCGTTTGGATACTTGAATAAGCTAAACAGCTTATCTTCATCTAAATCCAATAAAATGGAGCCGTGCTGGAGAATGACTCCCTTCTGCCTTGTTTGCGCACTGCCTGCCACCTTCCTGCCTTCCACTACAAGCTCATACCAGCTCGGAGCATCAAAGCAGACTGCAGAGCGAGGATTTTTAAGGGCATCCCGTTCTTCTGCCGTTTTTGGAACAGCAAAATAGGCTTCTAACCCTAAATGGTGGAAACCTTTTAAAATGCCTTCTGAAATCACTCGGTAAGCCTCTGTGACCGTTTTCGGCATCTCTGGATGGTCTTCTGATACGATTACACTATATGTAAGCTCATGCTCATGTAGGACGCCGCGTCCGCCCGTCGGCCTTCTGACAAAGCCTAACTGATGTGCTCTAACTGCCTCCATATCGATTTCTTTTTCTACTTTTTGAAAGTAACCAACAGATAGAGTTGGAGGGTTCCAGCCATAGAAGCGAATGACCGGCGGAAATTTTCCTTCGCTGTGCCAGTCAAGAAGTGCCTCGTCTAATGCCATATTAAAAGATGGTGAACTATTTCCCGTATCTATGAAACGCCAAACTTCTTTTTCCATGCAAAAACCCCATTTTTGTAAAATTATTTCGATATTAAGTCTACCAAAATCTGATAGGAATTCAAAATGAGATGATTCTGCTATAATATATTTAGGGACTCTTTAAAGAATTTTTTCCATTCATCTTTATCTTTCCGGGTTTGGCTTATATAATAAATACTAGTGCAGCAAAGCTTGAAAGGAGCAAAAAGGAATTGAATTCACTTTATTTCTTATTAGTCGTTATCGCAGCAGTTATTATTTACTCCGTTTTCACGTATTTCTACCAAAAAAGGATTGTCAAAACGATAACTGAAGAAGATTTTCGTTCAGGGTATCGTAAGGCACAGCTAATAGATGTTCGTGAACCGAACGAGTTCGAAGGCGGTCATATTCTAGGCGCACGTAATATCCCAATGTCTCAAATGAGAATGCGCATGAAAGAAATTCGACCTGACATGCCAGTTTATCTTTATTGCCAAAGCGGCATGCGCAGCGCACGTGCAGCCCAATTTTTACACCGTAAAGGCTATAAAGACCTAACTCAACTGCAAGGCGGATTTAAAAAATGGTCTGGAAAAGTAAAAGCGAAGAAATAAGTTTGAGGGCTCCGGAAGCAGTTTCCGGTGCCTTTTTTATGTATGTCGGTGGATTGGACAATAGTTTATGCGTATTGGACATTTTTCAAGCCTTATTGGACAATTTTAAATGATGTTTGGACAATTTCCAGACCGCTTTGGACATATATTAGTGGACTTTGGACATTTAAACTTTTTTTCCAACAAAAAGGGATGATTCACAAACGAATCATCCCTAAACTTATTATGCCTTTTGGTATTTTAATACTGGTTTCCGAGCAGCAGTAGTTTCGTCCAGACGACCGACCACAGTTGTGTGCGGCGCCTCTTGAACAACCTCTGGGTTTTCTTCTGCTTCTTTGGCAATTTGGATCATGATATCGACGAAAGAATCCAAGGTTTCCTTTGATTCAGTTTCTGTCGGCTCAATCATAATACACTCTTCCACATTTAACGGGAAGTAAATGGTTGGCGGATGGTAGCCGAAATCAAGCAGGCGCTTCGCAATATCAAGGGTACGCACGCCTAACTTCTTCTGACGGCGGCCGCTTAAGACAAATTCATGTTTACAATGTCTATCGAACGGAAGATCATAATATTCAGCAAGTCTTCTCATCATGTAGTTCGCATTTAGAACTGCATATTCTGTTACCGCCTTTAAGCCGTCTGGACCCATGGAACGGATATAAGTATAGGCACGAACATTAATGCCGAAGTTTCCGTAATATGGCTTTACACGTCCGATTGATTGTGGACGGTCATAATCAAGAACATACTCTTCACCGCGTTTCGCGATCACTGGTTTTGGCAGGAACGGAATTAAGTCAGCCTTAACCCCAACAGGACCAGAACCTGGTCCGCCGCCTCCGTGAGGACCGGTAAAGGTCTTATGAAGATTTAAGTGAACAACGTCAAAGCCCATGTCTCCTGGTCTTGCTTTAGATAAAACCGCGTTTAAGTTCGCGCCGTCATAGTAAAGCTTACCACCAGCTTCGTGCACAATCTTAGCCATTTCAAGGATATTTTCTTCAAATAGTCCTAGTGTATTTGGGTTGGTCAACATTAAAGCAGCCGTATCTTCACCAACAACTCTTCTTAGATCCTCAAGGTCAACAAGACCATTTTCATTCGACTTAACGGTAATCGTCTCAAGACCTGCGACTGTGGCTGAGGCCGGGTTGGTACCGTGCGCTGAGTCAGGAACGATTACTTTCGTACGCTTCAAATCCCCATTCGCTTCATGATAAGCACGGATCATCATTAATCCTGTCCATTCACCATGGGCGCCTGCAGCCGGCTGAAGGGTTACTTCGTCCATTCCAGTAATTTCAATTAAATGCTCCTGCAAGTCATACAAAAGCTCTAATGCGCCTTGGACAGAGCTTTCGTCTTGCAATGGATGCACATGGGCAAAACCGTTAAAGCGGGCAACATTTTCATTGATTTTTGGATTATATTTCATAGTACAAGAGCCGAGCGGATAAAAGCCAGAATCTACCCCGTGATTTCTTCTTGAAAGGGCAGTATAATGGCGCATGATATCAAGCTCAGCTACTTCAGGAAGCTCCGGTTCATCAACACGTAAGTATCCTTCTGGGAGAAGACCATTTAGATCTGCTTCCGGAACATCCATTTCCGGAAGGCTGTAACCAATTCGTCCGGGTGTGCTTAGTTCAAAAATGAGCGCTTGATCTTGATTATGCATGCAAATCCCCCAATTCTTTCACTAGTGTATCAATTTCTTCCTTCGTTCTTTGCTCCGTAACCGCAATAAGCATATGGTTAGACAACTCAGGATAATCACGGCCTAAATCATAACCGCCAATGATTCCTTTTTGTAAGAGCTGTTGATTGACTTCTTTAACAGGCTTATTTAATTTGACCACAAATTCGTTAAATGAATGGCCATCGAAAACAACTTCAACCCCTGCTTCTTTAAAGGCATTTTTCGCATAGTGCGCCTTCTGTAAGTTGGATGCTGCCATTTCTCGAACGCCTTTTTTACCAAGAGCCGTCATGGCAACCGACGCAGCAAGTGCATTTAGCGCCTGGTTCGAACAAATGTTGGAAGTCGCTTTATCACGACGGATATGCTGTTCACGTGCCTGAAGGGTTAATACAAAACCGCGGCGGCCTTGGTCATCGATTGTCTGACCAACGAGACGTCCTGGTACTTTACGCATCAATTTAGTTGTTACAGCAAAAAATCCGCAGTGTGGTCCGCCAAAGGCAGTTGGAATTCCGAACGGCTGTGCATCGCCGATCACGATATCCGCACCGAATTTCCCTGGAGGTGTCAAAACTCCTAGTGATAATGGATTGCTTGAAACAACAAACATCGCTTTATGTTCATGAATGATTTCTTCAAGTTCTTTTAAAGGTTCGATTCTGCCGAAAAAGTTTGGATATTGGACAATAACAGCAGCAACTTCTGAATTCACCAATCCTTTTAAAGCCTCAACATCAGTGACACCGTCTTTTACAGGAACTTCTACAACGTCAAGATATTGACCCTTTGCATAGGTCTTTAATACTTCACGGGACTCTGGATGTACCGCACTTGATACAACAATCGTCTTGCGTTTTGTATGACCCGCACTTAGCATCGCGGCTTCTGCAAGAGCTGTTCCACCATCATACATCGAAGAGTTAGCTACATCCATTCCTGTTAATTCACATATCATTGTTTGGAATTCAAAAATGGCTTGAAGTTCACCTTGTGAAATCTCTGGCTGATATGGTGTATAGGCTGTATAAAATTCTGACCGAGAAATGACATGGTCTACAATTACAGGCATGTAATGATCATAAACGCCGGCACCTAAGAAAGAAACATTTCTTTTTAGGTCTGCATTACGGCTTGCCATATTAAATAGTTCTTTCATTAATGCCGTTTCTGATTTTGCTGCTTTTATATTATATTCACCTTTAAATCTCACTTTTTCAGGGATATCACTAAACAGCTCATCAACGGAGGAAACACCAATCGTTTCAAGCATAGCCTTCTTATCTTGTTCAGTCATTGGTAAATAACGATGTTTCATAAACCTAGCTCCCTTCTGTTATTTCTTTTCTTTTTTATAAAAAGGTGTTGGAACTACTGTAGCTTTCAGGCGTTTACCGCGAATTTCCACTTCTACCTCTGATTCAAGACCAGCAAATTCAGTCTTAATTAAGGCAAGACCAATATTCTTCTTTAAGGTTGGAGACTGAGTTCCAGTCGTAACCTCTCCGATTATTTCTTCACCTTTATAGACTGGATAGCCGTGACGCGGAATTCCACGGTCAATCATTTCGATACCAACCAATTTTCGTGGAAGACCGTTTTCTTTTTGCTGCTTTAATGCTTCTTTCCCGATGAAATCTGTTTCTTTAGTCAATTTCACCGCAAACCCAATACCGGCTTCCAGCGGAGAAATTTCCGCCGATAACTCTTGGCCGTAGAGTGCTAACACCGCTTCGAAACGAAGAGTATCGCGCGCTCCTAATCCACATGGGAGAATTCCTTCTTCTTCTCCTGCTTTTAAAATTTCTTTCCAAAGCAGTGCGGCTTCTGCAGAATCACAATAAACCTCAAAGCCATCTTCACCGGTATAGCCGGTTCTAGATACTAGCGCCTTTTTTCCATTTATGAGCACTTCCTGCTGGAATTTGAAAAAGCCAACACCACTTAAATCAGTATCCGTAAGCTTTTGCAGTACCTTTTCAGCGAGAGGTCCCTGAACGGCAAGCTGTGCCGTTTTTTCAGAAAGGTTTTCAAGGCTGACATCGCCCTCTAAATGTTCTTCAAGCCATTTATAGTCCTTTTCAATATTGGATGCATTCACAACCAATAAATAGTGATTATCTTCGATTTTATAGACGAGCAGGTCATCAACTGTACCGCCATTTTCATAGCACATTGCTGTGTACTGGGCTCCGCCGTTTTTAATTTTTGAAATATCGTTTGTCATCATTTTTTGTAAATAATTTAAGCTGTCAACACCTTTTACTTCTACTTCCCCCATATGGGAAACATCGAATAATCCAGCCTTTGTTCTTACGGCTTCATGCTCTTCCTTAATGCTTGAAAACTGGACAGGCAGTTCCCAGCCTCCGAAATCAATCGTTTTACCGCCGTATTCCTTATAAACGTCAAACAGCGGAGTACGTTTCAATTCAGTCATCATAGATCCCCCTTCAATCTTTTACATGTTCATTATTCGTAAAAATTGACTCTTTAACAGAGATTAACCCATTAACAAAATCAGGAAAAATATTATTCTGATTTCGCATTTAAAAAAGTATTTTGACAAAGGAAAACATAAAAAAGGACAGAGACCTCCCTTAAAACGAAAGAAGGTCTCTGTCCTTGCACCTGAAAGTTTAACCTAAGAATGGCTTTCCCCTTTGGTGGCTGCCCAATCTATACAGCACTCTCCAGAGCCGCGTCAAACAAGAGTTCTTTTGCCTGAGAGATTCACATGGTCTGCTTGCTCCTTCGGCGCTACAAAGTAGTCTCTCCCCTTGTTATCATTCGCATTTATAAAATTTTCCATTTTGGTCATACTAATTATACTTCTAAAATAAATTACCTTATTAAAATATTTAAAACTTTCAAAGCTATTATCATCCTACCATTAAAACATTACATTGAGCAATAACTTTTGTAAGGAACTTTTGCAGGAACAGGAGCTGAAACGATGTCTGTTGAAATTGAATTTGATTCCTCTTGGCAGGATGATTTTTTGCATAGAATTGACAACGATGGTCCTTGGGGAAATTGGGAGCTTTTTAAACTGGCTATTGGGGTTGAAAAACACCTTGTCATCCCTGAATTTGAGGGCCTTCAGGCACCGAATCATCTGGCTAATTTAACACCGCTTCCTCACCAGCTTGAAACCGCTAAGCAAGTAATTGAAAACATGAATGGCAAGGCGATTCTTGCCGATGAAGTCGGACTGGGTAAGACGATTGAAGCCGGCTTGATTTTAAAAGAATACATGATTCGTGGACTGGTAAAAAAAGTATTGATCCTTGTTCCCGCTTCATTAGTAACCCAATGGGCCATTGAACTGAATAGCAAGTTTTTTATCCCAGCCATCACCCAAAGGAAAAGCTATGTATGGGAGCAGTGCGATGTGGTGGTTTCTTCGATTGATACAGCGAAGCGGAATCCGCACCGGGACATTATTTATCAACAGGATTATGACCTTATCATTATCGATGAAGCCCATAAATTGAAAAATAATAAAACGAAAAACTATGAATTTGTTCAAAATCTAAAAAAGAAATTTTGTTTATTGTTGACGGCCACTCCTATTCAAAATAGAATCGAGGAAATTTTTAACCTTGTTTCGCTCCTTAAACCAGGTCATTTAGGCAGTGAAACCGCATTCTATGAAAAATACAAACGCGATTCTCGATCCTTAAATGATGACGAGCATTTAAAAGAGCTCGTCAATAAAGTGATGATTCGAAACCGCCGTGCAGATACGGGAATTGAATGGACGAAACGACATGTTGAAACAATTCCTATCGAATTTACACAACCGGAAAAAGAGCTGTACATGTCGATAACAGACCTAAAAAGCGAAGGTGACTGGCTCCAGACCAGTGCTTTCTCGGTCATGACCCTGCAGCGCGAAGCTTGCAGCAGCAGAGAAGCTGTTTTTTACACATTAAAAAATATGCTGCAGAAAAAAGAAAATCCTACACAGGCTTTTGAAGAACAAATCCAATATTTGATTAAAAAGGTGGAAGCAGTTCAGCAAAATTCAAAGGCAGAAAAGGCTCTCGAGTTAATTCAAAAAGTGAAT
Organism: Neobacillus drentensis; assembly: GCF_036965425.1. Classification (GTDB taxonomy): domain Bacteria; phylum Bacillota; class Bacilli; order Bacillales; family Cytobacillaceae; genus Neobacillus; species Neobacillus drentensis_F. The sequence continues at coordinate 1,388 of NZ_JBALPP010000106.1, read as the reverse complement.
GACAAAGTCATTATTTTCACGGAATACCGAGCAACCCAGTTGTATTTGCAATGGTATTTAAAGCAGCATGGAATCTCTTCTGTTCCTTTTCGCGGCGGGTTTAAGCGCGGTAAAAAAGACTGGATGCGTGAATTGTTTCAAAAGCACGCCCAGGTGCTAATTGCAACGGAAGCAGGCGGTGAAGGAATTAACCTGCAATTCTGTAATCATATCATTAACTTTGATTTGCCATGGAACCCGATGAGACTGGAGCAGCGGATTGGACGGATTCATCGCCTTGGGCAGGAAAAAGATGTCATGATCTACAATTTTGCGATAAAAAACACGGTCGAGGAGCATATTCTCAAGCTATTGTATGAAAAAATTCATTTGTTTGAGAAGGTTATCGGCGAGCTCGATGATATTCTCACGAAACTGGAATTCGGCAATATTGAGGATCATTTAATTGATATATTTGGCCAGTCCGCTTCAGAGGGTGAAATGCGGATCAAAATGGAAAATTTATCATCTATGATTGAATTTGCAGAAAGTATGAAGAAAGGAGATTCACATGCAGCAGCAGGAAATTCATAGTTTTCTTTTGAATTATTTTAAAGCCAATGATTGTCCGATTGTCGAAAATAAGCCGGGATATTTAACGGTTCAGTTGACGATTGAACTTGATAAAGCCCTAATGAATCGCCCTTTTTACTGGCATTATTTAGAAAAAACGGGCGGCATTCCGAATCCGATGAAGCTGACGTTTATTACTAATCAAAAAGCGGCACCTGAAAATATGAGAGGGGAGATTATTCATTTCGGCTCGCCTCGGCTCCACCAAATATTTGAATCAACGAGAAATTTAGCCAGTTACATACGGCTTTATGAAAACCATCAACATGGCAGCAGCCAAACTCCATTAATGCCCTGGCTCTGTATGAATGTTAAAATTTCTTACCAATGTGATCGGAAACGAGATATTTTTAAGTCTATTGGCTTACAGCTGATTAATGGGCAAATGGTGGAGGATTTCCATGATCGGCTTCAGAAAATATCGCTGACACCTAAAATACCGGATTACTCTTTTACCCTATCACCATTAGTAAAGCCGAAAAGCGGGATGTCAAGAATTGAAAATTACCTTAAATCGATGATTGAGGGTGATGACCATTCTTGGGCAGATGACGCGAGAAAGCGCTGGGAGCAGGATTTACGTCTTTTAGACCATTTCTATGAAGATGCTGAGGAAGAAAACGACAGCTACGAAACAGAAAAACAGGCATTAAAGGAGCAATACGAACCTAAAATAAACATTTCCTTCATCAATGGCGGGCTTTTCTACTTAACTGAAAAAGCAATCTAATCCTAGGGTGTCAGGCACCATGTGAAAATTTCACATGGTGCCTGAC
>NZ_JBALPP010000105.1:814-14196 GCF_036965425.1 Neobacillus drentensis | reverse complement strand
CTTTTGTCTACACTCTGAAGCCTGTTCCTTTCTTAGGAACAGGCTTTTAATTGTTAACAATCACCGTGCTTATTTAAATGCAATGGCGGCGGGATTAGCCAGCCTTTCTCCTTATTTAGACGGAGTACTTTTGCCCCTAGTGCAGCCTTTTGGTTGTGCATTTGTAGATATAACATGGCTACGTCTTCCCTAATAGATTTCCCAATCACTTGGCTGCAAAGTACAAGTCCTGCAGCAATATCTGCTGAAAGTGTTGCGGCAATAGCTGGATCTGGGATTCTAGCCCCAACCGGAATATCCTCCAAACATGCCTCTGGCGGCTCCGGTGCTGCCGGCGGTAAACCAATACCATTTTCTTTTAAGAGTTCTTCCACTTGTTTCTTATCATGCTGGCAATTATCAACTGCTTCTAGTAATAATTTTTTTAAATCATCATCACCTGCATGGTTAATCATGGTTTGATATCCTGCAATCATACCATTTCCTGCCAATAATGATGCCCAAAGGTCAAACGCTTCACCGTAGTGTAATGGTTCCTCTTTAGGATTTCCACTTAAAATTCCCATTGTTGCCCTCCTTAGTAGATAGGAAAATGAATTCATTTAAAGTGCCACCTTTCTTAAAGCACATAAATATCCTTCCCAATATTAATTAAATGATTCTAAAGTTATCGGTTCGCAGAAAGAATTTGTTTTATAGTTAACTGAATAAACTTCCATTTTTATGGAAAAATATATCTTACATCCAGGAAGTACAACATTGAAAATGGTCTGGGAAATATGTTCCCAGACCTCGCAATTACCATTTAACCAATCAAAACTATATTAACTCTTTTGAACTTGATCCACTTGATTGTTTCCATATCCAGGGACACTGCCCGCATGCTCTTTATGATATTTAGTCCCTGAACCCTGTTGGTATTTGCCTTTTTGATTCTCATTTCTGTTTGGTTGTTGATTTGACATAAATACCTACCTCCAAAGTTGAAGAAGGTGAGCATGTCTCTATTGCCCATCCTTCTATTTACTAACGACGATGTTCGATAAGGTCATATACTCCCAAAACGATGTGAGCTAATCCGAAACCAAAAACGGTATTGGCAATCATTTTATTTGTCCCACGTTTTTGTTTTAAAGCATACCCAGTCGCGGTTACAGCTGAGCCTAATGCAGTTGGTATTAAACCTTCACGAATATTCATGGATAATCCCCCTACATCGAAGTTAGATAATGGTGTCAATTCACCATTTTTAGTGTTGCCTCAAAGGATACATCTATGCTTATTCTAGGTGTTTTAAATTTCTTAAAGATACTACCATTTATGTGAAATATTCTAATTTTGCATTTGGGAAAAACTTTTCCATATATCCGTAAAGATGAGTTTTTAAATCTTCTTCTTCTTCTTTTTGATAAATGTATTTGCCAATTCCATATTTCCCCCATTTATATCTTCGTTTTTCTTCATCCAATTCTAATTTTGTCATCGGATAGTTTTTTTCAATTACTTTTTTAGCCGGTTTGGTAAAACGGTGTTGAATAAATTCGAAGGTTAGGTCCTCCTTAGCCTCCGAAGGCAATTCTGCTTGCAAACGTTCAAACATATGTTTATACCCTTCCTCCCACCCCTCATGCAGGTAAATGGGAGCAACGATAAACCCAAGCGGGTACCCTGCTCTTGCGACTTTTCCTGCCGCCTCAATCCTTTTCTCCAATGGCGAGGTCCCTGGCTCAAAGTTCTTAATGACATAATCGGCGTTAACACTAAATCGAAATCTTGTTTTCCCATTATGTTGCGCATCAAGGAGATGATCCACATGATGAAACTTAGTTACAAATCTAAGTTTTCCAAGTTCTGATTTACCAAAATGCTCAATAGCTCTTTTTAACGTATGGGTTAAGTGATCAATCCCCACAATATCGGACGTACAGGAGGCTTCAAACCTAGTCGTCTCCGGAGCCCGCTCCTCCATGTATTTATCGGCAGCTTCCAGAATCTCCTCGACATTCACGTATGTACGGATATATGGTTTACTGCCCATTGTTGTTTGTAAATAACAATAATGACAATGCCCCATACACCCAGTCGCAAATGGAATGGCATACTCAGCCGAAGGCTTAGAAGTATCGAATTTCAGTGTTTTTCTAATACCAACCACCAGTGTTGACTTAGCAACTCGATATCTTTGGAAATCATTGTCACCGGGCAAATTTCTAACTTGATTATGGGATGTGGTATAACGGATTTCGACATCCATCTTTTGAAACTTTTCTAGAAGTTCTTGTCCTAATGGATAGTCCAATGCATCTGGTTCAAAATAAACCAATTTAGGTGTGAAAGGGTTATTCATTCCAACCTCCCATCTGACGCACTGCCATAATAGTATTCAAAGGCTTGATTTGCCTCTTCTTCAGTAGAATATACCGCCATATCATTGGAGAGCGGGTAATAGGTTTCGTACAAAAATAACGCCAATTCATTAGGCTGTTCAGGATTATTGACAACCGCTGCTGCTTGAATGTTTGCAACATCCTGCGTATGGGGATTTCGGTAAAAAACATAAACGATATCACCAGCATGGTAATTTTGGTTTTCCATTCCATCACCTTTTCTTCTTCGCAATTAACCATTTGTAACTCATTATTAAAATTTTCCCTTTTCGCAGCTAATATTATGTTTTCTTGATAATGGAAATTAACCATCGATTAGTATAGGTTAGTTAATTATGAAGAAATTAATATTGACTTTTAAAAAAGGAGCAGAATCAATGAACGATCAAAATTTAAAAGAAAAGGTTATCAAAATTATCTCTGATCACAAAACCGGTGTCCTCTCATCAGTTGAAAATAATAAGCCCCATTCACGCTATATGACGTTCTACAATGATGACCTTACCCTGTATACACCTACAAAAAAGGATACTGAAAAAATTGAAGAAATAGAGAAGAACTCATCCGTCTCTGTCTTATTAGGTTATGAAAAGAATGGACAAAGCGACGCCTATGTAGAAATCATTGGAACGTCAAGCATTAATGACTCACAAAATCTAAAAAAGCAATATTGGGATGAATCATTCAATCAATGGTTCGAAGGCCCAGAAGATCCGAACTATGTGTTTCTTCAAATCGTGCCTGAAACTGTCCGGCTTCTAAATCTTCATGGTGAACCGCCACAAGAGATTACAGTATAAAACCATTTGATAATTTCAAATCTCAGTTAATGAACCTCTTCCCTGTTGAAGAGGTTTTACTGCCGAGTATAATACAATCTGAAGAGAATACTATCCTAAAGCGTGCATGAAGGGGAGTATCCATGAAAACGATTAAGCCAATTAAATTAGGTTCATACAAAGAAGAGACTAGTGAAAATTTAACTTCTGCAGAAATGGGGAAACTATGGGCTACCTATATGGGAAACAGCATGTCAACATGCATTTTAAGTTATTATCTCCAACATGTGGAAGATAAGGATATTAAAACGTTATTAGAAAATGCATTAAAGCTAAGCCTAGAATTTATGAATACAACGAAAGGAATTTTTGAAAAGGAGAACTACCCTATTCCTAAAGGTTTTGGGGATGAGGACGTTAACCTAGGAGCTCCACGTTTATTTCAAGATCAGTACTTTGTTCATTATCTGAAATACGCTGGAAAAGCAGGTATGAGTATCTATAACGTTGCAATTCCTCTTGTCATTAGAAAGGATGTTAAAGAATTCTTTAGGTACTGTATGGATGCCACAATGGACTTAATGGAGCAGATCAATGAAATATTAATGAATAAGGGATTTATTATGAAACCTCCTTTAATTCCAATACCTGAAAAGGTGGAATTTGTTCATAAGGACTTTTTAAATGGTTTCTTGGGTCATGTGCGTTCACTACATGCATTAGAAATTGCTCACCTTTACGACAATATTGAAAATAATGTAACAAGCAAGGCACTCATTCTGTCATTTGCACAAGTGGTAAAGGATGAAAAGATTCGAAAATTGTTTGAGTGGGGCAGAGATATGACCTCATTAAGCGTCGAACACTATATGCAAAAGCTACATCATGAAAATTTACCTGCCCCTTCTTTTTTAGACGATTTGGTGACAGCATCAACTTATTCACCATTTTCAGATAAATTAATGCTATTCCATAAAATGGATATGTTTTCCATGAAAATAAGAGCATTTGGTAATTCAGCTGCAGTTAACGGAAGACATGATATTGGACTAATGTATTCCAAGTCGTTAATGAAAATTGCACAATTTGTTGAAGAGGCAGCAAAAATTTTTGTTGAAAAAGGCTGGATGGAACAACCTCCGCATGCCGTGGATAGAAAAAAATTATCATCTAATTGAGGTAAAACAAATGTGAATCCAAAAGAAAAATTATTATGGAGCATTGCTTTCCCAGGTTTTGGTCAATTGCTTAATGGGAAGTATGTAAAAGGTATTCTCTTTATCTTTTTAGAATTTATGATAAACAACCGCTCACATTTTAACGAAGTAATCATGCTTAGTTTTAATGGGGAAATTGAAAAAACATTTCTTCGCACTGAATTCCAATGGCTGATGTTTTATCCTTGTGTTTATTTTTTTGCCATGTGGGATGCATATAAAGATGCAGGTGGAGACAAAGAACCTTATTCATTTCTGCCATTTGTGCTTTCAGCCTATTTTGTCACTGTGGGGCTGATGCTTTCAGCGAAAATAAAGGTATCCGGGATGCTGCTGGGAACAGTCTGGTTTCCGATGTTATGTGTGATCCCTGGGGTTTTTATAGGGATATTAATTAAAAAAGTATTAAGAAGAGAATAAAGCTTGGCGAATGCCAAGCTTTCATTTATATAATTACGAACACAATTGTTTTTTTGCCTATTTCAACAGAAAAGAAGAGCCATCAATGATGTCAACATCCCCTCGAGCTCTTATTTCCTCCATTAAATGAAAAAGAGCCTCATCTTTTCTTTTAGCTTCAATCATACAATAAATTTGTTTGATGCTCCCTTTTATTTCTTTTAAGAAATCAAAGAACATTTTATTGTCAACATAATCCGAATGGTGACGAAATTCTTTTTGGCTTTTTGGACTTGAAATATGCATTTTTATCGGTAGCGGAGAATACTTCCATGTATGAAGGATCCGCTCCCAATTCACCTCCCAGTTTGGATTCTCATGATGGGCAAGGTGATGATGATAATCGAAAACGAGCGGTATATCTAATTTTTCACATAAATAAAGAGTATCTTCAAGGGTAAAGGAAGTATCATCATTTTCAAGCATGATCATTTTTTGAATCGATCTAGGTACGGACATCCAATTATCAACAAAACGTTCCAGTGATGTTTCGGTTTCTTTATAGTTCCCGCCAACATGCATAACGCAGCGGTGAGTTGGGTCAATCCCCATCCCCTTTAATAATAAATAATGCAGCTTTAAGGTCTTGATTGAATTCTTTAAGATGTTGTCCTGCTGGGAATTAAGTAAAACAAAATGATCTGGATGGAAATCAACTCTCATCCTATGCTTTCTGACAAAATCACCAACTTCATGCAAACTTCTTTTTAGTGGTTTCATATAATCCCAATCAAGCAGTTCTTCATGATTGGCTAAAGGGATTAATCGAGAGGTTAACCGATAAAAATGAATGTCTGAAGCGGCATTATGCTTAAGGATCCGTAAAGTATTATGCAAATTTTCAAGTGATATTCGCTCTAATTTGCGAATTGCAGCCTCCCGATCATCAATTTTCTGGAATTGAGCGAATGTCATTGTTTTGGAAGGAGAAGCGTTTTTCAGTTCCATGCTCATAGCTACATAACCGAGACGTACAATTGTCATTTGTTCACCTCATCAATGGGTTTAGAGAAAAATAGCCTGTTCCATATGGAACAGGCTGTTAATATTAAACTTCCCTTTTTTCTAATTCGCACTCTAAAACATTAGAGAAATCTGACCAATTTACAATTCGCGGTAAATCCAAATCTCGATTATAGGATTGATCTCTTACATACAGCTTTGTTGATTCTTGAAGTAGTGTATTTAGAACCGCCGGCTTATCATCGAAGTAATAATCCAGTTTTAAATTTTTGATGATGTCCACTTTTTCATGATCCTGCATGCCGTAAAAAAAACGGTTATCACGGATGGGAAAGCCCCTTTCCTTCATCCATTCCATTGTCTGGTCCCTGTACCCCTTTGGCCTTGAGGTAATGTAATAGATCTCATGCCCTTGTTTATCAAGTTGCTGCAGCGTTTCAACCGCTTCAGGATAAGGCGGGCAGGAGGTAAAATAAATTTCTTCCAATGATCGCTTCCACATTTCCTTCCCCTGTTCATCCGTTAACCCAAAAGGCTCATGGATCTCAACTCTTTTCAGTTCGTGGAAATGGTCAATCGGTACCTTCTGATTCAATTTTTTATTATAAAGATGGAAAGCGTGCTCCCTTAAATTTATTAACGTATCGTCAATATCAAAGCCGAATTTCATATTAATTACCCCTCATATATGGTAAAGCGGATAGCCGATAAATTTAAAATCCGGCCCGATTTTGGTAAAGGATCCATCCGAAAGCTCGACAGCCTCGCTCATTTTTTCAAATCCTTCCCCCTCCAAGAAGGTTGGGGCATGCTTTCCGCCGATTAGTTTAGGTGCAAAATAAAGGACCACTTTATCAATGAGTTGATTTTCTAAAAAAGATGCGTTGATTGTTCCCCCGCCCTCAATTAATAAAGAAGAAACTAAATTTTCTCCCAGTATATGTACAACATCATTAGGATCGACATGTTTGGATCCGCTGGTTTTAAAAACTTTTATTCCTAAAGATAATAATGCCGCTTCCTTTTCCTTATCATAATTCTTACTTGTAAAAATCCATGTTTCTGCCTGCTTATCGGTGACAACTTTAGATTCTAAAGGTATTTTTAATGCGGAATCCATTATGACACGGATTGGGTTGCGTCCATTTGGAATCCTTGTTGTCAACTCAGGATTATCCTTAATGACGGTATTGGCACCGACTAGAATCGCCATATTTTCATTTCTAAGGTGATGGACATCTTTTCTGGCTTCTTCTGAAGTAATCCATTTACTGTGGGAAGTGTGAGTTGCGATTTTTCCATCCAAGGTAATTCCTGATTTCAAAGTTACAAATGGCTTTTTCTTTACAATGAATTTATTAAATACCTCATTCATTTGTTGGGATTCCTTTTCACGAACCCCGATTATGACTTCAATTCCAGCATCCTCAAGAATTTTAACACCATTTCCGGCAACAATGGGATTAGGATCAAGTGTTGCAATCACTACTCGTTTAAGGCCTGCCTCTACAATGGCAACGGCACAAGGACCTGTTCGTCCATGATGGGAACAAGGCTCCAGAGTTACATAAATGGTACCTCCCTTGGCTTTTTCGCCCGCCATCCTGAGGGCATGAATTTCCGCATGCGGTTCACCGGCCTTTAAATGGGCTCCGATTCCAACCACTCGGTTATCATTGACAATAACAGAACCGACCAATGGATTTGGATCTGTCTGTCCTTTCATGGCCCTTGCATTTTGCAGGGCCAAATCCATATAGAATTCATGACTAGTCATTTGGGCAAGACCCCTCTTCTTCTTTTAAATGACCGGAGCGATTAATTTTTGTCTGAAGGTATTTTTCATTATACTCAGATACATCTCCCCATAATGGCCTTCTCCCTGAAACAGGTAAACCGGAATTCTTTAAGGCATCTAATTTTTTGGGATTGTTTGTCATAAGGGTAACTGGCTTGGAACGTAAGGCTTTAAGAACTTGGATGGCATCGCTGTAGTTTCTAGAATCATCTACAAACCCAAGTGCTTGATTTGCTTCAACGGTATCATAGCCATTTTCCTGAAGAATATAGGCCATTGCCTTGCTGAATAGACCAATTCCTCTTCCCTCATGGTTGGCTAAATAGAATAAAGCACCTGTTCCATGTTCAACAATCATTTTCATGGATTGTTTCAATTGATACCCGCAATCGCATCTTTTACTGCCAAAAATATCGCCAGTGTGACAGATGGAATGCATCCGAATGATCGCATCATCGCCGAATTCAAAATCTCCGTAGGCAAGGACACTGGATTGCTGGAATTCCGCTAAATTGGCTGAAGAAAGTTTGTCAATAATCCTTTCAAAATCCTCGGTTACTTCGTCGCAATTTAGCCAGCAATACCATTTAAAAATCACCGTTTCACCATATAAATTAACAGGAAGCCGAATGGGTCCTACTAAATAAATCGCTCCCTTTTGGGTTTTAATTAGCTGAATTTTATCTTCTAAAACAGAAAGAACCTTTGGCTCTAATTTGGTTTGCTTCAAATGAATTCCCCCTTTTTTATTTATTATTTGTTAAAGTTTCAAAAAAACGCAAGAAATATGACTAAAAAAGAGGGTGGTTACTACTGTATGCATGCGTTCACTATAAATAAAGATAATGATGTGGAGGTTCATTTTTTGAAGAGGATTAATTTATCTGATGAACAGTATCTCTTATTAAAAAGCCTTAAATCGCTTAAAAAAGAGCTTTGGCTTAATCCAAAAATCGAGGCTTTTCAATCTGGAATTGAAAAGTCGCCGCTCACTTTTGAGGATGTGTTGGATGCAGAAGAAAGATTAAACCGTTTTGCGCCTTATATTGCCAGAGTTTTCCCTGAACGAAAGAGGCTAATGGCATTATTGAATCGCCATTAATTAGAATACCTTCGATGAAGCAAAACCTAGAAGGTGATTACGCCAAAACCATTTTAGGAGAATTACTGTTAAAATGTGATAGCCACCTGCCTTTCTCAGGATCGATAAAGGCACGAGGCGGCATTTATGAAGTCCTTAAACATGCGGAAACTTTAGCATTAACACATGGATTGTTAACGCTCAAAGATGATTATTCCATCCTTGATAGTGAGCACTTTCAAAACTTTTTCTCGCAATTTTCCATTGCTGTAGGCTCTACTGGAAATTTAGGATTGAGTATTGGCATTATCAGCGCCAAGTTAGGCTTTAACGTGACGGTACATATGTCCGCCGATGCAAAGCAATGGAAAAAAGATTTGTTACGTAGTAAAAGTGTCACAGTCATTGAATATAGTGCGGATTACAGTAAAGCGGTTGAGGAAGGACGAAAACAAGCAGAATCAGATCCTTTCTGTTATTTTGTCGATGATGAAAACTCACACGATCTTTTCTTAGGTTACTCAGTGGCTGCATTACGCCTGAAAAATCAATTGGAAAAGTTGGACGTGATCATCGATGAAAATCATCCCTTGTTCGTTTATCTTCCATGTGGTGTCGGCGGAGGGCCAGGAGGGGTCGCATTTGGTTTGAAATTAGTGTTTCAAGATCATGTCCATTGTTTCTTTGCAGAACCGACTCACTCTCCATGTATGTTACTTGGCTTAATGACAGGACTACATGATAAAATCGCTGTTCAGGATGTTGGAATTGATAATATTACGGCTGCCGATGGTCTAGCAGTGGGCAGACCTTCGGGATTTGTCGGAAAAGTCATCGAGCCGTTTTTAAGCGGCATTTATACAATTAGTGATGCACAAATGTACAAGCTATTAAAGGATTTAGTGGATACGGAGAAAATCTATTTAGAACCTTCAGCATTAGCTGGGATGATTGGTCCAATTCAATTAGGCAAAGATGGTTCGGATTATTTAAAGAAACATCATTTAACTGAAAAAATGAAAAATGCTGTTCATATCCCCTGGGCCACCGGCGGAAGCATGGTGCCAGCAGAAATTATAGAGCAATATTATCAGCTTGGTCATCAATAGGAATGAGGGTGCCCCAAAAGTATAACTTTTAGTGGCATCCTTTTTTTTTGTATGGTTCTTTTAATTTATAAGATTCAAATAAAACACCATTCACTTCGAATGGCGTTTAATGTTAGAGTTTTAGTTTTGTAATAAAAAACAATTCGTTTTGGAACATATCTAATAGATCTTCGAATTTGGAATTAATTAAATGGGGAAAAAGATTTTCGAGTGCTTCGTAGTAATCCTGGCCTAATACTTCACGGAGAATGACATATTTATTAAAAAGCAATGCTTTTTCGAAATCAATTCCCAGCTCATAAAGGCCTCTAAACAAGTCTTCCTTAGGTATTCTTTTAATTTTTCGATAAATTTTTTCGTTTTTTTCAATATATTTTTCATTTAAGTAATGGGTTACATAATCAGTATAAATCATTTGGCCAATATCATTGGTTTCTTTCTTGGAATAATTAAAGCCAATTACTCGGTCCTCTTTATTTTCACGGATGATGAAGGTTTTATTCCCTTGTAAATGGGTAATGAAATTTTTAACGCTTTTATCAAAAATTTTGTTAAATTGAATGATTTGATGCAGTTTCACCGCAAAGTCTTTGTGTTCCTCTCCGACGACAAAAAGCCGATCCACAATTGGCAAAAGCTTTAATACTCCTTCGGATAACTGGCTGGAGGCATCATAGATGATGATATCGTGTTCCTTCTTCATCTTTTTTACTTTTTGTTTTTGTTGCGACAGCGTTAGCTTGGAGAATTCATGGAGGAGATAATTCGAAGGATCCTCTTTTTCAAGAGAGCCATAAGAAATGAATGCAACCGATAAATTAGTGTTAGTTTTTAGCCAATGAAATACAGACAAAGATAATTCTGTTACGCCTGACTTTGCCTTTGGCGAATAAAAGCCAACCAAATACACTTTTCTCACCTGCCTTTTATTTTAATAGTATTCAAAGGGGAAAGAATGGGTATAGACATTCCCCCGATAACACAAAAAGAGCCGTACCGTGTCGACCCTTTTTTCTACTATAAAATTTGGTAAGTATTTGAGTAAGACCTTGGTGAAAAACTTTGTTCTGTTTGCAGTATATTTCTAAGCATTTTTAAGGACTCAATTATATAAGGACCTTTGTTTAGCATGATACAAGCAGCTTGCTTTCCATATGAAGCATCAGTCATTTCTGCACGAGATGGAATACCTGTTTTTGTTAATTTTTCTAAAACACCAGTTGCCCAAATGGCTGGGATATAAGCAGCAGAACAAATTTTCAGGATTTCATCCTGGACAATGGCCAAGTTTTCCGGTCCTACTTCTACAGCTAAATCCCCTCTTGCGATCATAATACCAAATCTTTTAAACTTTAAACCCTCAAGGATAATTCTCGCTGTCTGGTGAACGGCGTCCTTGGTTTCGATTTTTGCCACAACCGCAAGATGCATTCCATCATATCTTTTCATAGCCTCACGAAGTTTTTCCAAGTCTAGAGGAGAATGAACAAATGAAATTCCCACAATGTCGGCATGCCCGATAATAAAGGGTAAATCATGAAGGTCCTTTTCCGTTAAAGCGGGAACGTTTAAGCTTGGAAGTGAATCAGGCAGATTTACCCCCTTTCCTTCCTTTATTCGAAGCGGTTTAATAGCCGGTGATTGAATGTTAATCTCAATGTAATTCGATGTAATGTGCTGGACGACTCCCTTGATTTTACCATCATCGATAAATATCCGATCCTTTAATCTGACATTACGAAACGCTTTTTCAAGTGTAACGGGAACACCAGCAGGACCATCAGCCGAAGCAGGGTGCCCTGGCTTTTCTGGGTCAAGGTATAAACGTAAAATGTCACCTTTTATGACGGATATTTCGACTTGCTGAAGCTTTCCGATTCGCACTTTTGGACCTGCCATGTCCATGTATATTTTGCAAGTGCGATGATCATAAATCCCCTCGTCCTTTAACTTTTTTTCCGCATCTCGCAATCCTTCGATGATTTGTTTCCAAATCCCTTGATGATTGTGTGCACAGTTAATCCTGGCAATATCCATTCCGTTCAATAATAATTCTTTCATCAATTCAGGCTCGTAAATCATCTTGGCATCTAAAGTAACCATTATTGCAGAATGAAGCTGCTTCTCCCTTTTTCCAAAAAGTTCTTCAGATTTTCTTTCTGAAATTTGTTTTGCATCAATCGGTGTAGGAATAGAGAGTCTGGCAGGTGGCGCTGTTTTGACATTAAAGTGGTTTAATATTTTTTCCATCGTAAATAAAACGTGCAAATTGGAAAATTCCAAAGGTGTAAGCCCTTCTGCCGCTAATGGTATATACAATTCACGTAATTGATGTTTTCGAAGCGCTAAAAAGACAAGCAAGTTATCCCGATTTTGCTTCCCATCTTCCAATGAGAACCTTTCTAATGCCTGTTCACTTTCTTGAATCACTTGATGATAAAGATTTAATACTTTTTGAGATAGTTCTGGTTGGTTAATTGAGACATTAACCACACTCTATTCACTTCCTTTTTAACACTGAATATCCATTTATTTTATTATTCAAGGAGAAAGAAAGTGAAAAGAATGGATCAACGATTTGAAAATAATACTAAAAAATAAAAATAAAAAGGACTCATCCCTCGATGAATCCTGGCAAAAATTATGGTACAAAGACGAGTAATAACCAAAAATACAAGCAGATAAGTGTGAATACCAACGTTAGCGGAATAACCAGGATTGTCACTTTAATATATTCCATCCAGGTTATTCTAATTTTATTTTTCTTGAGGATATGCATCCAAATTAGCGTTGCTAAAGTTCCGATTGGAAGAATCAGCGACCCGACATCACTGCCAATGATATTCGCGAGGTAAACGGTTTTTATTAGGAGCGGGCTTAATCCCATATCCGTTAACGCTAAGGTTGAGATCATTAATGCGGGGTGATTGTTAAAGATGTTGGAAAGCAGTGCTGTTATCAATCCCATGGTTAAACTGGCATGCAACAAACTGCCGTTGACTAATGGTTTTAAATGGTTTATTAGAAAGCTTGAAAGGCCAATATTGTGTAAACCAAAAATGATAACATACATGCTAAAAGCAAATATCAAAATATGCCAAGGAATCTTTTTGACGACGTCCTTAGGATTGGTCTTTAAATACACCCATCTCCAGATTAATAAAATGATTGAGCCGAGTACGGCGACCAAGGATACCGATATGCCAACAAAGGATGCGGCAAATAAACTAATTCTTACAAAAAATACAAAGATCAGCATTCTAATCATGAGCTTTTGTTGTTGATTAAATAAATCTTCTCTATTATTCTGCAATGGGTGGTATCGCCGGTTTTTTTGTAAAGGGATACAGTAGGAATGGTGACCGATCTCACGGGGAATGTCTTTCTTAAATACTAGGAACAATAATAAGGAAAGAAAAAGTAATCCAATTACCCCTGGCACAAACATCATTTCTGTTTGGAGATATAGGTCCATTCCAATAATTTTTAAGGCAATTAGATTCACAATATTACTGACACCAATCGGTGCACTTGATGCTGTTGCAATTAACGCACCGCTCAACAGGAATGGTATTTTTTGTTTATTTTT
>NZ_JBALPP010000105.1:0-808 GCF_036965425.1 Neobacillus drentensis | reverse complement strand
TAAAATTAATATTGGTGTTGTTATTAATATACTGCCATCATTATTAAAGAAAAGCGTCATTAGAAAACAGAGCAGTAAGGTAAACCAATATAAGCGAATACCTTTCCCTTTTGATAATTTCAACATAAGAGCTGCAGTCCAGTTAAAAAAGCCAAAGCTTTCAAGTACAATTGCCATGACAATAGTCGCGATAATGGTAATCGCTGCTCCGGTTACCTTGGAGCTGATATCTAGTAAATCTCCTGTCGAAACGCTTCCACTTAAAAAAACAAGGATGGCTCCTATCGCTGCCGGAATTGCTTCGTTCATGTTTTTTGGACGGATAAAGATCATAACCATTGTTAGTATAAAAGCAAATATGGTAATGAGAACCGTCGATTGATGGTACATAAAAATTAATTTACTCCCTTCAAAGAGTTTTGATCTTAATTTTCCGTTTCTTCATTTCTTGTCCTTTGCTTTATTGTACGTCCCCATTGTGAGGCTTGACCTAAACGAATATCTCGGATATGGTATAAATCAGCATTAATCTATAAAAATTCATATAGATTTGTACCTATTTTTTTCTATATAGGCGGATATCACTATGGTAGATTACTAGGCTTATGTACCATTTATCGGGTCAAAATTCCTTTCTTTAATGAATGCAATTTAATACACATAAATAACCGATACTGATGATCAGTATCGGTGTCAACTTTTATGGCATTTGAAATTGAATTTTGACATTTTCCATTAGTACTTGATGCTCTTTTAGCTGCCAGAACCCCTGCTGCCAGAACCTCGGCTGCCGGAACCCCTGCTGCCA
>NZ_JBALPP010000104.1:14149-21941 GCF_036965425.1 Neobacillus drentensis | reverse complement strand
CGAATTTGTCGACAGTCTGGAAGACCCTCCTTTGAGGGTCTTTTTCTCATTTGTTTTTGGTTGATAGTGGGATAAATATTACAACTTTTTGTCATTGCTCTTCAGTTCACAATTCCTTCACCATTTTTGTGACGTACGTCACAAAAATCATGTTACCATCTGATTTATAGTAACAACATAAACAACATTAACTACTTCAAAGATAAATTTTAAAAGAATTTTAGGGGGAATAAAAAATGGCTCGAATTAATTATTGGAATCCAGAAGATGAAAAGTTCTGGAACGCAGAAGGAAAAAAACATGCAAGGCGAAACCTTTGGATCTCCATTCCTTCATTAATGCTTGCATTCATCGTTTGGCAGATTTGGTCAGTTGTTGCAGTACGTCTTAACGATATCGGTTTCCAGTTTACTGAGGAACAATTATTTACACTCGCCGCAATTCCTGGTCTAGTCGGTGCAACACTTCGCTTTGTCTATACATTCGCAGCTGGTTCAATGGGAGGAAAAAACTGGACAGTAATATCTACCGCCATTTTAGCTATACCGGCAATTGGAATTGGTACTGCCGTCCAAAATCCAGATACTCCTTTCTCTATCATGCTATTGCTTGCAGCACTTTGCGGACTTGGCGGCGGTAACTTCTCTTCTTCTTCTGCTAATATCAGCTTTTTCTTTCCAAAGAAAGAAAAAGGAACAGCCCTTGGTATTAATGGCGGTTTAGGTAATATGGGTGTATCAGTCGTCCAATTCGTAACACCTTTAATTATTACTTCAGGAACATTCGCTTTGGTTGGTGACAAACAAGTATTAGCAAACGGTCAGGAAGTTTGGTTACAAAATGCAGCATTCATCTGGGTAATCCCAATCGTTATAATGACACTCCTTGCTTTATTTAAAATGGATAATGTCCCAGGCGCTAAACAATCAGTTACAGATCAATTTGTCATCGTAAAACGTAAGCATACATGGATTATGACCGCTCTATATGTTGCTACATTTGGTTCATTTATTGGGTATTCTGCGGCATTTCCGCTTTTACTAAAATCTCAATTTCCTGAACATATCTCACTCGCCTTCCTTGGTGCGCTTGTAGCCGCTGCTGCAAGACCTGTTGGCGGCTGGCTAGCCGACAAACTTGGCGGGGCAAAAGTCACTGCATATGTATTAGTAATTATGGGGATTGGCGCTGCAGGAGTTATTTATTTCTTAAATGGTAAACAATTTGCAGGTTTCTTATTGGCTTTCTTGGTATTGTTCCTTGCATCTGGTATTGGCTCTGGATCTACATTCCAAATGATTCCAAACATTTTCATTCCTAAAGAAGCAGCACCAGTAATTGGCTTTTCAGCGGCCTTCGCTGCCTATGGATCATTCTTTATCCCTAAACTTTTTGGATGGTCTGTAAATGCAACTGGTACTCCTGTAACAGCTTTCTATTTCTTCATTGGTTTTTATGTAGTCGCCTTTGGTCTTAACTGGTTCTTCTATCAGAGAAAAGCAACAGTGGCCAAAACGATTGCTAAACAGGTAGGATAAAAAAAAGTGTCAGGCACCGCAAATGGTACCTGACACTCTTTTTTTATTAATCTAATATTTTAATGGTTATTTGCTTTTTACCCCATTGAATCGCTTTTTGTTCAGAAGAAATAAACACATCTATCCGATTTCCTTTTATTGCTCCTCCTGTATCAGCAGCTGTGGCGACGCCATATCCTTCTACATACACTTTACTTCCCAATGGAATGACAGATGGGTCAACTGCAATCACCTTTGCATTAGGGTTGGCGTTTAAATCAACACCTGTTGCTGTTGTACCAGAACATCCTTCACAGGAAGCTGTATATGCTGTAGCCTTAACAGTAATTTCCTTTGTCTTCTCCGGTTCAATTACCTTAGCTTCTGGCTTAGGGGCAGGGGCAGGGGCAGCTGGAGCTGGAGCTGGCGCCTGAGCTTCTTTAGCTTCAACAGGTTTACTTACTGAAGCTGATGCAGTTTCAGTTTGGCTATTTGCTGCAGCTGTTTTAAAAGCCTCAGGCTTATTTATATTTTGATTGGTTAATCCTTGATAGATTACTAGATTTAAACCTGGGTGAATTAAATCTGTGTTCAATTCATTCCATTCTTTTATTTGAGAAACAGATACTTGGAATTTTTGTGCAATATCCCATAATGTATCGTCCTTTAATACCGTATATTGCTTTTCCGTTGCGATCGTTAATACATCTCCTGGATGAATCAGGTCAGTAGAAAGGTGATTCCATTTTTGAATGTTTTCTACAGATGTATTATGTACTTTTGACAGATCCCAAAGGGTATCTCCTTTTTTCACAGTTAATTCTGCCGCATGTACATTAGCGCCTACAGTTCCTGAGAGTGCAGCAACTGCGATGAATGTTTTTATTTTACTTATCATTGTTTGTTCCTCCCATGTTCTTTCGTTGCTAACTTGTACTCATAATAACATGAAATTTTCTGAAACAAAGAACAGGCAGATGTTAATTAAATGACAAGCATGGCAATTATATTACGATAATATTTCTAACTAACTGAATAGTCTGAAATTAGAAAAATAAAAGAGTAGTGCAGATTTTATCCACACTACTCCTCAAAACTGACTAGCTAATTTTTGAAATCGATACAGCGCATGCTTTATATTCGGCTGTACCCGAGATTGGGTCATATTCATTTAATGTTAATACATTCGTTGGGGTTTCGCTCCAGTGGAAGCTCATAAACACTAGGCCAGGGACAACTTGTTCCGTAATCTTTGCCTTAACCTCTAGTTCTCCTCTTCGCGAGCGTACCTGTACAATCTCCCCATCAGAAATGCCTAAAGCTTTCGCGTCATCTGGATGAATATCCACGGTTTCTTCAGTTTGTTTAATTTTTACGCCTGCGGCATAATGACGGGTCTGAGAATGTGTATTATAAGATTCATATCGTCTGCCAGTTGTTAACATAAACGGATATTCCTCATCTGGTAATTCCAAAGGAGCCGTATAATCCACGGGTACAAATGGTGATTTTTTATTAAGTGGTTCAGTTTGATGGAACCTTTCATGCATAATATAGGTGCCAGGATGGTTTTCATCAGGACATGGGTAATGGATGCTGTATTCGTTCTCAAGCCGTTCATAAGAAATACCGCCGTACATCTCCCAAGCAATCCTTCTGACTTCATCCCAAATTTCTTCACTATTGTTATAATGCATTGGATAACCCATCAACGTAGAAAGCTCGCAAAGAATTTCCCAGTCTTCCTTTATATTTGGATGAGCCTCAACCGCTTTACGAACCCTTTGAATTCTCCGATCTGTATTCGTGTATGTTCCTTCAACCTCTCCCCACGACTTTGCTGGTAAGACCACATCTGCCATTTTTGCAGTTTCGGTTAAGAAGATGTCTTGAACAATTAATAAATCAAGCTTTTCAAATAATGTTTTTGTATGATTCATATGCACATCTGCAAGGAGCGGATTTTCGCCAATAATATATAATGCCTTTAACTCCCCCATTTCTAAGCGGTCAAAGGTGCGTGTCTGTGTATCGCCAGCCTGAGGATTGAGCACAACGTTCCATTCTTTTTCATAACGAGTGCGAAACTCATCATTTGTAAGGCTCATTGCACCAGCAAGTTGATTTGGCAAACAGCCCATATCCCCTGCCCCTTGAACATTATTTTGTCCCCTTAAGGGCATAATTCCAGTACCTTGTTTCCCGATATTTCCTGTTAACAATGCAAGATTGGCAATATCAAATACATTGTTAACACCGCAGTGATGCTCAGTAATACCAAGGGTATAGGCGATCATAGATCCGCTCGAACCAGCATACTCTCTTGCCGTTTCTACGATATCTTTAGCTTCAAGCCCTGTAATGGATGCTGCATACTCAGGTGTATATTGCTCTACTTGTTTTTCAAGCTTTTCAAAATCCAAAGTAAATTGTTCGATAAATAGTGGATCGTACAGTCCTTCCTTTAAGATCACATGAATAAACGAATTGATTAAAGCAATATCTGTGCCGACATTGATTTGAAGATGACGATGGGCGATTTTGACCATGTCGATTTTTCTTGGGTCTATCACGATTACTTTTAGCCCTGATTTTGCTGCCTTTTTAATACGATTAGCAATAATTGGGTGAGCCTCAGTCGTGTTGGATCCCATTAGCAGCAATACTTCAGCGCGGTCAAAGTCTTCAAGTGTATTGGTAGGGAAACCGCTTCCAAAAACTGTTGCCAGACCGGCAACGCTCGGAGCATGTCACGTTCGGTTACATCCGTCGATATTGTTGCTATTTATGACGGTTCTCATGAATTTTTGTGTAATATAATTGGATTCATTTGTACTTCTTGCACAAGCGAACATACTAATCGCATTAGAGCCCCAATTGGTTTTAATTGAAGATAATTTATCTGCTATAATTTGAAATGCCTCTTCCCACGTTGCTTCAACAAGCTTACCTGCTCTCTTAATGAGCGGAGAGGATAATCTATTTTTGGCGTGCACATATTCATAGGCAAAGGCTCCCTTAACACATGTTTGCCCTTTGTTGACTGGTGCTTCCTTGTCACCGCGGATTTTCATAATTTTATTATCTTGAACCTCGAGAACTAAACCACAGCCAGTACCACAGTACCCACAAATCGTTTTTACAAAATTCGGTTCACCCATTGTATCCCTCCCATAAAAACCTAAATACCTCTATAAACATATTAGTCTATTTATCACGATTGTAGATTTCTTTTTTTCAAAAATTTTGTACATTTTATGAATGTAGAAAATGAAAATGAAAAAACGAGAGAATAGTTCTCTCGTTTTTAAGCTGTTTTAGCTGGCAATAAGATATTAAACGTTGTTCCCTTATTTGGTTCACTTTCAACAAATACTTTGCCCTTGTGACTTTCAATTATTTTGAAGCTTACCATCAGTCCTAAACCATTGCCAGTTTTTTTTGTAGTGTAAAATGGTTCTCCAAGTTTTTTTAACTTATCCTTTGGTATCCCTACACCCGTATCCTGAATCGAAATCTGCACATTATTTTCATGTATCATCGTTTTCACGTGCAAATCACCGCCGTTTGGCATTGCTTCAATTCCATTCTTAATGAAATTTAAAAACACCTGCTTTAAACGGTTCTCATCACATTCAATTTGAATAATCTCTTGATTACAGTCAAAATCCAGGCGGACATTTTTCTTTCTTGCTTCAAATTCAAGTAAGGAAACCACATTTTTAATAACTTGGACAACATTTTTTTCTTCTAATTCGACTGCCTTTGGTTTTGCCAGGACCATAAAATCCTCAACAATGGTATTTACCCTTTCAATTTCATCAAGAATAATATTTAAAAACTCTAACCGCTCAGGATCCTGCTCATCTAACTGCAAAAATTCCGCATATCCCTTCATAGAAGTCAGCGGGTTACGAATTTCATGGGCTACTCCCGCTGCTAATTGTCCCACGGCAGCTAGTTTATCCTGGCGATGAAGAACTTCTTCTGTTTTCTTTCTTTCTGTAATATCATTGCGGATCGCTAAATATTGATATGGTTTTCCTTGTTCATTTAAAAATGGAACTATTGTTGTATCCACCCAATAATACGTTCCATCCTTAGCCTTATTACGAATTTCACCTTTCCAGACCTTTCCCTCACCAATGGTTTTCCAAAGGTTTTTGAAAAACTCCTTTGTATGTTGGCCCGAATTAAGTATTCTGTGATCTTTTCCGATAATCTCTTCACGACTATATTGGGAAATCTCACAGAACTTATCGTTGACACTAGTGATGATCCCGCGAGAATCAGTAAAGGCTACAATAGAAGATTGGTCAAGGGCAAATTTGATATCATTATTTTCTTTGATGGTTTCTTTTAAGTGCTCCTCAGCACGTTTACGGTCGGAAATATCCGTTCGTATGGCTACATATTGATATGGTTTTCCCTTGCTATTTAGAAATGGAACAATCGTAGTATCGACCCAGTAAAGTGTGCCATCTTTAGCTCGATTGCAAATTTCGCCTTTCCATACTTTTCCTTGACCGATGGTTCTCCAAAGTTCCTTAAAGAAATCTTTTGAGTGATATCCGGAATTGAGGATTCGATGGTCCACTCCAAGTAGCTCTTCGCGATTATATTGGGAAATCTCACAGAATTTCTCATTTACGGTAGTAATTCTTCCTTTTTCATCCGTAATGGCAACGATGGATGATTGGTCGAGAGCAAAGGTGATATCTCGAACTTCTTTCGTTGATTCTAAAAGACTCTTCTCTGCTAATTTGCGCTGTGTAATATCTGAACGAATCGCGATATATTGGACCGGCCTCCGCCGCCTATCTAAAAATGGGACAATCGTAGTGTCCACCCAATAAAAGGAACCATCCTTTGCTTTATTTCGTATTTCCCCGCGCCAAACCTTTCCTTCTTGAATAGTCTTCCATAAGTCAGTAAAAAACTCTTTTGAATGATACCCTGAATTTAATAACCGATGGTTTTTACCAATTATTTCATCCCTAGTATACTTAGAAATTTCTTCAAATTTATCATTAACATAAATGATTGTCCCAAATGGGTCAGTAATGGCTACAATAGTGGAAGCATCCAATGCTGCTTTGATGTCATTTAAATTTGTATCTGAAGCAGCAAGCTGTTTACTGATCAAGGTACTCGAAACAATTAGACCGCCGATTATAAGGACGGATACAAATATCACCAAATAAATAAAAAAGGAGCTATCTGTACTGGACACATTAATTCCTTTAGTTGCAGTGGCAATAATGGAAGATTTTTTTAACAAAATATTCCCTTCGGCAATGGCCCCAGAAATGATAATGGCACTTATGGGTTTTAACCAGACTAGGTTTCCAAATGTATTGTTTTTTGTAGAAAAAAGAATCGATAAAGAAAATAAAAAAGAAGCAAAAATAAATATGCCTGAAAAAATAAATAAAACTACATTATATTTAATCGTTACGCTCATGGCATAAATCCCAATTACATGGATAGCAATTACAGCAAGTGCTAATAAAAAGCTCCCAATTATCAAATGGTAATATTGGATCTTTCTACTAAAAAACGGGATAAAGGCCATCCCTGTAAAAGCTACACCAATAAATATGGAAAGGATGGATAATGGGATATGATAACTGGATAACAAATTTGTATCAGAAGCAATCAGCACCATGAAATTCATAATCCATATTCCAACGCCCATGGAAATTGTCCCGCCAAGGAACAATAGTCGTTTATTATGATTCGATGAACGGATTAAGGTAAACATGTCTAATGCTGTATATGAAGCCATTATGGTTAAGCCAATCGCAATTATAAAAAAATAAGGGTGAAACGTTCCTGCCATTGCACTCATTAACTAGCTTCCCCCTTTATTCTAGTCTATTTCTACTATGATTGTAATGTAAACAAATTAGTTATGGAAGGACTAATTCTGAAAAAAGAAAGTAAAATTTATTTTAACCTTTTTCATCATAATCATGATTCAGAACACATCCAAGGAAATCATAACCGTGATAAAAGTCTTATTTTTAAAATAGTGCAAATTTTTTTAAAAAAGGTCTACACATTTTCTATTTTTTTGTTTATACTGTACTATAACAAAGGGAATATTAATAAACTGTATTAATAAAGGAGGAGTTTTAAAATGTTATTGAATCCAGTTGAATTTTTTCGTACGTTACCTAAAAAGGAATGTCCAGAATGTGGTCAGCATATGGAGGAGCAAGCTGAATCTTACTTAATGGAATGTGATCGTTGTTTGTCAAAAAAAGAGGAAT
>NZ_JBALPP010000104.1:0-14135 GCF_036965425.1 Neobacillus drentensis | reverse complement strand
TCAAAAAGAGAGGAATAATTTTTTTGCCCGCACTGTACTACAACAAGCAAACTTTAAATATATCTGTATTATTAAAGGAGGAGTTTACAATGTTAATGAGCCCGGTTGAATTTTTTCGTAATTTGCCAAATAAACAATGTCCAGAATGCGGTCAACATATGGAGGAACAAGCAGAATCTTACTTAGTGGAATGCGATCGCTGTCTATCTAAAAAAGAAGAATAAAAATGAAAACTCTCCATTGGCGGAGAGTTTTTTTATTTCATAAAAATTCCTTTTTAAAAAGCAAGAAATAAGCATAATTCGATTTTCTGAAGCAAAACCTGTTCATAAGGAGTTGATTCGAATGGCGAAAAAAGAAGATTACCTCACAACGGCACCAAAAGAAAAGCTCATTACTGTTAATACTGGTGCGGTTTTTCCTAACTTAAAAAATGTCCCAGGAGACTCGGTGGACGAACATGAGGCACTTGAGGAAGCGAATACCATTATTGCCGAAGGTGAAATTGGGCAGCAAAACGAAAATCTATAATAAAGAAAGGACTGTCCGATAACAGACAGTCTTTTTAAAACAAATGTATTATATTTTAGGAAGCTCACGAATTTCCTGTGACATCTGATTGCCACACATTGGACAAAGTAAATCGTCTGTTACAAAATCTTTTCTCATCCAGCCAATACATGAGTCGTCCATACAAGAATAGACTTCGGTATCCACCAGGATTGTTTCAATTTCTTCGTCTTTTGCCCGTTTACCATAAAAAATTGGAACCGCCTCCTTTTTTTATAGTATGTCCTAAAAAGTACCTTTCATTTCGAGAAAATTTTTTGCTAAAGGAGTATAAAATAATATGACTTTGAACTCAAAAAGATTTACTGCTGCAGGTACAGATATTGAAGAAGTAAAGAGGTTAAATGCACAGTCTGGGTTAAGCTACAATGAAGTAAAGCAATTATTGGCCGAACAATACATCAAGAATATCAATAAAGGAATAAGAATTTAAAAAAGGAAGCCTTCCTGAACTGGAAGGCTATGCTTTTGCCTTTTTTAAATATGGAGGTTTTGCCGTTTTTTTTTTCGTAAGTTTTAGCTGATGTTTTTGGTTTGACGTTGTAGATAAAAACACATAAGTTCCGCCTACAAACAGCCCTCCACCGATAATATTTCCAATTGTAACAGGAATTAAATTATGAAAAGCACCTCCTAGAGTTATGGTTTCTGGGTGCGGTAGTATTAGGGCAAGTGAAAACGTCACCATATTGGCCACACTATGCTCGAAGCCAGATGCAACAAAGGCAAACACTAACAGCATCATTACAGCAATTTTGCCTCCATCTCCTTTCACGTGCAAAGGGATCCAAACAGCTAAACAAACAACCCAGTTACAAAGGATGGCTCGGAAAAATAACTCCATAGTTGAATATTCCATTTTATGAGCCGCTGTTTCCATTAAAAGCTGACTATTTTCCAGCGATGAAAAAATCCCAGAATACAGTACTAGCAGGGCGAAAAAAACAGCACCTATGAGATTTCCGGTATAGCATGCAATCCAATTTTGGAGTGTATCCTTCCATGAGGTTTGTTTATTTAATGTGCTCACTGTGAAATACATTGTATTACCTGTAAATAATTCTGAACCTCCATAAATAATTAAAACCAAGGCAATTCCAAAAAAGATGGAAGTCATTAATGATGCAACCGGTGAATGGATATCAAAAAATCCCTCCCCTAAGCGAAATGATACCATAATCCCAAATCCAATATAAATACCAGACAGAGCTGCTCTTATTAAATACTTAATTAATGATTCATCAAGTATTTTTTTCTTTTTTAATGCCAGATTAATCACTTGTTCCATTGGTTGAAGTTCCATGAGAAAGACTCCTTTATTGTGAATTAATTCACAAATAATTTATATAAACATCATAAACCTCCATTACCCTTTTGTTAATAAGTAAACTTGAACGATATTTGACAGTTTATAAAGCGATTTCAAACCACATGCAAAACGAAAAAAGCTAGAACTTATATAAAGTCCTAGCTTTTTTCGTTATTCGGTATGATCGATAATGATATTTTCCTCGTGCTTTTTCGAAAGGATTTTACTTTTTTTCCGGTTTTCTTTTGATTGAAAAATAATATCAAAGTCATAATCCTCTGGATATAGTTCATTTGCGGCAATATAAAGCGTTAGCCTTTTGTGGTTTATGGACACTTTCTCCCCTTTAATTTGAACTATATAATTCCCCTGGGAATCCGGCCCCTGATAAACGATACCAAATTCATTTGCAGGTGAAACCTTGACATTGTCACCCTGTTGATATTGAGGGATTTGCAATTCCGCTCTGGGGGCTTTTTTTCTATTCTGATATTTATTGATAATAATCTGCTTCTCAATTTCCTTAAGCTTCCATGGTTCTGTTATGGCAGTTGTATAAATTTTTTCTTCCTTATAGGTAATTCTATGTGCCTTTTCAATTATTTTCGGATGAATGCCCAGCTTTAAAGCAATCGCAAACGCTTGGCTTTCCCCTCCCCTTCCAATATTTAAGCGATATGTCGGGCTTAGTGTGTTTAAGTCAAACTCCATTGACCCATTAATAAAACCATCGTGATTTTCAGCAAATTCCTTAATTTCACTATAATGAGTGGTTGCGAGGATGATAGCACCTTTTTCATAAAGAGTTTCCAAAATCGCTGTCGCAAGGCCCATTCCTTCCCCTGGGTCTGTGCCTGAACCAAGTTCATCTAACAGTGCCAAGGTTCGGCTATTGGTCTCCTTAAGAATGTCGATAATATTTACGATTCTTGAACCAAAGGTGCTTAAATTTTCGGTAATGCTCTGACCGTCCCCAATATCTACTAAAATGCGTTCAAAGACACTTAATTTACTTCCTTCCGCTGCTGGGATATGGAGACCACATTGTACCATTAAAGTTAAAATCCCTACAGTTTTAATGGTAACTGTTTTTCCACCGGTATTCGGACCTGTGATCACTAATGCTTTTTGATTTTGCGCTAACCTAAACGATAATGGTACTGCCTTTTCACCTAGTAAAGGATGCCTTGCATCAATGATTTCAACCTCACCTATATCATTTACTTCCGCTTTAACCGCATTAATTGAACGGCAATACTTGGCCTTGGCAAATACAAAGTCATAATGCACCATGATTTCGACGGCTAGGCGGATTTGCTGCGCTTTTTCTTCGACTAATCCAGTTAAAAAATACAATACTTTTTGCACTTCACTCACTTCATCAGCTTGAAGCCATGTCAGCTGATCCTGAAAAACGGCTATTTCTTCAGGTTCAATAAAAAGCGTGGAACCCGATGCCGATGTATCAAGCACGGTGCCTTTTATTTTATTACGGTATTCCTTCTTTATTGGAATTACAAATCTTCCATTTCGCTGACTGATTACATTTTCCTGCAAATAGGTTTTGTATTTATTTGAGCGGACCAACTGCATACTTTTTTCTTTAAGCCGTTCCTCGTGAATGGCCATTTGTTTTCTAATTTTTAGCAGCTCTTTTGTAGCATAGTCATCAACTCTTCCGTTTCGGATGCAACGAATAATTTCGCTTGCCAGGTCTGGCAATTCATCAATTGCATCGACATAAGCTGAAACTCTTGGTGCATAAAATTCCTTATCTTTCATGTACCTTTTCATTTTGACGCAGCAATCCAAAAAATCATACAGCCTTGAAAGTTGATCAGGTCTTAAGGCAGTTCCTTTATTCAGATTATTTTGAAGCTGTTCCATTCCATCCATCCCAGAAATGGGCACACTTGCACTTCTTTTTAAAATATGAACCGCCTCAGTAACTTCATCTAGCCAGGCTTCAATTTGGTTTTTATTAGTGGATGGTTCCAGCTTAAGAATCTTTTCTTTCCCTTCTTTTGTTAACGCAAACTGTGCAATTGTTTCTTTTATTTGTGGAAATTCTAACGTATGAAAAGTGTGTTGATTCACTTTTTTTGCCTCCTTTGTAATAAAAAAAAGCCGCAATGAACAATGTCATTGCGGCTGAAAAAAACGAGTTAAAAACACTCATTTTCTTTATACAAAATTTTATCCAAAATAAAAACTGTCTACACGAGTGTACACAGCATCATTGGTAAAAGATGTATGCGTATGTTTGCCCATTGTTCTTAACTTCATTCCAGCCATACTTAAATAAGCCTTCTCTGCTTATAAAAAACAGACAAGCGCGGTGAAATGAAAATATCCAATTGATTGGATTAGTTAAGAACGACACCTAACATAAAACATACTCCTTCAAAATAAAAATTAAAAATTTGACTAAATAATACTATACTTGGAATAGATAGTCAACTAATATTCGGAAAAATGGGTTTTTGTTCACAAATTATCCATATCATTTTTCTGCGAACTTCTTTATCCTTTTAATAGGAGGGATTCGAAATGAAAAAGATTTATCTTATTTGCGGTCTAGCGCTGTTCCTTGGAATTACTGCGGGAATATCGTTTTTCCTTATACGCGATGCAAATGCTAAAATTCCAGCAAATGTTACCTTAATTAACCAAAATAATGAAGACTATAATTTTGGTAAAGATAAAACGAAATTAAAGCTTGTTGAGTTTATCTATACCCATTGTCCTGATATCTGCCCAACTACGACACAAAAAATGGTTGGCTTAAAAAATGATTTAGTAAAAAGCGGTGTATTTGGCAAGGAAATCGAATATATCACCATCACAATAGACCCATATCGTGACACACCAAAAGTCTTAAAAAGTTATATGAATGGTTTCGAAATTAATAATAATGAAAGCTGGCAGTTCTTAACTGGGGACAAGCAAAAAATAAAAGAAGAACAGCAAAAAATCAAGCAAGTCACGGGGGCACTACAATTTCAATATAAAGACCCCGGGAATGGCCAATTCATTCATTCTACCTTTACCTACTTAGTAGATGAAAACAATAAATTTATTGAAAAATTTCCAATGGGAAAAGAATTTAATAAAAAAGAAGTTTACAACAAAATAATGGATGAAATTAAATAATAGACTGGGTTATATGTCACCATTTATCTTGAAACGATGTTGATTGGAGCGGAAGGCGCGAGACTCCTGCGGGAGTACGGGGCTGGGGAGACCCCGCAGGCGCTTTAGCGCCGAGGAGGCTCCACGGAACGCCCGCGAACCGCTCGCGCCAGGAGCGCAAATCAACAGCCAGATTTAAACACGGCCTTATAATAAAAAAAGCGGTTAATCCTGGAGGGATTAATCGCTTTTTATTACCTATTTTCCTATTTAATTCACGGATGAAGGAAATTTTTTAAGTTGCTGTAAAGATAAAAGGTAATTGGACTTTGGTTTTGTTAAACTCACTTTTATTCCTGCTTTTTTTAATTTGTTAACGAGATCAGTAAGCTGTTTTTTTGCCATACTTATCACCTTCTTTAAAACTTCTTAAACCAATTCTACAACAAATTTATGAATAAAGTGTGAAAACGGGAAAAATTTTTTAGAAAATTTTTCTTTCACATCACTTCATTCCAATAGAATTCGCCCTTCCCTTATTTTAATGATATAATTAATAGATATTTTGTTTTGGAGGATGTTTTAATTATGATTACTGTAAGTAACGTAAGTTTGAGATACGGGGACCGGAAGTTATTTGAAGATGTGAATATTAAATTCACGCCAGGAAATTGTTATGGTTTAATCGGAGCAAATGGTGCCGGTAAATCTACTTTTATAAAAATTTTATCTGGTGAAATTGAAGCACAAACTGGTACTGTTACATTAGGACCTAATGAACGGATGGCCGTTTTGAAACAAAACCATTTTGAATACGAAGAATTTGAGGTTTTAAAGACCGTTATTATGGGGCATACAAGACTTTACGAAGTCATGCAGGAAAAAGATGCCATTTATATGAAAGAAAACTTCACCGATGAAGACGGCATGAAAGCTGCTGAACTTGAAGGGGAATTTGCTGAATTAAACGGATGGGAAGCTGAACCAGAGGCTGCTATTCTTTTAAAAGGTCTCGGAATTGGCGAAGATCTTCATTATAAAAAAATGGCGGAGTTGACAGGGTCTGAAAAAGTTAAGGTCCTGCTTGCACAGGCATTATTCGGCCGACCTGATGTCCTACTTTTGGACGAGCCGACCAACCATTTGGATATCAAAGCTATTCAATGGCTTGAAGATTTCTTAATTAAC
This sequence comes from Neobacillus drentensis, assembly GCF_036965425.1. Lineage (GTDB taxonomy): Bacteria > Bacillota > Bacilli > Bacillales > Cytobacillaceae > Neobacillus > Neobacillus drentensis_F. The sequence continues at coordinate 7,936 of NZ_JBALPP010000104.1, read as the reverse complement.
TTTGAAAACACCGTTATTGTTGTATCCCATGATCGTCATTTTCTAAATAAAGTATGTACCCATATTGCTGATTTGGACTTTAGTAAAATTCAAATCTATGTAGGGAACTATGACTTCTGGTATGAATCAAGCCAGTTAGCATCAAGAATGGCATCTGATGCCAATAAGAAAAAAGAAGAAAAAATTAAAGAACTACAAAGCTTTATTGCCCGATTTAGTGCAAATGCCTCTAAATCAAAGCAGGCTACATCCCGTAAAAAACTTTTAGACAAGATTACATTAGATGATATTAAGCCGTCTTCTCGCCGTTACCCATTCGTTGGGTTTACACCAGACCGTGAAATTGGGAATGATTTATTAAGAGTTGAGGGGTTAACAAAAACTATTGATGGTGTAAAGGTGCTTGATAATATCAGTTTCTTTATGAATAAAGGAGATAAAATAGCACTTGTTGGCACAAACGAAATCGCTAAAACGACGCTTTTCAAAATTTTAATGGGCGAAATGGAAGCGGACAGCGGCACTTTTAAGTGGGGAATCACAACATCACAAGCTTATTTTCCGAAGGATAACTCGGAGTATTTTGAAAACAGCGATTTAAACCTTGTTGATTGGCTTCGACAATTCTCTCCAAAGGATGACAGTGAAAGCTTTTTACGTGGATTCTTAGGAAGGATGCTATTCTCTGGCGAGGAAGTACTTAAAAAAGCAAGTGTCCTTTCTGGAGGAGAAAAAGTTCGCTGTATGCTTTCAAAAATGATGTTAAATGGAGCCAATGTCCTGCTATTAGACGAGCCGACAAACCATCTTGATTTGGAATCAATTACAGCTCTTAACAATGGATTGATCAACTTTAAAGGGTCTATGCTGTTTGCTTCCCATGACCATCAGTTCATACAAACAATTGCAAATCGCATTTTTGAATTAACACCAAATGGCTTAGTTGATAAGCAAATGACTTATGATGAATACCTAGAAAACGATGAAATTCAGAAACAAGTAGCTGAAATGTATAAATAAAAATAGAAGGCACCTTCATGGTGCCTTCTATTTTTTATTTACATTCTTTTCTGCTTTCTTCTAGAAGAAGGCTCTGCTCTTGAGCCAGTTTCAGTCATTGTTGTTCCTTGCCCTTCTACCTGCGGTGAATTAAGCCCAATTGTAGAAGGATCTGCTTTCTTCTTACTTCGCTTACCCACTTGAAACACCTCCCATTTTATCTTTTGGAAGAATATCGCAACTTATGCGGAATATTTCTTTGAAACTTAGACATGATAATTTACAGGAGGAGGTGTTTAGAATGGCAAAAGTTGGAGTTGAACAATCTCTTACAAATATTTCACAAGCTCTTCGGGAAAAAGGATATGATGTTGTGGATTTAAAGCAGGAGTCAGATGCTCAAAACTGTGATTGCTGTGTTGTTTCCGGCCTAGATTCTAACGTTATGGGAATGCAGGATACGACAACAAAAGCGTCTGTTATTGATGCGAACGGCTTGTCTGCTGATGAGGTATGCCAGCAAGTTGAAAGCAGACTGCAATAATTTTTTTAAAGACTAAAGGGTACAACTTTAGTCTTTTTTCTTACACTTCTTTTTTCGCCTGTATATTAACCCGCGGGCTCTTTTCAGTTGATGTTTGTTTCATTTCTCCCTGCTTTTCTCCTCTTTCTTCGTCGGTTAACGCTGGAGTAAATTCACTTCCATATGTAGCTCCAATATTCAGTTTTCCTTTTAACTCTTTGATTCCAAGTTGTCCAAAATTATTATTTAACTCATATTTATCTAAAATGATTTTTTCTATATTTATTTTTTCAATAATAATAGGCGCTTCTTGGCTTTTTCCTTTTGCTTCAGCTGGAATTTGTTCTTGAATTGTTTGCAGCGATTTTTTCAATTCTTCCAAATTCATTTCTAAAAATAGCAATTTTCTCTTTAATTCCTTTTCGTAATCATTTTTACCGAATTTATGGAATAAATCTTTTAATGACATACTCACAAACGCTCCCTTACTTCCTGCCTTACTCTCAAGTATATGGGGAAATCACTTTAACATGTCCAAAGTAAAAAGGAGGATGCAAAAAATGTTCTATATTCCAACAGTAGGTAATCTTGGGCTCATAAAAATCAATGAGGTTGGCCAAGGCTCAACCTTTACCATCGGAAGTGCACAATTAATATCGCGGAAGAATACGAACAAGAAAAACCAAGGATTCGGGCAGCAAATTGCTGACTTTTCGACCATATCCTTACCAATCCAAACTGTTGAGGATACTGATCTTCTAGACGCGATTGTCATTAACGGCTAGTCTATTGGTATGATTTCACCTTTTTCAACGATTCGCTGATAACTTACGAATAATAAACCATTCCAAAATTTAGCACTTAGTTGATTTGGGGCAATGGTATCTGGCAAGGTAATCTGCCTAAGAAATTCACCATAAAACCTTTCCGTATAGCTCTTTTTCAAGTGCGGATGAAGTGGTGAAGCGGTTCCTTTTATAGTTAATATATTTCCGTTAAGCCCTAATTCAATATTCTCTTTCGTGACACCAGGAAGTTCGATCAAGACAATAACTTCACTTTCACCTTCTAAAATATCAATGATAGGAAAGGTGCGCTGCTTTTCCTCCTGTCCCGTTTTCCTATTTACTCCATCACCAGGGGAATTAAATTGCTGATCGTTCATCATGAATTGTTTTGTAAATTCCTGGTCAAAAATATTGGTCCAGAAATCCCCACCATGCATATTCTTGGCAAGCTCCATCCATTGTTTCAATTTATCCATTTCCATCTAATCCACACCCCCTTCATGCTTATTTTCATCATACTATTTATCTTTGAAAATTAATCCAACTTTTCTTTATACCTCATAAAGATTTTGGAACCGCATATATTTATAAGCAAGTAAAAGGAGGGGATTAAAATGCCAGCTCCAGTTCCGTATATTAATATAAATATATTCATGATTAAAATTAATTCCTTTGAAAATGCTTCTGCTGTAAATATTGGGCAAAACCTTTTAGCCGAGTGGCATAATTCTGATAAAAAAAATCAGGGCTACGGACAAAATTTTGGTGATTGCAGTGATTTTGTGGCAACAAGAAGTTTTGTGGATGATAAGGATCAAATTGACTCCCCAACCTCCTTCGACTCTCAACCAATCAATAGTGTAAAGGAGTGATCGTTCTTGTTATTTGCTCCAATGGTTGTCAATTTACTCGGTTTCAAAGTCAATGTCATTGATCAGGGTTCCAATGTCGTCATGGGTCCCAATCAACAGTTTGATTTATTTGTTTCAACGAAACGGAATCAGGGATTTGGGGAATTGAACGGGGACATTTCGCCGGTCAATATCCCAATTCAGGCGGTTACAGACCAGGATGTCATTGATAGTGCCTCTATAAAGAACAGTGTCGTTTAAACCATGAATCAAAAACTGCCTCCAGGCAGTTTTTTTGTTATAATGGTTAAGAGCATAAAGTATTGGATGGATAAACTTGATACATAATGAATTTTGGCCTCCTATTTTATTGTCCCTTAAAGTGGCTTCCCTTTCTGTTATTTTAGTATTTATTTCCGGTACCCTTATTGGAAGACTGTTAACTAAAACTCATTTCAAAGGAAAAGTAGTTGTAGAGACTTTTCTGTTACTGCCTATTGTTTTGCCGCCTACCGTTATTGGCTTTTTATTAATTTATTTCTTCGGCAGGAACAGTCCTGCCGGTATATTGATTGAAGAATTATTTCAAAGCACCATCATGTTTACTCCTTGGGCTGCGGTAATTGCCTCAACGATTGTCGCCTTTCCGCTAATGTATCAAACTGTAAAAACAGGTTTTCAATCTGTTGACAAAGATATTGAAGAAGCCGCACGGGTTGATGGAGCGAACGAATGGAATGTCTTTTTACTCGTCAGCGTTCCTTTATCAATAAAATCAATCATTACCGGCATCATATTAAGCTTTGCAAGAGCACTTGGAGAATTTGGGGCAACTTTAATGTTTGCTGGTAATATTCCTGGTAAAACACAAACCGCCCCTACAGCTATATATATTGCCATGGAATCTGGAAACATGAAATTAGCCTGGTTTTTAGTCATTGCAATGGTGTTGCTCTCCTTTTTGATGTTATTAGCCACAAACGTTAATCCAAAATAAAGCGATGGAGAGTATTCCTCTCCATCGCTTTATTTTGGATTTATCATTTTTCTTGATTTTTTTCGTATGCCAATATATAGTACAGCAATTCCAAGTATTATTACCCCCATAATAGCGTTAAGCTCCGTTAGTTGCTTATTGTGTGCTTTTTGAGCTTTTGTAGACGGCGCAGCAAGTTCGGTTTTCTTTGGAACTGGTTTTGGCTCCTTATAATGAAGAGGAACCTCCTGGACCATTTGACCCTTTATATTTTTTATCAACAAAATTCCGTTTGGAGCCACTTCCTTTGTTGCCCCATTTATCTCTTCTGTAATGACAGTATCTTTATCCAGATAATATTGTTTCTGATCTTTTTGATAGATTTCACCTTGTTTGAGAATAGCATTTTGAAAGTGACTAAAACCATAATCAAACAAAGCGGCAGTATCTTTATATTTATCATTTTTATACCTTGATTTCATAACGACAGCCGTTAATTTAATTTTTCCATTATCAGCTGTTGTGGACAAGGTCTGCCTGGATTCAGTAGTAAATCCTGTTTTTCCGCCCGTAATCCCTGGATAAGGAAGTTCCCCTTTTAGCATGCGGTGATGTGTAACGAGCTTGGTGCTCCAAGATTGTCCCACCCACATGAGCTCTTTTGTGCCAAATATTTCTCTAAATATTGGGTTTTTCATCGCATAATTTGTGATGAGTGCCATATCCATTGCTGTCGTGTAATGATTCTCGTCAAACAATCCATTGGGATTCGTAAAATGTGTATTTTTTACTCCGATAGTGGTATTTAAATATTGATTCATATTTTCTGCAAAATGTTCCACACTTCCATCTAAATGTTCAGCAATGGCAACAGCTGCATCATTTCCAGAGTTAATCAGCATTCCTTGAATAAGCTTTTTTAAAGGGACCTGCTCCCCCTCAACCAGATAGACCCTTGTCCCATCTTGTCTTACTGTATTGGCGCTGACCGTTGCAATACTGCTTAAATCCCCTTTTTCAATCGCATAGATGGCTGTTGCAATTTTAGTAATGCTTGCAGGATACATTTTTTGGTCGACATTTTTTGCATATAAAACGGCACCTGTCTCAGAATCCAACAGGCAGGCAGCCTCACTTTTAAGTTCTAATGAAGGTTCCTCTGCTGCAAAGGCTTTCATTTGCCAAGATAGTGCCACAAGGAAAATTATGAAATAAGTAAATAATTTTTTCAATACAAAACACCCTATCTTTAACTATTTCCTATTTGATTTTAACAGATAATTAATAGAAAAAAATAATATTTCAAAAAAATTGTTATAAAAAAAACCTGTCCGTCATCGTAACAGGTCAAAATTGGTTAAGATCTTTTTTTCGATATTAGTAAAGTAATTTGGGCCATGATTAAAGGTAAAGAGGATTTTCTTCGATATGCTAAATATTTCGGTTCCCAAACATTCGTATACTTTTCTTTGAACTTTCTTAAGTCTTGAAAATGATAAATAAAGTGGCCGTGCAGGAAAATTTGGGCAGCTATTTTCTCACTTAAAAATGCAAACTTCGATAAGCCGACATTAGCTAGAGGCGCCATTCCCATATTAAAGCGGTGATAGCCCTGTTCTTTAGCCCAATCTATTAAAGACAGGAACAGAAAATCAATAATTCCAGGTTCTACCTCTGGCTTAAATCTCATTAAATCCACTGATATGGTCTCTGCGTCATCATAAACATGCATGATACTCATAAAGCCTAGAATTTGTTTATTTTGATCACGTACAATCCCGATTGGTACCCTATTTAAGTAATCTTCATCAAAGAAACCAAGGGAAAAGCCCTTCTCAGTTCTCCCTTGAAGCCAATCATTTGATACCTCTCTTAATTCTGCAAAAAGTTCATTCGAAAAAGGTGGCTGCAGTAATTCAAAGGAGTATTGGCCGCGATTGAATTCACTTCTAAGGGCTCGCAGCCCTTTCATTTTACTTCCTGAAAGCGAGAAGTTTTTTAAATCGATGAAGGCTTCTTCCCCTAATTTAAAGAAGGCAAATCCATGGCCATGAAGAAAGGGGAGCATCTCGTCACTTACTTGATAGAAAACAGGTGTAAATCCATGGAGATCCGCTATTTCCTGGAATTCTTCTATCGCACTTGATAATTCACCCTTTTCGCCTATTGGATCCCCTAGTACTACTAACTTATCAGCATATTTTTGAAATGGTATTAAAACATTTCTATGTTTATTCCAAAAGATATATTTATCATGTAAGAAGATTAGGTGAGTTAAAACTTTTCCATGATACTTCGTCAAATGGCGATTGATTTCATCCTCAAAATCAGATGACCTCTCCAATTTCCATTTCTTCGGCAAGCTAATGAAATAGCCGGAGATAAGTATTAATAACGCAATAACAAGGCCGATACTCGCACTCTTAAACAAATCACGGTAATCGAGAATCACATACGGCAAAAATTTTGTCGGAATGGCTAATTTCGCCTCAGGTAAATTTAGATAACCAATAATGAGATACGTTGAGGTGATAATTAATATGATGGTCATATCAAAAATCGTTTTTCCCCAAGTCAGCACATAACTCTCACGGTAAAATTGATCTTTAGAGAATCTTAGTAACAGGGCTACAATAATTAAAAAGATAGCCTCCTCATAATCAATCCCTTTAAAAATGGAGAAAAGTGCCGCGAGAATCAACGCAAACATCGTCAAATCGTAAGTCCGCTTCACACTGTATTCGATCCCGCGAGACAATCCTAAAAGTAAAAACCCTGCCGCAACAGAAAGCTGATGAGATACATTTATAATCGGAAAAGATAGCAGCTCTTGTGCAATTCTTAACCGGGACATAATCCCAGGTACACTAGCTGACAATAACAAAATTAACCCGGATAAAAACACGAGAATTGTCAGGATAATATGACTTAGCCCTTGAATAATAGCCTTAGGCAAATAATTCCAGGATTTATTCCACTTTTTCCAATATAATTTTACAAAAAAGATCAAACTGGTGAAAAATGGGATGAAATAATAACCAGTTCGATAAAAAAGCAGTAACACCAAGATTTTTTCTTCAGGGATATGTAATTCTTGCATTCCCCACAAAAAAACCAAATCAAACGAGCCAAGTCCCCCAGGAATCATGCTTATGATACCTGCACAGGCCGCCACAATATAAACCGGAAAAAGCTGTTCAAAGGATATAGCTATCCCCAATACATTACATAATACAAATATCGCTATAAATACAGCTAACCATTCAACTATCGAGATGATGACAAGTTCAGCTGCAATTTTGTTAGTAAATTGGGACTGATGGTCCTTTTTAGATTTTATAATATGTATAAATAAAAAGATCGGTAGATATAAACCAACGCCCCATACAGCAAAATAAAGCCATTTTGTATCAATAAACAAGGGAAAATGATGATATCCAAGTGCTACAATCCATGAAAGAAACGAGATTCCCGTTAAATAAAAAAGGGAAACGGTAGCGATGACACCTAAAAGCCGCCGTTTATCATGCTCAAACTTATGAAAAAAATAAGTTCTTAACATGGCTCCAACCAATCCGCCAAAACCTATTAAATTAGAAAAAGAATTGGCAATAAAGGATTGTTCTAACAGCTCCCTCTTTGGAACTTTTATTTTTAAAATCCTTACAAGGACAACATCATACAATAGCATCGGCAGAACAGCACAGAAAGTAACGGCTAAAATTAATAATAATGAGAAAATATTGAGTTGATTAATTTCATTTTTTAATAATTGTAAATTTAGATACCCAGTAAATTT
>NZ_JBALPP010000103.1:362-10450 GCF_036965425.1 Neobacillus drentensis | reverse complement strand
TAATGCTACATTGTATTTAAATGAAATTGAAGGTTATTTTAACTTAAAGTGGTTTGTGTTGAATCTAAAAGTTGTTTTTTTATGTAAAAATGAAGAAGAAGTGCATACACTACACTAATTTGTAGGAGGACAACCAATGAATACACGGGAAATCCAGGTCCAAAAACAAGGATTGATTCCTAAAAAGGAACGTAAATGGATAATCGTAGCGATTATTATCGCTGCTTCGATAATGCTTTGGGAAATTAAGGGACTATTACAGCTTTCATTAACCACTCTGCACAGCAGGCAGTTCGAACATACATTTAAAGATTTTGGCTCCAATGCAAGAATTGCCTTATTTTTTGTCCTTGCTTATTATGTGCTTCTTCGTGTTATTAAGCTTAGTGCTTTAAAAGGTCAAGGCAAGGTGAAAAAATGGTTGTCCACTTTACTGCGCTTTGCCCGAAGATGGCATACTCCAGTAGCGATTCTCGCCATCGCTTTTATTATCTTGCATACGGTAGCTGTCTTTATGCACGGCTTCAAATTTGATTTTAATAATATAAGTGGATTGCTTTCCTTGCTAGTCCTGCTTCCAGTTCCTTTATCAGGACTATTTCGATATCAGAGGATGGACCGGAAGTGGCATTTACGTTCTGGTGTTGCTTTTGCAATTCTATTTTTAATTCATTCTTTTTTATAAACAACGGCTGCCATTTTTGGTGGCTTTTCTTTTTGAAATAACGGACTGGTTTGTAAAAGAAGCGTTCAAAGAAATTTATTAGAAAAAGCAACAATAACCTATATTGAAATGATAATATTTAATAAAAATGAAATACTGAGGTAATTGCTTATGAACATTTACATATCACTAAAATCCCTAGCAAAACGCAAAAACTTCATTACAAAACAACCATTCGAGATGCAAAAAAAACCAAACACGCTAAGAGAACTCATTACCCAAGTCGTAACACAAAACGTCGATACGTTCAACAACAAAGCTAGCGATCCAGAAACACCACTTATAAACTTTCTTTCCAACTCAGACATCGAGCAGCAAGCCCAAGCGGGAAAAGTAGGTTTCCAAACACTATATAATGACAAGCAAGCAGATCTAACGAGAGCAATCGAAACCGCCATTCAAGCCTTTAAAGACGGATTATACCGAGTGTTCATAAATGACGAAGAAGCTGAGCAGCTAGATAGCCCACTAGAGGTAACAGAGGAAGCCGAAGTCGTGTTCATACGCCTGACAATGCTCACGGGCCGGATGTGGTAGGCTGACTGCACTATAAACCAGAGGGACATTTCTGTCTGTGGTTCAAAATGAATCAGGAGAACCGTCCCCCAGGTCCACCCAAAGGAGGATACGATATGACGATAGAATCAAGCGGAAATTATTTGATAGATTATGAAGCAAAGATTGCAACACTCGATGAACAGGATCAAAAGCTAGCTAGACACATCCTAAAGTTCATGCAAACGGATTATTATAACCAGGACCGGCATATTCGTCGCTTCACCAATACGCTCAACGAGCAAGCAGAAACTGATCAAGGCAAGCTCAATCGGCTAGTGGACTTAACGCGTAATTTACTAGGCGATTACTACGCCACTGTCATGAAATACATCATCAATCACGCAACCGAGTATTCCTACTCAACGGGCTATGACCGGAGACCATTCCGCACCAAATATATAACAGCCCACTTAAACACAATCATTGGAAAGTGCGCATCACTCCATGATCTAGCAAAGCACCACGTAACGATTATGGACATTCTTACAAACCGACAGCTTGAGCTAAACAACCAGGTGATCAGCGATATTATCGCCTTCGAGCTAGACCGGCAAAACGACGACGTGCTAAGCGCACTTAAAGAAATCATCTATGGTGACAACAACACTGCCCTCCTCACAAGAGAAATGATAAAGGGCATGCTGCTCAGCCATCGTGAAGAAGCCTATACCATCATCGGCGAGCTCCTTGTGGCAGCGAGACTTCAAGAGGGTCTCCGCCAAAGCATCGTCGAAACAATGGATGAAGGAACACTAGAGGCAACAACGTACCTGCTTAACGTGATCCTTGACAACAACCTAATCCGATACAGCTCTGTTGTTAGAGCCATCGACGTGTGGACAGGCTTAACACTTGAGGCAGAGCAAGCCCGCGTCACCAAGCAAATGATTCAATACATCCATGAATGCCTAACTAACCCTGACCTTCGCAAGCTGTGGCTGCAGAGTGAGGATATGAACAAGCTGTACACAAGTCTATGGGCTAGTGCAGTAATCGAGGAGGAGGATCTCAAGCACCAGGTAAACGCGCTTATGGATAACGGCGAAACCTATCAGAAGATTGTCGCCCAATACATGCTCGCCCAGAGTCAGAACGACCTGCTCAAGTACACGATTGCCTCCAAGCATCTAGACGAAACCCACCATGAGCTTCAAGTCTTTCTGCTCACTAACTATACGTACGAGTGCTATTTTTCGTGGAACTGGAACCGTAAAACCAATCAGTATATTCATAAAATCGAGTTCGAACGCATTCCGGCACTTGAAGTAAGGTCCGAGCGACTACGCCAGTTCACTCTTTTAAAAGCAATGCTAGACACTGCTCCGAAAAAAGAAATTACAATCAGATCCAGAGTTTTCAGTGGCTTAGAGGTAGCGTACTCTGCTGACTCCATCGTAAAAAAGATGCTTTACCTGATTGCCTATGATATGGACCAGGGACTCATCACGCAAATCATCGAGAAAAAAGACATGTACAACTCAGACACAAGGGGCTATTTGCTCGATTGCTTTACTCAAGATCAATCCAACCCTGCTCAACGGGATTATATTTTTGCCTGCTTATCTGATAAAAGTATGACCAATCGTGAAAAAGCGATGACACGAATCCTGGATTTAACTCTCGGACCTGACGAAATAGACAAAGTTGAAGCAATCCTGAAATTAAAAACAGGAAACCTCCGTCAAAGTGCTATTAAGCTTTTACTAAAGCTGGTAGACAAAAAACTAGAAGCATCACTAGACCGGCTTTTAACAAGTAAAAGTGAATTGCAACGGGTGGGCGGACTTGAAATGATCTCAGAGTTAAAAGAAGCATCGCCGGAAAAATTCAATAAGGTAAAAGACAAATGCAAGGTTATCAAGGCTCCGACTGAAAAAGAAAAGCTATTAATCGACAAGCTTACAACAAAAGAGGAATATAACTTAAAGAACGGTTTCGGTCTATACGATCCAGAAAAACAATGCGAGTTGCCAACTGATCATATCCCCAAAGTCGAAACTAGTAACGTGTTCTCGACCGATTTTACAAGAATCCAAGAGATCCTAACTGGCCTTTCCGAGTTAATTCACGAGCATCGCGAACACGAATATGAAGTCGATTGGTATGGTTATAAGGAAACGCACTTAGTGGGTACAACTCTAAGAAGAGGGCAAAACGCCAACATGCAGGACAAGCGGGAGGGAATCGATGACCTGCCACTAGCTGAGGTTTGGAAGGACTATTTTAAAACATCAAAAATCACTACACCTGAGCTTATCGAGCTAAATGTCATGTTCAGTTTAGACCTAGTGTATCGCTATTATTATAAAAGGATTAACAGCTGGGAAATGGATGACTATAAAAAGCCAACTGATTGGCGGAAGGAGTTTCTCGATAGCGTTTTTCCATTAGAGAAGGTAAAGGAATTCTATACCTTTGCACCTGAGCTTCTTTATTTTAGTCAGATGAACGAAATTGTATCGTCTTATTTCCAGGACCTAAACAAAGAAGACATATACGAAACAGCAAGTGGGATGCTTCATACGATGATTGAGGCTATCCCTGAGGAGAAGCGTAAATCAGAGCGTCAGATGTATCAGCTGATTACATTCCCGTGGCTAGATTGGGCAAAGGCAAATGTGTATGATGAGACATCCAACAAAACCTACTTGCTTCTATTGTATAAGTTATACACTATTAATAACTGTAAAAGATTTGGTCCAGACCTTGAAGAGCTAGTCCGCGCCTATGATCTACTGCTTATTGATGAGAATGAACTGACAAAAGAGTTATTAGGAAGAGAGAATAGTAGAGATCACATTTTAGAGCTAACAAATGCAAAGAAGGGCTTCACGAAAGAGCATCCTTCCATTGAGCCGATAAAAGAAAAGGTCATCTCTCGTATCCTTGATATTGAACTGAAGCGTGGTGACCTCCAAACAGAGGTCACTCCACATGCAACAGGTATCATGTATTTCGAGGGAATGGAGTATTTGATAACGTTATTATCAGGACTCGATAAGGAATCGTTCGTCCGTGGCTATTTCTATTATTATGATAATATGAATGTAACAAAGAAGGAAGCATTGAGCCACTTACTACAAGTCTGTCACCCGAAGGAAGGCGATAACGAGGAGCTGCTGGCACAACTTGTAAAAGAAAAGAAGATTGCTGAAAAACGTTTACTTGAGGCTGCGATGTATGCACCTCAATGGCTAGATATTGTAGCAGCATATTTAAAATGGGATGGGCTAAAGAGTGCATCCTGGTATTTCCATGCGCATACGAACGAATCCTTCTCTGCTGAAAAGGAAACGATAGTTGCGCACTATTCCCCGATCACACCAGAGGAATTCCATGATGGTGCCTTTGATATTGATTGGTTCAAAGAGGCTTACAAGCAATTAGGTGAAGAGCGTTTCAATATTTTATATGATTGTGCAAAATATATTTCAGCAGGTGCCAACCATCGCCGTGCCCAGCTTTTTGCTGATGCGACACTTGGTAAGCTAACCTTGAAGGATATAAAAACCTCCGTTGTAACGAAGCGAAACAAGGATCATTTGCTATGCTATAGCTTGATCCCAATCGAATCAGCAAACACGAATGATGTCTTAGAGCGCTACGAGTTCATACAGAAATTTTTAAAAGAAAGCAAGCAATTTGGAGCACAGCGACGTGCAAGTGAAGCAAAGATTGTTGCGATTGCACTAGATAACCTCGCTCGAAATGCGGGGTATAAGGATGTAACAAGACTACGCTGGGAGATGGAAGCGCGGAAAATAGAAGAGGTCCTGCACGTCCTAGATCCAGTGGAGATTGACGATATGACAGTTCAGCTTGTGATCGATGTAAATGGGAAGGGTGCCATCAAGATCATCAAAAACAACAAAGAGCTGAAATCCGTCCCACCAAAATATAAAAAGCATAAATACATCTTAGAGCTAAAAGAAGTAAACACAGGGCTGAAGGAGCAATATAGCCGAGCAAAAGGAGAGCTTGAACGCTCCATGGAGCTAGAAACACCATTCACAGTACAGGAACTAGTCAACATGATGAAAAATCCAGTTGTTGCTCCACTTGTGAAAAATCTTGTTTTCAAGACTGGTGACAAATTAGGCTTCTTAACTGGGGAAGAGTTTCAAACTCCAACAGGGGAAAACTATCAGCTTCAGTCAGACGATAAAGTGATAATTGCTCACCCGGTTCACCTATATGAAAGTGGCAGCTGGAGTGACTACCAGCGTTATCTATTTGATCAGCAAATCAAGCAGCCATTCAAACAGGTATTCCGTGAGCTATACCGACTAAATGCAGACGAAGAAGCAGCGGGAACAGAATCCAGACGTTATGCAGGATACCAAATTCAGCCAAAGAAAGCTGTTGCCCTGTTAAAAAATCGCCTGTGGACGGTTAACTATGAAGAAGGACTGCAAAAGGTCTATCACAAGGAAAACATCATTGCAAAAATCTATGCCATCGCAGACTGGTTCTCACCTTCTGACGTTGAGAGCCCAACCCTTGAGACAGTAGAATTCTTTGACCGTAATACGTATAAAAGCATAGAGTTAAGCAAAATTCCAAAGATCATCTTGTCTGAAACCATGAGAGATGTAGACCTAGTCGTAAGTGTCGCCCATGTTGGCGGCGTTGACCCAGAAGCAAGCTTAACTACAATTGAAATGAGAGCTGCCATCCTACAGGAATCTCTAAGATTGATGAAAATTAACAATGTAAGAATCAAAGGAAACTTCGCACTGATCAAAGGAAATCTTGGGGAATACGGTGTCCACTTAGGTAGTGCCATGGCCTACAAGCAAGCAAGTGGAAACCTGAACATCCTACCAGTTCACTCGCAGCATAGAGGAAAGCTCTTCCTACCATTCCTAGATGAAGATCCAAAAACAGCGGAGATCCTATCAAAGGTCCTGATGCTTGCGGAGGATAATAAAATTAAGGATCCAAGTGTGTTGGAGCAGTTAAGACATTAAAAAGTATAATTTTCGAGGGCGATGCTTGAATTAAGGGCAACGCCCTTTGCTTGTTTGTTTTTCTAAACAGATTATGAAGAATATCCCTTAAAGTTCCGGGTGCAAGAGATAAAGAAAGGGACCGCTGCGGTGTCTTATTTCTTGCTGTACTAACCGATGCAGTTTAGTGGAAGGTTATATTATTTGTTTAGATTTAATAGAATGTAACAATTTGGTAAATGAATAGGAGGTTACTTATGAAAAGGAAATCAGTATTTATTTTTGGAGTTGTGCCTCTCGCATCATACTTGGTTGAAATCTTACCAATGGCTGCTTCCGAACAAGTTGGGGTTATTACCTATAGTCCTCTCAGGGCGGACTTCTGACAGGAAAATACGGGATAAACAAACGCCCTGAACAGGGCCGATCTATACAAAATGCCCGTTATCAAGACCGTTACGGGTGCCGATGAAGATTATGTGACGGCTGAACAGTTCAGCAAATATGCCAAAGAACATGATGTGAAACCTGCAACTTTAGCAGTTGCTTGGGTAATGGCTAATTGTACTGTTACGGCTCCTATCATTGGTGCACGTAATTTAGAACAATTGGAAGATTAATTAGCGGCTGCTGATTTTAAAATGACACCAGAAATGTATGCTGAAATTTACTTTTATCTAGAACCCCAGCTCCAGCAACCGACCGAGCAGAGGTATTAACCGGTAAATGGAAATAAGTTGATTAAATTTATGAACCACTTCAGTTTTGATATAGATAGAAAGAAAGCGTCCCATTTATATTACTGGGACGCTTTTCATTTGGAATAACGATTAAACATAATCCAGGGACTGTTCGTAAATGATGATGTTTTGCTTTAAAACATTAATTATTAAGGTCAAATAGACCAAGGGCATGCTCATTTGGCATACCAGGTAATTCGGGAACGGGATAGCCGCTTGGTGGTTCAACTGATTTAAAGATGTCTTATTGACTTTAATGATAGGATTTAAACGAGAGTGGATTGTATTTCTTTTTTTCACACATATCGATGATATAAGTTGCTAATTGTTGAATTCCCAGAATTATCATCTCTTCATTTACTTGTGAAATGCTTAGTCGAATTGCTTGCTGTTTGTTTTCAGCTAAGTACATTCTAGAAGCGTTGTCCACATAAATATGTTTTTCATGTAATAGGTAAATCAATTTATTGACATCTATATGTGAAGGTAAAAAGATGGTGAGATAAAAACCACTTTTTGGCTTTGTAAATTGTACATAGTTCGGTAAATACAATGAACAGGCTTCTAATAATGTTTTCATTTTTTTTATGTACAATTTTTTTACGTTTTCTAAATGATATTGAAACATACCATTTTTTAAATAGATTTCTAATGCTCCTTGTGAAAGTGGCGATGAAGTGAAATCAATGCTAAATTTATAGCTTAAGAAGGTGGGAATCATTTTTTCAGGGAGTACAACAGTAGCAATACGTAGCCCTGGCAAAAATACTTTCGAAAAACTCTTTACATAAATGACTCTTCCGTTAGGTTCATATGCAAACAAAGGGTCTGCTTTTAAATCCGTATCTAACTCTGCTAAGAAATCATCTTCTACAATGTATACATCGTATTTTTCTGCAAGAGCAACTATTTTTTTCTTTTCTTCATTTGTATAGTGATGCCCAAGAGGATTATGGCATCTTGGAATGATGTAAAAGAGTTTAATATCATTGGTTCGAAATAAGTTCTCAAGCCTTTCAAAATCAATCCCCTCCATTGTTAATTCAATTCCTAATGTTGTAATCTGATTTAACTGTAAGGTATCTATCATACCGAAGTAAGTAGGCTGCTCAATTAATACATTTTTTTTACCATTCGGAAACGGCATGATGGATAGGATGTGAAGCGCTTGTTGTGAGCCAGAAGTAATAACAAGTCGATCAGGTTTCGTGAATACTTGTAAATGTTGTAGATACTTCGCAAGTTCTTTTCGCAAAGAAAAAAGTCCTTGTTGCTCACTATAAGTAAATAATTGCTCTTTATAATGGTCAATCGCCTGGTTCATACAATGCTGAAAGTCCCCATAAGGCATAATACGTTTATCTGGACCAGCAGATAAAAAATCAATATCTTTTTTATTCGGACTAGGTGTTTGATAATAATCAACAACGTAATAGCCACTTTTGGGTTTAGCATAGACAATATGTCGTTGTTCCAATTCGAGTAATGCCTTTTCAACCGTATTTTTACTACATTGAAATTGTTCAGCGAGCAGCCGGATAGAAGGTAATTTATCTCCTGCCCTAAACTGCTCATCCTCTATTTGTTGTATCACCCATTCTAAAATACCCCTATATTTTGTTGTCATATATATTCTCCTTAGTATCTGTCCCATGACAGATGTGGATTTTTACTGTATTAAAAAGAGTTTATATCAATTACAATCATGTTTAATTAGTTTATTCCTTTTAACCATGATTATGGAATACATTTGTATGTTTGTGAAGGGGGAATTTGAATGGAAAACAATATAAAAAGAGGAATGCTGATCGGTTTTATCGGCATAGTTTGTTTTAGTCTTACATTACCAGCTACAAGTATTGCTGTCCCTTATTTTGGTGGGACAATTGTTGGGTTGGGTAGGACAGTTATTGCAGCAATAATCGTAAGTATCATTCTTATCATAAAAAAACAATCATTACCTAATAAAAAACAATTGAAAAGCTTAGGTATTGTTGCCGTTGGTGCTGTACTCGCCTTTCCGTTATTAACAACATTTGCAATGAAATCACTGCCTGTTTCACATGGCGCAATTGAACTGGCTTTACTGCCACTATCGACGGCTGGTTTTGCTATGTGGCGTGGTGGCGAGTCACCTTCTAAGCGCTATTGGATAGCAAGTTTTATCGGTGCGATAGCAGTGCTTCTTTATGCCGTGTATTTAGGTTTAGGTCACTTACAAAATGGAGATATTGCACTAATTGTGGCTGTCTTAATACTTGGATTAAGTTATGCAGAAGGTGGAAAACTATCAAAAGAGATTGGTAGTTGGCAAGTCATCGCTTGGGCTATATTAATTGGAGCCCCGTTTTTTATTATTCCTGTGGGCTTAAGCATATCAGTTGATATGTTACAAGCGCCTATCGAAGCTTGGTTAAGTTTGTTCTATTTAGCTGTTGTAAGCCAATTTTTAGCATATGTCGCTTGGTACGGTGGGATGTCTTTAGGAGGGATTGCAAGAGTTGGACAGATTCAATATTTACAGCCCTTTTTAATGATTGGATTTTCTGTATTGGTCTTAGGAGAATCGATTACATGGCTAACGATTGTTTTAGCGATTGTTGTTGTGGTATGCGTAATATTTGGAAAAAATGCACCTGTGATAAAGAGGGAGTCACATCGTAAAAATAGTGTAATTAGAAGTAGATGATTTTTATATAAGGGACGCAATTTACGCAATTTATGGGAGACTAGAAGGATGTAATTTATTTCAATATGTGTGGTAAATAACCGAATAAAATGATTAAAACTAACCAGAAATAGGTAACTCAACCTTGAATAATAATGGGGTGATTTTATGAGTAAAGCTAAAGGAAAAGGTGGTACAGGGAGAGGAACAGACAAGAAGGGTTGGAATCGTTGGCAAGCTAGTGCAAACAAAAAAAGAGTGCAAAACCTTATATAAGTAAAGGTCAAAAAAACGGATGTTGAAAATGACCCCACGAGCAATAGTTAAAGTCACATAACCGAAATATAGCGAATACTGAATAAATACAATTATTTAATGACCCAACATGTGCGAGCTCCTTTAAAGGAGTTCGCTTTTTTCTTTTTTAGCGAACGGAGCAGTTTAGTTGA
>NZ_JBALPP010000103.1:0-342 GCF_036965425.1 Neobacillus drentensis | reverse complement strand
AAAAGTTGCTTTCCTATTTATTTTTTCTTCTTGTTTTCTTAATTTTGAAAACAAGAAATTTCAATCCCATGAACTTCTTTTTAAAAGATATCAAATTTCTTTCCTGCTTAAATAATACTCAAAGGTGAGTGAACATGATAAATAGAATAAGAACAAAAATGATAAAAATACTCAGTGGAAACAGGGAAACTAGTTTAATCGTTCAAGTTGCTGATACTAAAAGAAAAATAAAAAAGGGCTTAATGTTTGTTGAAAAATTATCCGAAAACGAGGGGATGTTATTTGTGTTTTCAGAAAAAAGATATGGTGGCTTTTGGATGAAAAACACATTAATTCCTTTAT
>NZ_JBALPP010000102.1:26174-55812 GCF_036965425.1 Neobacillus drentensis | reverse complement strand
AGAGAGGAAAAAAAGTCGAATTTCCCTTTTAATTTTCATAAACCTTTTTTATATTTGGTTTTAATATTTGTCTAAAATGTGACAAAGAGCATATAATGACATACGAATATACTTAATATTAATAATTTTCTAAAAAATATTAGGTGGTAATGTATGTTGACCTTAATTCATGTCTTAAATTTCTCGATTCCGATTGCATTTATGGTATTTGCAGGTTATTTTCTTGACCGTATGTGTAAACCCGCAAAAACAGAAGAAAAAGCTGGCAAAGAGTGAACTGTTAATGAGCTCCTCTACGACACAGCTTTTTTTATTTTAACTTATTTTGTACCTTTAACTCGTAATTCTTAAAAATGGAAGAATTGGTTTTTACACCTTTTTTGGACATGATTTGATTAAAACGAATCAGCTTTTCATTTAACTTTCTTTGCAGGTTTTCTTTTTCACTACTATCATCTGTTTTTTTAATTAAATCCTCGATCGTCATTAATTCCTGTCGTAAATGACTTTCCTCCTGGGTATACCCTGCATTTTTCAGCAACTTATAAGCCATCCGCAAATCCTCGGGGATTGCCGATAAATCCTCTAGCTGCATTGGTTTACCCAATCCTGGAAGATTTTCGAATTCTCCATCTTTATATGCTTTTTTAATACGGTCTTCCGAGACAATTTGAAACATATCCATGTTAAAGCCTCCTTTTTCCCATATATAAGTTAATTATATCCATTTCTAAGATACATTTTAAAGTTTACGTCTTTTTGAACAAGTAATTTTTTCTTTTCTGTTAGGGCATGCTACATGCGTATAAGAAAGGAGTGTTGAGTTTGGCTCGTGGAGAACATTTTAACCACAAAAGGAAACATCATCCAGGTGAGTTTCCACAGAATAGCCTAGTGGAAAAGCATGTAAAGGAAGCCATTGGCGACGAAGAGTTCATTGTAACCCAGGAAGCATTTAAGAATAGAATTGAGGAAGACGGCGGCCGCGGTGATACTGCACGTATACTGCCGGAACAGACAGAATAAAAAGGCGTGAGCAACTCACGCCTTTTTCCTTTAGAATGTTTCCTTTAAGCTTCTAACCATCTTGGAAAATTCAATATTTTTAAGCCACTCAGAAGCCTTATCGATATCTTTAGAAAATACCCGGTCCTGAGTAATGGCTGGAACCTGTTCCCGGCCTTTTTCAAAGAACATCTTTGTATGTGTGGCCATTTTTTCGACTCCACGGAATTCTACAGCCTGCATGGCACAAATCAACTCAATTGCAAGAACCTTTCTTGCATTTTGAATGATTTGATACGCATGCCTGGATGCTATTGTTCCCATGCTGACATGGTCCTCCTGATTCGCTGATGAAGGAATCGAATCCACGCTGGCAGGATGGGCAAGAGTTTTATTTTCTGAAACAAGTGAAGCGGCCACATATTGCATAATCATTGCCCCTGATTGTAAGCCTGGTTCAGGGCTTAAGAATGGCGGCAGATCATTTAATTGCGGATTGATTAAACGTTCAATCCTTCTTTCCGAAATGTTAGCTAGCTCGGCAACAGCAATTTTCATAAAATCCATTGCAAATGCAATTGGCTGACCGTGAAAGTTGCCTCCAGAGATTACTTTTTCACCATCATCAAAAATTAACGGATTGTCAGTTGCCGCATTCATTTCAATTTCAAGTTTTTCTTTTACATAATCAAGAGCCTGCCAAGATGCACCATGAACCTGTGGAATACAGCGAAGAGAATATGCATCCTGAACTCTAAGCTCTCCCTGCATCGTCGTTAATAAACTGTCACTTAAATATTGGCGGATTCTGGCAGCTGTATCAATCTGCTGTTGATAGCCCCTTGCCACATGAACTTCTTCTGCAAAGGCATCAATTATTCCATTCAATCCTTCGATTGTCATGGAAGCAATCAGCTCACTCTCATGAGCAAGCTGCTCAGCCTCAAGATATCCCACTACCCCCATTGCAGTCATTGCTTGAGTACCATTGATTAGAGCGAGGCCTTCTTTAGCTTCTAATGTTACAGGCAGGATTTCCTCCTGCTGAAGGGCAGAAAGGGAGTCCATGCGAGTTCCCTTATAAAAAACTTCACCTTCACCGATTAGGACTAGGGCAAGATGTGATAATGGAGCTAGATCACCACTTGCACCAAGCGATCCTTGTTGTGGAATGACAGGGATAATTTCTTTATTTACTAATTCAATAAGCTTTTCAATGACAAGCGGTCTGATTCCTGAGAAGCCCTTTAAAAGTGCATTCGCACGAAGAAGCACCATTGCTTTTGCAACAACTTCAGGGAAAGGTTCGCCTACACCACAGGCATGTGAACGAATTAAGTTAAGTTGGAGATCCTGTACATGTTCCTTGTCAATTAAAACATCACTAAATTTACCAAATCCTGTAGTAATTCCATAAACAACCTTAGATTCTGATACGATTCTTTCTACAGCTTCCCTGCTTTTTGCTGCAGCCTCCATGCTTTGTTCAGAAGCGCGTACCTTTTGCTTGCGAAAAAGCACGTCCTTCATTTGCTCAAGAGTTAAACTATTCCCAGTAAGTGTAATCATTTCTCCATCTCCTCTAATACTTTAGTATAATAAAGAAAGAGGCTGGACTCGTATCTGATTAGATTTTGAGTCCAGCCTCTTTTATGAACATAACGGAATTTTGTATAAATTTATTGCGATGCCTCATTGGTTATCATCCCATTCAAGAAATTTTAAAACTATACTGTCGATAATTATTGTATGCGAAGAAAACCCTTACTGTCAATTAAATTTTCTGAATTTTACCACGATAACACTTTAGCACAATAACAAATGAAAGGTAATAGTAATTGAAAAAAGGACCATTCACAAAGATATTTTATCTTCGTGAATAGTCCCTTTATTAGTTGGTTAATCAAATTTTAACCCCTTTAATGCTTCTGCCAACGCATTATTCAATGGTTCTTCATCTTTTTGTTGATTTTTCAGATACTTTTGTACAGTGCGCTTATCCACTTTGCCTCCAGATTCTTTTTTGCGGCGAGCTTCGAAAGCAGATAGTTTTTCACGATGTCCACATTTACATACGAAGATTTGGCCCTCGCCTTCGCCGCGAAGCTCCAGTTTTTTATGGCATTGTGGGCAGCGTGCATTAGTGACTCGGGATACATTTTTACGGTGTCCGCACTCTCGATCCTGGCACACGAGCATTTTTCCTTTTTTGCCATTGACTTCAAGCATTGGTTTTCCGCAGTCCGGACAATTTTTTGTAGAAATATTGTCATGCTTGTATTTTTTATTACTTGCTTTTATTTCAGCTACGATTTCTTTTGTGTAGTTCTTCATCTCACTGATAAACACTTCTTTTTTCAACTTGCCATGTGCAATCTGATCAAGCTTTTGTTCCCATTCAGCTGTCAAAGCCGGAGATTTAAGTTCTTCAGGGACTAAATCTAACAATTGCCGGCCTTTAGAAGTAATGTGAATATCTTTGCCGCGCTTTTCGATTAAGAATGAATTGAATAGCTTGTCAATTATATCAGCACGTGTCGCAACAGTACCTAAGCCGCCAGTAGATTTTAGTGTTTCTGCCAGTTGTTTATTTTTAGTTTCCATAAACTTCGTAGGGTTTTCCATTGCCGAAAGTAATGTTGCTTCATTAAATCTTGCAGGCGGATTGGTTTGGCCAGATGTTTGGGCGATTAGTTTCACATTTAATGTGTCGCCTTTTTCGAAGCGAGGTAAAATCTGTTCCCTTAGGTCATCTGCTGCATCATCATCTTCAAAACGATTTCCGTATACTTCTTTCCAACCAATGGTAAAAATCGTTTTTCCCCTTGCAACGAAGTTCTCATCACCGATTTTCGCACGAAGCGTTAATTGTTCGTACTCGAATGCCGGGAATAAAACTGCTAAGAACCGTTTTACAACTAAGTCATAAATTTTCCGTTCTTTATCTGTAAACGCTGCGAAATTTACATAGCTTTCTGTTGGAATAATGGCATGGTGGTCTGATACTTTGCTATCATCCACAAATGCTTTCGAAACCTTTATCGGCTTGCTTAAAATCTTGTTAGCTAAAGGACGATATTCTCCTCCCCCGCATGCCTTCAATCGTTCTGGAAGCGTTCCGACAATATCAGAAGAGATATATCGCGAATCCGTACGGGGATAGGTTAATACCTTATGCTGCTCGTATAGCTTTTGCATAATGTTTAACGTTTCCTTTGCAGAGTAACCAAAGATTTTATTCGCATCTCGCTGCAGTTCTGTTAAATCATAAAGTGCTGGGGAAAATGACTTTTTCGGTTTTTTCTCAATTTCTGTTACAATCGCATTTTGGTTTCCTAGTTTTTTTACAATTGCATCGGTTTTTTCTTTATCAAAGCTGCGACTGTTCCCTTTTGCATCTTGCCAGGTCAGCTTTAAATTGTTCAATGTTTGTGCTTCAATGCCGTAATAGGTTTGCGCTTTGAAATTTTTAATTTCATCCTCGCGTGCAGCAATGATTGCAACAGTTGGGGTTTGAACGCGGCCGCAGTTTAATTGGGCATTGAACCTGGTTGTGAGCGCGCGTGTTGCATTTAGACCAATATACCAATCAGCCTCTGAGCGGGCGACAGCTGAAGCATATAGATTGTCATATGCCTTTCCAGGCTTCAAGTTGGCGAAGCCATCCTTTATCGCTTTATCGGTAACAGATGAGATCCAAAGACGTTTAATTGGCTTATTGACTTTTACTTTATCTATAATCCAACGTGCAACTAATTCTCCCTCTCTTCCTGCGTCCGTAGCCACGATTATTTCGCTGACGTCCTTTCTAATCAATTGACTCTTTACGTCATTAAACTGTTTTCCAGTCTGCTTAATTACTGTCAATTTCAAACGATCAGGCAGCATAGGAAGATCTTCTAAATTCCATGTTTTATATTTCACATCGTAACTTTCTGGATCAGCAAGGGTAACTAGGTGCCCAAGTGCCCAAGTAACGATATATTTATTCCCTTCAAGATACCCATTTCCTTTTTTATTACAATTAAGCACACGTGCAATATCACGAGCGACAGAAGGTTTTTCAGCAATTACAACACTTTTTGCCATCTTTTAAAACATCCTTTCAAGTTTCCATAAGTTTAATATAGCATAGGAACAAAAATAATAATAAAACTGTTCCAATTAAGGGCCATATTTTAGTATGATGAAATGGCATCAAATTTGGAAACGAGGATACAGCATGAAGATAAAGGATTGGGATCCAAATCTAAAAGTTCGCTTGTTTAGTGAAGCCATGATGAACATTACCTTTTGGATGTTTTTTCCCTTTTTAACGATTTATTTTGCAGATGAATTTGGTAAAAATAAAGCAGGATTATTATTAGTATTTTCACAGATTTTTTCTGTGATTGCGAACTTAATGGGCGGATATTGTGCCGACCGCTTTGGCCGAAAACGGATGATGGTCCTATCCGCCATTGGACAGGGACTTTCCTTTTTGGCATTTGCCTTTGCAAGCTCTCCATGGTTTCATTCTCCTTGGGTAGGCTTTTTATCGTTTGCGGTTGCAGGTGTTTTTGGTTCCTTTTATTGGCCGGCAAGCCAAGCGATGATTGCGGATGTAGTCGGAGAAAAAGACCGAAGCAGCGTCTTTGCGATATTCTATACATCTATCAATATTGCCGTTGTTATTGGTCCTATTTTAGGATCCATATTTTATGTTCACTATCGTTTTCAATTACTTCTTGTTGCAGGCATGGTGTGCATTCTGCTTGGTTTAATTTTATTTAAATGGACTCGTGAAACCGCTCCTTTGCAAAGGATGGAAGACGCATCAATTGATGGAAAGTGGTATTATTTTTTAATTAACCAGTTAAGGGATTATTCACTCATCGTAAAGGATAAAACTTTCCTTTTATTTATTCTGGCTGGTGTATTAGCAGGACAGACTTTTATGCAATTAGACTTATTAATTCCTGTCTATATAAAAGATGTCGTCAAAACTCAAAATCTGTTTACCTTGGGAGATTGGTCATTTTCTGTAACGGCAGAGCAGGCCTTTGGAATTGTCCTAGCGGAGAATGGCTTCCTTGTGGCGTTATTGACGGTTATTGTAACAAAATGGATGAGTAAATATTATGAACGAAACGTATTTGTGCTATCATCTATTGTTTATGCCGTCTCCATGGTGATCTTTAGTCAAACCCATTTGATTTGGGGACTTATATTAGCAATGGCCGTATTTACGTTAGCTGAACTTATGGGCGCGGGGCTCCAGCAAAGCTTTGTTTCTAAACTGGCCCCGGAACATATGCGTGGTCAATATTTTGCCGCTGCAAGTCTGCGGTTTACTATCAGCCGGACTATCGCCCCCCTTTCAATTCCATTGACGGTTTGGATTGGGTATGGCTGGACGTTTTTGGTTTTGGTTATCTTAGCACTCCTTAGCAGCTTCTTATATTGGCTGATGTTCTATACTTTTGAAAAACAATCTATTAAAGCCGGGGCCTGATGGGTCCCGTTTTTGTTGAAATTAAATTCAAAGAATATCCAAAAAATTGTACTAATTTGTTCACATCCCCCCCTTTTAACATTATAATTAGAGTGTAAACTTTTTAATATTTTAAGGACGGTGGAATCAATGGAATTATCGCAATTCATGGCTCCAACTTCATTATCAGGTATTATTACATTTATCGTTCTTTTTTCAGCAGGTGTTTATTTTAATATAAAAGTGTACGGAAGCAAAATTCAGTAAAGATGATAGTCTTTACTGTTTTTTTATGTTTATATGCTAGCGGTTTCTTTTTCCAATTAAAAAAGCTACAATATATAGGAAGATTCTGAAAAGGAGACATTACATATGAGTGATTTTCAAAGTAACCTTGAAAAATATGCTGAGCTTGCCGTTAAGGTTGGCGTTAACATTCAGAAAGGCCAGACCTTGGTAATTGGAGCCACGTTAGATGCTGCTGAATTCGTGCGCTTAGTTGTCAGAAAGGCGTACGAAACGGGTGCCCACAATGTCGTCGTCAATTGGAACGATGATACGGTCACACGAACAAAATACGATTTAGCTCCAGATGATGCCTTTCTTGAGTATCCACAATGGCGTGCAAAAGAACAGGAAGAGTTCGCGGAAAAAGGGGCAGCCTTTATGTCCATTATTTCCACAAGCCCGGATTTACTTAAAGGTGTCAATCCTGAACGGATTGCCAACTTCAATAAAGCTGCTGGAAAAGCATTGGCCAACTACCGAAAAGCTGCACAATCTGATAAGGTTAGCTGGACTGTAATTGCAACGGCATCTCCTGCATGGGCTGCTAAAGTTTTCCCTGATGTACCAAGTGAGCAGCAAGTAGACAAACTTTGGGAAGCGATTTTTAAGGCAACTCGTGTGGATGTTGAAAATCCAGTTGATGCATGGAAAAAGCACGATGAAACCCTTCATGAAAAAGTACACTATTTAAATGAAAAACGCTATTCTAAGCTTCACTATAAAGCACCTGGCACAGACTTAACCATTGAGCTTCCAGAAAAACACATCTGGGTTGGAGCCGGCAGTGTGAATGAAAAAGGCTTTGAATTTATGGCCAATATGCCGACAGAAGAAGTTTTCACCGTTCCATTAAAGACCGGTGTCAATGGTACGGTTGCCAGCACTAAGCCACTTAGCTACGGTGGAAATATTATTGATCGTTTTTCAATCACCTTTGAAAACGGAAAAATCGTTGGCGTGAAAGCTGAGGAAGGCGAAGAGATTTTAAAACGCCTTGTCGATACAGATGAAGGCTCCCACTATCTTGGTGAAGTGGCGCTAGTTCCATTTAATTCACCAATTTCACAATCTAATGTTCTATTCTTTAACACATTGTTTGATGAAAATGCATCGAACCATTTAGCCATTGGAAGTGCCTATGCCTTCTGTATTGAAGGCGGAAAGCAAATGTCCTCTGAGCAATTGGCTGAAAATGGACTGAACGAAAGTATCACCCACGTTGATTTCATGATCGGTTCCGATCAAATGGACATCGATGGCATTACGGCCGATGGTAAAACTGAACCAGTATTTAGAGGCGGAAATTGGGCTTTTTAATAAGGTAAGTGAGAAAGGTGTCAGGCACCACGTGAAATTTTCACATGGTGCCTGACACCTTCTTTTTTATGGAGTAAAAATGATGGCTCCATCTTTTGTTTTTGAAATTTTATCGCGCATTTTATTAAGCTGCTGGATTGGATCCTGTATAATGACTTTTCCTAATAGATCAATAAGTCCGAGTGATTTTAACAGGCTCTCTTCCCAGCTTTGAAGCTCTTTGGTGAGAGATGTGTTAGTTTGGCAAACTTTATTCAACGGCAATTTCTTTTCAATCGCTTCATCAATTAATGCCAATGCCAGCTCTTTATGAATCACTCCTTTTTCATCCTCCATTTGCTCGCAAACAGATTTTACCACCTGCTCCACCTTTTCTGTTGTTCCACTAATAACCGGCTCGAGCGGCTTCAACATTGGTTCTAGCGGTTTTACAACAGGTTCTAACGGTTTCAGGACAGGCTCAAGCGGTTTGGTTATTGGCTCAAGCGGTTTCAAAATTGGTTCTAGCGGCTTTGTTACTGGATCAAGCGGTTTCAAAATTGGTTCTAGCGGCTTTGTTACCGGATCCAGCGGATTGGTCACGACATCAATGACATCCTGAATCGGATCGGTAATTTTTCCAATGCTGCCAGACGACGCGTCCGTTTTTGAACCATCTGTACAAGTAAGAGGCAGATGCCCAGCCGAAATTTTTTCAATTTCTTTATCCAATTGATTCAATGGGAGCAAACTTAAATCTTGCAGAACTTGCAATTTCCCAGGTTTTTCTGTACCAGCATTTCCAGAAATAGTATTAAGGACTAACTTTTCTATTAAACTATCCTCTGCTTTCATATAATGCGCCACCATAACCACATCTTCCATCCCTAGCTCAGGAACAGTTTCAGATGCATTAATACATGCTCCTTTAAAGGAAATAGCCGTGGTATCAACAGTCATCCCTTTTACAGTAACCGGTCCACTTGCTTTTAAGGTGATACTGACCGGACCATTTGCTGAATCGACCAGTTTCGTTAACCTCATTCCATAAATCGTAGCCGACTGATATTGAAAACGGAGCATAGGCTTTTGATCATTTTCTGTGGTTTCTTGTTTAACAATCGATGCTGTCATTCCTGAACCTACCACTCGATCTGCTTCAATAATAAAACCATCTGTATCTAATTTTTCGGCATGTGCACTTTTACCGAGAGAGCATATTGACAAAAACATGAGCGTTAGACTGCAACTTAACAAGATAAACTTGCTTTTCCACCACATATTAAGCTCTCCTTTAAAAATTGTGTACCGTCTCTTCAACGCTGCCAGAACGTGAGACTTTTACCTTCGCTGGACCAAGTCGCCATGCCATCAACAGTGCGCCGCCAATAATTCCAAAAATAGTGCCAAATAGGAACCCGCCTAAGGCGCCAATAACGGAAAGGATGGATAAAAATATGGTGAAAATTCCAAGAATCTTTGAAGCATTGGGAAAAAATAAAGCTACAATTCCAATTAGGGTTATTAATCCGCCAAAAAGCAGCCCAATAATCGCAATTGACCCAGGCAGGAAGGTACTTAGATAAAGATTTAAAGGAACCCATAATATCATTAAACCACTTACAATAGTTAGTAATGCTCCCCACACCGGCCTTTGTTTACGCCATTTTTTAACACCCATCTGCACGCACTCCCTATTTGTTAATTTTTTCTACGGTAAGTTTCATTCCATTCATATTAATGGTCTTCTGGAAGAGATAGTGCGTTTTTAGTTTGGCATGTTCTAAAACAATTGAGGAAGAAGTTTGCTTGAATTGTTTTTGCCAGTCATCGCTGTGCTTTTCCTGAAGGACTAAGTTCTGGAATTTGGCATCTGCCTCAATTAGACCGGCGTCATGCTGCAATCCGCTGATCTGAACTGGTTTCGAAGCCGTTATTTTTACACGAATCCACTCTCCTCCCACTTTAAAATCCTTATACAATTGCAAATTATCAATGGTTAAATTTTCGATTAAATTGGTACCTTGGGGAGCTGAGTCAGAAGTGCCTGTTTCACCCATTTTTGGATAGAAGGTGTAACCAGTTCCAACTAATTTGTCAAACTCCACATAAAAATCACCTACACCAGCAATCGGAACAGCATAGGCCACACCTGATACACCAAATGAAACTAATAATAATGCTAACGTTAAAATTCCAGCGCCTAATGCTGACCAAAAAACTTTCTTGCTTGTCGTGCCCTCCACGAGTTGAACTGGATTTTGCATTTAAACCCCTCCTATTTTTTGAATTTTTAAAACAATCTATCTTTTCTATACCATACTACCCTTGTTTTCCTACTACAATCACGAAAAATATCGTAAAATTATTAAAGACCCGACAAATGTCGGGTTTGAGTTTTCACTACGGTCATATTAGAGTTTTTTCCATCGAATATTTTATTCATAGAGAGGATATGGAGGCGGAAGTATATGGAGCATAAAGTGGAACAGCTGTTACTGAAAGGGCTTGATATCCTTATGGAGCATCGTGAGCCATTTATGAAAGAATGGAAAGAGCTCCTGCCCACATTAAAATTCCGAAACGAAAGTTTAGTAGATGAATTTGATATTATGATTGAAATTGCCATTCAAAAAGTTTTAAGTGAAAAGAAGCCCCGTATAGACTCTTTTATTCTTTCGGTGCTGACAGAATGGCAAAAGCGTTTTTCCAACAAGTTTGATGAGAATGAGACTATCTTTCTCGTTACTACGATTGAAAATATGTTTCATAAGCTTGTAGCCGCCACCCCATCTGCCTCCTTTTTCGACCATCAGGCCATCCAAGCTTTTTTTGCAAGAATCCTTGACCAGGCGCTATTAACCCAAGACAGTGAGAACCTAACCGATAAATGGGTTAAAATGATCATGGCGACGAACATTCTCCCAATGAAATGGGTGGCTGTTGTAAAAAAAGAACAGGACGATTTTCAAATTGATAGTGTCGTTTGTTCTCCTGAACACGAAGTGGACAGCCATCTGCTTAATATGTGCTCCGGATTAAAATCAGGGGAAATTGACCATCTTTCACTGGCTATCTCCAGACTGATTGGAGCAGGTACAGATAAGGGAAGAATCCTCAAAATTCCCTGTTTGAATGAAATTCTGCTCGTGTGTCTGCAGGAACACGATTTAGTGATTGGTGAACAGCAAATCCAGTTTATTCGGGATATGTATCTTCGCCAATTGAAGCTTTATCATCTAGAAAGAAAAATAGTTTGGAAGGATGCTTCCCTCCTGTTTTTGCAGCACTTATTATGCTCTGGTAATGCCGATGATGCAGTTAAAGCCATTACAAAGGGATTAGTGGATTATATGCCTTTTAGCCGCTGTGCCTTATTTTTATATAATCACTATGAAGATACGGGGATTGGTGTTTCTGGTTATAATGTCAGCATCCCATCGGTACAGCAAATTAAAGAAGATGTTTTCGAGCTTTCCTTAATTCAGAAATATTTACTTCCTTTGATTCAATCCCAGCCTTTATACTTTGAGGATGCAGTTGAGATTTTACCCAAGAAATATGTGCAGGAGTATAAGCTTCGTTCATTAGTTATCTTGCCAATATTTGCACCCTCAAAAAGCAGATTGCTTGGAATTGCCTTATTGGATCAGGGTGAAAACTCTGAATTTGCTGTATCCTCACAAACCTTGGCGACACTAATAAAATTTGGCAGGTATGCAGGGGAATTAATGTATTCGATATGGGATGAGGCCATTCAACAATTTGGCGGCTCTGATTGCCTCTTAACCACGCGGGAGAAGGAAGTTTTGAAACTGATCGCAGAAGGCGCTTCTATCAACGAAGCCGCAAAAGAGCTTCATTTAAGCAGCTATACCGTTCGCGATTATGTTTCCATTATTATTCAAAAATTAGCCGCTAAAAACAGAACGGATGCCGCGGTAAAAGCGTTAAAAATGAATTTAATCTCTTGAAAAAGAGCAGTCCCAGAAATGGAAGGCTGCTCTTTAGAGTGATTAACGGTTATCAATTTTTTCAGGATAAAGATCGTGGTTCATCATGCGGTGATCGGCCATTTGCTCATATTTTGTCCCCGGTCTGCCGTAATTGCAGTAAGGATCAATAGAGATGCCGCCTCTTGGAGTGAATTTGCCCCAAACCTCGATGTATCTTGGATCCATTAACTTAATTAAATCATTCATGATGATGTTCATGCAATCTTCATGGAAGTCCCCATGGTTACGGAAACTGAAAAGATATAGCTTAAGAGATTTACTTTCGACCATCTTTTGATCTGGAATGTAGCTGATATAAATTGTTGCAAAGTCAGGCTGCCCTGTTTTTGGACAAAGACTTGTGAATTCAGGGAAATTGAATTTTACAAAATAATCACGGTTTGGATGCTTATTATCAAACGCCTCCAATACGTCAGGTGTATATTCAAACAAGTATTTTGTGCCTTGGTTACCAAGTAGTGTTACGCCTTCTAATTCGGCATCTGTTCTTCCAGCCATTTTTAGTCCTCCTTATGTTAACCGCGAATTATAGGAGCTCAAAAACTAAGAAATAAAAAACCATATCCTAAGGATATGGTCAATTTGTCCATTCCATAGTTTTTTATAGAGGGTATACGCTATGAACCTCTCCCATAAACGGGTGCAGATAAATTTAATTTAACATAGTTACTATAGTTAAAATTAAAGGAACTGTCAATCAACATATTGTTGGAAATCCTTTGAGTTTGAAATTTTAAGAGTCTTATGGTTACAATATACAATTAAGAAACTATTTTCGGAGGTATTTTTGGATGTGGAAAGAATTTAAACAATTTGCCATGAAGGGCAATGTTATTGATTTAGCTGTCGGGGTTATTATCGGCGGAGCGTTCGGTAAAATCGTCTCATCCCTGGTGGCAGATATCATTATGCCAATAATTGTAGTAATTAGCGGTGCAGTAAACGTAAAGGATATTAAGGATCTCGCCTATGGACCGATAAAATATGGCGTATTTCTTCAATCAGTCCTTGATTTCTTCATTATCGCCATTTCGATTTTCCTTTTTATAAAGTTTCTGAGCCGCTTTAAGAAGAAAGAAGAGCCTGCTAAAGTGGAAGCAAAAATCAGTCGTGAAGAAGAGTTATTAGCCGAAATTCGCGATCTGTTAAAAGAAGATAAAGATTTTTTTAG
Source organism: Neobacillus drentensis (assembly GCF_036965425.1). Taxonomy (GTDB): domain Bacteria; phylum Bacillota; class Bacilli; order Bacillales; family Cytobacillaceae; genus Neobacillus; species Neobacillus drentensis_F. Next base: position 42,563 of record NZ_JBALPP010000102.1, on the reverse strand, counting down.
AAAAAATGAAACATCTTGACCACTTTTACGTATAACTTAGTAATACAATATTTTGAGGTGAAGCTAAATTGTATCCACAAACATCTGCTGAATTTATGCCATCTGTTATACGGACGTTTGCCTTTTCTCTAGCCATTGCCTTCTTAGGGACTATGGCAGGAGTATTTGTACCGCCCGCTCTGTTTATGCCATTAGCCATTTTAGAATTTGTCATGCTGATGATCGCATTCTTCGTCAGACGGAAAAAAGCAATGTCTTACTCATTCCTGTATATTTTCACATTTATCTCAGGAATTACCTTATATCCAATCGTTGCTTACTACCTAGCTACTTCAGGCGCTAACGTCGTTATAATGGCATTCGCAAGCACTACTGTTGTTTTCTCAGGTATTGCTATTTACGCTGCAAAGTCGAAACAGAACTTTTCTTTCTTAGGTGGTTTTCTACTTGCTGCCTTGCTTGCATTAGTAGCAATTTCAATTTTTAATATTTTCTTTCCATTAAGCTCTACTGGAATGCTTGCCTATTCATTTATCGGAGTATTAGTTTTCAGCGGGTACGTTCTCTTTGATATCAGCCGCATGAAGCATAATGGAGTTAGAGCAGAGGAAGTGCCTTTGATGGCATTAAACTTATATTTGGACTTCATTAATCTATTTATCAGCATTCTCCGTATCTTTGGAATTTTAAATAGTAAAGACTAACAAATTAGGAGCTTAGGGTCACACCCCAAGCTCCTTTTGTTGTTAATTACCGTTAAACAAAGTCAGACCACGACCAATCATTTGTTTCACAGTTGACTCCCAATCAGCTTTATTTAATACTTTTAAAATTCTATCAACATTGGTATGATTGCCATTATGAATTTTATAGAGTTCTAATATCTCCAAGCGCAACAGCCATTCGTACGGATAATCTTGATCCAATTTATCTAAAACTACATTTAAGCTGGATAAACTCTGTTCATTCCAAACGGCTGCCTCGCGTAAGTTCCGGACCTTTTCATATAACCCCTCAAGCTCACTCCAGCTTGGCTGATCCATTTCATCCCCGATTTCCTCTTTTGATTCAATTTCAAAATAATTGTTAGGATCGGCAGCACCTGCAAAGACAGAGGTGATTCTTGACCCAACAGCCATATCGAAAGTTCCCCATGCTTTTTCAAAAAGGACCTGATCTTTAAAGGTTACTGTACAATCCTTAAAGGAAATAATGATTGGCGTGTTCACTGAGTATAAGATACTTTTAACCGTCCCCTCTACCTTTACCCCGCTTTGAAAGTTTAGAACGACTTCCTTTTCTTCAATGATTCCTAGAGATTGTAATTGCTCTCTAGAGCATTGTTCAAGGACAATATCACCTTTTAATTTGCCAATTGGCGTTCCAAAGCCTTTGCGATGTGTTTCGGTGCCATGGCCTGCTAATTGGTGGTTATCATAGGATAAAGCAGTAGGCCCTGCAGTTCGGAAATAAACAGCTTCTCCTGTATCATCCTTCAAAATATCTGCAACCGTTCCAGTTACCTGCAAACCAGAAGAGAAAACCATCGTGGCTGTATTTTCAGTCGTTAATGCCTTTTCAAGGCTTTCTGTCCCGCCTTTTCGAAATGCCATCGTATTAGCAAATTCATCAATCTTAGCAACTAAATCATCAAAGCTTTTACAAACAAATAATTGCGGCTGCGGCTTTGTCACATCATAAGGAGTTTTCGTACATTCCTCAACGGAAAAAGGAATTTTTCTTACATCTTCCTTTAAACAGCTTTGACTTTCACCAACTGAAGATAGCAAGCCGGCACCATAAATTATTGGATTATCTAATTCGCCAATTAATCCATATTCAACGGTCCACCAAAAAAGCCGTGATACTTGGTCAGATTCTGATAATCCTTTTACCTTCTTTCTAGCTTCAGCCACTTGCTGTTCCGCAGCTTTCACCTGCTCTGGCGTTGATTTAGGGTCCTCAGCGACAATCGTTAAATGGCGAACCGCCATAAATACCTCTAGTTTTTCTTTACTGGACAGGGCTTTTGCGCCCATTTCTCCAATTTTCTTAACGAATTCCCTGTAAGATTCATCTAATAAAATCGGGGCATGCCCTGCTGCTTCATGAAGCATATCGGGTGCCGGTGTATACGCAATGTTTTGGATATTCCTTATTTCTGTGGCAATCGGTAAAAGGCCGTTTGCTAAAAAACCATAAAAGGCCGATCCTGGAATCAAGCCATCAATCGTAACGGCCCCCCAGCCCACTTTTGCCAAGCTCGTATTCATATCCTCTACCTTTGGAATCGATTCGGTTTTGATACCAGAATCTCGGAGGCCATTGACATAGGCAGGATGCGCAATTTGTTTCAAAAAATAGTGATTTTGCTTCATTACAAATCGCCAGACTGCATGTTCGATAGGAGTATAGCGATGGTAGTATTGTTTGGAAATAAACGGCTTTAAATGCGCAGGGATTTCTTTTGTACCATTTCCAGTCATCGTGAACATTCTCCTCTAAGTGAATTGTTTAAAAAGGAGCATCAAGCGAAAGATTGCACTTTGGGCCGTAGTCGTTCCTTCGCTCGTTTCATCCTAGTTTTTACCGTAGACATCGGCAGATTAATCTTTCGTGCAATTTCATCTAGAGTTAAATCTTGATAGTAATAAAGATAAATAGGTTTACGATAAATTTCAGGCAGGAGGTTTACTTTTTCAGCCATTTGTTTAGCGGAAAATTTATGTAGGACTTCCTCTTCAGGAATAGGAGAGCAATAAGCCGAGGCTGAGTAGGAATAAACCTCTTCCTTCCAGAATAATTTGGACTTGTTTTCTTTACGCCAATAATCTCGGCATTTATTAACTGCTATAGTAAACAACCAGTTTTTATACTTTGAATACTCCTTTACTGCAGGATATGCCAAATAAGCAGAAAGTAACACCTCTTGATAAAGGTCTTCGGCAAGTTCCTTCTGTTTCACTAACGATAAAATATATTTAAAAATGGCTGGCCCATGTTCTATTATTAATTCTTCAAATGTTTGAACAAATCCTTTTCCCATTTATTCCATCCTTCCCTTTAATAAAATAACACCTACTTTATTAGACGGAAAGGATGGTACTGACCCCTACACCCCATCATTAAATTTCTGCTCTTTTTGAATAAGCCCCTTCATAAAAATGGAAAAGCCTATTTTCTTGCATATCGTTAAATAGTGCATCATCGCTAATAAGACAGAACCCGTATTCATTCCAATAATAACTCCATTCATTCCCCACTCCGCTTGAGAACCAAGCCAAAGAATAAGTCCAAAGGAGATGACGGTTGACCAAATAATATGAATAAACGCTTCTTTAATCATGTCTAAACCGATCATAAAAGCCTGCATCGGCATAATAAAGAAATGGAACAAGAAAAACGGCCATAGTAATTGCAGAAAGATAGCAGGTGTTTCCGATTTAAAGAAAAGGGACGTTAATTCTGGTGCATAAAAATAGAAAATGGTGACTGCTGCAACACCGTACAAAAGGGTAAGCTTCATCACCTGCTGCAGCATTTTTTGTAAGGTAGGATAATCTCGCTCGGAATGGGCTTTCGAGACAGCAGGAATGAGAACAACTAATAGCGAATGAGCAATAAAAGCTGGAAAGAAGCCAATCGACATCGCCACACCCATCAGCATCCCAAATTGCTCGGTGGCAAGTTTTTCCGTCATTCCAGAATGTACTAATGCTGCTTTAATGACGAACGGTTGAACGGCGTTGGTAAAGGCAGAAAACAAGCGCATTCCAGTCGTCGGTATTGAAACGGCCATTAAATTTTTCCGAACGGCCTTCCGATTTAGATTGGAAAAAGGCTGGCGCTTGATTTGTTGAAATTGAATGATAAACATGTAAATGAGGTAAAGGAAAACAACGATTTCACTGCCAATTAATGTGCCAATAGCGATCAGTAGAGCTCTTTCCGAGTCAAAAGCAAGGAATCGAAATAGGATAAATAGGCCGGCAAGCTGCACGACTTTCCTTAAAAAATTGGAAACGGCAATTTTTCCCATCTGCTGTTTTCCCATAAAATAACCTCTTGCTACCGAAGTAAAGGAAATAACCGGAATGAGCATCATAACAAACCATTTTACATACGGATGGTACGTTTTAAAAATCGGGATGAACGGGATAATCACGGTTGCCAATAAAAATAGAATACTAGTAAAGATAATGGTGATTGTAATGGCATGATAAAGAATATTTCGGTGATAGCGTTCTTCCCGTTCAGCAATGAATTTTGAAATCGAGACTGGCAGTTCGAAGCTCGAAAGCAGGACAATTAAAAATATCGTTGGCAGAACGGACATATAAAGCCCTAAACCGTGTGTTCCCAATTCTCTTGCCAGTATCATATTTACTAAGAACTCAATTCCTTCACCCAAAAATGCAGAAGCCGCTAAAAAGAACACACTTTTGTAGTAAATAGCCACTTTTTTATTCTCCCTTATTTTAATATCACCTTATAACTTATGAGACAAGTTCCATGAATATTAGGAGAATATTTTTGGTGACAACAAAAAAAGGGCATTCGCCCTTTTAAATGTTTGTTGTAACCGTGCGCTTTTTAATCGTCCATGTCATTAGAATGATGACAGCGACTAACAGAGCTTGAGTTAATGTGGTTTCCCAGGTTGGATATAATCCCATCCAATCTATGAACGGGAGATTTTGTACGGTACTGGTGGAAAGTACATTTGAAACCTGTAAGGCATGGAGGCTAATTCCCAGTATTTTAAAGGCTAAGAAATATATTAATAAAGTTGCAGCCTTAAAGAATAAGCGTATGGGAATTTTAACACTGTAGTGAATAATGGCAAATCCGACAATCACTAATAATCCTACAGCTAGAAGTACCCCCAAGATTAACTGCTGCAGGCTTATATACGGTGTTATCCCCGCGTAAAAAATGATGGTCTCCGCACCTTCACGAAAAACAGACAAAAAGCTGATAAACGCAAAAGAAAGAAGGCTTCCTCTTGCTATGGCCTCTTGCATCTGCTGATTTATATACTTATTCCAATTCCCAATACTTGATTTATTATGAAGCCATGCCCCAATCGTCAACATCATGACAACCGCTATAACACCCGTTATGCCTTCAATATACTCCCGGCTTGACGCTGCTGCGATCTTCGAAAAGACAATATTAATAATGACTGCAAGCACTGCACTTACCAGCACGCCAGCCGCAACACCAGCCCAAATCCATTTTTGTTTAGTCTGCTGGCCCATTTTCTTTAAGAAAGCAATAAGGGTGGCAACAACCAGCAGCCCTTCTAACCCTTCACGTAATAAAATAAGTGCCGCATCCCATAAAGAATAATCGGTTTTGCTCGTTAATGGAGCAAGTCGTGAGTTTAAGTCCTCTACGATCGTCAGTGCTTTTGTGCCATTTACTTTTTTGGAGCTTAATATACTGATAGCGGCAGGAACTTTCGTTTCAATATCGCTGTACAGCTTGTTGTCCTTTGTTGATACATCCCCTTCAACCATTGGCCAGATATCGAGAATTTCATTTAAATGACTGATAGCAGTTTGATAATCCTTGTCAGAAATTTCATTCTCTGCCTTACTTAATAATGCCGTCAGGTCTGATAACGAATATTCTCCTTTTACCTGCTTCGTAACCTTGCCAGCTAAAAAATTCTCCACGACTTTGGTTAACTGGTTTACATTCGTTTCAGCCTTTTCAAGATCCGCTGGGTTTTGTGTAATCGCGATACGGATTAATGCCATGTATTTTTCGATGTTCCCGTAAGTCACAATACTTTCATCATGAACAATCTTTTCGGATGCATTCCATTGATTTAGGAGCGACTGGTATTCAGCCTTTAGGGTTAATGGATTCCCGCCCTTTATCGATTCCTTTAATTTCGCGGTTATCGTAAGTAATTGTTTTACTTGCTCTTTCCCTTTTGCCTTATCCTCTGGATTTTGTTCCTGATCATACAGAACAACTGAACTTGACAGAGCCGATAGGCTTCTTGAAAGAGCCACTTTATCCACATTGTCTTTGGCTAGTAAACTTTGAACCTTATTAAGGTTTTCGTCCACCTTTTTTGCCTGCTTGCTGTCTGATTTTTTAATGGAAGCCCATTCGCTTGCGAATTGTTCCATGTTTTCAGCAACAGTGGCCCCGTCACCATCTTTCGCCTTCATTAAACTATCGCCAATCAAGACAAAAAGCTCATCATGATTTTCTGCCGCTGCAACTGGTAGTACTGCTTGCATACACACAAATAATATCGTCAGGAATAGAAATGGCTTCAACAATTTTTGCATAATAACTCTCTCCTCTATAAAAGGAAAAACACTAATTAAATAGTGTCTCTCCAATAAAACCTCCCTGTTTTGTTCCAGGCAGGCACGCGAAAATGGCGCTTCCGCGGTGTGAAATATATTCATTTAATTTATCCATATTCGCTAAACGGGTTTGAATAGGGATAAATTGTTTGCTTGGCGTCCGCTGAAAACCCACGAAAAGCAGACCTGCATCCAGGGCCCCAGTTTTTACGTCCATACCATCAGAGTAGGAAAAGCCTCTGCGAAGAATTTTTTGAGTTCCATCCCCTCGAGAGAGCCGGAAGTGTGAATCAGCCGGAATATGATCTTGTCCGTTTTCATCTTTATGATTGAAATCGGGTTTATCAAATTCATTTTTTTGACCAAGAGGTGCACCGCTCTCGCGTTGGCGTCCAAAGGTATTCTCCTGCTCTTTTAATAAAGTACGGTCCCACACTTCAATAAACATTTGAATACGGCGTACAACAAGATAACTGCCATTTACCAGCCAATTCGGACCATCTCCTGGCTGCACCCATACAATTTCGTTCATTTCTTTTTCGCTATTCACATCCGGGTTTATTGTTCCGTCTTTAAAGCCAAACAAATTCCTAGGTGTTTCATTTTTTGAATCAGCCTGTTTGCTCCGCTGGAAGCCTGTCTGAGCCCAGCGTAATATGGCTTTTCCCCGAGCAATTCTGATCAAGTTTCTGATAGCATGAAAGGCCACCTGTAAATCATCCGCGCATGCCTGGATACACAGATCTCCGCCTGTCCACACCTCTTCTAAAGCATCGAGCGGGAATTTCGGAAGATCGACTAATTCCTTTGGCTGCTTCTGCTTTAACCCAAAACGATCCTGATTGTTTTTTACAAAAAGACTCGGTCCGACTCCAAAGGTAATCGTCAAATTCGATGGAGATAAGCCTGCCGCCTCCCCTGTATCCTTAGGAGGAAGAAACTCATTGCTGGAAAGTTCACCAACTGTTTTCCCTTCAGTCATTAGTCCCGATGCCTTTGTCCAATCTTTGAATAGTTTTATCAAATCTTCTTTTTTTGAAGTTGTCACATCTAAAGAAACAAAATATATATGGTTTTGCGCTTTTGTTGTAATACCGCTTTGGTGTTTTCCATAAAACGGTACGATTTCCTTTTCAGTTTTACTGGTTGCCTTGCTTTCCGTTATGGACATCAAGCCGCCAAATCCTGATGCCCCTAAAAGTATTCCTACCCCGCCAACACCAGCAGTTTTCAGGACATCACGTCTCGAAATCTTATTTGCCTTTTGTGCCTCTATGCTGTTAGGATTGTTTGTCATTTAAGACGCCTCCGTTACAATTCCAATTTGAGAAAGTGGTTCAGCAAGTGCATCAATGGCCTGGCTAAGCTCCTTTACTTCCGCTTGAGATAAATCTGTGTAAGATTTATAACCACCATCTGTTTTATGCTTTTTTAATAGATTATAAACATTATCAAACTTGGCTTGAATATCCTTAGAAAGTGCCGCATCCTTTTTCGTTAATGCCGGATTAAGAAGCTGATAGATTTTTTCCGCACCCTCCACATTTGCGGCAAAGTCGAATAAATCGGTATGAGAATAGCGATCTTCTTCCCCAGTGACCTTGGAGGTTGATACTTCATTTAAAAGATCGACCGCTCCCGTAATTAATAGCTCTGGTGTCACATCAACAGTATCTACCTTAGCCCTTAAGAGATTCACATCTTTCATCAGCTGATCCGCATACTGCTCGTAACCTTTTGTGGTGTTTTCAACCCACAATCCTTTTTCGATACGGTGGTATCCTGTCCACTCCGCTTCAGGCACATCCCCTTCACGGGCATCAATCTTTGGATCAAGATCCCCGAAAACTTCCGCTATAGGTTCAGAACGTTCATAATGCATCCGTGATGTTCCATAAAGTTCTTTAGCTTTATCTAATTCACCGTTTTTTACCGCAGTTGTAAATGCTTCAGTTGCCTTAACAAACTCTTCAATTTCACCGATTGCATATTTCCGATATTCATCAGTAACACCTTTAAAGGCATCTGTGGAAGCATTATTTGTTTCTTTTACTTTTTCTGTTGATGCATCTTTCTCAGTATTTGAACATCCAAATAATAGACTGCTAGATACTAGTAAAATTCCTGATACTTTTAATAATTTCATGTTTATGTAACCCTCCGCCGAGCTATAATGATAATGATTTTCATTCTCTATAATAAATCTATTGAGAATAATTTTCAATTATTTTTTCTTTAAAAAATAAAAAGCTCTCCAATTTTATTATTGGAAAGCCTGAAAATTTATTTTATTAAAGAATGTTTAAAAGCATAAATTACTGCCTGGGTGCGGTCCTGAACATCTAGCTTGCTTAAAATATTACTGACATGTGTTTTGACTGTTTTCAATGCGATATACAATTCATCGGCTATTTCCTGATTGGTTTTCCCTTGGGCCATAAGAAGTAAAATTTCAAGTTCACGGCTGGTGAGATCTTCGTGTGGCAGGTGCTGGGTCTTCTGGCGCATTTTCACCATCATTTTGCCGGTTACCTCTGGCTCTAAGACTGACTGGCCATGGTATGTAGCGCGGACGGCATTGGCAATCTCGCTTGCTTTTGAGGTCTTAAGCATGTAGCTTGTCGCCCCCGCCTCAAGGGCAGGATAGACCTTTTCGTCATCGAGGAAGCTTGTCACGATTATGACCTTTGCATCAGGCCATTTTTCAACGATTTGTCTTGTCGCCTCAATTCCATCCATTTCCTTCATGACTAAATCCATTAAAATAATATCCGGGCGGAGTTCTAGTGCTAATTCCACCCCTTTTTTTCCATTATCAGCCTCACCAACAATCTCAATATCAGGCTGAGCTGAAAGGTAAGAAGAAACCCCGATTCGCACCATTTCATGATCATCTACAAATACTACTCTAATCAATTACACCATCTCCATTTACCATCACCGGAACCTTCACTTCCAGTCTTGTCCCTTTATTTTTTACACTTATCACTTTTAACGTACCGCCGACTTCCAGCGCCCGCTCATGCATGTTTTGCATTCCGTAGGAGCCTGCTTTCATTTCATCCACTTCAAAACCTATGCCATCATCCACAATTCTTAAAATAACAAGATCATCTCTTTTAATCATCAGGACCTCGAGCTTATTTGCTTTTGCATGCCTTAGCGTGTTTGATATCGACTCTTGCAGGATCCGGAAAAGATGATCTTCTACCCCTTTATCTAACGGAAAAGCTTCCACCTTCCAGTTAATATCCATTGTTACCTTTTGTGATAATTCGATTAAGAGCTCCTCAATTCCTTCCTTAAGTGTCTTATTCTTTAGGGCAACCGGCCGCAAATGAAGCAGGAGAGCCCTCATTTCAAGCTGCGATTGATGGATCATTTCTTCTACTAGTTTTAATTGTTTCGCTTCCCGTGTTTCTTCTGTTTGTTCCTTTGTTTCATTGATTGCCGACATCATCATCGATGCCGCAAATAATTGCTGGCTGACGGAATCATGGAGTTCGCGGGCAAGCCGATTCCGTTCCTGTTCAATAATTTCTTGAATTTTCGATTCGAGATCTTCTACTTTTTCCGTTGCAAGGCGCTGCGAGAGCTTTGCCTGCTCGGACATTTGTTTACCTATTTTATCGATTCGCTTAGCGATACTTTGAATTTCACTTAAGGAAGGCTTTGGTTTTACTTCGTGCTGTTTTCCTTCTTCAAGCAGGTGTAATGCCTGCTCCACATCCACTAGCTGCCTTCTCCAAAAAACACCAGAGTAGGCGCCTAGTAGAATTCCTATTGCAATACTAAAAGCTGGAATAAAAACAATGAACGGAATCCCCATAAAATGCCGCTCCCATACTTGGGACCAGTCCGAAAGTGGGAACACATTCAGAAAAATGGCTGAGACAATAATGGCCGTTAGAAAGGAAAAGGTGACACTCCATACAATTTGCCGCTGGGTTGCGCTCATATCCGGCTCACCTCTAAATTCCCCACCAATAACGATGTAAAGATTTTTACTTTTTGCTCTGCGGTTTCATATCCCGGTGTTTTTAGGAGAAAGACTTGATTAAAAACCTTTGATTCATGATGATCAAAAACAGACGTGGAACCAGTCAAACAAGAATGATGAACACTTACTTCCAATTCATATGGGACTTGTATTTGAATATTGCCGATTATGTTACGAATAAAAATTACTGTTTCTCCCTTTGGAAGCATGGTATAGCTGAGATCAATGCTGGTATCTCCAATCCCTGCCTGGATGTTGATGTCGTTCCATTCATAGGCACCTGCTGGAGTTTTTTGCTGCCCGAAAAAAATATTCTCAAAGAGCGGCTTGCTCTTAATTAGCGTTTCCTCATGTGGGACCTTGTCTGATTCTGTTAAGACCAGCGGGATTTTCTTTGGATTCTTTTTCGATTGATAGAATTGAATAATATAGTGCAAGAGAATAGCGAATAATAAAAACTTGAAGGTTTTCATTGATAAAATACTAATTGCAAAGAAAACAATTCCACCGTAGAACAGAACTTTCCCTTTCTTTTTTCCTGCCCATTTACGACCCAAATAAATCATACCGCCAGAAACAAAAAGGGAGAAAATAAGCCCAGGATTGAAAAACAATATTTCAAGCAGAAGAACAACTGCTCCAATGACAACTAACCAGCCTGTATATTCATTTTTCTTATTTTTTAACAAACGGCCCACCCTCCCTTTTTGTGAATTTATCAATTGCCAAAAAGACGTAAAACTACGTCTTTTTTAGCATACCATGTTTTTACATTAAATGGACTTGCTTTCTTCCAGTTTCATTTCTTTTTCTAATTGAGCGATCCTGGCATCTATGGTGCTGCGGTGAAAAGAACTATTTACTTGATGCTCTAGTCGATCTAGGTAGTTTTCAATTTCCTTAAATTTTGAGTAAGACTTATCAGAGTAAGAATTTGAATCTAGCACCTGATTGATCCGAAGGTTAGCGCGTGTAACATTTTCTCGGCCCATTAATTCCATCCGGCGAAGATGCATATCCTTTAATTTGTGCTTCATTTCTTGATACTTTCTTTCCAATTCTTCAAGCTGGCCATTTACTTGTTCAAGAGAAGCACTTAGACGCTCGGCACGGTCGGAATACTGTTGAAACTCAGCTGTCGCAAACTGATAAAGCTCTGTTTCGCCCGCCTTTGAGGCAATTTCCGCTTGATGCTTTCTTTTTTCGGTTAATTCTACCGCCTGTTGGTATTCCCTAGTGAATTCATCCTTTAGTGTGTATTGACGTTCCAGAAGCTTCCTAACCTTTTCCGTCTCCTGCTCACACTGACGGAGGTATTGATTAAGTAGTGCAATTGGGTTTTGCTTTTCCTTTTTGTCAATTGCTTCATGTAAATCAGCAGTAATGGTATCTTTAATTCTTGTAAACAGGTTTGTCATGTTCATTCTCTCCTTTTATTTTAGCTGTATTAAACTTGCCTGTTGATTTCCGCTCCAGGCGCTTCGCTTTCCGCGGGCGGTTCGTGGAGCCTCCTCGGCGCTTAAGCGCCTGTGGGGTCTCCCCTGCCCCGTACTCCCGCAGGAGTCTTGCGCCTTCCGCTCCAATCAACATAGTTTCAAAATCAATAATGACCTCTAAAACAGTCTTATTTTAATAATTTTTTAATTCATTCCATTGTTTTTCAAAATTCACGAATGGATCTGATTCTTCTTTTATTTTGGTATGCTTGTTCTCGTTCCATTTTTTATAAACAAGGTAAAGCACATATGCTGCTGCTACACCAATGATGGCAGGTATGTTATGGATAGAAGCCACTAGGACGATCGCACCGATAATCCCTAGACCGATTTTTGCTCCAGTCGATTTAGCTTTTAAAAACTGTTTGAATATGAAATACAGGAGCACGAGGCTAACGAGCAGCCCCACCATCGGACCGATTGTTGACAGTAAAACGACTGCCGCAATCCCACCTGCTAAAAGTAAACCAAATTTTTTCATTTTGTTTTTCACTCCTTTCTTTATCTTGATATCATCTTACCTTTTTTCTTTATCTCCCATAATTGCGCTAGAGCTTGATTTTCAACTCAGACCTGAGACGTAGAAAGGGTCAGTCTCTTATAAGAAACTGACCCTTCTTGTTTTATTTTGAAATAAACATCTGAACCCAATAATATCGTTTTGAACCGCCGGCAGCATAGCCTACACCAATATAAGTCGATCTTGTGCTTAAAATATTGGCGCGGTGTCCTGAGCTGTTCATCCATGCTTGGACGACTGATGCTGGAGTGGTTTGTCCTGCGGCAATGTTCTCAGCTGCAGAGCTATATTGAATGCCAAAATTTTTCATCATGTCAAACGGACTGCCATAGGTTGGACTAGTATGACTAAAATAATTTTTGTCCCTCATATCCATGGCCTTATAGCGAGCCACCCTTGAAAGCTCCCAGTCAGGTGTTAACGCTTTTAGCCCATTTTTCGCCCGTTCCTGATTCGTCAGCGAAATAACCTGGTTTTCAATCGATTTAACCCCGCCCAAGTCTGGAATGGTTACCTTTTGACCCGGATAAATCATTGCAGGATTCTTAAATTGCGGGTTTGCTGAAATAATTTCTGAGAGTCCTACTTGATACCTGACGGCAATTTTCCAAAGCGAGTCTCCCGGCTGAACCGTATAAATTTGCTGGGCAAATGAAACGCTTGGAATGCAGAAAAGAGAAAGTAGAAACATTAAACTAAACCAAAAAGATTTTTTCATTTTTTAGCCTCCTCCGAATATATATTTTTGATTTCCGGCTCAAAATATACAGGACTTGAAAAAATAAATCTCTAACTAAGACGTTGAAATCAAAAGGTTTTGGAGGACTAAATTTGAAAGACATTTCGTGGATGACCTATATCATGTTAATTTTAGCAAGCTACCGATTCACCCATTTAATTGTTTTCGATAAAATTACCGAATCCATCCGGAAGCCATTTGTGAAAAAAGTGAAAGTGGAAACAGAAAATGGAACTGAAACAAAGGAAGTCCCGACCTCCATGTTTGGGTATTTATTGAAGTGTTATTGGTGTGCAGGCGTTTGGAGTGCCATCTTCTTCGGGACAGCTTACTTATTATTCCCAAAGATTACTTATGTGGTTATATTGATTTTTTCGATTGCTGGCGGTCAGTCCATTATCGAAACCTTTGTGGGCGTTAATATTAAAAAAGTCGATTATTATGCTGAATTGAAGAAAAAGGAATAAAGAAAACACTGTAAAGGTTGGAAAAATTAATCCCCCTTATGCATATATTTTAAAAAGCTCGAGCTTCTTTGGACGCTCAAGGCTAAACTAAAGGGGGATTTACAATGGCTCTTTTGTGGATCACAACCATCGGATTTCTTCTGTGTCTTGGTTTTGCTGTAGGAACCTGGATTCATTTTTTAAGAAACGGTCTTAATTCTGATGATGCAAAACGAATTGATCCTATTCCCGAAGAAAATGAATCTCCTTAATCCGCTAAGGCCAAATTTAATGCTTGCCCAGCAGCATCGAAAGCTTCTTGATCATTTTGGTCATGAGCAAATCTAACCAGCATTATACTTGTGAAAATTGCCTTAAATCTTGCTAGATACATGGTGATTTCGTCTACATTGCCATAAATTTCAAAAAATCGTTTTCTGCCTGCAGTCGGAAAAAAACTATAGACAATTGATAAATCTACAGCACGATGTCCGATATGCACATCTCCCCAGTCAATAACGCCTGTAATCAACCCTTTGTTGTCCACTAATAGATTCTTAAAATGAAGATCGCCATGGACAAGGGCATGTTCCTGATTCACCTCAACATTTTTTAACCTATTAAGATAATTTCCTATTACTTCAGGATTTTTTATCAATCCATCTGCGACAGCTTTATTTACATTTTCCTCTAATTTTTTTCTTCTGATTGGAATACTTAATCGATTCAGTTGATCATATGGTACATGAAGGTTTTTAGCCGTGTCGATTGGAAAATGATGAAGCGATCGTAAAAACTCTGCTATTGATTCAACCGATAAAAGTCTTATTTCTTCTGATAATTGGCATGGTGTTTCTCCATTAACAGCTTGATAACCAGTAAATGGCCATGGATATGTACTGCTGGGGCTTCCGAAAAAAATGGGCGTTGGGATAGGCAAATTAAGGTTTTGGGAAAGGTGTGGCAAAAGCAGGTTTTCTGTTTTTAATAAATCTACTGCTACGCTTCTTCTAGGAAACCGAAAAATGTATTGATTATTTATTTTAAAGACAGTGTTATCAAAGCCTAGCCCTAAAATGCTAATTTGGATAGGATTAAGCTGCGGAAACTGCGTTCCAATGAGTTCGCTAGCTTCTTGAGAGGATAATTCAATTTCCGGCGTCCAAGGGTTTTTCATACATCAAGCCTCCATATTTCAAAAAATGAGCCTTGCCCATCAAGCAAGGTTCTTTCTTTTTACTTTTAGATTAATTTTATCATTTTAGGAAAAATTAAACAGGAGTTCATTTTGGAAAATGGAGGAGTACATATGACGTCAGAGAATATCCCACAATTCCCAAAAACGTATTGGCGTGAGATTGAATTACCTGCTTTTAAAAAATTAAACGAAGATATAGCGGTCGATGTTGCCATTGTAGGAGCAGGGATAACGGGTATTACAACAGCCTATTTGCTCTCAAAAGAGGGTGTTAAGGTTGCGTTATTGGAAGCCGGCAGTGTTTTAAATGGGACAACAGGTCATACAACTGCGAAATTAACGGCACAGCATGACATCCTTTATGATGAACTAATCCATCATTTTGGTGAAGAAAAGGCTCGACATTACTATGATTCCACCTCTAGTGCCATCGAATTTGTAGAAAGAACAATGAATGAAAAAGGGATTGACTGTGATTTTAGCAAGGAAGACGCCTATATTTATGCAACTACCGAAGAATATGTAGACAAGCTGCAAACCGAATGGGAGGCTTATAAAAGGCTGGGTATTGATGGAGCTTTAAAGGATACGATTCCTTTTAATATTCCTGCAAAAGCAGCCTTGATGATGAGCAACCAGGCTCAATATCACCCATTAAAATTTTTAAAGGGCCTTCTTGATGAAGCTGTGAAAAGCGGCTGTACTGTTTATGAAAACACAACTGCTGATGAAATTGATGATGATGACGGAGAGACAAAAGTCATCACCAAAACTGGTAATACCGTTACATGCAAAAAAGTCATTATGGCATCACATTTTCCTTTTTCTGATAAAGTAGGTCTTTATTTCGCACGAATGTATGCGAGCAGGTCTTACGCCATTGGAATAAAAACAGATAAAGACTATCCAGGCGGTATGTATATCAGTGCTGAAAGCCCTCCTCGATCTATACGTTATACGCCGCTTGATGGAGATGAAAAGCTTATCATCATCGGTGGGGAAAAGCATAAACCCGGACAAGGTATCAATACGATGGCGCATTATGAAGCACTGGAGGCATTTGCTGAAGATGTCTTCGGCATCAAAGAATATGCATACCGGTGGTCGGCTCAAGATTTAGTGACACTGGACAAAGTCCCTTATATCGGTCCAATCACCTCTGAACGGGACCATATCTTAGTAGCAACAGGCTATAAAAAGTGGGGCATGACAACAGGTATTTTCGCTGGCCACCTGCTCACAGATTATGTTTTGGATAGGGAAAATCCATACAAAGAATTGTATTCTCCATCTAGATTCCAGGCAGACCCGGATCTAAAAAATGCTATTACCGCTAATCTTGATGTTGCCAAGCATTTAATCAAAGGGAAGCTGGAATTTGTGCCAAAGAATCCGGAGGACTTGCAGAATGGGGAAGGCTCAGCTGTCATGTTTAAAGGAAAAAGAGCAGGAGCTTACAAGGATAAGGACGGCAAACTCTATGTTGTTGACACTACCTGTACCCACCTAGGCTGTGAATGTGAATGGAATGCAGCTGAAAAAACATGGGACTGCCCTTGCCATGGTTCCCGCTATGCATATTCCGGCGATGTAATTGAGGGACCTGCTCTTAGAGCACTTGAATTGCTTAAGGAAGAAGAGCAAATATAATAAACAAC
>NZ_JBALPP010000102.1:15035-26142 GCF_036965425.1 Neobacillus drentensis | reverse complement strand
GTTGTTTATTATATTTGCTATTTACTATTTGGACGGTTCCGTTTTAAATCTTCACCAGTTGTAAATTCAACCAGTTCTTCGCTGTTTCTCATGCCCTTTTTTCGATTATTATTACGATTGGCATTGGCGTTTCCCAGCTTCGTTCTTCCCACTGCTGTCAGCTCCTTTTTGAGAAATTCATTGATAGTATGAGTGAAAACAAATGGACTTATTCTTTCTCTAGCACAGGCGACTTTCTGAATTTTGTCTTCTGCTCAAAGGCATAAGCTGCCTGTATTAACATTGGCTCACTATAGGCAGTACCGGCAAAGGTAATCCCCAATGGTTCCCCTTCGGACGTATAGCCTGCGGGGACCGCAATTGATGGATAGCCAGCCTTCGCGCTGATATGTGAGCCTTCTTCATGTGGAAAAACAATTGCATCCAAGTTATAAGTTTCTAAAGCATAATCAATTCCTTGGCGGGTGGAATGGTATAAATCAAATTCCAATGCTTGGACATACTCGGCTTCAGTTAAAGAGCCGCTCGTTTTTTCGGATTCGATCAAAACGGCTTGACCGTACTTTAGCATTTTTTCTTTATCTTGATTATTGAATTCAATTAACTCTTTTAAAGATCTGACTTTAATGGATGGATGCAAACTATTCAAATACGCATTTAAATCCGGTTTAAATTCATAGGTTAAAACATCATATTTCCAATCAGCTTTTGCAGAAGGAATCTCGATATTCTCGATCACCTCTGCTCCTGATGATTTTAAAACTTCTAATGCGATGGCGACGCCCTTTTGTTTTTCTTCACTTAAATTCTCAATGAATCCATGTAAGGCAATCCCGATTCTTTTCCCTTTAAGACCATCCTTTAACAGGTGTTCCGTGAAATCAATATTTAATAGAGGATTGGTTTGTGTGATTGTGTCTTCTTCATCTTTTCCAGTCAGTGCTGTTAGCAATATCGCTGCATCCTCCACTGTTCGAGCCATCGGTCCAGCCGTATCCTGGGTATGCGCGATCGGAATAATACCTCTTCGGCTAATGAGGCCGACGGTTGGCTTTATTCCTACAAGTGAATTTTGACAGGAAGGGTTTAAAATGGAACCGGAAGTTTCTGTTCCGACAGCGGCCGCGGCAAAGTTTGCTGCAACGGCTGCCCCTGAGCCTGAGCTTGAGCCGCCTACATCAAATTTACCAGGGCCGTAGGGATTTAATACTTGTCCGCCTCGGGAGCTATAGCCGCTTTTCATGCCGATGGCCATAAAATTCGCCCATTCGGTCATATTTGTTTTTCCGAGAATAATTGCGCCTGCTTTTCGCAATTGTTCCGCAACACAGGAGTCCTTAAGTGCAATGGAATCCTTTAAAGCAAGGGAACTCGCACTTGTATGCATTTTGTCGTGTGTATCAATATTATCTTTTATTAAAATGGGTATTCCATGCAACCGACTGCGTGGTCCTGATTCCTTTCGTTCAGTATCAAGCGCCGCAGCAATATGTAACGCGTCTGGATTAACCTCCAGGACGGAACGAATCTCTTTATCAAAGCTCGAAATTCTATGTAAATACATCAAAACAAGCTCTTTAGAAGTAATCTCTCCGCTTTCTAATTTCTCCTGCATCTCGCTTATCGTGGCTTCCTCCAGCCATTCATTAAGCAATTTCTTTAATTTTGGATTTTCCATCGTTTTTCCCCTCCGTTTCAATTTATTTATTCAAGACAGGCTGAACAAATCCTTTTTTTGCTACATAAAAATAGGGGATTTTTCACAAAGAAGTAAACTACGTGACCCAAACTAGTTTGCGACTTCTAATACGGTCACGTAGAAGCGGTCTACGTTACTCAAACTAGCTTGCGACTTCCAATACGGTCACGTAGAAGCGGTCTATGTGACTCAATCTAGCCTGCGACTTCTAATACGGTCACGTTGGGGCGGTCTACGCGACCATAAACGTCCTTGAAAAATAAAACGGTCACGTAGAAAAATTCTACGTGACCGTAATGAGTTCTAAATAGAGTCAAGCCAATATCTCTTTCCTTATTTCCTCAGCTTTTGCCCTTTTTCAATTTCCTCTGCAATTTGCCCCTTGAAAAAGATTCTTTTATGAAGAGGAAGATTCAACTCCCTGCAATATCTCTTCAATTCCCGTTCTTCTCTTTCGGTGACAAGTGAAATGACGATTCCATCTGCACCCATCCGGCCTGTTCTTCCTGCCCGGTGGACATATTGAGTGATGTCTTTAGGAAAATCAATTTGAACTACATGGGTAACCCCTTGAATATCAAGACCCCTTGCCGCCACATCTGTGGCAACCAGCATTTTCAATTTGCCATCGCGGAAGGATTTTAACGCAGCCTGTCGGTCTAATTTTTTCATGTCACTATGTAATATTCCGACAGATAGCTCTTTAAAATGTAATTTTTCTTTAAAAACCTGAATCTCTCCGATGTCATTGATAAACGCCAGCGACTTACTTCCCTCAAGGCGGGCTACTTTTTCGAGGAGCTTAATTTTATCCCTTTGTTCACATAGGAAGTAGATGTGCTCCACTTTTCCCGAGGAAGCCACTTTATCTTTTTCAATACGAAGAACTTCAGGTTCTTTAGTCAGATCCTTTGACAATTTTTCTGTTGCTCGTTTCATTGTTGCTGAGAACAACACAACTTGCCGATCACTCATCGTTGATTTAACAATATTTTGGACGGTGCCAAGGTGCTCAGGGATCAATAGCTGATCTCCCTCATCCAGCACCACCATTTTCACCTCGTGCATTTTTACTTTTTTCTGTTTGATCAGTTCAAGCAAGCGGCCAGGAGTGGCAAAAATTACCTGAGGTCGTTTTTTTAATTTTTCCAGCTGCCGCTTAAGGTTTGCTCCGCCAATAATGGAAGTTCCGCGAATACCGCTTCCCTCCGACCACTTTTGGAATTCTTGATAAACTTGCATAACTAGTTCCTGCGAAGAGGCTAAAACGACAGCTTGCAGAGATTGGACGGCCGGGTCGATTTTATTTAATAATGGCAACAAATAAGCAAGAGTTTTCCCTGTGCCAGTTGGCGATTCGGCAATTACATCTTTTCCTTCAAGGATGACTGGAATGGCGGCGTCTTGAATAGAAGTAGCCGTTTGAAACCCAGACTTCTCCCACGCTTCCTGTAAAAATGGCTTTAAATTGTTCAACATAAAATACTCCTTATATAAACTCTTTTTCATAGTATTCGTTTTTTGCTTTTGATCAATCCATATCGTATTGATACTAACTTAATAACCGAGGTGTGTCTAGTTTCTATGGAGTTATATCGAGGTATTTATATAAAGAAGGATCCAGGCGATATGATAGATAAGAACGGAAAAATAAAGTACGCAGGCAGAAACCAATAGCGTCCTAACCCCTCCTTTAAATGGACGAAGGGAAACCAGACCTATCAGAATAATTGGCAGAAGAATTTTTATTAAATAAAAGTAAGACCAGCTTTTTTCAATGAAGAACTCCATGATTGGGTTTCCTTCCTCTACGAAACCCGATACAATCCCAAAATGTGTCAGGACGGCATCTAATATACCAGCAAACAATAGGAATAAACAAAATTTCATGATTCCCTCCATAATCAATATTTAGTATCCATTGTTTCTACTAATTCTTATGCTGATACGTAAGGAATATGGACATAGTTATATGATAATACAAAATTAAGAACATTTAAGTTCTTAATTAAGAATATTTTTTCGAAAAATTAAAGAGATCATTTTTGAAAGGTTTGTGAACAATGGCGCCAAAATGATAAAACCTAGAGGAATTGATGATAGAATGAACAACAAGCAAGATAACAATATAACGGAGTTGAAAATGATGTTTAAGAAAATCTCTCTTATTGCATCAATGTTGTTTTTTCTATTAGGAACTACTGTCTTTGCACATTCACATTTAGAATCTTCATCCCCCAAAAATGGAGAAGTGTTAACCCAGCCATTAAAGGAAATAGCTCTTACCTTTGAAACAACCTTGGAGAGCACCAGCACATTTACTTTAGAAGATTCAAAAGGTACCTCGATACCACTTTCCAAAGTCTCTATTGAAGGGAATAAATTAATCGGAACATTGAATAATGAACTAGCAAACGGTGGTTATAAAATTCATTGGAAAATTATCGGGACGGACGGACATCCACTTGAAGGAGATATTTCATTTTCTGTTCAATTACCAGCAAAGCAAACCACTTCTGCTGCAGCATCAGCATCAAGTGAAATGAAACCAGCTGATAAAAATAAAACTGAGGAAGCTGCTGCACCCAAGAAGGTTGAGAATACTGCCTTGTTGACCAAAAATACCGAAACTATGGAGCCTTCATTTAAAGACTATGTTGTCCCTGGATCTGTCGCATTGTTGATTATTTTCGTTATTAGCGGCTACTGGTTATTTTATCGAAGGAAGCATGCTTAAATGTTTGTAGTAAATATCATGAGCGAAGCTTTGCTTTATTTATGCTTTTCTGTGCTGCTGGGCAGTTTTATCTTACATCTCATTCCAGAAACTGCTCGTCCTTCAATTAAAGTTCCAAAAGGTATTTTATTAGCAGCAGCTCTTGGAATTGCTCTTTTTTCCTTTGTACCAGTATTAAAAATTATTCTCTATTTATATAAGGACCTTGGACTGGGTATGACCATACAGTCTGTTTTGACCAATTTTGAGGTTGGAAAGTCGTGGATTACCACGGGGGTCATTTCTTTTATTTTATTTATTTATCTAATTCCGATTAAACTAGAGCGAAAACCGCACTTCTCAATAACAGGATTAATTTTTACACTAGCTTTAATCGCTGCTCTAGGTTGGTCTAGCCATGCCAGTTCTTTATCAAGATGGCCAGGATTTTTTATTCATACTGCCCATTTTTTAGCTGTGAGTACCTGGATAGGCATTCTTATCGTAGTAAGCTGGTTCTCTAAGAATCATGACAATTGGCTGAAGTTTTTAAAATGGTTTTCACCGATCGCTATCATTTGTTTACTTACCATTATCATCACTGGCATTTCCTTAATGTCCTTTGTTATGGATTTAAGCGACTACGCCAATACATGGCCGTTATCCTATGGACAGGCACTGTTGTTGAAGCATTTGGCGATTGTGCCGCTGCTTGTCTTTGCATTTATCAACAGTGTCCTAATTCGCAATAAGGTTTCAAAAGGGGCTACCTTTAATCCAGTTCCTTGGATGAGGCTTGAAAGTATTCTCGTGTTAATCATCTTTGCTATAACCGGGGCGTTAGGCCAGGAATCACCGCCACATGATATTAAAACAACAATTAAAGCTGAAGGAGCTTCAAAGCTTTTTAGCCTATCACATCAAGGTGATCTAACATTCCCGTTACATTTTTCACCTGGAATTGCATCGCAAAGCCTTATGGTATGGGCGGTATTTTTCTTAATCTTGATGATTTTATCTTTCATAAAAAAGGCACCGAAATTTTTAGCCCTTGTTTTGAGCTTTCTGTTCATCGTAATTGGATACTTAGCACTTATGTTAAGTGTGTAAAATAAGAAGCGTGAATCTGCTAGATTCACGCTTTTTTTAATGAAAGGACCTCCAAAATTCACCCGTTTGGTCAATGATACTCATTACCTCTTTAAACGGTATCCTGAAGGTTGGAAACCCGGCAGCATATGGGGCAATTTCATAAGGGGGAAAATAGATATTTAAAGACTCATCAGTGATAAAAAAAGGTTGATTAGCTTGAATTCCTTTATAGCTATTGGGGAAAACATAGGAATACTCGGAATTGCTTTTGATTTGCTTGTCAATAATTATACTAATTGTTGTTACATATGGACTTTTTGACATAAATAAATCCTTTAAGCTATACATGGAACCTGTTTTAAGATTGATATGAGCATACTTTTTTACTGGCATTCCGTGGGCAGCACCAAAAGGGTAATTATAGCCGTGTATTTCTATAACCAATAAATTCCCTTTAAAAAACGTAACCTCAAAGTCCCCCAAATAATTGGAATCTAATTGTTTATGGGATGGTATAGCCTTTACCCCAGAAAGCTCCTTTAATGCGGCATTTACACTTTCACTCTTCCCCATCCCTTGTATTTGAGGATAATAAACCAAATAATCCTTATTCGGCTTGTATTTCTGCTCTAAAACAGCATATTGATCATTGAGCGGAATCACCGTGTTTTGCTTCCAGATAATCTCGCCTTTACTAGAAAGATATTTTACCCGAAAATCGATTTCACCCTTGATAAGTGTTTTCTCAAACTGCAATCTTCCGCTGCCGCTCACAATGGGAAGGTGCACAACTCGTTGACCTCTCTTATCTATAAAAAAGGTATTTTGATCATCGGAAACTGAAGCAAAACCATCTGTAAATTTGCTAATTTCATTATAAATAAAACCTGTCAAAATACGCCCATCACCATCAGCAACAGCATATTTAGAACCAGCAAATGGTTTAGAGGGGTCAATCGCTTTACCAATCGAATAACGGTTTTCATCTAGATATTCTATTCGATTATAGTTTGGTTTAATAATATAGCCGCCTGTCGGATCAATTAATCCATAGTGATCATTATAATCCTCGGAAACATTGACTATGGCTCGATTATTAATAAAAGATTGTGCACCTGAAAACTTTGGCTCAATGGTGATTTTGCCTTGCTCGTCGATATAACCAAACTTTTCATTAGCACGCATTTGAAATGCCATCATCCCCTGTCCATACTGGCCGACAAAATAAAAAGGGTACCATTTTACTTCCTTCCCAGTAAGGTCGATTAGGGCAAATCTGCCTCCATTATTTTTTACAACT
This sequence comes from Neobacillus drentensis, assembly GCF_036965425.1. GTDB lineage: Bacteria > Bacillota > Bacilli > Bacillales > Cytobacillaceae > Neobacillus > Neobacillus drentensis_F. Next base: position 19,335 of record NZ_JBALPP010000102.1, on the reverse strand, counting down.
GCTCTGCCATCTGTAAAATCACTGGCAGATTCATAGGTAAGGGGGATTACTTCTTTCCCTCGTTTATTTAAATATCCATATCTATACCAGCCATCTTTAGTATAATCAGCGATTAATGCCCGGCTTTCTTTGTAGTCCCCTATATAGGAATAAGCTATTGAAGTAATCTCTTTTCCACTCTCATCAATCACTTTAAACCCCTGATGATCAATGACGGTGGCCCTCCCTTCTGAAAATGGGTTGATGGTATCATATTTTGGTTTCACAATAAAATATCCTGATGAATTGATGACACCTGCATGGTTCATTGCCCTTACGATCGCTAATCCATTATCCTGAAAATCCCCTGCATTTTCGTAAATGGGTGGAAGAATGAATTTTCCCTTTTCATTGATATATCCCCATTTGTTCCCTCCAATTTCTTTTATGGCAGCCGGAAAAAGATAAACCGTTCTTTCATTTCCAAACATTAGAGCTCACCCATTTTATTTTTTTATATGTATATGAAAAATATGGGCTTTTGGTTTGTTCACCTTTCCAATGGATGAAAAAAACAGCTATTCCCACAATAGCTGTTGATTAAGATTAATGCTCTTTCCCTATGCTATACTCAAGTGATAATCCAACGGCTACTTCGTTTGCCGCGATTTGCATATCGGTAAACATTTCCTCCGTATAGGCATGATGGATGACTTCTTTATATTTTTTTTGAATTTCCGGGATGCGAACCTTTAAGGATGGTGTCAATTCCCCATCTTCCACTGTCCATTCCTTCCCGATGATAACCACTTTTTTCGGCTGTTCATATCGGGCAAATTGTTGGGTGAATCTGGCTACCTCTTTGGTTAAAAGAAGTTGTACTTCTTTTTCTTTCAGCAAATGCTGGAAATTCCCTGAAAGCCCTTTCTTTTCTGCCCATGACAAGAGATTTTCTAAGTCTGGCGAAATTAAGGCTATGACATATTTTCTGTCCTGGCCGATTAAAACTGAATTATTAATATAGATACTTTGTGTAATGGCATTTTCCACTGGCTGAGGAGCGACATTTTTTCCAGTTGTCAGCACGATAATCCTTTTTTTCCGGTCAACAATTTTTAGAAAGCCTTCTTCATCAAACCTTCCAATATCACCCGTTAAAAACCATCCATCTTTAAATGCTTCATCTGTTGCCTTTTCATCCTTGTAATATCCCTTCATCACACTTGGGCCTTTTACCAGTACTTCTCCATCTGGAGCGATCTTAACCTCTAGGTTCGGAAGTGGCTTGCCAACCGTTCCAACCTTTGAACGATTCATTGGATTGGTGCATACAACTGGTGAGGTTTCTGTTAGCCCATAGCCTTCAAGTACTGGGATATCGACTGCCCAAAAAAACTTCCCGATTTCCGGATTAAGGGCACCTCCGCCAGAGATAAGTCCCCTGACTCTCCCCCCCAGTTTCTTTTTCACTTTGCTATAAACAAGAGCATTGGCGAATTTCCAGCTTTTCTTAATTTCTTTTGGCAAAAATCCATTTTTCATTGCATCATCAAAAGTTAACTTTAAATAATGTTCATATTTTTTTATGCCGATATCGATTGCCCATTTGAAAATTTTCCTTCTTAAGGGAGTACCCGTTTCCACCATCTTTTGGGCTTGGGCATAGACTCTTTCAAAGAGAAGGGGAACGCTTACCAGCACTGTAGGCCGGACCTCTAAAAGATTTTCCTGAACCTTATTAATTCCTTCCGCATAGGCAATCGTTGCCCCAACAGATAAAGGCATAAACTGCCCGGCCATTCGCTCAAACACATGAGAAAGGGGCAAATGAGAAAGTAAAATATCATCTGGCCTTGCTTCTAGCACCCAGAATTGAATCCCTTCCACATTGGAAAGGATATTTCCATGGGTCAGCATGGCACCCTTTGGTTTACCGGTGGTACCTGAAGTATAGATGATGGTAGCGAGGTCCCCTCTTGATAATTCATTCCATCCTTCCTCCCAGTTATCGAAGGGATTGACGGAGCCAATATAAGCTAAATGCTGTAAGGATAATAGGGCTTCAGTTTCTTTGAAATTCTCCCCTGGAAAAATAATCGCTGCTGGAATGGGAGCTTTACCATTACGAAGGATTTTATTTAGATACTTTTCATCTTGAACAAAAATGAAAGCACATTCAGCGTTTTGCAAAATGTAATCTATTTGCTCTGGAGGCAGGGTGGAGTGAATCGGCACGCATACTGCCCCAAGACTCATGATAGCTAAATCTGCAACAGGCCAATAAGGATTGTTTTCTGATAAAATAGCTATCTTGTCATTTCGTTTTATTCCTAGATGGGCAAGTCCGGCTGCAATATGTTTTACTTTTTCCCAAAAGGAATAGTAGCTGATGCCCTGATACCTTCCCTCCTTTTTCCATAAAAATGCTTGTTTCTCGGAAAATCGTTCGGCTGATCGGGATACCATTTCTACTAAATTTTTTGCCTTCATGTGACACCACCTCCCGAAAATTAACAATTAGGTTTATTAGAGTTGTTCTTTCACACTATATTGCCGTAATATGCTTTCTATTTTCATCGCTTTGCCGAGATCACCTTTAATTTTTAGCTTTCCAGTCATAAACGCCATCGTCCCATTTAGTTTCCCTAACAAAAATAAATGGAAGTTTGCTAGTGACATGATCAATCTACAATCAGCAGGTGTATCAGAGCCTTCCTGTACGGCGGCTTTTCCGTCCTGAAAGTGGAGCTGGTAAACTCCTGAGTCCTCCCCATCAATATCGAATTGATAGTTTGCATTAAACCCCTGAAACGGAGCTGGATTTGCATTTAATAACTCTTCAATCTTTTTCATTAGACTTTCTAAAGAATACTCTTCTATTTTTTTCGACATTCCTTCGTCCTCCTTTAACACATCTGAATTTTCCATAAATTCAGCATATTATCATATTAACATGATACCAATACGTATTCGTATCAAACAACCAATATTTTTCGACATTTTATCAACATAGATAAAGTGTTTATTAAAAAAGAAAAAGACAAAAGGGAACGATGACTTCCCCTTTGTCTTTTGAAATGATTATAATGGCTCTTTAATTTTGTATTTACGGAGAATGCTTTCTATCTTCATTCCCGTGCTGATGTCACCCTTTGCTTTTACCTTACCAGTCAATAAAGCCATGGTCCCACTTTGTTTTCCTAATAAAAACTTTTGAAGTTATCATATGACAATACCATGGTAACATTTGGAGAAGCTTGAATGCCCTCCTTAATCGATAATGTTCCATCATGGAAAATATGTTGATAGGTTCCTTCTTCCTCTCCGTGGATGTCATATTGAACGATGGCTTCAAAGCCCTTAATCGGGTCAGGATTTGCATTAAATATTTCTTCAATCCTAGTCATCAACTCTGGTAATGTATATGCTTGAATTGCTTTTGCCATTTGTAAATCCCCTTCCATAAGTGTATATCCCCATAATACTAATACGTATTAGTATTATACAGTGAAGATTTTTTGAACTTTTCGAAAAAAAAGCACCCGCTAATTGGAAAGATTAACGAATGCACTAATTACGATCCGATTAAGGAGGCGGGCAAGGTCATCATAACTGACTCGTGTTCCCCCATCTACATTATAGTTCTGAACCACTACTTCATTAATTGCTCCAACCATCGCCTGCGAAACGAGCTGCATTTCGATTTCTGAAACAGTTGAGGGCAGCAGTCCTTGAACTGTCTCAAAAATAAGCTGGGCAAAACGTCGGTGCGCATCGCTCCTTACTTTTTCAACTTCTTGGGATACTCCGACTGATTCCACGAGCATTAAGCCTGCAACTTTAACATCAGAAAAGCAAATTTCGATATAACGCCGAATTCCAAAATAGGCTTTATAAGCGTTGCGATTTTCTTGTTCACTCGCTTGTTTAACCTCACTTATAATTTCTGAGAACAGTACCTCAAAAAGACCGGCCATCAGATTCTCTTTACTGGTGAAGTGTTGATAAAAGGTTGTTTTTGATACCCTTGCCATCTCGACAATATCTAGGACAGAGGTATTTTTAAAACCGGCGCTTGTGAATAATGATAGACCGGCATAAAGGATTTTATCTTTTGCTTCTTTTGGCATTTCCTCAACAAATAGCATTGTTCATCAGTCCAATCTCTTTCGTACGAAAACGTATAATTTAAATATTAAAAGATATTAATTCGTTTCACAAGATTCTTTTTTTATAGCACTGTTAAACTTGGTTGTTGATTTGCGCTCCAGGCGCTTCGCTTTCCGCGGGCGTGCCGGGGAGCCTCCTCGGCGCTTTGGCG
>NZ_JBALPP010000102.1:0-15016 GCF_036965425.1 Neobacillus drentensis | reverse complement strand
ACTCCCGCAGGAGTCTTCGCGCCTTCCTCTCCAATCAACAGTGTTAAAAATTAGCAATAGCCCTTAACACATTCTATTAAATAGAAAAAGCAGCCTACAAAAAATCGGCTGCCTAATTCTTAATGACCAACATAATTGGCATCAGGTATTAATTGTTTCCATTCATGATAGGAAATGATTGTTTCCCAGTGCCCTGTAATCTTGGCAATTCCGACAATCAAGAGAAAGAGAGCGAGGAAGCCAACTGGTACAAACCATTTGTTAACTTTTTTATTCACTACCGTCATATTCAATGTATCTTTGAGCGGACAGGCCTCCACACAAGACATGCAGGCTGTACAATTAAGAGAATTAACTGTTTTTACCTTATGAACCTTTAAACGCTGAGGGCAAACCTTTGTACACATTTCACAGTTTGTACAGGTATCTTCATTTCTACGGATTTTGGTGATTCTAAGGATGCTGCCTAGCCCAATCATCGCACCGTATGGACAAAGGAATCTGCACCAGAAGTTCTTGAAGAACAACGATAAGATAAAGATAACAATAATAAATTTTAAAGCGAATCCGCTGATATTCAAAAAAAACAAAAGCATTTTCACATCAGAAATTTTATTATAGGGGTCGTTTAAAAATGCCTTGGCGCTGTAGATTGGCATTGAAATAATCATATTGATAAAGAATAAGAGTAATAAATACTTTAGAGGAGTTAACAGCCAAACGAGCCACGTTGGAATTTCAAAATTTCTCTTAAAAATCTTTTTACCAAGCCAGGCTGTCCATTCACTGACCGTTCCCACTGGGCAGATCCAGCTGCAAAAGGATTTTCGAAAAATAATTCCTGCTCCAACAAAGAAAGCAAATAAAACGAGACCGGCAGGATGAATTTGATCAAACTCCCCGCTCGTCAGCCATATCTTTAAGGCAACTAGCGCACTGATTGGAAGAAATCCCTCAACAGCCGATGGCCTTTCAACAAAAGGGGTTTTTCCAAGCGTCTCAAAGTGCATATAAAATCGATAGAAAGTAAGACCTACATATAGTAAAAACAAAAGAAACACAGCCTGAACGGCATATCTAGTAATCTGAACAGGCCTCTGCTTCAGCTGTTTCTTATACCAAGCTTTTGATTTCATCACCATTCCTCCATTCCTAATACTTTTACTATAAGAAACTGGAAAAACAGGGTATGTGATATAAATCATCGCTAAGATTCATTTCATAAAGATGTCACATTGCCATCTAAATTTTGTCAAAAAGTTTTAGATGAAAGCGTCTTTTAATAAAATTTGAAGGGGAAATCAAATTAGAACAAGCATCTTAAACGTAATAGCCAGAGGATGCCGTTATCCTCTGGCACTTTTTATTTTTCTGAAGCAAAAATAATATTATTTTGTTTTCGCGCCTCTTCTGTTATACGAAGAACAATTTTGCTCCATTTTTTAAACTTCTCATATTCTGTTACATTATTTGTTCTGATTATCTTAGCGATATTGATACATTCATAAACCATATTTTCTTCCTCTTGCACGACACTCAGAATTTGACTTTCTTTTGAGTGACTATCAATGAATTTAATTTCTGAAATAGGGGCCGCGTCTTCGAGGATAAACGTTCCTTTTTCTCCATGAATTTCACAAGGTAGAACGGAATCGGAAATTTTTGAACACAGAATCGTACAAACAAAGCCATCGTACTTTAAGATAAGCGTGCCGCTGCCATCTACACCGCTCCTTAATATGACTGGGTGATACATGACAGATTCTGGTTCCCCAAAAAGCCCCACTGCTAAATAAAGTGGATAGACCCCTAAATCAACGAGAGCACCTCCAGAGAATTTTGTAGAAAATATATTTGGCTCCTCACCCTGGAGAAACAAATCATACCGGGAAGAATATTGGATATAGGGCAGTACGGTGCTTCTTAATGGTCCAGCTAGATGAAGGTTATCTTTTAGGATTTGAAAATTCGGCGTATGCATATTGCGGATTGCCTCAAATAAATACACACCATTCTCCTCAGCTACTCGGTAAGCTTCTTCTATCTCAGCCGAGTTTGAAAAAATCGGTTTTTCACAAATGACATGCTTTTTATTTTTCAAGAAAACAAGTGTTTGTTCGAAATGGACAGAATTTGGTGAAGCGATATAAACAGCCTCTATTTCCTCACTTTTCGCCATTTCTTCTAAATCTGTAAAATATTTTGGTGCATGATATGTATCAGCAAGTTCTTTCGCTTTTTCTACTGTCCTGGAAAAGACTCCGGCTAACTGCATTTGACCGCTTAGCTTCGCTGCCTGAATAAAGGCTTCTGTAATCCATCCAGTTCCAACTGTTCCAAAATTAATCATCTTTGGACCCCTTTCTGTTGATTACTTATAAAACACCATTTTAGCCTTTTTTTCTCCTGCTTTCCATTTTGAACTAAAAAAACTCCAAATCTGGATGTTTTGTTCATGAATTGATGGGAACAATGGAAAATTATCAATATTTATGGTATTTATAATTAATAGATAAGATGAAAGAGGTTGAAATGGGTGGACAATCAAACATCAAATTTTATAAAAGATATTATGATAAAAGATTTGGAATCAGGTAAACACAACAAAATCGTGACTCGTTTCCCGCCAGAGCCAAATGGATATCTACATATTGGGCATGCCAAATCGATCGTCATCAATTTTGGCTTAGCAGATGATTTTAACGGCAAAACCAATTTACGATTCGATGACACAAATCCATTAAAGGAAGATATCGAATTCGTCAATTCCATTAAAGAGGATGTCAAATGGCTGGGCTTCGACTGGGATGACATATTATTTGCGTCTGATTATTTCGAGGAAATGTACAAGCGAGCCGTTCTTCTTATCAAGAAAGGCTTAGCCTATGTAGATGATCTTTCCGCTGACGAAATTCGCGAGTATCGCGGTACATTAACAGAGCCTGGAAAGAACAGCCCTTATCGCGATCGTTCTATTGAAGAAAATCTTGATTTATTTGAAAAGATGCGAAACGGTGAATTTGAGAATGGTCAAAAAGTACTTAGAGCCAAAATCGATATGTCTTCTCCAAATATTAATTTACGTGACCCTGTCATTTACCGTATCGCACATGCCACGCACCATAACACAGGCGATAAATGGTGCATTTATCCGATGTATGCCTTTGCCCATCCGCTTGAGGATGCCATTGAAGGAGTCACTCACTCCATCTGTACAATTGAATTCGAGGATCAGCGTCCGCTTTATAATTGGGTTGTCGAACAATGTGAAATGGAGAACACTCCGCAGCAAATCGAATTTGGCCGCTTAAATATTACGAATACGGTTATGAGTAAGCGAAAGCTCAAGCAACTTGTCGATGAAGGGTTTGTAGATGGCTGGGATGATCCTCGCATGCCAACCATTTCTGGAATGAGAAGAAAGGGCTTCACTCCCGAATCCATTCGAGAATTTGTTCGTGAAACTGCCATTTCAAAAAACAACTCTATGGTGGATGTTCAAATGCTCGAGCATTTTGTCCGGGAGGATTTGAAATTAAAAGCACCACGGACAATGGGTATAATTGATCCATTAAAGGTAGTCATTACAAATTATCCTGAAGGACAAATTGAATTGCTTGATGCGGAAATCAATCCTGAAGTTCCAGAAATGGGCATAAGAAAAATTCCATTCTCACGCGAAATTTACATCGAACGGGACGATTTTATGGAAGATCCGCCAAAGAAGTATTTCCGTCTGTTCCCAGGTAACGAAGTCCGCCTCAAACATGCGTATTTCATTAAATGTGAGGAAGTCATTAAAGATGCAAGTGGTAAGGTTATCGAACTTCGCTGTACCTATGACCCGCAAACGAAAAGTGGTACAGGCTTTACAGGCAGGAAAGTAAAAGGAACAATCCACTGGGTGGAAGCAACTCATGCCGTTCCTGCTGAATTCCGCTTATATGAACCGCTAATAATGGATGAATCAGAGGATGAAGCAGAAGAAGGAAAAACATTCCTAGACTATGTCAATTCCAATTCTCTTGAGGTACTCCAAGGTTTTGTTGAGCCAAATATGAAGGAAAGCAGACCGCACGATAAGTTCCAATTCTTTAGACACGGCTACTTTAATGTCGATCCAAAAAACACCACAGTAGATAAACTAGTCTTTAACCGGATTGTTTCCTTGAAAAGTTCATTTAAAATATAAGAAAAAGAGGGTGCCTGCACCCTCTTTTCTTATTCTTTTATTGAAACAGGAACCTCTAAGATAATTTTGGTTCCTGCTCCCGGGGCAGTATTAATAGAAAGTGCACCGCCAACGGACCGTGCTCGTTCATCCATGCTGAACAGGCCGACACCTGGCGACTGCTTTTTTAAGTCAAAGCCCTTCCCCATATCTTCAATCATCACCCTGACAATATCGTGCATTTCTCTTACGGTGACTTTAGCATTGTCAACATCTGCATATTTTCGGACATTTGTTAACGCCTCTTGAATAATGCGATAAATCGTCAACTCAATGCTAATGGTAAGCCGGCGGTGTAATACACATTCAAAAAATACATCAATATTATAATGGTCTGAAAAACGCGATAAAAAAGAACGAATGGCCGGTACTAACCCAAGGTCATCTAAAACAGAGGGGCGAAGTTCCCATGAGATCTCTCGAATTTCTTCAATTAATTGTGTCGCTTCTGTTTGCATTTGCTCCAGCAGCGGATGATTCATTTCGGAAAGCAAACGATTAATCGTAATTAAATGACTGTATAGATTTTGTCCGATTCCATCATGTAAATTTCGCGATAATCGCTTTCTTTCTTCTTCTTGAACATCGATGATCGTCATCATCATTTTTTGTAATTCTTGCTCTACACGTTTTCTCTCGGTAATTTCATAGCGAATCGATAAGTATTGATAAGGCTTGTGCTTTTCGTTTAAAAAAGGAACAATCGTTGTATCCATCCAATAGAATGTTCCATCCTTCGCCTTATTACGTATCTCTCCCTTCCAAACCTTTCCGTCACCTATTGTTCTCCACATTTCTTTAAAAAAGGCCTTGGAATGATAACCCGAATTAATAATCCGATGGTCTTGTCCCAGCAACTCTTCTCGAGTGTATCTAGAAATATAACAAAATTGATCATTTACATATGTAATAATGCCCCGGGAATTCGTAATCGCTACAATCGAAGATGCATCCAGGGCAATTTTATAGTCAATCAGTTCATTTTTCGTCAGCCGAAATTCCCTTTCCATTTCCAACCCCCTGCATCAAAGAATAGTATGTGCTTTTAATAGGTGTTCCAGGGTATGAGCAGATTCATCTACCAACTGCTGCTCGTTTTCGGTAAACGTATAGGCTTCTCTTTTCCCTACAAGCAATACGCCTTTGGGAACACCATTAAGAAATAAAGGAACGGCATAGGAGGAAATGAGATTTTCAGCCAGCATAATAGGATGATCAGTCACTTTTCCAATGATTTCATTAGGGAAATTTTCCAGCATCATCGGACTCCCGCTTGAAATGATTTTTCCGGCAACTCCTTTCCCGAATCGGACCGTTATTCTTTTATATTTATCATTTAAATTGCCTGCTGCATAATGCCATCTGACATCCGGGCCAGATACATTTTGGAGGGCAAGCCCAACAAAATCACAGTTGACTAAAGGTTTTATTTGGTTGCAAACCTCAATTACTGCGGGGTGTTCCTTTAACTCTGTCATCCCTTATAATTCTCCTTAAATACCATAACCTAATAACCCCTTTTTTACGGCATATTCAACCAACTCCGGCCGGGTTTTCATTTGCAATTTCTCCATTAGGTTTCCTTTATGGGTTTCAACCGTTTTGACACTAATAACAAGCTGCTCGGCAATTTCTTTGTTGGAATATCCTTTAGCGATTAAGGTTAACACTTCTTTTTCACGTTCAGATAAGAGATTATACGTATCATTGCCATCTTGTTTCACAGCAGCTAAGTATTCTTCCATTAATCGCTTTTGGGCCGAAGGATGAAGATAGGCATCTCCCTTAGCAACTGATTCAATGGCTGACATTAATTCATCATGGGGGGCGCTTTTTAAAATACACCCGGATGCTCCGCCTTGAATAGCACGAAACAGGTATTCCTCATCATCATGCATTGTCAATATCAATATATTTACTTCTGGCATGATTTTTTTTAACTCGGTAGTAGCAGTCAGTCCATCCTTACCATGGGGCATGCTTAAATCCATCACTACTACATTGGGCTTAAGCTTTTGTGCTTTTTTAATTCCTTCATTTCCTTCGGATGCCTCACCGACTACCTCTATTTCGGGATTTGTGTTCAACAGCATTTTTAAACCGCTTCTTACTACAGCATGATCATCAACCAACAGAATTTTTATCAAAATAAACTCCCCTTTAGAGACTATTTATAACGGAAGAGAAATTTGTATGGATGTCCCTTCTCCTATTTTAGAGGAAATCGTACACTCTCCGCCAGTTAGATACATCCTTTCCTTCATCGCCGCAAGACCTGATGAAAAGGTATGCTCCTTAGGTTCTACTGGTTGAAATCCTTTGCCGAAATCATGAATGTTAATCTTTAACTCATTCTCATTCCAATAAAAATTCATTTTTACTTCTGAAGTATCAGCATACTTTGCAATATTCACAAATGCTTCTTGGCATACCCGAAATACAGCAATCCTATTTCTTTCTGGAATCGGCCTTTCATCACCGTGCGATTCTAAATCAACTAGAATGCCAAAGGTGGAGGTATATAACTTAATATAGTTTTTCACGGCAGGAAGTAAACCAAGTGTTGTTAGGGCAGGCGGATGTAATTCAACGGAAAGAAGCCTAATTTCTTGGATTGTCTTTTCGATCAACAATGACATTTCGCGCAGATGATTTTTCATATGAGGCTCTTTTATGCCTGTTTCAACAAATTGCAAGCCTGTTAATATGCTATACAGATTTTGTCCGACCCCTTCGTGAAGCTCAAGAGCAATCCTTTTTATTTCTTCTTCTTGTGAATCAATAATGTATGAGCTAATTGGCTGTTTTGGATTTATTAATTCCATTCATCATCCCTCCTCTAACGCCTTGCCTGCTAGAAACCATCCTAATACATAGAAAAAAAGGCGGTGTGAGCAGAGCTAAACTGAACTAATCCAATAGGACCAACTATGTTTTTTACCTGTACCTGGTTAAGTCAATATATATTTGCGACGCTCTGAACCTTTTTTACTTTATATGTTAACCCGCTTTCCAAGTCGTAGGCAGACCATTCATTTTCCGATTGACTTACCCGACTTGACAGCGGTGCTGCTAGAAAATAAAAATCATCAAAATAAAAACGGATATGTGTTCGATCCGGACAATATTGAACCTTTTTCACCGTTTTCTTAACCGATGTTGCCCGCTCTTCGCCCTCTTCATCTTGGATTGCAATTTCAACCGGCACACCGACAAACCGTTCCACATCTTCTAATTTAATGAGTTCCACAGCTATTGCATCCTCTCTTTACAGGATAAATGAACATTTTGTAGCCTTGGAGATACTCCCAAAATTTATCTTCAGCATGTTCCTCCAGGAACTGAATAGTTTCTTCCTCTGAACCCCAATCGCTCATTCCTTTTATTTCGGCAACAACCATTTCAGCACCATCGATTGTTTTTTCTTCTAGAAACCAATTTAAGCGTTTTTTAGCAAACGTGGTTTTTAAAAGACTATCAATCTCTGCTGTAAATTCGCCTGCTTCCGCTCGCATAAAACAAAAATCGATATAGGTTTCGCTAGTCATTGACATTCACACCTTTTTTATAGATGAGGAAGGCTATCGGAAATAAAATCACATTGATAACTGCGGCAATAATCGTGTTTGTGTAATGTTCATAAAAATATTGATGTACCATGTACTGCGTAAATAAAATGTTTAGCATCAGTACGGCCAAAAGCAGAATAACAGGTACGTAACTACGCTTCATAACGCTTCACCCCCACGGCATAAACAGCACCGTTTTCCACTTTTACATGGATTTCTGGAAGCGGGCGTCTTGGAGGTCCCGCAATTGGTGCACCCGTTTCTACATCAAATTTCCCGTGATGGCAAGGGCAAAGCATTTCTCCCTCGTCTTTTTTCCAGAAAACAGGACATCGAAGATGAGTACAGGCATTTTGATAAGCAACATATTTATTTTCTGAAAGTCTTATTAAGATGGCACTATCGTGCTCAGCAGGGAAAGCAAAGTCTACAGCATCGCCAATAGCGATGGATTTTACCTCAGTAATCTTATGCTTGGGATATTTTTTATCACCTAAGCCTGCAAGTTCCTTCGCCGCCATCGCTCCCCAAGGAAGAGATGAAACGGCGAATACGCCGACAGCCCCGACAAGGGTCTTCATAAATCCGCGTCGGTCGAGCTTTCGTTCATTATTACGGTTTATATTATGTGTGTAATTATCTTCATTAAATGGGATCTTATTATTTTTATCTGTCATGTCTAATCCCTCCTAAAACAACTTTGTGACGCCCTGCAGGATTCCAGGGAGATTCACTTTTACATTTGTTTCGCCTTCTAAATAAGGCATGCTTGTTACCCATTTACCATTATCAAGATTAAATTGCTTTTGCTTTGCGTCAATTTCTTCATCTGTCAACCACTGAAGTGTATTTGATGGACAAACGCTCGCACACATCGGCGGGATGCCATCTTTAGAACGATCGATACAGAGGTCGCACTTATACATTAAATTTTGCTCAGTATCAAATTTAGGTATTCCATATGGACAGGCAATCGTACAGTTTTGGCAGCCAATGCATTTTTCTACAAGAGCAGATAAGACGGCTCCTGTTTCATGTACTTGAATCGCTTGAGCCGGACAGCTTCTCGCACATGCAGGATTCACACAGTGAAGGCACATAAGAGGCATCGTTTGACGGTTAACAAGCGGGTTAACGTCGTAAACATAGTTACGGTTGCGCTGCTCATGTCCTCCGCACTGTGTGCAGGCTGCTAAGCAAGAGCGGCAGCCTATACAGTTTTCCAGTTCTAAATAAAGCCTCTTCTTCATTTACTGCACCTTCTTCATGTCTAGTTTTTCTATCTGTGCGGCACAAGCCTTGAACTCAGGCATCCGTGACATTGGATCAAGTGCGGCAATGGTTAAGAGATTAATAGATTTTTCGTGACCAAAATGATATGGGACAAATACGGTATCTTTACGAATTGCTTCGGTGATTTTCACTTTATATTCTGCTTCGCCTCGGCGTGTAAAAAGTCGGACGTATTCTTCATGTTCAATGTTAAATTTTGCCGCTGTTTCAGGGTGAACTTCGACATATGGTTCTGGGCACATATCGCGTAAAAATTGGATTCTTCTTGTTTGATTTCCTGATAAATAGTGGAAAACGACGCGCCCAGTTGTTAAACGTAACGGATAATCGGCATCCGGTTCTTCAGCTGGCGGACGATAAGGTAAAGCACAGATTTTTGCCTTTCCATCTGGATGATAGAACTTTTTATCTAGGAACATATGTGGAGTTCCAGAATCATTTTCATCTTTACATGGCCAGAATACACCATCCTGCTTGTCGATTTTATCCCATGTTGCTCCGTAGTAGTCTGCATAACCGCCTTTTGATGCGAGACGGAATTCGTCAGCAACGTCTCTCGCCGTTTTTAAATGAGAGAAATATTTTCCTCTTCCAAGCTTTTCAGCTAGCTCAACTTGAATTTGCCAATCTGGTTTTGACTCACCAAGCGGCTCTTGTGCCTTATTGATTTTAATAATCCGTCCTTCAAGATTTGTTACAGTTCCCTCATCCTCAGACCAAGTAACAGTAGGAAGAATTACATCTGCAAACTCAGCTGATTCTGAAAGATAGAAATCGGCACAAACCATAAAATCTAATCCTTTTAAGGCTTTACGGACAAAGTTTTGATTTGGCGCAGAAACAGCTGGGTTAGAACAAAGCAAATATAAACCGCGGATTGTCTTTTCTTCCATCAATTCAAACATTTCATAAGCTGAAACACCCGGCTGTGGCATTTCTTCTGGAGTAATTCCCCAAACCTTACATACCTCTTCAACATGCTTTGGATTGGTTATTTTACGGTAGCCTGGAAGCAGGTCAGATTTTTGACCATGCTCACGGCCGCCTTGACCATTTCCTTGACCAGTGAAGGTAGCGACACCAGCTTTTGGACGACCAATTTTTCCTGTCACAAGCGCCATGTTGGTGTAACCAGAAACGTTGTCGACTCCTTTATGCTGCTGTTCAATACCACGGGCGAACATGACGACCCCATTTGGTGCTTTTCCGTAAATTTCGGCTGCGCGGATGATTTTTTCTGGTGCAACGCCCGTAATTTGGCTTGTGTATTCAGGAGTAAATTCTTTTACTAATTCCTTGGTTTCTTCAAAACCGTTTGTATGATTTTTAATAAATTCCTCATCAGCATAGCCGTTTTCAATGAGTAAATTTAGGATTCCATTTGCAAGCGCCAAGTCTGTTCCAGGTCTTAAATCTAAGTGAACGTCAGCTCTTCTGGCAATTGGCGTTTCGCGAGGGTCAGCAACGATTAAATAGCCTCCTCTTTCTTGTACATGCCAAACGCGGAACATAGAGGTTGGGTGACATTCAGCCGTATTGCTTCCGGCAATGAATAAGCAATCTGTTTCATGGATATCTGTCCAAGGCAATGTTGATCCACGGTCTACACCGAAAGAGCGAAGGAAGCCGCCGGCTGCACTCGACATACAGAAACGGCCATTATAATCGATATAACGAGTTTGCAAAGCTACCCGAGCAAACTTTCCAGTTAAATAACATTTTTCATTTGTCATCGATACACCGCTGAAAACTGATAATGTATCTTTTCCGTATTTCGCTTGTAACCCAGAAAACTTTTTGGCAATCAGATCATATGCTTCTTCCCAAGTTGCTTCACGGAAGCCTTTCTGAGTTCCTTTTAGGGAAGCATCGTCGCGGATTAATGGTTTTAAGATACGATCTGGGTGATTCGTTTGCTGATAAGCGGTAACCCCTTTTGGGCACATTTTTCCGACTGTTACCGGCCAATCATAACGTGGCTCAACACCAATTATTTTGTTTGTTTTTGTATTAACTCGTAAGTTCATCCCACATTGCATGCCGCAATAAGCACAGTGTGTTTTGATAAGAGTTTCATTTGGATGACAAACATTTTCAATTTCTTTAAAAAATTTATCTCTATCCTTAACCTCTTGCATTTTGATTTGCCTCCTTAACCTTAACTTGATGCGTCGCGAAGCCTGAGAATCTTGCAATGCGGTATTTTCTGCGGCATGGCAGGCACAATTCAGCAAGATTAAAGCCGTCCTTCATATTGAATTCCATTTCATTAACACTTAACACCTGAATAACATCGTTTGATTGTTCAACAGATACAAAATGATCACCGCACACTTTACACTTTTTCATTTCTTGTTCCCCATAATGTTCGCGGTAGTTTCTTGCAAAAACACTCATTGGTCGGAAAGGAATATGTGCAAGCTTTCCGAATGGTAAGTAGATTAGCGTTACAATGACTGAAAATTGGTGGATCAGCGACATTTGCGGCTGCATCCAGCCGTGTAAAAATACGTTTTGGACAGTTAACAGAAGTCCTGTAACAGAAATAAACAATAATAAATAAAGCGGTAAGAAGTCGTACATAAATTTCTGTTCCGCTCTTGCCTGCATATTTCTCAAGCGGCGGCGAAGCGCCATGCAGACTCCGGCTGTTACCATAATGGCTGCAATGTTAAGTGCATTGTAGGAGAAAAAGGCGATAATTCCTTCTGCTGGAACCTTCATGACATTCATTCCAAAAAGGACAATTGTATAGTAGCCGTTTTCTTCCATCGTAAAATACATCCAGCTAAACACCAGCGGGAAAGTAACTAAACAAGCAAGCACACAGCCCCAGCCGATTAAAATGTGCTGTACCCAGCGGTAAAGGCCGCGATTCTTAATGAAATCGTAAATCGCTAAGTGGTTAACAGCGGTTTTTGGGGTGCTTTTTCTAAATAAAAGCTTTAAGCCTTTTTTGATGATAATTTTGGTTGGCGGTCTTTGGCCCCAAGCGATAAAACGGTAGAAAAAACCTCCAAGGAATACAATCGTTCCGACCATGTATCCGTAAAGGTTTAAATCAATATGTGTAAACATTCTTGTTCCGATAAACACTAAAATGGCAATTCCTGCGACAGTTAAAAACATAGATTTGGCAAAATGAGATGCAAATGCATCATTTACATTTCTTGCCGGCTTTTTTGTCGTTGAAGCTGAAATAGTTGACTGCATTTTGATCCTCCTCAAAAAAAATAACACTTCCGTTTTCTTAAGCTAATTGTAAGAAAAACGGCAGTGTTATCTATATAGGGGAACTCCCCCATCCTAGGGGGAAAAAACCCCTAGATATTTTGATTTTGACAAAGATCTGTCACAAACTAGAAAAGCGGAAGCGCCTTGAACAAGGGCGACAAGCATAAGACGAGCCGGCGGGAAGGTTGCTTTTTAACCTTCTCGACGGATTGGCTTATGACCTCGAGCCCCTAGGCGCTGGAGCTAGACATTCGGGAAGTATTTTTTTCGCCAAGAATACAAAAGTAATAACAAACCAATGACGATTTGCATGGTAAATATGACTGCATCCCAAAAAGAAAACGAGGTCGCTCCTTCCAAGAATCCCGGGAGAACTTTCTTCGAGGCAAACAATAATTGCGGGATATAAAAAGTAAAATATAAGGCCACTGTCAAGATTACACCAATAAAGTAGATAATCGAATAAAGATAAACAGTTTTCCTTTCACTTTCATAAATAACATCTTCTCTTAAATACGATTTTTGAAAGGGAAGCCATTTTTTTAGAACCTGTTGGGCATTTTCCATTAGGTTATAACAGCCCGATACATTTTCAAAAACATAATATAAATCTGTTTTCATGTACACACAGCATTGGTACACTATGCGAATAAATGTATCTAATACGACTACATTCATGATGCTCAGGAAAATCCCTGACCCACTTGAAAAATTCAATTGGCAAATTAAAGCCAACCAAAGAATAACCGTGTCAAAACAAAGCCCTGCTATATATAAAACATTGCGTTCCTTTGAAGGCAGCTTCCATACTGCAGCCATATTAGTCTCAAGGACAACAAGAAATAACCGGTGACCTACTTCTAATTTAGTTGGGAGATTCCGCGCCCTTATTGCTAATACATGGCCGAATTCATGAGCTAACACAAGAATAAATGTTATGAGCATCCATGCTGAAATATTAAACATCATGTAATCAAAAATAAAAAGATCCTTATAATCTGGAAATAAATTCGGATGGGAAATGAATAAGTAAATATTTGAGACGAAAAGTGCACTATAAATTAAAAGTGCTATTTTATTAAAGAAGAATTTTCCTAGTAATGGAGATAGCCACAAAAAGCCAAGGCTTTCCTTGTTCTTTTCATTTATTTCAACCTTTATGCCATCAATTTCATTGATTAATTCTAATTCCAAAAGCTGCTTTGCAAAATCCACGAGGTCAATCTTTTCAGATGGATATTTATCTTTTAGGAATCCTTCAATTACGCTAAGCTGTTCATTTTGATTAATCAAATTAATTGCATCAATACATACTTCCGGCATTTCATAAAACTCACCAGAAATTTTATCTTCAACAATATAATGTTTTTTATCCTTGCGAATTTCTAGTGGAACTAATGAAAGTTTTGACTCGAGTGTAAGGCTCATATTAGCACCCTTTAACTTGAATTTAAAAAAGAAGGATGCCAGGCTTAAAGCTAGCATCCAACTTACAATTAAGGCTTAATTCCAACAAATGGACACCACCAACAAGTTGTTTTTACTTTCTTTAGCTTACGGATTTTCATTATTCCACCTCCTTAAGCATCTCCCACTTTTCTGTCCATGGATACTTTTCATGAAATTTGACCCAAGCTGGGAATACCTTCTTAAATTCTTCCACTAATATTGGATCAAACTGGGAATCCTTACCTTCAATGATACGTTGATATGCCTCTTCAACTGGCATCGCTGCTCGATAAGATCTTGAAGATGTCATTGCATCAAAAGCATCAGCAACAGAAGCAATTCTAGCAAGTAAAGGAATTTCCTCACCTTTTAAATGATCAGGATACCCTTTTCCATCCCAGCGTTCATGATGGGAACGGATAACAGAAATACTATTTCTTATCCCCTCAACATTCTGAACTGCTTCTGCACCGACAACAGGATGTGATTTAATAATTTCAAATTCTTCTTTTGTAAGCTTTCCAGGTTTCATTAATATGGAATCAGGGATATGGACCTTACCGATATCATGTAGTAAACAGGCATAATAAAATGATTTTTGGTCATCTTTTGAAAGTCTGCCGATTTCTTGAGCTAACATTAACGCATAACTGGCTACACGTTCGCTATGTCCTCTTGTATATGGATCCTTTAACTCAAGTGTAGCAATAACCCCTTTGACAATTCCCTGCAACTGATTATCATATGAAGTGCTGATTGCATGGACATAGACTCGAAATCTAGCAAGTAAAAAGAATGACATAATAGATAGGATAACAAATAAAATAATTGGCATGATAAGAAAGGAATTTTGTAAAATAATGCTCGTTAGAATGTATTTTATTACAACTCCTGCGCTAACAATCCAAAAGAATCTCGTATTCAAGAATAGCGGCAACGTAAAAATCAAAAAGACTTCTACCACATTCCCGCTGGTATAATCCCCGCCTTTATGATAATAGGAAATTATATCAACTGAAAATGCTGTTACTAGATAGCTGATAAAAAATACATATTTGATCCATGATTCCTTTTTCACCTTACTTAAGTAGATCATGACAGGAATTAATAAAGCTAATACAATATAGTTAATAATCCAATAGTTACTAGGTAACCCACTCTTTTTATGAGATATAAACACAGGTAAAAGATAGTAAAAAAACAAATCATAACCCATTAAGATAATATAGAAAAATAAAAG
>NZ_JBALPP010000101.1:320-7552 GCF_036965425.1 Neobacillus drentensis | reverse complement strand
TAATAGTTTAGTGGGTGTTTTTAAAATCTATAAATAATCTAGATTTGACAGATTGAAAATACGTTAAGGTTTTGAGATTTTTCTGGTCGATATATAGCATAAGTGGAAGCTCAAGCAAGTTTAAGCTCTCCCTTGCTTAATGGGCCAAAAAGTCCGTCAATAACAGTAGACATTGACTTGTTTTTCCAAGAAAGAATATTTAAGATATTTTGTTCGCTAAAATGGTAACAATTGTGCTCAGCAAAATAGTTCCAAGGGTAATAAAACCATAAGTAAGGCCTTTTTTCATTTTTTTCTTTTTTATCATTTCTTCCGGGGTAAGCCAATGATTTTTAGACATCTGGTATTCTCCTTTTTCTTGTTGTTTTCTTCTTGGTGGTTTTAATAAAACTAGAAGTTTTTATAGTAATATTGTCCTGAAAATAAATACTGAAATATTATATAAAAAATTGCGGCATTTGTCTCTATTTTGAAAAAATGGGATTCTGGTAAAAATGAAAGCTCTAGTCTTTGATACGCCTTTGATGTTTTGTATGGTTTGGTAGTAGAGAAAAAATTGATTTTCATTGTGAAAATCTACCATTGAATGTAAAATAGGACTTATGCTTCATATAATAGATTGATAATCTAGCAATTTATTACTGGAGTATACATACATACAGGAGGATTTATTCATGAGGAAAATTATTGCACTATCAAGTTTTGTGTTCCTTTTCCTTTTAGTAGTGCTGTCAGCTAATGTTTCTCACGCAGCAGAAACAAATGCAAACGCTGTTAAAATAACTGGAATCACTGTCGTCACTGACAAAGGTGATATTAAGGCAAAAGTAAACGGAACAGACTATTCTTTAAGCCTAGTCGGAGTTCCTGGAGACGTTAAAGTACAAGAGATTAAAGTAACATCCGATACGGCAGCTACTATATCACTAGTTTCTAAATCTGATGAAATGTATTCAGATGCAGTTGATGCTCAATTTGTAAATGGTGAAGCCGTAATTGACAAAGCAAAAGTTGTAAATTGGTCTACTAACAATAATGATGACACTTACTATTTCTTATTCCCTAAACAGGTTAATACTGACTACTTGTTCACTGTTCAAGAATTAAGAGACGTTATTAATAAGTATGATTTATTCATAGAAGGAAATGGCTTTGTTGCAGATGCACAAGGTAACGAGTCTCCATTTTCTATAGCAGTTGAAACAGAAGGCTGGAAATGGGAAAACGGAAAATGGTACTACTACAATGATCAAGCAGTAAAATTAACTGGCTGGCTTGAAGACGGAGAAGACTGGTACTTCCTAGGCAAAGATGGCGCTATGGCAACTGGCTGGGTTAATGACAAAGGAACTTGGTATTTCATAAACTCAGATGGTACAATGGAGACCGGCTGGGTAAAAGATAAAGGAACTTGGTACTTCTTAAAGTCAACAGGTGCAATGGCAACAGGCTGGGTAAAGGATAAGGACACATGGTACTACCTAAAGTCAACAGGTGCAATGGCAACAGGATGGGCTAAAGTAGGAACAAAGTGGTACTTCTTGAAGTCTACTGGTGCAATGGCAACTGGATGGTTAAAAGAAAATAACAAATGGTACTACCTAGATGGAAATGGAGTAATGCAAACTGGTTGGGTGAAGATCATTGGAAAGCGGTATTTCTTCAATTCAAATGGGGTTTGGGTTAAATAAGCAAATAGATATATAGAATAAAAATCCTCCATAGTCATCATTGGAGGATTTTTTATTTCGAGTTAAATTATAAATGACTTTAACTATCCAAAAAATAAGAGTTGCCTCACTTTTTTATTCTCAACAGGCATTAATTTTGCTTTTAATGCTAATATTTTTGAAAATTTATCAATACTAATTATTTTTTATAGTTTGATAATGCCGTAGCAACTAAAGTAAAAAAATCCACACCAGTACACTGATGCTAAGGAAATTATCAATTTGATGCCCTAAAATAAATCAATTGAAGCCTTTATTATTTTTTCTTAATTCACTCTTGCCCCCATCAATCTATGGAGTGGACTCGACATCAGGCGAACGAGCCCGGCTCTAGGAATGACAAAGAGTTTTTTATAATTGGCCTAGCCAAAAATGACAGGAAAGCGGTATTGTCATTTCTGTTTGGTTATTATAGCTTGAACTTTATTACATAAAAATCAACCACTTGTAAAAGAATCGAATAAAGTGTTTCAACCTCATTTTTATTCAGGCTGATTAAGCCTCGCAATGCATTGTAATGTAAGGCGGTATTGGCATTGGTCCTGATTTTATACAAAAAGGTATCAATCTCTCTTGTGATTACATCTTTTGTTTCGTTGATCAGTACAAATAAGGGTTTCTCACGGTCTCCTTCCCTAATGCTCTTACCTATTTTAAGACAGCTCTCTTGAAGTAGAACCTCCAGTGTTAACCGCATGGGCCCAAGAGCCAGTTTCGGGCGGGTATTCACCAGTTCAGCAGCATCATACAGATTCTCTTTTAACATCTGGTGAATTTTTTCAGAGTCCACCTTTTTCAGAATTTTGTCAATCAAGTCCAACTGCTTTTCTTTTCCTGTCCTTTCTTTTTTCTTAGGAGAACTGTGGAGTTGTTGCTCAACTTCCTCTTTCATATCATCAAAGAGATCACCAAGATGCTGTAAATAGTGCTCTTTAGCTACTTCATAGACCATAGTGTTTTCTGTATGATAGGGATCGGACACATCATTATTTAGATTATCTAGTATTACACTGAGTGTTGCGAAGAGCTCCGCGTTTTTAAGAAAGGTTTCAAAGGAATCAATCTTTTCCTGGTGTGCTTCATATTCTGCTTGCTGCTTCCAATATTCATCGTCCTCATTTTCTTCATCAACTTCCATGTTGCTTTTTACATTCATAAGATGCTCTTTCGAAAATTTTCTGAAGAGATCCAGGAATTCTTCGTCATTCTCAAAAGGGATGGTAATTAGCAAAATGGAAATAATCGATTCATCCTCAGGCAGAGCGACCTCAACGGGTTCTCCAAAGGCCCCCTCATGATAATACTTCTTGGATAAGTTATACATAAATAATTGGTGTTTTAGTTTTTTGAATGATGTTAATTCTTTCAGACTTCCTTCCTTGGTTAATTCTATGACGGTACTATAGAACTCTTTTATAAAGGACTGGAACTTATTTTGATGGATTTTGATTTCATAGGTGCGTCCGATCTCTCCCTTTGGGTCCCAAAGCTCCGATAGATACCAATAATCCCGCATCGTAATCGTTTCTTTATCTTTTCTTTCCAAGTCTAGTGAAACTGGAGCCTTATAGGGCAAGGGTAAGTCCGTTTGAAAGACTTCGTCATCCCCATAATAGGTCATTTCTTCACGAAAGAATTCAAAATCAATTATAATGGAATGATTGCTTAGCAGTCCCTTATAGCCGCCTTCAATTTTCTCAATCTGGAGCCAATCATAGAGCTGGGCTTTGCAATAATCAGAATCACTCGTATGGATAAAATAGTTATAAAGGTGGAACAGCCCTTCACTATAATCGATTCCAGATTCTAAATACATTTTTCCAAGGTTGAATTCAAAATCCAAGTGATTATAGTGCTTGCAGGCTTCCTGCTGCTTCCATAGAGCTTCTTCTAAGATTCCCTTTTCCCAATCCATTATGGCTTCCCTTGTTAGAGTAACCGCCGTTCTTGCTGGTCCAAAATAATACAATTCATTATGCTTGGCCAAGGCAGATTTCTTTTCCTCTATTTTTTCTTTGGTATTGGAACCACCTGTTTGATCAATCGGCGAACTCTTGCGAAGTTTCTTTCTATTAGTCTTAGCGGTCCCCAATAACCCTTTTCTTCTTTTGTAAAAATTTGAAACTTGGTCCTCCATAAGTACTAGTTTTTGTTCCAAATCTTCTATTCTCCAATTATCATCCATACTGCCTCACCCCAAATAATCCCAACTAAAAAAAGACATTTATCATTATTGCCTATATAAATCTATTTTAATCCGCAAGGGGATAAGACGCAAAGTATTGCTATTCAAACAGGTAACGGAAGACGTCCCACTATATCAGTATCGGTACAGACTTACTTAACTAATTTGATTCTGGACTTTTTCATTTCCATAATAAAGTCTGAATCTGGCATACCCAGCCCAGAAGCAAGGCTAATATGGTATTTAGACACAATAACAGTAGATTTCTTTCAAGTATACTAATATACGAACGATTTACCCGCTGCGGCCTGCCACACCAGAATAATCTCAACATGGTTGAATTACCGTTTTCATATCAATGGCGATCCAAATAGGGAAGTTAAATTAGCGATTATCCGCTTTCATATACCGATAGTCGAGTAATATTCGAATATAGATAGTAAAAAACAACATTAGGGGGGACATTCGAATAGAGGCTCTCCTTTTTCACATGTTTGGAGCGGAGTATTGGACATGGTGTTGGAATTCGCCACATCGAATTACCTAAAGAATTTACATTGTTTTTAATTTGTAATATCTTGGATAAAGTGAAGAACTAATCAGTATTCAACGAAGGGAAGAAATTTATTATGGCAAGAACAAACAAGGTAAAATTTTTAGTCGATTTAAGTCCTAATACTCAACTGACTCACAAAGTGTTATCAAGCTACACTTCTTTATTTTACAAAGACTTCTCAATTGGTTCGATGTTTCACAGTGGAGATAGAAAGAACAAGTTTTCAATCAATGCCATTGAAGGCAGTGAGTTTGAAAAATATCTCAATCAGAAAATTGGAGCAACTGTAAAGTCCGATTCAGAAACATACAAGGTTGCATGGCTAGATTTAAGCAAGGATGCTGATTTTGAAAAACTAGAAGAAATAGCTGTAGAGTTGCCTAAGTTTGAAAATACTGGTCTAAGAAAACTATATGAGCAGCATTAGGAGTTCACTTGGTTCCGGTGTACTGTCACGCCTCGGATTTTGTCGAAGATTGAAAGGTTTTTAGATAGTAAAATGATAGAATTTAAGTTGCAGTTGAATATTGTTGGGGTGGTTGGTTGTTACTCTTCTTTCCTTTTTGGAAAGGAGGTGATAATCTTAATCTAATTAGTAAAACTCCATTATGCGTTTATTGGCAGCAATACCGGATGCTTTTCAATTTCTATAATAAAATCTGAAGCTCTCATGCCAAGCCCGGAAGCAAGGGCTAAGATGGAAATAAAGCCAGGCAGTTTGAGATTTCATTCAAGAATACTAATATAGGAACGATCCAAACCGCTGCGTTCGGCGAGTTCTTCCTGCGATAGATTCCGTTCCTTTCGCAGCCTTCTTAATGCCATCCCAAAATCAATGTTCGAGTGATAATCCAACAGGACAATCCTCCTTTGATAAGTAATTATCGAATAACCAGTTATCAATATTATTTTTTTCTTCTTCTAAAACTTCAAAGTTATATTTTCCTGACTTTTCCTTGAGGAGCTGGTGCCTTTTGGGCGGTTCCAGATAATAGAGAATTGGACTTGGATGAGTCCCTCTTTCAATTGTAAGTCGTTTTAAATATTTGGCTGTCTGCAGTTTTTCATTAAAGGGAGCAAATTTTGTATCTACAATTATGAAATGGCCATTGCTCAATTCCACCTCCGTCTTGTTTCCGGTGGCTTTGGTGTTGATAATATGTTCGGGATCAAACCAGATGCAGTCTATTTTATGCGGCGATTTACTTGGAAAAAGGCAAATGCCTTGATAGGGATTCACCATGATGGGACATTTCATTGTTTTATTTAGAATGGATTTTGCCCCTATTATTGCTCCCCGTAAATCAAAGCCTATGTATTGTAATGTATCGTCCAATAGATGTAGTGGAGTTTTGTCCACCAGAAAAGTTGTTTTTCCTGCCATGATCCTTGAACACGGCTTCCCATATTGGTCGAATTCCCCCATGATTAGTATCACTTTCTTCTCAATAAAGTAACGTTTAATATTAATCGTTCTCCACTCCTTTAATCGCAATAGATTAAAAAGCATTTACCTTCTACTATCTCTGTAATGGACAATGAAGAATAAAACGATAGATCTGTTTCGATTGTTTTAGAATTTCATCCCTCCTTTGCGAGGATCATTGCTCCGTATTTTTATGATGGATATTCATTATGGCAGGTTAAACTGCTTTATACCCTTTACATGTTGGAATTCATTTTGCAGATATAGGAGCGCTTT
Source organism: Neobacillus drentensis (assembly GCF_036965425.1). Taxonomy (GTDB): domain Bacteria; phylum Bacillota; class Bacilli; order Bacillales; family Cytobacillaceae; genus Neobacillus; species Neobacillus drentensis_F. The sequence goes on along the minus strand of NZ_JBALPP010000101.1, from coordinate 1,379 downwards.
CCTCTCATATCTATTAAACTGAAAATAGGTCTTTTGTACTGCAGTCTATAGTAAACAAAATTCGCCAAATTTCATGGGAATTTTGACAAAAATGCGACATTTTTTGCGAAGGAGCCACGGGAACCGTTCTCGTGGTATCATTCCAGCCAATTCCAGTTTGGGTCAATGCCGTCTATAAAAAAAAGCGGTATAGATGTTTTAGTCCCTATTGCATCAATCTTTTCCGAATAGAGCTTCATAAATTTGTTGTCCAGGATTCCATAAAAGTAGGCGATGGGATTTTTGACGCTATCGGTCAATTTCATTTTTCGAATCAGTTGTCTAAAGGCATCCTTCGAAATGTCAAGGATGTCATCTGTGTCATTCAGACACTCAAAGCGGCAAGCAGCAACTTGCACCATATGCCAATATTCTTCAATCGTTTTGGCTTCGGAGAATAAGCATTTTACTAGCTGAACAAAAGGCTGCGGGACTCGGTTGCTGACAAAATTATGATCCAATTGTTCAGACGTTTCGTTACGTTTATTTATCTTTTGTTCTTTTTCAGTTTTTAAAAGATTACTAGTTTCATTATGGTGGTTCATTTTTTCCTCTTTGGGTGGTTCACTGGTTGGAAAACGATTAAACTGATATAGGTTGCTGGACTGCGATCCGTTTTTCCTTTCTGTTTCAAAGACCGTGATGATTCCCAATTCTTTTGCTTTCAGAATCATCCGTTTAAAGGTAGACCTTGAGATGCCGTTCTCCTGGTATTGCTCATGAATGGATTTTAAGATGGTCCCGATCTTGGCATTACATACTCCAGGGATTTTGGCTGCAAAGCGAACCAGTCTTTTTAATCCGATGATTTCTCCTTTTGAAAAATCATGCTTATGTTCCAATAACCACATCTCGATATGATGATTGAATTCCTGAAGGGAACCGAATTGTGAGAACTGCTGAAATCCTTCCGTATTGCCAGATTTAATGCCTGCCATTTATGACACCCTTTCACCGTTTTTGCACTTCTACGATATCGGGTTTGGCTGAGTAAATCGAATTCGCATTTTTCATTTTTGA
>NZ_JBALPP010000101.1:0-285 GCF_036965425.1 Neobacillus drentensis | reverse complement strand
TTTTTGAAGGCTTTTTTTGCAATTTCGTGCGTTTTTTACATTATTTTTAAAATCTAACGAGTTTTTTTATTTGGAGCTCAGCCAATTTAAGACCGCCACTATGGGGTGGTGGAAAAGCAGTTACATTTAGTCCAGATTCATTGTTAAATGAGATAACTCTAAATGTATTTGACAATTAAAAAATGCTATAAATGGCAGTATATTATGAATGTAAAAATAGCCAAAATACGCAATTAGTGCATAAAAACTTGCATATTTTAGGCTCTTTAATTTTATTCCTTATTG
>NZ_JBALPP010000100.1:0-47641 GCF_036965425.1 Neobacillus drentensis | reverse complement strand
GAATTTGTCGACAGTCTGAAGCCTGTTCCTAAGAAAGGAACAGGCTTTTTTCACACAAAGTTCTGAGTAGAATTATTTCTGCTGAACCTATAAACGGCGATAAGGAAAAAGGCAGCCGCAAAAGCAATCAGAATCATAAAATTTAATGATAAACTGCTAAAGGAGCTTCCTTCTTGCAGTTTTGTCAGGGTAGCCAAGGTCCAGCGCTGCGGCAGGAAGTCAGCTATTTTTTGCAGCGTTTTTGGCATTACTTCGACCGGCCAGAAGCAACCGGATATCATAACCGTCGGGGTAATAATCAAATTTTGCATCGCTCCTGCGGCACTCCGGCTATTTGAAAATGCAACAATCACTAAATTGAGCCCTACTGAAATAAATGAAAATAGAATCATCACGAACGCTGCCTGCCAAAATGACATGTTAATGCCGATATTAAAAAGGATTTTCATGATCGTTAACGTGATGAGAACCTGAATCGTCATAATAATCATGTTCACTGAGACATTCGCTAATAAATATTTTCTTGCATTTATGGGGGTCGAAAGCAAACGGAAATAGGTTCTGTTTTCTTTGTCAAGAAGAATAATCTCTGACATATTTCCTGCAGACATAAGCATGATCATGATTAGGAAGCCAATCGTTTGATTAGTCATATTCTTGTTTTTGGATGTATCCTCTAAGGAATGAGTAGTCAGCTTGTAGTTGGTCTGTTGAAAATCCTGATACATCTGCTTAAAAGTTTGTTGATTTCCAGCAGCGGCAATACCAATCTTCGAAATATTATCGACATATTGATATAAATAGGATTTAACAAATCCAGTGATTTGAGCTCCCTTAATCGAAGTGATCTGGATATGCCCAGGATTACCGGATAATACACTTTCTGAATACCCTTTTTCAAAGGTAATGACACTATCCACATCGCCGGAAATGATTTTATCTTTTGTCTTTGCATTTGGAATTTCTACAACTTTAACATTTTCCAAGCCTTTTAGAAATTTGATTGTATCGGATGCGATTTCACTATTGTCCTGGTTAACAATTCCGACATGCAGGAGTGCTTTTTGGTCCCCGCCATACACGAGCAGAGAAATAAAGATACCAATTAATGGCATACAAAGATATAAAATAATATTTTTCTTTTTTCGGAACGTTACACTTAGCGTATTTTGAATTAACCAGAGGATATCCTTCATTATAATCCCTCCCGTTTTTGTAAAGAGATGACAGCCACAAGTAAGAATATGAGTGCTCCAGTCAAATGGATGGTCACTGCAGGAATGGCTGCTGAAAGGTCATTTGCATAAATCATTTTGGTAATGGCTGAATTTACCCAGGTAAGGGGAGAGAGATCCGTTATAATCTTAAAGATTCCTTCCGGATTATCAATTTTAAAATAGGCTCCACCGAAAAATGACGCTAACTGGACAAACAGCATGATGATAATTCTTGGAGCCGCACTTGTTTTCGTCAAAAAGCTGAGTCCAATTCCCATGCTTACGGCAAAGATGATTTCTGTCAGCAAGACGAGGATAACCATCCCTAAATGATCGCCCCAATTCGCTTTAAAAAATAGTTTGCTAAACAAAATGACTAATAGGACACATATGGTATTGCTTACAAGACTCCCTAAGACTTTCCCGATAAAAATTTCACTTTTTCTCACAGGTGAGGCAATTAAACGATCTGCCGTTTTTCTGACCCTTTCACTGATAATTAAAGAACTTGACGACATCGCTCCATATAGGACAATCATCGTTGTAATCACTATCGCATAATAATCCATCGAACCAGGCTGTTTATTTGGAAGAATGGATGTTTCCTTAATAAAATCATTCTTCTGTTCGTGAGTAAAGGCACTTGCCAGCTTCTCAGGGGCAACCTTCATAATCTCTGAAGCAATATTGTATTTATCAACATAGGAAGTGAACATTCCTTGAAGGATATTCCCTTCGATGCTGTTCCCGTTATTAACATACAGTTGTAAACCCCGTTGTGTCACTTCTACATATCCATCATATTTACCTTGTCTTACTTCATTTTTGGGATTGATGTTTTCGGTCACTTTTTGAAATTGAATCCCAGATTTTTCGGCTGCACTGATAAATTGATTAAAATTTTCACTATGTGAAGTATCTTGATATAAAACATGAATGTCATCCACGGGAAGGCCATCCTTAAAGGTATTCGATAAGGCAGATCCGAGTACAAGCATCAGCACGACCGGAAAAGCGAGCATAAAAAACAAGGTCCTAGTATCCCGGAAGTCCGTTTTAATTCCTTTCCAAGCAATATTCAATATGTTCAAAGTAAATCCCCCTTATTGGTCACGCAGATTTCTCCCTGTTAATGTTAAGAAAACAGTCTCTAAGTTCGGCGCTTTTTCTTGAAGGGAGCGGATTTCAATATGACTATTGATAAAATGCTCAATGATTTTATTAAGATTATTAACGCCGGTGTCCGAATTTATTTTGATAAGATTTTCATCAACCTGCACGGCTTCCACACCATTGATTGCTTTTATGGACTCCACATTTACATTTTCCGTTGATTTGACTTCAATCCATAAATCCTTCGTATTGGTGATGATGGATTTTAACTGTTCCTTTGTACCTTCAGCAATGATCTTGCCATGGTCAATGATGGCAATGCGAGAACAGATTTCTTCGACTTCCTCCATATAGTGACTGGTATAAATAATGGTGCATCCCATTTCATTTAATTTTCGAACGGAATTTAAGATATAATTCCGTGATTGTGGATCAATTCCAACCGTTGGTTCATCCATAATGATCAGTTTTGGACGGTGAGCAATGGCACAGGCAATATTCAGCCTTCGTTTCATACCGCCCGAAAAACTATTGGGATAACTTTTATGTTTATCCTGAAGACCGACGAACTCCAGCGCTTCTTCCACTCTTTCATTTAGTTCCTGACCCCGCAGGCCATAGAGTCCAGCAAAGAATTTCACATTTTCATAGGCGGTCATGTCTTCATAGATCGCTAAATCTTGAGGAACCATCCCAATGTTCATTTTGGCAAAACGGCTGTTTTTGGCAGCATTTTTACCAAGAATATTGATGGCACCTTCATTACTACGCAAAAGGCCGGCAATCATATTGATGGTGGTACTTTTTCCTGCGCCATTAGCACCCAGGAAACCAAATATTTCTCCCTCGGCAACCATTAAAGACATATTATCGACAGCAATAAAATCACTGAATTTTTTGGTTAAATTTTTAATTTCTAATACGTTCATGTTTTCACCCCTAAATCGTTTGTATGGTTTAAGTATAAAAAAAAGAATGAACGGAGATAAGTGCAATCGTTCATTCTTTTCACATGAGATTATTCATATTGTTTGCGTGAGTTTTTCATGAATGAATGGGGAGGAGGGTGGTGACAGAAAATCCGCGGGTTCCATCGACAATAATTTTCCCGTTCACGGAAGCAGTACGTTCCTCCATCCCGATGATACCAAGCCCTTTTTTAATTTTAACCGCACCGGAACCATTGTCCTTAATTTCTACTCTAATCATTTTGTTTAACACTTTCAATTCAACTGAAACGAGCGTTGCATTGGAATATTTCATAGTGTTGGTTAAAGCTTCTGTGATATTTTCATGGATGATTTTCCATTGAATCGGGGTAATGATATCTAAATTGCCATCATGAGTCAGGACTGTTTTAAATTGATGTTTTGTGGCAAATTCGTCAATCATCAGCTTGATCCGATGAATCCCCACCTGTTCAGAAGGAGGTTTCATATTTTTTAGTGTCAATCGAATGTTTTCAATCCCATCCTTGGAAATATTAATGGCATTTTGCAGCAGCTCTGTTGCTTTGAGTTTGTCAGTTTCGATTAACCGCTTGGCTGCTTCCATTTGAAAAAGTGCCCCCGTAATGGAGTGTCCGATTTTATCGTGGATTTCCTGTGAGATTCGATTTCGTTCTTCTAATTTAAAGGTGTATTCCGACTGTCGAATGTATTCTGTATTCTCATTTAGGTTTTTGGTCATTTTTTGAAGTGTTTTTCTCATTGAATCCATTTGTTTTTCATCTTTTAACAGTCGATCCCTATACACTGATGTAATGGTAAAAATCATGAAACAAAAAATCGCCACTAATCCATAAAGGGGCTGTAGTGTTTCATTAATGTTTATGATAGGGACAATGGAAATAAGCAGGATGATTACTTTTTTATTGAAAAAATCAGCTGTCAATTCAATCAGGGCTAACGGTAAAAGTAAAATAAACAACGAATTTATCTCGAAATAGGATGTAATCGATATCCCGATTGAGAGTAACAGCAGGATTCTTTTTATTGAAATCCTTTTAAAGATAGTTAGAGTGATATTCAAACAGAAATAAAGCAGAATAGCAAAAACAACCCATGAAATATGACTAATGTCAGCCCTGACACAAGTAAAGGCTATAAAAATTAATAAAGCGAGCTTGCAAAAAATAATCCAAAAATCCATCTTATTCTACTTTCCCAGTAATATAGTAAATGGCAATTTGTGTTCGATGCTCGAGTCCTGTTTTCCCTAATATAGAAGTGATGTAATTGGCGACAGTTCCTTCAGATATAAATAATTGCTTGGAAATGGCTTTGTTTGAATAGCCCTTGGCTATTAGAGACATGATTTCCCGTTCTCTTTCTGTAAACAAAGTGGGATCAATTTTTGTTTCCGTTTCTTTTTTCTCCGTTAAGTTTGATTTAATTTTTTCTAAAACAACATCCTGAATAATGCTATTCCCATTCATGACGCTTTTGATTGCATCGCGAATCCGTTCAGGATCATTATTTTTCAGTAAGTACCCTTTTGCTCCATTTTTGATAGCATCTAATATGTACTCATCATCATCAAAGGTCGTTATAATGATCGGTTTTGTTTTCGTTTGTTCGCTGATGAGCTTCGTTGCTTCCACACCATTCATATTCGGCATGCGTACATCCAGTAAGGCAATATCCACTTCATGCTTTATGCAATATTCCAAAGCTTCTTTTCCATCATTCACCGTATCCAACACTTCAAATTCTTCATATGTATTAAAAATAATTTTTAAGCCTTCCCGGATAAATGAATTATCATCGGCAATAATCAATTTAATTTTTGGAGCCATATCCCCGCCGGTCACTTCCTTTTTTCTCCATTATAACGCATTTTAGGGAAGCCGGTAATCTTGCTATGTAAAATTTCCACATTCTATATTTGTCTATTACAATACCGATATTTATTGTAAAATATAACGAGCAATCCATAATTATTGTTAAAATCCAACTTGAGGTGCATGAATGATTGATGGGAGAATTATCAAATTTTATCGCGAAAAAGCAGGCTTGACTCAAGGTCAGCTTTGTGAAGGAATTTGCTCTGTAACACATTTAAGCAAGATAGAAAGAGATATTACGGAATACTCAGGGGAAATTACATACTTATTGTCAAAAAGATTAAATATCTGCCTAGAAGAAGAAACGGACAGATATGAAAACCTTCAACTGAAACTAAGGCTTTGGCACGATGCCCTCGTGATGCAAAACAACCAGGAATCAGAAAAATTGAAAAGCGAAATCGAAAAAGAAAACTTGATTCAACTACAGGATTTTAATGTTTTCTATCAATTACTATCTGTGAGATATTATCTATCCCATCACAAATTAAATGCAGCAAAGGTGATTATTCAAGGCCTGCAAAAAAATGAGACAGTATTCTCTCCGCAAGATCGAAATATGTTTAGACATGTCCAAGGAATCTACTATTTTCTTACGGGGAAATATCGAGATTGCATTCAAATATTAATATCGATCGATCAAAGTCACTATCATCATTTTGAATATTATTACCATTTGTCTCTTGCCTACCATACAGTTAATGCGAATATTATTTCCTATTACTATGCGGAAAAAGTTCTTGATTATTTCAAAAAAACGTTAAATATTAAGCGAATTATTGATACAGAGATGATGATGCTTATCCAATTAAACTCAAAAGAACATCATGATATTAACGAGACGAAGGAACGGTACGACCAACTAATACGAACTTGTGACGCCATTAATGATAAAGAGCGTAAATCCAAGTTATATCATAATCTGGCCTTTGACCTCTACAGGAGAAAAGAGTATAAAGAATCCACAGATTATTTCAAAAAAGCCATTAATCTGGTTGATGAAAAAACCCCTCATTATTTACTTAGCTTAAATGGAATGATCAGTTCAAATCTCAAAGGGAACTTAATTTCGAATGAGAAATTAATGGAACTTGCAAAAAAAGGATTGAATTTAGCAAAATCTTCAAAATCAGATTTGTGGATTCCCTTTCAATTACAGCTGTTTCAACTGAATCAGGAAGACGATCAATACTATAAGCTAATCGAAACAACTGTCCTGCCTCATTTAAAAAATATTGGTTTCACAACCTTAATTGAACACTATGAAAAAAAACTGTTTCAATATTTTAACCAAAAGGGTGAGACACAAAAAGCTTTGGATCTTGCCCAATCCTACATGCAAAGCAAAATGAGCTATGAAACACCTTCCTGAATAGGAAGGTGTTTTCATTTTAACTTATATTTAACTTACTTAAATTTGGGGTAATTCAAATAAATAAAAACATGACTATTATCCTGGTTTTTTGGTTAAGGTTTTCCAAAATTCAAAATCCAAGTTGGAAAATGTCATATATTTAGGGGAACGATGCTCGATTTTGCGTAGTTTTACGCTTTTCCTTAGCCTCAATAACCCCAATTTACTTCCGCATGCAGTCCCCGTACTATTTAAATTAATAGAGAAAATATTCTATCAATTTATCAAGAAAAGGAAGGGAAGTAAAGGATGAAACTTACCAAAAAGAAGTTCCTTAAAAAAGCTACAGCCCTTACATTAGGCGTTGGTTTGATTTCTAGCACTCCAGCAACTCCATATCTAAGTATGCAATCAAAAGTGCTTGCTGTCGCAACATCTAATGCGGAATCAATTTTAGCCAATTTAACCCCAGAACAAAGACAAGCATTAGAAAAGCTTTCCACCGATAGTCAATCTGGGCTATTACTAAATTCAACAGTAAATTTAGAGAGCGATCAAACAGTCCCGGTTATTGTTGCATTTAAAAATAAGCCCGATAAAGTGGCGGTATTAGAAGCGGCAATAAAAGGAGAAAACCTTTCTGTTGATAAAGCAAAAAGCAAGGCAGAAGCGGATCATTCGACATTCCAAAATGATTTAAACTCCATTTTTAAAGATAAAGCAAATGGTTCATACAAAGTGAAACGTCAATATAAACATGCCTTCAACGGAGTCGCATTGGATGTACCTGCAAACAAGCTTAACGAACTATTAAAATCAGACGCAGTCCATGCGATCTACAGTGATTCCACCGTGACTTCAGAGCCTCCAGTAAAAGAAACGAAAGGTCAAGGAATGGCCGATGAGCGTTCTTTCCTAAAAGTAGATCAATTACATCAAGAAGGTTATACAGGTAAAGGAATTAAGGTTGCGGTTTTGGATACCGGAATTGATTACAATCACCCGGACTTGAAGGACGCCTATAAAGGCGGCTACGATTTTGTTGACAATGACAATGATCCGATGGAAACCACCTATGCCGACTGGGTAAAAGCCGGAAAGCCGGGCGGGAATGCAGCAGCCTATATAACAGAACACGGAACCCACGTTTCGGGTACGATTGCCGGTCAAGGAAAAAATGAGAGTGAATACGCCACAACAGGAATCGCTCCCGATGCAGATTTATATGCGTATCGTGTGCTTGGTCCAGGAGGAAGCGGAACAGTGGACGATATCATCGCGGCCATTGATCAAGCAGTAAGAGATGGCATGGACGTCATGAACCTCTCGTTAGGAGCAGACTACAATGACCCGATGTATCCGACAAGTATCGCCATTAATAACGCTGTCCTAAGCGGCATTACTGCAGTCGTAGCAGCAGGGAACGCAGGAAACAAGATGTACACAGTCGGATCTCCTGGAGCTGCTTCTCTAGCTTTGACTGTAGGGGCAAGCAGTGTCCCGATTACGACTGTGTCTGCCAAGGGATCCATCGACAGTGTAACTGCGGATTTACGCTTCATGGCAAGGGGATTCACAGATGACATTACAAAATTAAAAGGACAAACGTATCCCATTGTAGACGCAGGACTAGGAGATCCAAACGGATATAAGGGAAAATATGTAAAAGGGAAAATCGTCCTCATCAGCCGGGGAGTTTATACATTGGACTCTAAAATTGCTTATGCCAAGTCGCTGGGAGCAGCTGGGGTTCTGATGTACAATGATAATGCGGCAGAGGGTCATATTCCTGCATACCTCGGTGAAGGAATCAATTTCATTCCATCCTTCTCTTTAACAAATGCCGACGGACTGGCGTTGAAACAAAAAATTCAATCAGGCTCTGACTTCTTCACTTATACAGACATGAATGGAATGAAAACAGAGGGAGATACGCTGGCTGACTTCAGTTCCCGCGGACCATCCCGTCTGACGTATGATATTAAACCGGAAATCACAGCACCAGGTGTGAGTGTTTTATCGACTGTTCCAAGCTTTATTAATAGTCCAAATGAACCGAATAATTACACCTTGGCGTATCAGCGGATGTCAGGAACATCGATGGCAACTCCATTCACATCCGGCGTTGCAGCCTTATTATTGCAGGCAAATCCAAAACTTTCGCCAGAGGATGTAAAAGCGATCTTGATGAATACAGCTGATTCGTTAAGCAAGCCTTATAGCGTATTTGAGCAAGGTGCAGGGCGTGTCGATCCTTATGAGGCGATCCACTCCTCGATTGAAATCAAAGTGAAAGATAAAACGCCAACAATCACAAATGGCAAAGAAAAGCAAATAAAGGAAAAAACAGGTGCCATCAGTTTTGGCAAGTTTGCTTACAGCGGGAAAGATATGAAAGATTCTCGTGAAGTGACAATAGAAAACAAGGGAACAGATGACAAAATTTTTAATGTAAGTGTAGCCTTCCAAAAAGATGTAATTGGTTCTATTGATGCAGAAAAGAATGGTGTAGTTGTGAAGACAGACGAGTTTATTAAAGTTCCGGCTAACAGCCAGGTTACTAGAAATGTTTCACTTTTTATTCCAAAAACAGCGGAAATGGGCGTTTATGAAGGTTATATCGTATATACCAACCAAAAAGATCCTTCTGAAACCTATCAAATTCCATTTGGTGTGCGTGTTGTCGAGGAAGGCATTGATACGTTTAAAGTAGATAAACCTGTATTTTCTAATGATACAGCTTGGCCAGCCAATTCATTTCCATTTCTTGGTTTTGATTTCTCATTAAAATCACATATGAAAACCTTAGATGTTGTATTACATGATCCAAAAACAGGTAAAGATCTAGGGTTAGTGGGATCATTTGATCCAATTCTTATCAATGATAACCAATCGTATTTTATTGGAAGAGGATTTAGCACCCTTTACTATCCATTTACTGGTGATGCGAAAAATCCAATCAGCAGTGAACCGGCATTCGCCAAAACGGGTCATTATCAGTTGAAATTGGTCGGCACGAATGAGCAGGGACAAACCTTTACAGCTGCATCGGATTTCATCTATGAACTTGGCGCACCAACAATGAAGTCCAGCTTTGATCAATTAGACCAAAAGGTAATTGAATATACTGATAGCCAATTTGATGCAAATGGACAATTTTTATATGACTTTGACATTAATTTGAACGATTCTGAAGTGGAAGAAGCAAAACAGTTTGGCAGTCAATTAGATCAATCTAGTAATTCTGTTGTTTCCTTTTATAATAGTCCGTTTCCAGCGAATCCGATTAAGACTGATAAAGACGGAAATTACACGGATCAAATTTTAGTAAGAAAGCAAGATTCACCATTAAAGGTTCAGTTTTATGGGATGGATGCAGCGGGTAACTTTACAGCAGATGCTACCAACATGCTAAGAGTCGTGTTTGTCGACCATAAATTGCCTTACTACTATTTAAAGGCGACTAAGAAAACTGTCACTACAGGTGATTCTGTCAATTATACGGTTCGTTCCAACAATGTGAAAAATTTAAAAACAACTAAAATTACGTTACCTATAGATTCAAATCTAGCTGAAATAGAAAATGTTGTAGTTAATGATGCAGTTAAACAATACGGAGATGCCCAAGTTTTGGTAACATCTGCACCTTCTGGAGCGAGAATGAACTACACCCTAACCTTTACCTATTTAGGAACTGAAGCTTTACCAGAAGATTTACCGTTATTTAATTTCGATTTAAAGACATTAAACAAGTATACAAGAAATGTGCCGTTCGACTGGAATTCAATGAGTGCCTCCACCATTGATCAATCGAATGTTGAGACGAAAAATGTGTACGCCTATATGGAAAGTTATATGACAAAATCAACCATTTCCAAATTAGATGGATTCGTTCAAGTAGAAGGGGCGAAAAACCCTGCTACAGGAGAAACCATTTACTCACTAGATCAAAGTAAAATTGGCGCAAAAGTAACAGTTTCTTCCTTTGATGGCAAAACCATCGTGGACGCTCCTATCCTATCTAAAGACGGCAAATACAGCGCAGATGGATTAAAAGCAGAAACAAATCCTTATTCCATTGTGGTAGATGTCCCTGGCCACTTTACGATGCACAAGCAATTCGAATTATCAAATGAGGTTCGAGGAGAAACAGTAGGGAAGTTTTTACGAATCAATTTATCAACAGCAGCAGCCGGTGATGCCAATAAGGACGATGTCATTGATATTTTAGACGCTATTGCCGTACAGAAAAATTGGGGTACTGACAATCCAACAACAGACTTTAACTTTGATAAAGTGGTGGATGGTAAAGACATGAATTATATCATCAAAAACTTTGGATTACAAAATCCTACGGTAGCAGATACTCCAAAAGCCAAAAATTCTTATAAAGGTGCTACTTTAGATAGTATTTTAAAAGAATTAGGATTATAACAGTCTCTTTTACAGCAGGTTCCGTTGAAAAAAAGGGGAGGTAACTCCCCTGATTAATAAAATTATAGATTCATAGAATTATAGAGAAAATATTTTTATGGGGGAGAGGCATTCAACCTTGAATCATGCTGAAAAATAATGATCATAAATAATGACGCTATTCTTTCTGTATAATAATGCAAAGGATAGCGTTTTTGTTTTAAACATGCCCATACTTGACAGTTAACCGCTCAAACCGACTATAATGATTTTAAGTATAGGATTCTAGCGTAATATTTGTGATAAAGGAAGTTGAAAACATAATGTATAAAATCGGGTTAGTCGGACTAAAAACTTCTGTAGAAATCATTCTCAACTTGGCAGAAGAATATAAACATGAGATGGAATTCTTTCCTTTTCCCTATGAAAATATCGAAGAGGTAGAATCCATTGTAAAAAAACATGATCAAAACATGCAAACATGGCTTTTTTCTGGTCCCCTACCTTATGAAATTGCTAAAGAAATATTAGGAACCGATAAGAAAATGGTCAATGTTCCTGCCACGGAATCAGGTTTTTATCGATCATTTATAGAGCTGATTTATGAACATGGGAAAATCATTGAGAAGCTAAGTATCGATACCATGCATTTAAACAATATTAGTGAAGAAGCATTGTCACAGTTAAATATAAAAACCCCAAAATTTTATACAAAGGTCTTTGATTTAGATGTTGATACGAATGAATTGCAGCAATTTCATTTAGATTTATGGAATCAGGGAAAGACAGATGGCGCTTTATCTTGTTTTCCGTCCGTATGCGAAGCGTTAAGGGAAAAAGGAATTCCAGCCTACAGAATGTCTATGAGTACAATGGAAATACGACAAACGCTTCGGATTCTAGCTGAAAAAGTAAAGGCCTCCTACTTTAAAGACACACAAATCGGAGTTGAAATCATCGAAGTCGAATTTTTTAGCAAAGTGGCAGAGGAAATGAAGACCCCGTACCATTTGCAGTATTTGGAGCTCCGGCTAAAAGAAATGTTGATTCAATTAACTGAAAAAATTAATGGATCTTTTTCAGAAAAAGGAAACGGAAGATACATGATTATTAGTTCTCGCGGCGCTCTTGAACGAGAAATTAATACGCTCGAAGCAACCGTTCAGAAATTAGCCTTCGAGGCCGATACTACCGTGGCGGTTGGAATTGGCTTTGGCGAGACTGCCTATTCGGCGGAAATCAATGCTTATCGTGCCATTCACCATTCCAAGGAAATGAAAAAACGCGAAATTGTGATTGTTCAAGATGATGGTAAGATTGTGGAATCACCTGGCAATAAAGAAGAACTGCAATATTCGAGCCGAACCCAAAATGAAATCCTTATTGAGAAGTTAAAAAAAGGGAATATCAGTGTAAAAACCTATAAAAAAATCTTGGCCATCATCCAAAAAATGGGGTGGAACGATTTTACCACAAAGGACTTAGCCACTCAGCTTGAGATGACAGAGCGGAATGTCCGGCGTATTGTTGCGGATATGTGCGAAGTTGAGCTAGCACAATCCATAGGTCAAGAAGCCTATTCTACACGTGGAAGACCAAGTAAAATTTATCGATTGTTATGAGCACCTATGATATGGGTGCTCATTTTTTTTGTCTGAATAAATTAGCAAATTTAGGGGCAAAAAGAAAAACTCTAATTGAAATTAAATTTTTTTATTAAGAAATTTCTAAAAATTATTGAAATGGATGACTCGAAATAATATACTCTATTTAAGGAATTTTTTCCTTAAAGTATCCTAAATTAGTTTAGTAGGTTGTATAAAGAAGGAGTTGAATGAGTTGTTACAAATGAAAATGATTCATGAATTAATTGAGGAGGTTAAAGACGAAGTAATTGGATGGCGAAGATATTTACATAAATATCCAGAGCTGTCTTTTCAGGAAGAAAAAACAGCACAATTCGTTTATGAAACACTTCAAACTTTTGGTGATTTAGAGATTATACGCCCGACAAAAACAAGTGTTATGGCCCGCTTAATTGGTCAGCAACCAGGGAAGGTCATTGTACTGCGGGCAGATATGGATGCGCTTCCAATTGAAGAAGAGAATGATTTTGATTTTGTTTCACAAAGTTCAGGAGTGATGCATGCTTGCGGGCATGATGGGCATACGGCGATGCTGCTTGGAGCGGCAAAGATTTTGACACAGGTAAAGGATCAAATAAAAGGGGAGGTGCGCTTTTTATTTCAGCATGCTGAGGAATTACCGCCTGGAGGTGCGCAAGAGCTGGTGGCAGCCGGTGTCCTTGATGGTGTAGATATGATAATTGGTACACACCTCATGTCCACTCTTCCTTTTGGGAAAATTGGCTTGAGTTACGGTCCGATGATGGCAGGGGCTGACACTTTTAGGATTTCCGTGGTGGGTAAGGGGGGACACGCCTCACAGCCAGAACTAACCATCGACCCGATTGCCATTGGAACCCAGATTGTAACAAATCTTCAGCATATTGTTTCGAGATATTGCGATGCTCAAGAAACCCTAGTGATTTCTGTGACCCAGTTCCATGCGGGTAGCGCGATTAATGTAATTCCAAGTAATGTGAGAATTGGAGGATCGGTACGAAGCTTTAACCCGAATCTGAGGGAAAAGATTCCAACTTATATCGAACGCATTGTAAAAGGAATTACAGAAGCGCATGGAGCAACATATGAATACGATTATCAGTTCGGTTATGCGCCTACCATAAATGATGAAGAAGTCACAAAATTGCTGGATGAAGCGGTTTGTGAAGTGTTTGGGGAAAAAAGCAGAGAGTATATTAAGCCAATCATGGGGAGTGAAGACTTCTCAGCTTATCAAAAAGTGGTGCCAGGATCTTATATCTTCATAGGCGCTCGTAACGGAGAAAATGGGATTATTCATCCTCACCATCACCCGAAATTTGATATTGATGAGCAAGCATTACAATTCGGAGTAAAGTTATTCGTTCATGGAACATTGAAAATATTGAATTAGAACACGAGGGGGATGAGTATGAAAAAAATCTATTGGCTTGGATTGATTCCGGTTTTGGGTTTTGTGATAGGAGCTTTATTTTCAAACAGAGTGACTCCTTATGTTTTAGGAATGCCATTTTTCCACTTTTGGGTTGTCCTCTGGTCTTTACTTACAACTGGAATACTTGGAATTATTTATAAACTTGATCCTGCGAATCAAAAGGAGGATTTTTAATGAATATTTCCATGTTTTTAATCATGTTGTTTTTCGTTGTTTCAATCGTTATTGGTATCTGGTCTAGAAAAGGGAAGGAGATGAATTTAGAACAGTGGTCTGTTGGCGGTCGTGGAATGGGTACGCTGTTTGTCTTTCTTTTATCCGCCGGTGAAATGTATACGACCTTTACTTTTTTAGGTGCAAGTGGTTCGGCTTATAGTGATGGAGGTGCCATTTTTAGTATTGTATCATACGGCTGCCTAGCTACTGTCATCTCTTACTGGTCATTTCCTGCAATTTGGAAATATGCGAAGGAACATAAATTAATTTCCCAATCAGATTTCTTTGTAAAAAAATATCAAAGTCCTTATCTTGGAGTACTGGTAGCCGTAGTAGGCGTGGTCGCTTGTATTTGTTATTTGGTTTTACAATTAAAAGGGTTGGGGTATATCGTTGAGGCAACATCTTATGGGGTTATATCTTCCAAAATAGCGATTTGGATTGGAGCTATTGGCGTAACTGTTTTTGTTATGTTGTCAGGTATTCACGGCGCTGCATGGACTTCTGTTCTGAAGGATTTCCTCATTCTTGGCATCGTAGTATTTTTAGGTGTCTACTTTCCGATTCACTATTTTGGCGGGATTCAACCAATGTATGAAGCGATCGAACAAGCAAAATCAAACTTTACCGTACTTCCTAATCATGGTATGAACACCACATGGTATATCTCAACAGTTATTTTAAGCGGGATTGGTTTTTATATGTGGCCGCATTCGTTCCCCAATATCTTTGCAGCCAAAAATGAGAAAGCTTTACGGAAAAATGCAATCCTTATGCCATTGTATCAATTGATATTATTGTTTGCCTTTTTTGTTGGATTTGCAGCTGTATTACAGATTCCAGGATTAACAGGAAGTGAAAGCGATCTTATTTTGCTCCGTCTTTCTAAAGAGTCTTTTGATCCTTGGTTTGTCGGATTAATTGGCGGCACAGGTGTTTTAGCAGCCTTAGTACCGAGTTCCATGCTATTGATGGTTATATCAACATTACTGACAAAAAACATCTTTCAAGTTTTTGTTCCTTCTACAACAGAGGAACAGATTGCAAAAATAGTGAAATATTTAGTTCCAATAATTACTCTTTTAGGGCTTTATTTTACCTTTAAAGGAGGAAATTCACTATTTGGAATTGCATTAATTGCTTATAATTTTATTACACAATTGGCACCTGCGTTTTTCTTTAGTTTGTTGAAGAGAAATTTTGTCACAAAATATGGCGCATTAGCGGGAATCCTTTCCGGAGGAGTATTGGTATCCATAATGTCTTTAGGAAATATAACGATTGGACAGCTTTTACCTCATATACCTCAAGTTATTAAAGATTTGAATGTAGGAATTATTGCTCTATTTGTAAACACAATCGTTGTGATAGCAGTAAGTTTGATGACTAAAAAGATCTCGCTGACACAACTCAAAGCCAAAGCAGTGACTGAGTAACGTGAAAAGGGAATCCTAAAAGAGGGTTCTCTTTTTTTTGATACAAAATAGCAAGGTCGAATTTTTGAAAAAAGGATTTGAATCACAGCGAGTATCGTAAACTAAAAAGAATTTACATAAATATTTTCATCCCTATTGAAAGGAGAAAATGGACTATGAATTTAAAAAAATTGCAACTGCTACTTCAATCTCTAAGCCTTGTGGTTGGATTTATGGTCTGGGCGATCATTTCATCCTTAATGCCCCATATAAAAAAAGAAATATCGCTCTCACCTAATGAAATCGCCTTGGTTACAGCCGTTCCCGTAATATTAGGTTCGCTTATTTGTGTCCTTTTGGGATACTGGACAAACCACTTTGGCGTAAGAATCATCTTTTTCATCAGTTTTATCATTTTAATTTTCCCCCTCTATTATATAAGTATGGCAAATTCTAAGGCGGATTTGATCATTGGCGGCTTAGTCCTTGGAATGGGGGGAGCTGTCTTTTCAATCGGAGTCACTTCATTACCAAAATATTTTTCTCGTTTATCTTATTTGCTGCAATTCCGTTTACCCATCTTGTGAATATGTTTAGTTTTCCACTGCGTTATTCAACACGCTCTCCGCAGCAGTACCGCTCAAAAACCGGTTAAAAAAAATAGTAGATAGAGGGGGAAACCTCCTCTATTTTCTTATTTATCATATCCTTCGATACTTATGGCAAATTTTTTGAGACTTACTACACTTTTTTTTCCCTACTTATGACCTCTTTCCTCTCGCTTACTACATGATTTTCTAAACTTAGGACACTTTCTGGATATTAATTGGTAAATCCCCAAATTCAAGAAGATTTAATACATCTTTTTCGCTACTTATGACCTCTTTTCGTTCACTTACTACATAATTTTTGAAACTTACGACATTTACTGGATATTAATTGGTAAATCCTCCAATTCAAGAAGATTTACAACATCTTTTTCGCTACTTATGACCTCTTTCCGTTCACTTACTACATAATTTTCGAAACTAACGACATTTCTAGGATTTTAATTGGAAACCTTTCCGATCTCACATCTTTTTCAAATACTCTAACAAAAAATACCTCATTTAGAACTCCACATTATAGAGAAAATAAATTTTGTAGAATAAAGGGGGTTTTAAAAGGATGTCCATTACAAAAATAGAAGACAAGCAGTCGTGGCAAGAGGTTTTAAAAACAGTTAAGGCCCTTGACCCACAAAAGCTCGAAATTATTAAAGCAACATTACCAGTCGTAAAAGAGCACGGTGAAGCGATTACGAAAGCTTTTTATAAGAGGTTGTTCAAGCAGCATCCAGAACTTTTAAATATATTTAATCAAACACACCAAATTACAGGCCATCAGCCGAAAGCACTCGCAGATGCGGTTTATGGGGCTGCGGCTAACATTGAGGATTTTAGTAGAATTATGCCTGTATTAGAGAGAATCGGAGAAAAACATAGAAGCTTGCAAATCAAACCGGAGCATTATCCAATTGTCGGTGAAAACCTTCTTGGAGCGATTAAAGAAATATTAGGGGATGCGGCCACAAGTGAAATTATTGATGCTTGGGCAGATGCTTATGGAGTGATAGCAAATGTTTTCATCAGAATGGAGAACAAAATGTACAAAACCACTGAAGCAATGCCAGGTGGATGGGCTGGTTTCCGTGATTTCGTCGTCAATAAAAAGGTGGAAGAAAGCGACGTTATTACATCGTTTTACTTAAAACCGAAAGATGGGAAGGAGATTGCCGGCTTTATACCAGGGCAATACATAACCGTTAAAATGGAGATTGCAGGTGAAACGTATACCCATTTACGGCAATATAGCCTGTCAGATCGTCCTGGTTTAGATTATTACCGAATAAGCGTAAAGCGGGAAGATACAAAAGGTAAAAATGTTCCTGCAGGGATTGTGTCAACCTATTTGCACAATCATGTAAAGGAAGGAGATATTATTCCGATTACCGCCCCAGCTGGTGACTTTTATGTGAATATGGAGTCAACACTGCCATTGGTATTAATCAGCGGCGGAGTTGGATTGACACCGATGATGTCGATGTTAAATGCAACGGTAAAAGAAAAGCCAAGCCGGGAAATTTATTATATTCATGCTTCCCTCAATAGTAAGCTGCATGCTTTTAAAACGCATGTGAATGATATGGCTGCAGAACATAAAAATTTGAAATCCTTCGTGATCTATGAGAAACCAACAGAAGAAGATAAAGAAATGCGGAATTTCGATAAGGAAGGATTTTTTAATCTAGAATGGCTTCAGCACACTTTCCCGTCTAAAGAAGCTGATTTTTATTTTTGCGGACCAGAGCCTTTCATGAAGGTAGTAAATAAAGCATTAAAGCAGTGGGGAGTACCAGAAGAACAAATCCATTACGAATTTTTTGGCTCTTTTGGTAAATTGGATGATATGGATTAATACAAAAAGGCAGAAGGAATTTAAATCCTCCTGCCTTTATTGCGATAAAATTTTACAAAAAATCTATTGGTATTATTGGTTTCAAAAGGGAATCATACATTTATTAGCACATTTAAGATTAGAAAATTTGAATAATAGAAGGGGAGAAGGCAAATGAAATGCCCGGAATGTATTTATGTTAATCCGGATGGGGTAAAGTTTTGTTTAAACTGCGGCGAAAAGTTTATGCGCCCTGAAAACGGAGACCAGGACGAAAACAGCTATTTCTATGAATTTGCCCATTATGTCGACATGGTTCCCAAATTTGAACGGTCGGTTGAACCAAAATTTCAAAATATATTTTCACGTGTGTTCCGAAATCATAGTATTCTTGAGGCTGAACGGCTTTTCATCGTTGGAACAGCGCTTACCACTCCTAAAATAGAGGAAGTAAAGGAAACATGGCCGAAACCTTGGCTATTTACGAGGGTTTTCATCATTGCACTCGTTGCTTTCCTTGGATTGTTTTTGGGTGTCAGCTTGTTCAAAAATATTAACTTCTTACCAGGACTTATAATCGTAGGTGCTTTTGCGGTGCCATTTACTACTTTAATATTCTTCTGGGAAATGAACGCACCTCAGAATATTGCTTTTTATAGAGTCATTTACGTGGTGTTTATCGGCGGTATTCTATCGATGCTGGTCGCCCTTGTTTTTTTTAATATCTTAAAACATAACATCAATCCGATCACGATAGGAATTGCCGAGGAACTAGCAAAGGTTGCGACGGTAATCCTGTTCGTGCGCAACATTAAATACAGATATATTCTGAACGGTCTTCTGATTGGTGCGGCGGTTGGGGCCGGCTTCGCAGCATTTGAAACCGCAGGTTATGCATTAAGAGCACTTCTTTCAGGTAGTTTTTCAAGCCTGTATTCCACCATTCTTTGGCGCAGTTTTCTAGCCCCTGGCGGACATGTCGCTTGGGCCGCATTAACAGGGGCCGCATTTTGCATGGTACAAGGGGATAAACACCCGGAATTAAACATGTTTATAAAAGCAAAATTCCTTCGGATATTTTTTATCGTCGTTTTGCTGCATGCTTTATGGGACGCACCGATTCCAGGTATTTTCCCGGTAGGACAAATCGTTTTGATGACCGCCTCATGGATTCTCGTTTTCCGGATGATTCGGATGGGCTTAAAGGAAATTGCTGAGAAGAAGGGGAGGGTAATGATAAGTCCCATGAATGAAATTAAATAACAAAAAAACATCGACTATGAAGTCGGTGTTTTTTGGGTGTGAATATTTATTAGTGAATGCTTTGGGTAATTGAACTCGTGTTTTTGACTCCTGATTTTTTATGCAGCCACTCATAGATAATAGGAATGATAATAAAGCTGTTAATCGTTGATGTTACCATACCGCCAATAACGACAATACCAAGAGTTTGAGAAATAACTGTGTCGGCATTGTGTGAAAATGCAAGTGGTAACAAAGTAAGGACAGTTGCAGCTGCTGTCATTAAGATCGGTCTAATCCTTGAAAGACTGCCGTTCAATACAGCTTCCTTAACAGGCATTCCGTCTTTTCGATTTCTTTCAATTTTATCAATTAACACAATACCGTTTGTTACAACAATACCAGTAAGCATTAGAATACCGATTAAGGCTGCAAGATTCCATTCACCGTGGAATAAAATCAATGCGATGACCACACCACTTAATGCAAGCGGAATGCTTAATAGTACCGATAGTGGTGCTCTCCAGCCTTTGAAAATAGAAGAAGTAATCAGCAATACTAAAAGAATCGAAAATGCAACCGCGACAGACATATCGAAAATCATATCTTTTACCTGTTGAGTAATTCCACCCAATGAATACGTCACGTTTTTAGGAAGCTTCATACTGCTTAAAGCTTTATCTGCTTGACTCGACACTTTACTAATATCATTGGATGTAATCTGTGCTGTCACAAGGGAGAATGGCTGACCATCACGTTCGCTAATGGTTGAAGGAGATTGGTCTTTTTCAATCTTTGCGATTTGGTCAAAACGAACCATTTCACCATTATTTCCTGCAAATGTTTCAGCCGCAAGTGATGCTAAGACATCATCGGCAGTAGCATTTAACGAAATAGTAGAGTTGGTTCCTGCTGCAATTTGATCTAAAAATTGGTCCACAGGAAGGGCTTTATGATCAATCGTAATCGTCGCATCTTTAGATGCAGACATGTAACGACCAATAACGGCCAGTATATCAGACACTTTAACACCTTTATCTTCAATTTCTTTTTGATCAAAAGTCACTTTATACTTTGGTGAACCATTTGTTAAATCAACTTTTCCGTCAACACTTAAGCCGACAACCTTGGATAAGTTTGTTCTCGCTTCTTGAGCAACTTGGTCTAATGTTGTTTGGTCTGAACCTGTAAATAAGATACGCATTTGTGAATCATCACCAGAGATGTTCTGGCTAGTTACTGTATAAGTAACATTTTTAGATAATGTCGGAAGCTGGTTTTGTAACTGTTTAATTACAGAATCAGCATCCTTTTCGTTCTTCAATACAACAGAAAGGTTGGCTACATTTGGATAAATGATAAAGCCGCCGCCTTGGTCAAACACGTCATCACTTTGAGGTGTCATGGTTGAGCCAAAGTTGGCTGAGTACGCAGTTACTTTCGGATTCTCTTTTAATGCTTTTTCAATTTTTTGCACTTCAGAATCGACTTGAATTAACGTGCTTCCTTTAGGTAATTCAGCTTTAATCGCAATTTGTCCGATTTTTCCACTTGGTAATAAACTTATTGGAAGAAAAGCGGAATAAATACCAGCAGCTAAAAAGACTACAATCGAAACAATAATCATCGCTTTTTTGTGTTTAAAAGCAGATTGGAGAATTGGTTTCATTTTTGAATCGAGCTTGACGGTTTGTTTTTCCCCGTTTCCGCCTTTCCATCTCATAAAAGCAAGTGCAGGAATGACAAGCATCGCAACAAAGAATGAAATGATTAAGGCAATGACAACTGACCACGCAAACCCGCTATAGGATGCACTGATAACCCCACCGACAAAAGCAATCGGAATATAAACGGCGATTGTTGTAAGTGTTGAGCCTAAAATTGCTGGAATCATTTCAACAACAGATGATGCTAGAATGGACAGAAGAGAATTATCCTTCGATTCTTCTCGTTTACGATACATATTGTCCAAGATAACAATTGAATCATCGACAATACGACCCATCGCTACAATCAAACCAGATACGGTTAAAATGTTTAACGTGATACCCATTGACTTTAAAAATGCGGTTGTTGCCAACAATGAGATTGGCAGCGAAATGGCAATTAATAACGTACTTCTTACATTTCGGAAAAAGAAGAACACACAGATCATAGAAAATAAACAGCCAAGTAACCCTTCACGAACCAAGCCAAAAAGAGAACTGTTTAATTCTTTTTCACGGTCAAGTAGAACTTTGAACGAAACATCTTTTGAATTTACGGTATCTAATTGAAGTTGTGCTACACGGTCTTTTACTTGATCAGCCACATCCGTGATATTGGCTGATGGTGTCTTGATCACATTTAAAGTAACACTTGGTGCTCCGTTTGTTCTAGAGACTGTTTTTACGTCATTTAAAGAATGTGTAATTGTACCAAACGCTGAAACAGGGATTGCTTTTCCTTCCTTATTTTTAATCGTTGTGTTTTCCATTTGTTGTTCTGTTAATGGTAATCCATCAAAAGATACTGGAATGGATAATTTGTTGTTTACAATATTCCCTTGAGGCATCGAAGGAACGGCCAAAGCGAATGACTTATTCACATCATCCAATGTCAAACCGTTTTTAACAAGGTCTTTCATACGAACGGTTAATACATATCCATCTTTTGCTCCCCCAATGACAGATACATCTGATACACCAGGTACAGATTTTAATTGTTTAACAATTTCTTGAGTTGCGGTAGAGCGTAATGTTTGTTCATCTAATTTTGCACTGGTTATACTGTATGTCAAAATCGGGAATGAACTAGTTGTTAATCGTGTTACCGAAGGCGTGCTTATAATGGTTGACGGAAGGTCTGCATTTGCCAAAGCTTTGTTTACTTGATCTTCCGCTTGCTTCATGTCTGTATTCATTGGAAAATACAAACTCATAAACAATCCGCCGTCATAAGAAGTGGATTCAACATTGGATAAACCATCGACTGTTTTGACGGCACTTGCCAGATTATCCGTTACTTGCTGCTTTACCTGTGCGGCTTGATACCCAGGAATCCGCATACTAACAGAAAGGGTAGTATTATTAATTCCCGGCAAATAATCTCTTTGCATCTGATAAGCAGAAATACCGCCCCAGGCTAAAATGATAACCACACATACAATCATAAGAATGGCTCTTTGCATGGTTGCCTCAACTAATCTTTTCATTAATTATGCCTCCCGAAATTTTCAAATCTAAAATGATACTGCCTCCCATATTTGGACAATTTAAGTGTATATAACGAACTTGTACGTTCCCTTAATAAAAGATTAATAATTGATTAAGATGCAAAATGAAAGGACAATTCGTGTTAGCATTTTGAATAGAGCTATGTGGGAAAAATCCATTTGAGTTCTATTTCGGTTCTAAATTTGGAGGCATATAAATGTCACATTTAATCACTTTATTTGAACATCATAGCTATCTGATTTTATTTATAGGAATTTTCCTGGAGCTTATGGCACTGCCCATTTCAGGCGAATTTTTAATGAGTTATGCAGGATATTTTGTCTTTCAGGGGAAAATGAATTATATTTTGGCACTCCTGACGGTCTTTGCTGCAGGCGGCGCGGGCCTTACGGTAACCTATTGGATTGGGAAGGCAGGAGGATATAAACTTATTGAAAAATACGGAAAGTACATCCACATGGGACCGGAAAGATATAAAAAGACAGCTGCCTGGTTCGAGCGTTCAGGAAGTAAATTGTTAGTTTTCGCTTATTTCATACCGGGAATCCGGCATTTTACGGGGTATATTTCGGGGATCTCACAAATGCCATTTCGTAAATTTATTCTGCCAGCTTATATAGGATCGTTTTTATGGGGATTTTGTTTTATTACTTTAGGAAAAGTATTGGGCCCGCGATGGCAGGCTTTCCATCATTCGGCTAGCAAATATTTCATTATCTTTATCATTGTTATTGCAATCTTGTTGGCAAGTTATTTGGCTTACCGGTTTTATAAAAATCAAATTAAGGATTTTTTTATTCGCTTCACACAAAGGCTGCTTCATCATCTAAAAACCATTAGAAAAACTGAACTCTTTCTCATTTTTCTCACTCTCATATTAATAGGTATGGTGACATTGATGCTTGGTATGGCTCAAGACTATTTATTTGGTGAGTTTAGCGAGTTTAATGATGTTACTGAATATTTGGTTGAAGCAGCTATTTATATGAGATGGATGAGACTTTTTCATTTATTCCAATCTCCGTATACTCTCGGTGTCATAATTGGAATAACCCTTATCATGATTTGGAGAAAAGGGCAAAACAGGCTGCTTGAGTTTCTTCTACTAATTGTGCCCATTTTAGGAGCGAGGTTGTTTCATGAATCAGTCATACAGATTTTTTCCTCACTTCAATCAATGGGGTTCGTAGGGAAAATTCATTCTGATCATTTTCCTGACATAAGTTCGTTGATAACCATCACTATTTATGGAACATGTTTATTTTTACTTGTCCGTCATCCAAAAAACACAATTACGCCAATTATGGGCCCCATAGTAACGATAGTCGTATTAGCGGGGTTAACCATAACAAAGATAGCATCGAGCGAAATACTTCCAAGCGATATTGTTGGCGGATATGTCTATGGCGGTGTCTGGATATTTTTTAACTTCTTATTGTTTGAATTGATTCGACTTGTTTTGAAAAAAAATCAATAGTTTAAAGTCAAGCTGCCATCGAGGCAGCTTTCTTTTTTTAAAATATAAGAATCCTCGAAAATCGAACTAGTTCAATAGTTATAGATAAATAGTCAGAATTTTATTAATTTGTAATTAACAATTAATCAATAATGGCTTAATAAAACGGGAGTAATCTTAAACCGTACCAAAAAAAGGGAGTGAGAGAGATGTTAAAGAAACTTAGAAAAAAGAAAAGGCTGTTTGCGGGACTTACATTAAGTACCATGCTATTAGGTTCAGCCGGTGTCTATGCTGCGCAAGACGGAGTTTTTGGAAGCAATTTAGTGGGTCAACAAGCAGATGGTTCCGTGCAAACACCTGTTAACCAGTTGATCACACCTGCGGGAAAACAAATTGAATTTGGCGGAAACCCGATGACTGTTGCTGTTAATCCAAATGGAAAAACTGCCGTAACTATCGTTGGCCGCAACAATTACGGCGGGACTGGAATCAATGTCATCGATCTTGCAAGCGGGGTGATGAAAGCCCAGGATATCAGCTTAAGTCTTTCTAGTATGTGGGGCTTGGCTTATTCAAAAGATGGAAGCCAGCTCTATGCAACTGGTACGTCAGGCAATACTGGTAAAGTTGTCGTTTTGACCGTTGGACAAGATGGCACTCCAAAAGTCCAAAAATCTATCAATCTTCCAGCAGCATCTGTTGGCGGTAAAATCAACCCGCTTGATATTACTGTTGCGCCAGACGGCAAGCTTCTGGTTGCTTTAAACCGTGACAACAGCCTTGGCGTCATCGATCCAGTAACAGGTGCATTAACCAAAGTTGCCGTTGAAAATGCTCCAACAAGCGTTTTAGTTAACGGTAACTTCGCTTATGTAACCAACCAAGGCGGCCGCAAAGCTCAACCAGGCGACATTACAGTTGACTCTTCTGGCACTCCGGTTGTTACAGATAAAACAGGTGCCACAACAACGGGAACCGTTTCTGTGGTTGACCTTTCGACAAATACAGTGGTTAAAAACATTACAGTTGGCGTGCAGCCCGAACGTATGACACAGTCAGGCCAGTACATATTTGTCACCAACACAAATAGTGACACCGTTTCAGTTATTGACTCAAAGACAAATGATGTGGTCCAAACGATTGACATTAAACCATATCCAAATGCGCCAAAAGGTTCAGCTCCAAACGCTGTTAAAATGGTCGATGGCAAGTTAATGGTCAGCCTTGGCCGTGACAATGCCATTGCGGTCTATGACTGGCAGAGCCCAGATAAGACACCTGAATTGCAAGGACTTTTACCAACAGCATGGTTCCCAGTCGATATAGCAGTCGATTCAGCCAATAAAAATCTTGTCGTTGCCAATGCCGATGGAATTGGATCACGCGGGCCAACACGTAATTTGAACATCCAGGGAATTACCGTAAACGGTCACTCTTCTTATGCGCAGCAAGGGTCACTTTCCTTAATTCCATTCCCGACTGCACAGGCATTAGCTAAGGGAACAGACCAAGTGTACAAAAACAATAACTGGTACGGCTTAAAGGATCTTAACGCGAAACCGCGCGATAATAGAAAGCCTGTTGCGATGCCTGAGCGTATCGGTGAGCCTTCAACAATTAAACACGTATTCTATATTATCAAAGAAAACCGGACATATGATCAAGTATTGGGTGATCTTGGGAAAGGAAACGGAGAAGTAGCTTTAACGCAGTTCCCGCAAAAAGTAACCCCTAACTTGCATAAACTGGCTACTACGTTCCCTCTTCTGGACAATACTTACGTTGGCGGTATCCAATCAGCAAGCGGCCACCAATGGGTTATGCAAGGAACCAACAATGACTATGAGGATAAAGAAACAGATTCTGCAAACGTTCGAAGCTATCCTGGTGGTGCTGGGGATGCGATGGCATATGCACCTACAGGACATTTATGGGATCAGGCCCTTAAACATGGCAAGACTGTAGAAAACTTCGGAGAAGATACAAATGCTTTTACCGGAACGTTGCCACAAGGCTCTTGGACTGATTGGTATAATGATTATTTAATTCTTTCCGGCCAAAAGCAAGGCGATCTTCATGTTCCGATTGGAAACTATGAGGCAAAGACAGATATTCCGTCACTTGAACCAATTACACATAAACCGTTCCCAACGTTTGACATGGGTATACCTGACCAATATCGATATGAAATTTTCAAACAACAGTTTGAACAACACGTGAAGAATAATGATTTACCTGCTCTAACGACAATGTGGGTAACGAATGACCATACCAACGGACTCGCTTCGGGCTTCCCTACACCTCAAGCGATGGTTGCGGATAATGACTTGGCTGTGGGTAAAATTGTTGACTTGATTTCTCACAGCCCTTACTGGAAAGACTCTGTCATTATCGTTACAGAAGATGACGCCCAAAACGGTTTAGATCACGTTGACGGCCATCGTCAGCCTGCACTTGTCATCAGCCCTTGGGTGAAGAAAGGGATTACAAACAGCCACTATTGGACTGTCATCAATATGGTTCGCAGTATTGAGCAGATTCTTGGAATTCCTACCATGAACCAAAACGATGCAGCTGCAGAGCCAATGAGTGAACTCTTTACGAATAAGCCGGACTTTACACCATACGAATTTGTGCCAAATCAAATCCCGCTTGACACGTTAAACGGAACACCTGAAGCCAATACGGCTGTTCTTGCCAACACAACCAATGTAACACCGGAGGCAAAGGAACTTTCGAAAAAATGGACAGAGTGGTCCAACAAGAACAAAGATAAGTTAACCGGCAAAAATGCAGTACCAGATGAAATCAACGCAAATATGCAAAATCATGCCGTTTGGTATGCGACAGAAGGCTTTGATAAACCATACCCTGGTGAGAAAAAGGCTCTTGCACCAGAAGAGGTCGAAAAACAGCCTGAAAGCTTTGCTCCGACTACTACTGATAATGACTAAAAGATTAATTCTACTATTCTTATAGGGGATTGCTGCGAAAATAAAAAATGTAACATAACAATAGCTATCCGTAAGGGTAGCTATTGTTATAAATATAAGGGGGAGCGGTTTCGGGCGTTCATTGCCCGGATAAAATGACATGAAAACATTGATTAATGAAATCATGAAGCGTGGAATTCTTATTATAACTCTATTAGTTCTTATACTCGCATGGGGTGGAATGTCTGCGTGGCAGATACAAAGGGACTACCTGCCAGAAATCAATAATTCAACTCTGTCGGTAACAGTACGTGCAGATCATTACCAGGCGGATCAAGTAAAAGCAATCATTACAGAACCTATCCAACAGGCAGTACGGGTCGTGGATGGTCTTCAAGATGTAGAAACAAACTCCTTTAATGGCGGATCATTGATCAGTCTAAACTTTCCTATGAATTTTAATATGGAACAAGCAGAGGAACAGGTTACAAAAGCCTTGGCTGATATCCAATTGCCGACTGGGATTGATAAACCACTGGTAACACGCCTGAGTACACATTCCATGCCCATTATCAGAATGAGTCTGATGAGTTCTTCTGAAAATATTTCAGACAAAATGCTCCGAACCTCTATTCAAGAGGATTTTGTCAATCGATTAAAAACTGTGCCAGGAGTTAAAGATGTCCGAGTTTCAGGTGGCGGTACAGCCGGATATGCCGTTAACCTTCGGCTGGAAGATTTAACGAAAGCTGGTTTAACCGTTAATGACGTAAAACAATCACTTGAAGAAAACTATATTACTGGGTTAGAGGGAAAGGTTTCAAACAACCAGGTATCTATTCCTGTCCAAGTTTCTGGGTGGGGCTTAAATCAACAAGATCTATTGAAGCTGCCTATTCATAACGGAGAAAGCAAAACTGTTCCTCTATCTGAGGTTGCCGGCATTTCAAACTCCATAGTCAACCTGGAGACGATCTCAAGAACCGATGGGAGGTCAAGCGTACTATTAGATGTTTTGAAGACTTCAACATCCAATATTACAGATGTATCTGATCGGATAAAGAGTAAAATCAATGATATTCCAGCATTGAAAAATAAAGATATTCAAGTTTCCATTTTATTTGATCAAGGTGCGCAGGTTAATGAATCTCTAAAAGGTCTAATAAAAGAGGGACTATTAGGCTGCTTGTTTTCAATGATTTGTGTATTTCTGTTTTTCCGGAAAGTCCGTTCTACCTTATTAATTGTCCTTTCACTGCCAATTTGTCTATTGGCAACAACTGGCTTACTAAAAGCGATGGGTATTAGTCTCAATATTCTTACTGTCTCAGGACTTATTGTTGCCATGGGCAGGGTAGTCGATGACTCAATCGTTATTCTTGATAATATGAACAGGAAAGTGCATGAGGCAAACGCAAAAACCAGTGTTCACTTACTGTCACAGGCTGTAAGTGAAATGATTCCCGCGATTGTTTCATCAACGGCCACCACGGTTGCCGTCTATGTTCCAATCGTCCTTATTGGCGGGATGGTAAGTTCAGCTTTTTCCGGATTTGCTTGGTCTGTGGTGATTGCCTTAATGATCTCACTATTCGTTTCCATTTTGGTTGTTCCTGCTCTTTACAATCTGTTTTGGAGGGGAAGACCAATGTCGGGAGAGGATAAATTAGAGCCTTTCGCCCAAAAAATTCTTACTTGGGTATTTGACCAAAAGAAAAAAGTGGTCTTAACCTTTGTTTCATTATTTCTATTAACGTCGGTGGGAGCCGCCTTCCTGCCAGTGAATTTTTTGCCAACAGCCAAAACTGGTCAAATCGCTGTCCAAATAGAATTGCCTCAAAATACATCTTTATCAGAAGTCGACGGAGAAGTAAAAAGATTGGAAGCCATATTAGGAAAGAATCCTAAAGTTGAGTCCTTTTCTTCAGGACTCGGATCCTCGTTTACTCCTCAATCGGATGATGTTTTTGATGCAGGAGGCGGATGGCTTCAGAAACCGAATATTGCCAATTTATCCATAAAGGTTAAGAATGGTACGGATGTAAATGACTTTATTAAGAGTTTACAATATCAATTAAATTCGTTGTCAAGCAAAGCTGTTTACGCTGTTTCAAATCAAAATATTGCAGGCGATGATTCCCAATTAAAAATTAATCTTACAGGTTCAGATAGTCAGACATTAGAAACAATGGCTCAGACTGTACGAAACGAGCTTAAACTTATTCCAGGTCTATCCGTTCAAGGGGCCGCGGAAGCTGATGATCAAATGACTCAGTATCAGATTACTCTAAACCGAAAGGCAATCGAACATTATGGTATTAAGCTTGGGGACGTTATCAATCGAATTCAGCAATATACCGCTGAAGGAACAAAAGGGTTCATCTCAATTAACCAAAATCAATTTCCCATTGTAATTCATACGGATATACAAAATGGCACTTCAAAGGATATTTTTACGTTAATGGGCGGGGAGACCTTCCAAGATAAGGATGGAAAAAGCGTGAGATTGGATCAGCTTGCATCATTAGAGCAAACAGGTTCATCGGTGATTCAGGAGAAGGATGGACAACCGTATGCTGTGATTACCGCAAACATCATTTCAAGTGATATTGGAAAAGTGTCAAAACAAGTCAAAACTGCACTTGGAAAAATTCCGCTGCCAGAGGGTATTGAGTATTCATTCGCGGGTGCTCCTCAGCAGGTATATGAAATGATTTACGAAATGGCGCTTGCTTTGTTCTTTTCCATTTTGCTTGTACTGATCATCATAAGTTCTGTCTTTCGGGGATGGAGGGCACCTATGACCGTATTAATTTGTATCCCATTAGCCTTCATTGGCTCTGTAATCGGAATGTTTCTTTTTCAACTT
The DNA here is from genome assembly GCF_036965425.1 of Neobacillus drentensis. Classification (GTDB taxonomy): domain Bacteria; phylum Bacillota; class Bacilli; order Bacillales; family Cytobacillaceae; genus Neobacillus; species Neobacillus drentensis_F. The sequence goes on along the minus strand of NZ_JBALPP010000100.1, from coordinate 17,854 downwards.
GAATGGAATCTCGCAGCATTAGTGGGATTATTGATGTTGACGGGGATCGTCGTGACTAACGGGATTGTCCTTGTCGATAAAATTGAAAGAAATCTTAGAGACGGATTTGAACCAAAATTAGCCATCATGAGCGGGACCGCTACACGGGTCAGACCCGTTTTAATGACGGCATGTACAACAGTTTTAACTTTACTTCCTTTAGCTGTGTCAGGTAAAGCAGACACCATCGTGTCACAAACATTAGGTGTAGTTGTTGTGGGAGGTATGATCAGCTCGACGCTTATTTGCCTCTTGGTCATTCCAATCATGTATGAATGGATGAGTGGAAGAGGCAGAAAAACAAAAGCTATCCAACAGCCCCAAATCTCAGCATAGAAGTCATGATTGAAAAAAATAATCAGATTTTACAAAATCTTTGCATTCCCTTAACGAAAGAGAAACTTGCCATTAATATTCTTGTTGTTTAATGGATACGTAGAGAAAAAAGCATGCAATTGAGGAGGATAAATATGAAAAAAATCCGTTTTGGCAAAAAAGGGGCAGCCGCTGCACTTGCATTGGCACTTACGATTCCAGCTGTAACACCTACTTTCGCAAGCAGTGGGGATGCGAAAATCGACTCAGTTCGATTTATTGGAATGAATGCTCCAAAAAATATTGAGGATATGGTTAAAACCTACACAAACGCATCAATGGAAGTAAAATACAGCAATGGTGAAGTGAAGAATTTCCCACTTACTTATAAGAGACTTTTCAAGTCTGAAGATAAAGTAGCCATTAACAAAGGCAAGCTGATTCCAGCTGGTACTCCGATTGATGTAAAGGGAAATCCGATTATGGATACAAGCGTGGAAGGGAAACCGACATACTATGTTTCAGATGCTCCCGATTCTAATAGTTTATTGAAGCCAATTAACGGACAACTATACATGGTAACTCATTATGAATACCAGACCATAGATGCCGCTGGCAAATCCGCTTACGGAATCGTCCCTGCATCCATGTCGCTAACAACTCTTGACCAGAATAGGAAAACGGGAGAGCTGACACCTAAAGAAGTTAAGAAAATTGATTTTTCAAGTGTAAATGGTCTTTGGATCCCATGTAACGGATCTCTTTCACCGTGGAATACCCACTTAGGGTCAGAGGAGTATGAACCGGATGCCCGTACTTTTGAATCCGACTCAACATCTTCGGTCCGAGCACAAGTAGAAAGCTTTGCTAAGCTTTACTTTGGTAAAGCAGAAAAAGCAAATCCATACTTCTATGGGTTTATTCCTGAAATTTCGGTAAACAAAGATGGAAACGCATCGGTTGAAAAGCATTACAGTATTGGCCGTTTTTCTCACGAATTGATGAAAATGATGCCTGATAATCGTACAGCCTTCTTTGGTGACGACGGTTCCTATACGACAATGTTTATGTATGTAGCGGATAAAGCGAAGGATCTATCTGCTGGTACATTATATGCGGCAAAATTCCATCAAACAGGAACGGAAAATGGTGGTGCTGGAAACTTAGAATGGATTAAACTTGGCCATGCCTCTGATAAAGAAATTAAAGACATTATCGACAGCGGCGTTAAATTCAGTGATATTTTCGAAACATCTGATGTTCCAAAAGCCGGCTTCAAAGCAATTAAGCAATATTCGTATGGAAAAACTGAATACTTGAAAGTAAAACCAGGAATGGAAAAAGCGGCAGCGTTCTTAGAGTCACGTCGTTATGCTGCACTACTTGGAGCTACATCTGAATTTAACAAAATGGAAGGTGTAACTCTAAACGAAAAGGATAAGAAAGTTTACATTGCGATTTCGGATCAAAGCAACGGTATGACCGCTAATTCGTCAGATCCAGTTGATGATATGAAACTTCCAAAAATTAAATCTGGTGTAACGTATCAATTGGATTTAACAGCTGGTCAAAAGGACAGTAATGGACAAACGATTAACAGTGAATATGTTGCTTCGAAAATGTCTGGATTAATTGCTGGAGAAGATTCACCAGCAGCGGATGCTTATGGTAATACAGCGAATGTAAATAAAGTCGCTAATACAGATAATTTAAGCTTCTCTGAATCATTAAGAACATTATTCATCGGTGAAGATAGCGGCATGCATACCAATAACTTCGTATGGGCTTATAATGTCGATACTAAAGAATTAACAAGAATTTTATCCGTTCCAGCCGGTGCAGAAGCAACTGGTTTGGCTGCAGTGGATAACCGCAGAGGACATTCTTATATTATGAGCAACTTCCAGCATCCAGGTGATGAACTTGGAGGCAAGAATATAACAGCAGTCGATAAAGCTGAATTACAAGCAGCAATGGAGAAAGAAATTGGTATTGATCGTACCGGTGGAGTAGGATATATTTCTGGAATGCCTAAACTTGGCGACCTTCAAGATAACGATTAAGATTAATCGCTATATAGATTAAGAGTTAAATAGATTCGTTTGCTTGAAATTCATACTCCGGTAATCTTAAGATTTCCGGGGTTTTTCCCTTGTTATCTGAATAATGGACACAAAAGGATTATCCTTTCAAATAAATTAAACAACGTAGGAGTGCTTACATGAAACGTTTTCCTTCATTTATACTTTTTACAATCATGGGCTGCCTGTTAGTCTTTTCTGTTATTTTCATTTATGCAACGAAAGAAGAAGCGTCAGCTAAAACAGAAAAAGGGCAGACAAAGGTGTTTCATTTATATGCCGCGGATATGGAACAGGAAATTGCCCAGGGTACTACCCTGTATTCATGGGGCTTTGGACTGTGGGATCCCAAGAAAAATGCACCTGCGACCCAGCCTAGCGTTCCTGGGCCGGAAATACGTGTAACCGAGGGAGATCACGTTAAAGTGGTCTTCCACAATCAGCAAAAAGAAATGCACACGATACATTTTCATGGGATTGATAATAGCTTTGGAGGCGACGGAACCCCGGAGATGAGCCAGCATCCAACCATGAATCACGATTCTTTTACTTACGAATTTGATGCTCCTAAAGCAGGGACTTATTTCTATCATTGTCATGTTGAACCGGACAGACATCCTGAAATGGGGCTATACGGGGCAATTATTGTAGAGCCGAAAAAGCCAAAATACAAGACAGATGGCGAATTTACACTGCTTCTATCGGAAAGAGACCCGCTATTAAGCCTTGCTGAAGGCCAGGAAGCCCACCAGTATGTGGGAACGGCTGCAGAGCATCTTCACTTGGATGGTGAATATGACACAATCAATCGAAAAGCAAGATATTATACGATCAATGGAAAAATTGATCCTGAAATACCGCCTATCCATGTGAAAGAGGGAGGGACCTATTTAATAAGGTTGATTAATGCAGGTTCCGAGGTACATTCATTCCATACCCATGGCCACCATTTCAAGGTTGTCGCTTCTGATGGCCGTGACATTAAAAATCCGATGACTAAGGATACGATTACCATCGGTCCTGGAGAAAAATATGATTTATTATTGACGGCGGATAACCCTGGAATTTGGCCAATTCATTGCCATATGGGTCCGCATACTACACATGGGATGCATATGATGATGGTTTACGATAATTATCATGACAAAATGACCCACGGCAGCAAAAATCCGATCAGTGATGTAAAACACCATTTTGCATTGCTAAAACAATACCAATTCGAGAAAAAATACGACTTAATGAAAAAAGAAATGAAGGATATAAGTAATGGATTGCATGAGTTTTACAATTTGGTTTCTGATGAGCATTTTGAAGAATGGAATTCACTCGATAACGCAGCAACAACCGTTAATCAACAACTAAATAGTACAGTGAATCCAGAATTTCTGGAGAAATCAATTACTGATCTAGAACAAAAGATTAATAACATGGAGCAAATTTTACAAACTGGAGATTTAAGTTAGTTTCATAGGACAAGTATATATCTTACTATTTAGCAGGTGATTTGATGAAAAATAAAGTACTTGTTGTTGATGATGCAGAATGACAAAATTTCGAAATACGTTAGTAATTATTTTCATCATATTTATATTTTCCTTATTCCTTGGATTAGGAGTATTGCTCGGTCAGTTATTTAATAGCAGTTTTGCAGACACACATAGTGATCTTCAAAAAATTGAAATCATGCGTACCATTTTCATTTTTGTTGTCATTTTCTTAGTACTCATTATTTATCTTGGAATGAGAACTTTTTCAAGATATACAAAACCCATCGTCGAGGCTACAAATGTCGCGATTGAATTGACAGAAGGAAATTATCAGGCCAGGACAAAAGTCAATGGTTCTGATAAAACGGGAATGTTGGGTACATCTATTAATAGGCTGGCTCAAAACCTTCAAGAACTCGTTAAATCCCAAGAAATACAGCAGGAACATCTCAGTGTTTTGATTGAAAATATGGGATCTGGTTTAGTCTTAATTGATAGCAGAGGGTATATTACCTTAATCAATAAAGGCTTTATTGATATTTTTAAAGGCAGCCCGACTGATTATTTAGAAAATCTTTATTACGAGGTCATTAATCAGGAGGAAGTTTGTAATTTAGTTACTGAAGTATTTCGGACTGAGAAACATGTCAGTAAACAATTACTAATCCCATTATTTATAGAAAGAAGATATTTTGCTGTTTACGGTGTGCCGATCATTAGAACAAATAATGTTTGGAAAGGGGTTTTACTCGTTTTTCACGACATTACAGAACTAAAAAAACTAGAGCAGGTTCGGAAAGATTTTGTTGCAAATGTTTCACATGAATTAAAAACACCCGTAACTTCGATTAAAGGATTTACTGAAACACTGTTGGATGGGGCGATGAACAATAAAGATACATTAAAATATTTCCTTTCGATTATTTTAAAAGAAAGTGGACGGCTTCAATCGCTCATTCAGGATTTATTGGAGCTTTCAAAAATAGAACAGCAAGGCTTTAAATTGGACATCCAAGAAATGGATTTATACAAATTACTTAAAGAGGTTATAACCCTCTTAAATGGGAAAGCAGAAGCAAAAGACATCAACCTTGATTTAATTTGTAAGGAGGAGCAAGTTCAGATAAAAGGGGATGTGAATCGCTTAAAGCAAGTATTTATCAATTTAATTAACAATGCTATTACTTATACACCGACAAACGGAAATGTCAAGGTGCTCCTGTTTGATAATGGTAACATAGTACAGATACATGTAAAAGACACTGGTATTGGAATGAAAAAAGAAGAAATCCCTCGTATTTTTGAGCGATTTTACCGAGTTGATCGTGCGAGAAGTCGAAACTCTGGCGGAACTGGACTTGGATTGGCGATCGTTAAACATTTGATTGAAGCCCACCAAGGTAAAATCAGTGTAACGAGTGAAATTGGTGAAGGTAGTGAATTTATTATTGAGCTAAATAAATAAAGGTAAATAGTAGAATAGGCAGTTTTTATACACGGTTAAGCATCGATGAATTTTCATCGATGCTTATTTGGTAAAAGGGGTTATATGTTATCTAATATCATTTGCAAGGTTAAAAAAATTTTAATAAGGATATCCATAAAAGGGGCTGCCGAGCAGGGTAAGTCCCTTTTTTGCTGATGCGTTAGAAAATGCTCTCTCCATTAATATAGTTATGATTTATTTTCCTATTCAACATTTACAGAACCTTTACATTCAATTAAAACTTAATTAAAACTTTTGTCCTATAGTATTTAATTGTAAGGTGAAAACAATATTAATTACTCTTAGGGGGAAATAAAACAAATGAAAAGCTTTAAAAAATTAAGCCTTCTTACACTATTTGCAGCATTAATGGTATTTATGGCTGCTTGTGGAGGCGGTGCTTCAACTGATAAAAATGATGGTAACGCTAGCAAAGAAACACCAAAAACGGAAGAAAAGAAAGAACTTTCCGGCTCATTAGTCGTATCTGGTTCATCTGCGATGCAGCCATTAGTAGCAGCTGCTGCGGAAGAGTTTATGGCTGCAAATCCAAATGTTGATATCCAAGTGAACGCAGGTGGATCTGGGACAGGCTTATCGCAAGTTGCTGAAGGATCTGTGCAAATTGGTAACTCCGACGTTTTTGCAGAAGAAAAAGAGGGTATTCCAGCAGATCAGCTTGTTGACCATAAAGTGGCTGTAGTCGGTATGACAGCTGCTGTTAACCCTAAAGTTGGCATTAAGGATATTAAAAAAGAAGACCTTATCAAAGTATTCACTGGTAAAATTACAAACTGGAAAGAACTTGGCGGTAAAGACCAAAAGATCGTTCTTGTAAATCGTCCTGATTCTTCAGGTACACGTGCAGTATTTAATAAGTTTGCTTTAGATGGTGCAACACCTGCAGAAGGTATTACAGAAGATTCTTCAAACACTGTTAAAAAGATTATCAACGAAACAGACGGTGCAATTGGTTACCTTGCATTCTCATACTTCACTGATGACACTGTAACACCTCTTGCAATCAATGGTGTAGAACCAACTGCGGAAAATGTACAATCTGGTAAATTCCCAGTATGGGCATACGAACACTCTTATACAAAGGGTGAGCCAACAGAATTAGCCAAAGCGTTTCTTGATTTCATGATGTCAGATAATATCCAAAACACTCTTTTAAAAGAGCAAGGTTATCTTCCTGTAACAAAAATGGAAGTTGAACGCGATGCAAAAGGAAATCAAACAAATAAGTAATTAATTAAAAAGGGTAAGTGCCTCGAGGCAATTATCCTTTTTTCGAGTATAACATTTCTTATTATTATGTATGAATGGATGAATGAAAGAGGCAGAATCACAAAGACTTTACCACAGAAAGGTCTATTGAAGTTTGTGAGTTTAATGTGAGTTTAATAGGAAAAAAGTATTACTTTTACTTATTTTACAAAAAATTAGCATTCCTTTTACAAAAGCAAAACGCGGCATTAATATTCTTTTCGTTTAATAGAACTATATTTACAAAATGGAGGTATGAGCTAGTTTCTTAGGAAAAGTCAATATTTTACTATTAAGCGGGTGATTTGATGAAAAATAAAGTACTTGTTGTTGATGATGAACAGTCCATTGTTACGCTCCTTCAATATAATTTGGAGCAGGCTGGTTTTGAAGTCATTACCGCGATGGATGGTGAAGCTGGTAAACGATTAGCCACAATCGAAGCTCCTGACATAATTGTTTTAGATTTAATGCTTCCAAAGCTGGATGGAATGGAGGTATGTAAATTGCTTCGTCAGGATAAAGTCATGACTCCTATTTTAATGCTGACGGCAAAGGATGATGAATTTGATAGAATAATAGGTCTTGAGCTCGGCGCTGATGACTATATGGTAAAGCCCTTTAGTCCAAGAGAAGTAATTGCCAGAGTAAAAGCGATCTTAAGAAGAACCCAGGCTCAAGCGGAAGATGCACTCGAGCAGATAAATGGACCAAAAATAAAAATGGGCAAATTAACAATCTATTCTGAAAAATACGAAGCCTACCTTAAAGGAAATCTTCTGGAGTTAACATTAAAGGAATTTGAGTTGCTTCATTTCATGGTGCAAAATAAGGGCCGTGTCCTAACTCGTGATCATTTGCTTAGTTCTGTATGGAATTATGAATTTGCAGGAGATACAAGAATTGTGGACGTGCATATCGCCCATTTAAGAGAAAAAATTGAAGAGGATACCAAGCGGCCGGCTTATATTAAAACTGTTCGTGGTCTTGGCTATAAATTTGAAGTGCAACAAGGATATTAGCATTATTCGGATAAAGTGTGGTTCCACTAACTGAGGACACTTTTACAAAAGCTTTACATTCTATTAAAACTGAATTAATACTCTTCTCCTATACTAGTAAATGTAAAGCGAAACAAAAATTCATTACTCTTAGGGGGAAATAAGGCAAATGAAAAGCTTAAAAAAATTAAGCCTACTCACAGTATTTGCAGCATTAATGGTAATTATGGCAGCATGTGGAGGCGGAGCATCTACTGATAAAACAGAAGGAACTGCAAAGAATGAAACACCTAAAACTGAAGAAAAGAAAGAACTTTCTGGTTCATTAGTCGTTTCAGGTTCATCAGCGATGCAGCCATTAGTTGCGGCAGCTGCTGAAGAATTTATGGCAAAAAATCCTAATGTTGATATTCAAGTAAATGCTGGCGGATCTGGTACAGGCTTATCACAAGTTGCTGAAGGATCTGTGCAAATTGGTAACTCTGACGTTTTTGCTGAAGAAAAAGAAGGCGTTCCAGCTGATCAGCTTGTGGATCATAAAGTTGCGGTTGTTGGTATGACTGCAGCAGTTAACCCTAAAGTCGGCATTAAGGATATTAAAAAAGAAGATTTAATTAAAGTGTTCACTGGTAAAATTACAAACTGGAAAGAACTTGGCGGTAAAGATCAAAAGATCGTTCTTGTAAACCGTCCTGACTCTTCTGGAACACGTGCAGTATTTAACAAGTTCGCTCTTGATGGTGCAACACCAGCTGAAGGTATCACAGAAGATTCTTCAAACACAGTTAAAAAGATTATTAACGAAACAGACGGTGCAATTGGTTATCTTGCATTCTCATACTTAACTGATGACACTGTAACACCACTTTCTATTGATGGTGTAGAACCAACTGCTGAAAATGTACAATCTGGTAAATTCCCTGTTTGGGCTTATCAACATTCTTATACTAAGGGTGAGCCTACTGAATTAGCCAAGGCGTTCCTTGATTTTATGATGTCAGATGATATTCAAAACACTCTTTTAAAAGAGCAAGGCTACCTGCCAGTAACAAAAATGGAAGTTGAACGCGACGCAAAAGGAAATCAAACAAATAAATAATGAAGGTTTCAAAAGGTAAATGCAAAGCGCATTTACCTTTTTTATTTATTTTTTAATTGGCGGATTGTTGATATCCACATGGAAAGGAGCAAGATTATCCTCGTTTTTTCCATAGAATTGTTCCTGAATTTCCTGATTTGCCATTTCTGCTTCCGAATTTACCTCTGAAGACTCCCTCGCACTATAATCTTTAAATTTTTGACTCATAAATTGATTTGTTTCCTTAGATACATTTTTGTTTTGTTCCTCCACAGACATATTAATCCCTCACTTAATTATGTGAAATTATTGTGTGTAATCTTATGTTATAAAAAAATATAAAAAATAACCTTAATAAATTAATTTTGGTAAGACAAAATATAAAATGAAAAATATATCTAATCCGAAATGAGCCATTTTCAGGGAGGAATGTATAGATGATAAGCTTAAAAAAGTTTAGTTTAATGATGACAATTTTAACACTCATGGTGTTTACAGCTGCTTGTGGCGGCGGTGCAAAAAAAGATGAAACTAATGATACTACTGATAAAGGTGGCAAGGAACTTTCAGGTTCCCTTGTGGTTTCCGGTTCATCTGCTATGCAGCCTCTCGTTGCTGCTGCAGCAGAAGAATTTATGGCCAATAATCCAAAAGTAGATGTTCAAGTAAATGCAGGCGGGTCTGGTACAGGTTTATCACAAGTGGCTGAAGGGTCCGTTCAGATTGGGAACTCTGATGTTTTTGCTGAAGAAAAAGAGGGCATTCCAGCCGACCAGTTAGTGGATCATAAAGTAGCGGTAGTTGGAATTACCGCTGCAGTAAATCCAGATGTTGGCATTAAGGACATTTCAAAAGATAATCTTATTAAAGTATTTACTGGAAAAATTACAAACTGGAAAGATGTTGGCGGCAAGGATCAAAAGATCGTCTTAGTGAATCGCCCTGATGCATCGGGTACACGTGCAGTCTTTAATAAATTTGCCCTAGATGGAGCGACACCTGCGGAAGGAATTACAGAAGATTCTTCCAACACGGTTAAAAAAATCGTGAATGAAACCGCTGGTGCAGTAGGTTATTTAGCTTTCTCTTACTTTACGGATGATAAGGTAACTCCACTTTCCATTGATGGGGTTGAACCGACAGATGAAAACGTGCAATCAGGCAAGTTTCCAGTCTGGGCATACGAACATTCATATACAAAAGGGGAACCAACTGGTGTGACAAAAGCGTTTTTAGATTATTTAATGTCTGATGACGTTCAAAATACCTTGTTAAAAGATCAAGGTTACTTGCCTGTTACCAAAATGAAAGTTGAACGTGACGCTAAAGGGAATCAAACAAATAAATAATCATTATACGGCATTAAATAGGGTAAATGTGGCTGCACATTTACCCTTACGACGTAATTTAGGGGTGTTTGGTGCAATATGGAAAAACTGGTTCCGGCAAAAGATAGGCTATTAAAATCAGGAAAGGATAGGCTGGGAGGAGAATTCAGGGGAAAAGCCCTAGTAATTTTATGCGCTGTCATTATGATTTCAGCAACGATAGCCATCACGATTTTTCTAGGAACAAAAGGTCTGCAATCCTTTATTAAAAATGGAGTTAGTCTCATTGAGTTCTTAACGAGTAAGACTTGGAATCCTACTAATCAAGCTAACCCTGCATACGGAACATTACCATTCATTTTCGGTTCATTTGCTGTAACCTTTCTTTCGGCACTAGTAGCGGCACCGTTAGGTATTGGCGGAGCCATCTTTATGACAGAAATTGCACCATCTTGGGGTAGAAAAATTTTGCAGCCAGTCATTGAGCTTTTAGTCGGAATTCCTTCCGTTGTTTATGGATTCATCGGACTTACAGTATTAGTTCCTTTTATCAGGGAAAATGTGGGTGGACTTGGATTTAGTCTGCTGTCCGGTACCATTGTGCTTTCTGTCATGATTCTCCCAACCGTAACCACCATTGCTACAGATGCGATGAGCTCTTTGCCAAAGCCATTAAGAGAAGGTTCTTATGCTCTTGGTGCAACCCGTTGGCAAACCATCCGGAAAGTGCTGATTCCTGCCGCAATGCCAACATTGCTCACTGCTATTGTACTTGGGATGGCAAGAGCATTTGGAGAAGCTTTAGCGGTTCAAATGGTTATTGGTAACGTGAAGAATTTGCCTACAAGTTTACTGGATGCGTCCGCAACGTTGACAACCATTATTACGTTAAATATGGGTCACACCACATATGGAAGTGTGGAAAATAATACTCTCTGGTCGATGGGATTAATCTTATTAATCATGTCGTTCGCATTTATTCTCCTCATACGTTATTTATCTTCAAGGAGGAAGATGTAATGAATGCTAAATCTGCTGATCGATTAGCTTCAGGTGTCTTTTATGTAATTGCACTTGTTATTATTTCAATACTTGTCGGTTTATTTTACTATATATTGGTAAACGGATTAAAAAACATCTCCCTTGATTTCATAACAGGTCCTTCATCCAACGTAAGGGCGGGCGGGGGAATCCGGGATCAATTATTTAATTCGTTTTATGTCCTGTTTATTACGATGCTGATTGCCGTTCCACTAGGGATTGGCGGCGGAATTTATATGGCAGAGTATGCGAAACCTGGAAAGGTTACGGACATTATTCGGTCATGTATTGAAGTTTTAGCTTCGCTTCCTTCCATTGTAATTGGCATGTTTGGTTTATTGATGTTTGTTAATTTAACAGGGTGGGGCTATACCATATTTGGGGGCGCATTAGCACTTACAGTGTTTAACTTACCCGTTATAGTGCGTGTAAGTGAGGACGCTATCCGTTCTGTTCCAAGGGAGTTAAAAGAGGCCAGCCTTGCATTAGGAATTACACATTGGCACACGATTAAAACCGTGATATTACCAAGTGCATTCCCAACTATTTTAACAGGTATCATCCTTGCCTCTGGTCGGGTATTTGGTGAAGCGGCGGCGCTTTTATTTACAGCAGGTTTGTCAACACCAAGACTGGATTACGCAAATTGGAATCCATTTTCTCAAACCTCACCCTTAAATATTTTTCGCCCGGCAGAAACTCTTGCCGTTCACATTTGGTCTGTCAATACTCAAGGCTTAATCCCGGATGTAGAAGAGGTCTCTAGCGGTGCAGCTGCGGTTTTAGTTATTTCTGTATTAATTTTTAATTTATTGGCAAGATGGATCGGAAGTATGATTCATCGAAAAATTACAGCATCTAAATAAAAGCAGGTGAATAATCATGGTTACAGCTACAGAGGAACGACCGGTAGAAACAAAAGCGGTTGAAAGTCTTGAGAAAATGCAAAGAAATAATATATTGCAAGTAAAAAACTTAGAGATTTTTTATGGAGAAAAACGAGCTGTTAATGGGATTTCATTGGATATTGAAAAAAACTCCGTAACCGCTCTCATAGGACCATCTGGTTGTGGAAAGTCGACTTTTTTACGAAGCATCAATAGGATGAATGATCTTATCCCTGGAGCACATGCAAAAGGAGAAATCATTTATGAGGACCTGAATATTTTATCTGATCAAATAAATGTTGTTGCATTACGAAAAGAAATTGGAATGGTCTTTCAAAAACCGAATCCTTTTCCAAAATCGATTTATGATAATATAACCCACGCTTTAAAGTTTGCAGGAACGAGAAAGAAAACCGTGCTTGATGGAATCGTTGAGGAGAGCCTGAGAAAGGCGGCATTGTGGGAAGAAGTAAAAGATCGTCTTCATAAATCAGCACTTGGTCTTTCAGGTGGTCAGCAGCAACGTCTTTGCATTGCAAGAACGATCGCGATGAAACCAACCGTTATGCTCCTGGATGAGCCTTCTTCCGCACTCGATCCAATTTCTAACGGTAAGGTTGAAGATCTTATCATAGAATTAAAAAAGGACTATTCAATTATTATTGTAACCCATAATATGCAGCAGGCATCTCGTATTTCCGATAAAACAGCTTTCTTTTTAAGCGGTGATTTGATTGAATACGATTTAACAGAAAAAATATTTACCAATCCTTCACAAAAAAAGACAGAAGAGTACATTTCAGGAAGGTTTGGATAAGGGAGGACTCGTATGTCTGCCATAACGGTACATAGACAGGTTTTTCAAATTAATGATTTAAATTTATGGTATGGTGAGCATCATGCATTAAAAAAAATAAACTTCCCGATTAACAAAAAAGAAGTAACTGCCATTATTGGTCCATCTGGCTGTGGAAAGTCAACTTTTATCAAGACGTTGAACTTGATGATTAATTATGTTCCGAATGTTAAGATGACAGGAGAAATTAATTATAATGGCCAAAATATTTTAAATGAAAAAATGGACCTAGTAGAACTACGAAAAAATGTGGGAATGGTTTTTCAAAAAGGAAATCCTTTTCCACAGTCGATCTTTGATAATGTTGCTTACGGACCAAGAATCCATGGAATTAAAAGAAAGACCCATCTTGAAGAGATTGTAACCAAATCATTGATGGACGTAGCCTTATGGGACGAAGTCAAGGATCGATTAAATACGCCAGCACTTGGTCTTTCAGGCGGACAGCAGCAAAGGTTGTGCATTGCAAGAGCCCTTGCAACAAAACCGGATGTCTTACTCATGGATGAACCAACCTCGGCCCTTGACCCTATTTCAACCTTAAAGATTGAAGAATTAATCTTAAAACTGAAGGAGAAATATACGATTGTGATTGTTACACACAATATGCAGCAAGCCTCGAGGGTTTCGGATCGAACTGCTTTCTTTTTGATGGGTGAATTAATTGAGCTCGATAAAACCGAAAAGATTTTCTCAAATCCAAGTGATGAACGTACTGAAGGATATATTACAGGAAGATTTGGTTAATAGGAGTGACAAAGATGATCACAAGATTAAATTTCGATAGTAATTTGAAACAATTAAAAGATATGCTTATGGAAATGGCTCATAAATCAGAACATGCTATTAAAGAAAGTATTAACACCCTCATAAATCAGGATATTGAAAAAGCGAATGAAATTATTAAAAATGATACAATTATTGATGAGTTAGAACATGAAATTAACAATAAGGCGATTATTTTAATTGCAAAGGAGTCTCCGGTGGCCAGGGACCTCAGAAAAATTGTTGTTGCGTTAAAAATTTCATCCGAGGTAGAACGAATTGCTGATAATGCCGTTAATATTGCAAAGTCAACTTTGCATATAGGGAAAGAAAAACATATTAAAGAAATTGTCGACATTCCCAAAATGATGGATCTTGCCTTAGACATGCTAAGTGATTCTTTAAAAGCCTTCCTCTCAGAAGATGTTGATCTCGCAAAGGAATGCGCTAAAAAGGATGACAAAGTGGATGAAATGTACGGAACTTTAGTTAAAGAACTTTTGGGCTATATCCAGAAATATCCTGCACAAACGAATCAAATTACACAGTTAGCTTTTGTGTGCAGATACATTGAAAGAATTGCGGACCATTCGACGAACATCGCTGAACATGTTATTTACCTTGTGACTGGGGAGCGTTTTGATTTAAACGCGTAAAAAATAAATTTTTGTAAAATAGAGAAGAGGATTCAATGACAAATGAAAGAATAGAAACGGGATGGAATTTTGATAATAGTTATGCTCGACTGCCTAAATTACTTTTTACAAGCCAAACACCAACACCTGTCCGCTCACCAAAGTTGATTATACTAAATGGCGCATTGGCAAAAGAAATTGGATTGAAGACCGACTCGTTACAAAACGAAGCTGGTGTTGCCGTTTTTGCCGGAAATCAAATACCAGAAGGGGCAGCACCTCTTGCACAAGCATATGCGGGACACCAGTTTGGCGGCTTTACCAAGTTAGGGGACGGGCGTGCTTTGCTGCTTGGCGAACAGATCACCCCTAAAAGGGAACGTTTTGATATTCAACTGAAGGGGTCTGGAAGAACACCATACTCCCGCGGGGGTGATGGCAGGGCGGCACTTGGACCGATGCTGCGCGAATACATTATCAGCGAAGCCATGCATGCACTAGGCATACCGACCACCCGCAGCCTCGCAGTAGTGGAAACTGGTGAACCAGTTATCCGTGAAACCTACCTGCCGGGGGCTATTTTGACCCGTGTCGCTGCCAGTCATTTGCGGGTGGGTACTTTTCAATATGCAGCTAATTGGGGAACCGTAGAAGATCTACGGGTATTGGCGGATTATACACTTAACCGCCATTATCCAAAAGTTGAATCAGGCGAGGGGCAATACCTTTCACTCCTAAAGGAAGTCATTAAGCGTCAGGCTAAACTGATTGCAAAGTGGCAGCTGGTTGGTTTTATTCACGGAGTAATGAACACCGATAACATGACCATTAGCGGTGAAACCATCGATTATGGGCCGTGCGCCTTCATGGATACGTACGACCTGGATACAGTTTTCAGCTCAATTGACCAGCAAGGTCGCTATGCATACGGCAATCAGCCATATATTGGCGGATGGAATCTCGCTCGATTTGCAGAAACTCTTCTGCCGCTGCTCCATGAAGATGAGAATGAGGCGGTCAAAATAGCCCAAGAGGCGATATCAGAATACATGGAGTTGTATCGTGGATATTGGCTTGAGGGAATGAGAGCCAAACTAGGAATATTTAACGAAGAAGCAGTGGATAATTCCTTAATCGATGATCTCTTAGGCATGATGCAGAAATATCGTGCCGACTATACAAATACCTTCAGAGCCCTAACTATGGATAAGCCAGAGGAAACGGCTATGTTTGGAACACCAGAGTTTATTCAATGGCATAAGCAGTGGGAGGAAAGACTAGGAAGGCAGGAGGAGTCGAAAGAAGTATCACAGCAATTGATGCAAAACTCAAATCCTGTAGTAATCCCGCGTAATCACCGGGTTGAGGAGGCACTGGAAGCCGCCGTCAATCAGGGAGACTACAGTGTGATGGAAAGTCTGCTTCAGGTTCTTTCAAACCCATTCACAGTGTCGCCTAAACACGAGGAATACTGCACACTGCCAGCACCATCCAACCAACCATACCGTACCTATTGTGGTACATAATTAAAAAAGGCCGCTCATCAATAGAGCGGTCTTAATCTTTATAATCCCAGTATTTTAGCGTTTCTGTTTTTCCTGTTGGTTCACTTTTGATTACTTTCCCGTTCTGATCTTTATAGACCTCGTATTCCTCGTAGGTTTCGATAATATACCCATCTTCTTTTTTCGTTTTTTCCAGTTTATCTACCAATTCAGGAACATTCTCGGGTTTTTCAACTTCAACAGGCTGGGCCATTACAGGCTGGTCGTCGGAATAGGCGTAGTTTTTGTTAATAAATGAATAAGGTGAATCTAAATAGGCTGCAAAACCTAATATGACTAAAAGGAAAAATACACTAATGACGGTTTTGTTTTTCATGCGCCGGACTCCTTTTATCAAATATATTCTTGCAACCATTTTATGCATGTCCTATCCACATATGCCTATCGATTAATTTTGCATGTTTGTCGTCTTTAACGTACTTACCTGAGGGCGGAAAAGGAAAAAGAGAACAAGAGCAGCTATGGATATAATTACACCTGAAATATAAGGGAGGCCAATCGCTAGCGAAAAAAGCCATCCGCCTAATGGCGGGCCAATGATCCTTCCTAATGAATCGAAGGAAGAAAGCAGTCCTGTGGCACTGCCATGTCCTGCAGTTGATGTTTTTGTAAGCAGGGAAGAGACGCTCGGACGTATGACTCCATTTCCGATCCCAAAAATAGATAAAAAGATAGCAGCAGTAGTAAAGCTATTTACCAGTAATATCAGACCAAACCCAAGGGCTGAAACAATGATACCGACTTGAATGACAGAAGGTTCACCGTATTTTTTGGTCATCCTTCCGACTAAGCCGCCCTGGACCATCGCTCCCACAAACCCCATGATCATAAAAATATAACCGAGCTCTGTTGAATTTAAGCCCGCTTTTTTTGCCGCAAAATAGGCAAAGGTTGCTTCAAGGCCAGAGAGGGATAAGGAAATTAATAATTGCACAAAAAACAATACACCAACATCTCGATTAAATGCCCCCCAAATGGAGCGCCTTTTTTCTATAGAGTCATTCTTATTGAGTTTTGATTCTTTTAATAAAAGAAATACAAGGATCAAGGTAATCAAAGAAGAACAGCTGGCAAGATAAAACGGCATACTCAAACTAATTTTTGAAAAAATACCGCCAATTGCCGGACCAAATACAAATCCTAACCCTACGGCTGCTCCTACGATGCCCATGCCTTTCCCACGGTTTTCTTCTGTTGTAATATCAGCAACATACGCCATCGCCGTCGGCATATTGGCTGATGAAAGGGTGCCGCCAATGATCCGCGCGGCAAATAACATCCAAAGCTCTGTTGAAATTGCTTGAATATAAAAGGATAGCGCAAGTCCAGTAATCCCAATCATCATCACAGGCTTTCGGCCAATCCGATCGGACAGTCGTCCCCACATTGGTGCAAAGATGAGCTGCATGAACGAATAGACCCCCATTAACAGCCCTAATTCTGTGGGACTAGCCCCAATTTCTTCGGCATAAAAAGGTAAAACAGGAATAATGATTCCGAACCCCACCATTACCAAAAACATCACTACAAATAATATTGGCAAAGCTGCTTTTGTTTGCAAATGTATTTTCACTCCCAAAACTAGTTGTTCTATTCATTAGGATAATGGAAATCGTTGGACGAATACAAGCTTTTGGGGAATTATTTTCTTCGTATCCCCGTCCTTACGAAATTATAAGATTAAACAGTGAAAGCGCTAAGGGAAAATTATAGAATTTCCGGTGTATTTTTCCTATAGTTAATTTAAGGACCTGATAGGAAAGAGTGATAAATGATGGAACTCAATTTAGAAGCGAAGAAAATTATTAAAGTTTTTGACACAAGAAGGAACTCCTTCCATGCGCTTCATGAAATTGATTTAAGGGTTGCACAAGGAGAATTCGTTGGTGTCAGTATATATAATCTATAATACGGACGACTTTAAAATTGGAAAATTTATCAAATTAATAGGAATAAAGGAGAGAGAAAAGCTGAGCTAATAAGGGGGTAGCATTAATACATCATATTGCTAGCAATTATAT
>NZ_JBALPP010000099.1:8192-23982 GCF_036965425.1 Neobacillus drentensis | reverse complement strand
ATCACAATACCTTCATGAAATGCTTTATTGATAAATGATCCTTCTTCCACCTTATCTAGTTTATCACCATATATTAATGAATTTTTAAAGTATATAAAATAAAATCTTTCGTTTTCTGCTGTTAAAACTTCGATGACATTGGTTCTTGCAAACACCGCAGCCCGGATAACATTACCTTTTACTTTATACTTTTTATCTTTTATGGATATTTCAGTTGGTCTTATAAGCTCTTTATACATTCAACTTTGCCTCCTTGCATAATGTATACACTGATTTTCTAACTTTCGTGGTTAATTATAACATACTTCCCAAAAAAGCTACTGTTCACAGTGATCCCAAAGTTTTCCCTCCGGAAGTAAAACAAATAAAGGTTGCCAATCACCAGATCCAAGTCTGGTGCTTGACACCCTAAGTTATAAACAACTTAATCCTGCTTTATGCTAATCCATTCCATTCAATTCGATACAAATCATGTCGTCGATCGCGTAATTGGCGCAGTGAACCAGAATTCCGAGAACGTCTCAGTTTCTCAAGGTCTACGTCACCAACAACTACGGTGTCAATGTTAGCATCACATTCCCCTACAATCCCATCCCTTGCAAACTCAAAATCGGAAGGCGAGAAAATTCCAGATTGTGCGTACTGAATATCCATATTCTCAACATGCGTTAAGTTGCCCACTGTTCCAGCAATACAGGTATATACTTGGTTCTCAATCGCACGTGCCTGGGCACAGTAGCGAACACGGAGGTACCCCTGACGATCCTCCGTACAAAAAGGTACAAATATAATGTTTGCACCCTTATCAACAGCAATCCTTGCGAGTTCCGGAAACTCGATGTCGTAAGAAATGTGGATAGCAATCTTTCCGCAATCCGTGTCAAACACATGAATTTCGTTTCCTTCTGAAATGCCCCACCACTTTTTCTCGTTTGGTGTGGCGTGAATTTTGGACTGTTTTTCTATCGTGCCGTCGCGACGGAATAGAAAACCAACATTGTAGACATCCCCATTTTCTTCAACAAAATGTGATCCACCAACAATGTTGATGTTATATCGTACTGCGAGTTGCGTAAACAGTTCAATATATTGATCTGTATAGGTTGCCAGTCGTCGAACTGCCTGATCCGGCCGTTTTTCTTCCAGAAATGACATCAATTGGGTTGTAAATATCTCCGGAAATACAACAAAATCAGATCCGAAATCAGCCGCGACGTCGACATAGTACTCAATTTGACGATTAAAATCCTGAAACGAGTCAATTTTTTTCATCATGTACTGAACCGCACAGATTCTAACCGGGAACGATGTGCGATAAATTCGCTTATTCTTTGGACGATAATCGATGTTGTTCCATTCCATCAAGGTAGCCATAGAATCAGATGCTTTGTCATCTGGCAGGTAGCTTGTGTTGATACGTTTAATAGTAAACCCCTGCAGGAGCTGAAAGGACAAAACTGGGTCATAAATACTGTGCTTCTCAACTGCAGCAACATACTCACGAGCCGTCATTTCATTCTTGTATTTGTGGTAATTTGGGATTCGTCCGCCGATAATGATGCTTTGAAGATTTAATCGAACAGCGAGGTCCTTGCGCGCCTCGTAAAGACGGGCACCTAGTTTCATGCGCCGGTATCCTGGATCGACCATCACTTCAATCCCGTACAAATTTTTCCCATTGGGGTCGTGATTCGTGATATACCCGTTGTCCGTAATAACGTCCCATGTGTGCTGGTCGTCATATTCTTCAAAATTGACGATTAAACTTGAACAGGAACCTACAATCTTGTCCTCATATTCCACGCAAAATTGACCCTCTGGGAAAATTCGAATGTGACTAACCAATTGCTCCCGCTTCCATGGGTCCATGTTAGGGAAGCAAACTTTCCCTAACTCTATAATTTCATCAATGTCTTCGATTTGTATGTTGCGAATGATTATTTTCTTCTCGTATTTCGACATATCTGTCTCTGACACGTTCTCACACCCTCGTTCTAGTTGTAAAGCTATGTAGTTTCCTTGAAAATATCCTAGCTTCTATTAAAATGCCATTATTCATTTATGATTCCCTTTAATTACATAATTAATGATGCATATAAAAAGTTATTCTGAGTCAAAATTTCCATTTTCCCCTTAACTTTGCGAATGATTGATCTTTATTATAACTCCGTCTACTAATACCTCACACTTGGTGACATCATCTCCTTAGCAAAAGCAGTAGGATGGTGGTTATTCCACTGCTTATGTCATTCCAATTGTAATGAATAGATACGTTATTAAGAGTAATCCTGTTTTAATTCTTTGTCACGTTAAACGAAAGACTGTAAGTTAAGCCATTCCACGGCATGGTTGAATTTCAAGATTTAATGAACGCAATTGAACCGATACGGATTGCTTGCTCAAGCAGTCTCCAGACCCGCTCTAGTACGCTCTGAGATTATGTTACGTTTCATCTCAGCTAGGACAAATAATTGAAAAAAACGACAAAAAAAGAAAAAAATGGATTAATTTCTCTTTTATATTTTCATAATTAGAAGTATAATAGTTTTCCTCATCAAGTGATCCATGACTAAAAACTCTCATTTTATATAGCAGTGAGGGGAGGAGAACCCTTGAATAATCGATTATTCGTTTTACGCAATTATGAAACAATCGTAAGTTAGTTTGTTTGTTGTACCTGCTTACCTTGTGTTTTATTTAAATATGAATGGAGTGTATTTCATGATTTTCAGCCAACAGGATTTCAATGTAAAAAAATTAAACTACTCGATTAGATCTGCTATTAAAAGAGACGCAAAATATTTGTCTAAATTAATATTACAGATTAATGGAGAAACCAAAAATATTGACCTTGAACAGGGAGAGGCGTTCATAGACCATAACTTTATCTCGGAACAACGAAGGTCGACTCGTCAAATTCGTTGAACGGAGTTTTAATTTCAGTAACAGTTTAAGATTCAATAGTGTCTTCTTCTGTCTTCATTGGCTTAAACTTCTCATGAATTGAAATATGAAAAAGGTTTTCAAGATAACACCAACGCAGAATACTCTCATTGTTCTTACACCAATATTGACTGTTGTAGGTTGAAGACCTTTATCGTTGAGCATAAAGTCAACTCACTCAAGGAACACTTCAAGAGTCATTTGCTCTCTTCATAAGTCTTCACCAAGATAATCTAGTAACCATTGAAAGTGAATCTGAAAATCTTCAATAGTACGAGGAGCTAAACCCTCCGTCTGTTTGAACCACATGAATCGCTCAAACATTCAGTCATAGTCAAAATCTCAGTAACCTTTCTTATACCTGTGACTCTTCCTTGTTTTCTCAATCCTTACGCATACACAAAACAAGGACAAAAAAGCCGTTCTCTATAATTAAGAGGGGCTTTTATTGTGGAATAAAGCTAGCATAACCATCCTGGGTTAATTGTAATTTCCTCTAATCCACCAATACCCTCCTGCACAATCCTCAACAACAATGCATCCTTCTTTTCCAAGAAAGATGCATTCCACAACCTTAGTATTTCCTCCATCTAACAACATCCTTCGCCAACAGCTGATGTCTGGCCCATCCATGCGCATGAGTAATCATTTTCTCAATCATCCATGTAGACCGAGCCAGCAGCCTCAAAATCACTCCTCCCTTCGGCAAAGAGGACAATCCGAAACAAACGTCTTCCTGAATATCTTCCATGACTTCATATAAACCATCCAAAAAACCTATATCTGCTTGATTATGAAAGATGAGGAAGGTCCCAACATGGGTATACCCCTCCATTTGCATAATCCCGTTCAACTGATCGTCCGGCTTAAGAAGCAAATGATCAAATAAAACGAGCTTGTCATTTTTATAGACTTTTAATTTCGAACGGATCCAGTCATAGCGAAACAAGCTCCCATCCTCTGCCCATCCAGGTGTGATTATATCGCTATAAAAAAAAACAGCTTCCTCCTCCATCCGAACATTAGTTTCTTGAATAAAACGCGCACCCTCATAAGCGATTAATGAATCCGGAAAATATTCAAGCACACTTCCCTTGCCCACTTTCAAATTTGTTTGCTGAACAACAGGGTTTTTCGGCGTTTTATATACTTTTGTAGCGGATTGCGTAGTAACTGCCAATTCCGCTCCCGCCTCAACAGAAAGGTCAGTCAAATAGGTATCGCCGTCGACATAGCCGCCCCCAACATGAATCAGATAAACGGTTGGCACATCCTCCTCCAGGTAAACCGGGCGAGTTAATTTCAATGCCCCTTCATAATAACAGCTGGATACAATACTTTTGGACTGCCTTCTGACCGCAGAAAGCTCCAATACGCCGGTATAGCTCATGACTCCAATCCCATTAATAGAGCTTGTTTTTTAATCCAATCGATCACTTGTTTAAGGCCTGTTCCATCTTTTAAATTTGTAAAAATAAAAGGCTTGTCCCCTCTCGCATCGATCGTGTCCCGCTCCATGATTTCCAGACTTGCTCCAACGTAAGGCGCCAAATCAATTTTGTTTATGATGAATAAGTCTGACTTAATCATCCCTTGTCCGCCTTTGCGTGGAATTTTTTCCCCTTGGGCCACATCAATAATATAAATGGAAAAATCAACAAGCTCTGGACTGAATGTTGCCGCTAAATTATCGCCACCGCTTTCGACAAAGATCAATTCAACATCAGGGTGTCTTTCTTTCAATTCATCGATGGCCGCAAAATTCATCGAGGCATCCTCACGAATCGCCGTATGCGGACAACCGCCAGTTTCCACCCCGATTACCCGATCCTGAGGCAGCACTCCGTTTTTCATGAGAAATAACGCATCTTCCTTTGTATAGATGTCATTCGTGACAACGGCCATGCTCAGTTCTTCGTGCATCGCCCGCGTTAATTTTTCCACAAGCATCGTTTTTCCTGCGCCAACAGGTCCTCCAATTCCTATACGTACTGGTTCCATTCTCAACATCCCTCTTTTTCTAAAAAATTTAAGACATAAACAAGCGTACATGTAATCGTTCATGACGCATTTGGGCAATTTCCAATCCCGGGCTGACCGCCCCAAGATCATCCTTAGACAACAACAAAATCTTCCGAACGGCTTTCTTTAAAAGCGGCTGGATGTTGACCAACAGCTTTTGACCATCGGTCTGGCCGAGGGGAATGCTGCGGACTGCGTTTTGAATCAGTGAAGAAACAGCTCCATATAAATACGCGCCAATGGCAGTTTCTTTTCCCACTTGTAAGTGGCAGGCAACGATCGAAAAAACCAAGGCAGAATGTCCATAGGCCTGCTTTTCTTTGATTTTATCGAGATAATCATCGAGAATCGGTGATGGATAAAGGCCGGCACATAGTTTTGCCATTCGTTCCCCAATTCGGCGATTTCCGATCCTCGTTTCTTCCGCAAGGCTCGCAGCAAATAATAATTGATCTAGCTCGAATAGATCCGCCATCCTGTTTTGCCCGACCCCTTCAAAAGCAAGCCGGCACGCTAGTCCCTCGACAAAAACAAGCTGTTTTTCGATATATACGATGATAGCTTCAGAAAAGCTTTTCGTATCCGTAATGACTTGTTCCTGAATGTAGGTTTCCAATCCGAACGAATGCGAAAAGGCTCCGGATGGAAAGTTGGAATCACACAACTGAAGCAGCGGAAACAATTCATTAATCATGGCGGTGTCCAATATGGCGAAACGCCTGCTTTACCTTTCGATTTTCCCGCTTAAAAGGAATTTCTAATTGCTGGAGAAGCTCTTCGACTAAATAATCATACTGAACAAGCATTTCATTTCCTTCAAATTGGGCCGGGAGATGACGGTTCCCCAGTTGGTGGGCAATTTCCCCCATCTGCTGGATCGACGTTGGCTGGATCACCAACAAGTCATCATTTTTAACGGAGATTACGATCATATTTCGTTCATCTATATATAAGACATCACCGTCGATTAAGTCACGATTGTCTTTTAAGCGAATCCCAATCTCCTTGCCATGGTCGGTGACAACACGCTGAATCCGTTTAACCAAGTCATCGCTGTTCATGTACACCCGTTCTGTATGCGGTGCTTTTTTTTCTATTGTCGAAACATTTCCAATTACTTTTTCAATAATCATTTTTTTCTCTCCTTAAAAAAGAAATAGAGTAGGGCGTTACAGGAATGAATTTCTCCAAACTTGGTGAATGTTTCGCGAAAAAAGAATTTATTTCGCCAAACAAAATAGAACCCTTCAACCAAGTAAGGATCGTTGTACCTTCCTGGGTTTCGGCAACTCAAACACCTTAAAACAAGAAATAGCGCTGTGCCATTGGAACTACTTCCGCCGGCTCACAGGTTATTAATTCACCATTTACTTTCACTTCGTATGTTTGCGGATCCACCTCGATTTCAGGTGTTTCCCCATTAAAAACCATCGATTTTTTCGTTAACTGGCGGATCCCTGACACAGGTTTGACGATTTTCTTTAGCCCAAGTGTTTCATGAACCCCTTTTTTAAAAGCAGCTTGGGATACAAATGTCATCGACGTTTGATATTTGGCACTTCCGAATGATGCAAACATCGGACGATAGATAACCGGCTGCGGCGTTGGTATGCTGGCATTGGGATCTCCCATCAAACTGTGTGCAATCATGCCGCCTTTTAAAATCAACTCTGGTTTCACACCGAAAAACGCCGGATCCCAGACAACCAAATCCGCGAGCTTTCCTGTTTCAATCGAACCGACATAATCGGCAATCCCATGTGTCCAAGCAGGGTTGATCGTATATTTGGCAATATACCGCTTGACCCGGAAGTTATCGCCAACGCCTTGATCTTCCGCAAGTTTTCCGTGCTGTTTTTTCATCTTATCCGCCGTTTGCCACGTACGGGTAATCACTTCTCCCACCCGTCCCATTGCCTGCGAATCTGAGGAAATCATACTGAATACACCGATATCGTGTAGGATATCTTCTGCGGCAATCGTTTCTTTGCGAATCCGCGAATCAGCAAAAGCAATGTCCTCCGGAACCTCTGGATCAAGATGATGGCAAACCATCAACATATCTAAATGCTCTTCCAGTGTATTAATCGTATAAGGCCTTGTTGGATTGGTCGATGACGGCAAGATATTAGGGAAGCTGGCAGCCTTAATAATATCCGGTGCATGTCCTCCCCCGGCGCCTTCCGTATGATACGTATGAATCACGCGTCCATCAATGGCAGCCAATGTATCCTCAACAAATCCACCTTCGTTAAGGGTATCGGTATGAATGGCGACCTGCACATCATATTGGTCAGCCACTTTTAGACTCGTATCAATGGCTGCAGCCGTTGTTCCCCAGTCTTCATGAAGCTTTAAGCCGATTGCTCCCGCTTCAATTTGTTCCTTTAACGGAGCTTCATCCGAAGCATTTCCTTTTCCCAAAAAACCGAGATTCATTGGGAATTCTTCTGCTGCCTGGAGCATCCGGTGGATATTCCACGGGCCTGGGGTACAGGTGGTTGCGTTCGTGCCTGTAGCCGGCCCTGTCCCCCCGCCAATCATCGTGGTCACGCCAGAGGAAAGCGCCGTTTCAATTTGCTGCGGACAAATAAAGTGGATATGGGCATCAATGCCTCCGGCGGTTACGATTTTTCCTTCTGCGGCAATCACTTCGGTTGACGCACCAATGACGATATCCACCTTGTCCATCAGCAGCGGATTCCCAGCCTTGCCAATCTCCACAATCTTCCCATCTTTCACACCAATGTCTGCTTTATAAATCCCGGTATAATCAACAATCATCGCATTGGTTAACACAAGGTCCACACTTTCCGCCCTTGTCACAAGCGGGTGCTGCCCCATTCCATCACGAATCACCTTGCCTCCCCCAAACTTCACTTCATCCCCGTAGGTGGTGTAATCTTTTTCTATTTCTATAAACAGATCAGTATCTGCTAAACGGACAGCATCTCCAACCGTTGGACCGAACATATCGGCATATTGTTTTCGCGGCATGTGAAAGCTCACTTACTTCTCCTCCTTTATGACGGAACCGTTTGTTAATTTATTTAAACCGTACACCCTCTGTTCTCCCGAAAAAGAAACGAGCTCTACTTTCTTTTCATCGCCAGGCTCAAACCTTACGGCCGTTCCCGCCGGAATATTCAAATGCCTGCCAAATGCGCGACCTCGGTCAAATTGCAACGCTGTATTGACTTCAAAAAAATGAAAATGCGAACCGATTTGGATCGGACGATCGCCCCGGTTTAACACAGTAATGACTAGCGGCTGCTTATTTTCATTACACAAAATTGGCTCCTTTTTTAATCGATACTCCCCAGGAATCATTGCTTTCCCTCCTATATAGTTTTGGTTTGGGTATGTAAAATCGGGTTATCGAATCGGGGTATGTACAGTGACCAGTTTTGTACCATCCGGGAATGTCGCCTCGACCTGTATGTCCGGAATCATTTCAGGTACACCTTCCATCACATCTTCTCTTGTCAGAATGGTGGTACCGTATTGCATAAGCTGTGCCACTGTTCGTCCATCCCGCGCCCCTTCGAGAACTTCATAGGTAATGATGGCGATGGATTCAGGATAGTTAAGTTTTAAGCCTCTTTTTTGCCGGCGGCGCGCCAGGTCAGCAGCCACCACAACCATAAGCTTTTCCATTTCACGTGAGGTCAGTTTCATCTTTTTCATCCTTCCTTTTTTCCTGTAACCGGAGATTTCCATTCATAACGCAGACCAATTCTACATTTGCTCCTCGTGATTCAACATGAATACCAAAGCAGCCAAGACCAGCTGCTTTGGTGACCAATCATTCTATTTCCCTTTATCGCTTGTATTCCTTATACAGCTCAATAAATGGCCGAATGGTGATAAAAAGAGCGGCAAACACCAGCCAGCCAAATGCTAGATAAACCCAGCCCGTGAAAAAGGAGAGACTATAGATATAACCTGTCGAAAACATAATTCCCGGCCAAATGACGACAAGTACTAAACTTAACCCCAATGCCCAACGAGTGTACAGCTTCGTCTGTTTTTTTAACTCCAAATCATTCATCCCAAATTCTCCTTTCTTGCCATACTATTACTTTCATCAAAACTCTTAAACTTGTCTTTTAACGACTCAAAATGAAATTCCTCAGAAGAGATGAGTGCATGCCCAATCGAAATCACTCCACTAATGACAAATACCGCCAGATTACCAAACAGCATCGGGTAGAGCCCGCCCAGCGATTCAACGTTCACATGCCCTGCTGTTACATAAGCAGAAATAAGCCAAACTGTTACGCCGCCAATCATCCCCAACAATGCACCGTAAAAGGCTCCTGCATTTGTGGCCCGTTTCCAAACGAGCCCAAGTGTGACCGGTATAACGGCTGCACTAACAAAAATCCCCATTGCCATATAAACAAAGCCAAGACTGATACCTAAATAGAATAGTAGGATTGAAAAGATTCCCATCGATAATCCAAACCCTAATGTAACCAAACGGGAAACACGCAATAGTTTCTTACTGCCGGCATGTGGGTTGATCGAATGACGATAAATATCCGTAACGATAATATTCGTAACAGCTGTCAATTCTGCAGACCCCGCAGACGTAACTGCCATAAACAGCATGGTCAAAAACAGAACAGATCCTACCGACCCAAGGATGTGTGAGGCCATAATCGGTGCAACAGAATCAGGAGAAGAAACTGAAATTCCAAGACCGGCCGCACTAACACCCAAAATCGTAGCTACCGCAAAGGGAATCGAAAACCAGGAGATCCCTCCGTATATGTACGCTTTCGAAGCGGCTTTATCAGTACTAGCAATCGCCCGCTGCCAATAGGCTTGATCGACAAAAACGGTTCCGAAATTCCCAACAATATTAATAATCCCAAACAACAGCCCTGGAATAGATGCCATCGTCAGCATTTGCTTGGATTCCGGTAAGGCACGCAGCCCCTCATAGATATTAGAGATGCCAAATTTATAATAGACCGCAACCCCAAAGATCAATAGAACAACAAATAAGATCACCGTGTGCAAATAGTCCGCAATAAATGAAGCTTTTAGTCCGCCAATCATTGTATAAATCGTGAATGTAACAGGGATTAAAAAGGCTGCTACATATAAATTCATTCCTGTTAACTGATTTAACGTGATCGCTCCGCCGAGAATGATCATCGAGGTCACGATAATATTCGTCATCAGCGCAAATACGAGCATTAAGCGGTGATTTTTTTTATCAAAGCGCTGTGAAATAAACTCTAAAAACGTATGAGCGTTTGGTGCTTTTCTTTTTAAATGAACAGCAAGGATAGCAAATAATAAGATTTGGATCGTAGCACCAGCCGCATACCAAAATGGCCCGCTGATTCCATATTGATAACCAGTCGAGGATGACATCATGATCGTGGCAGCCCATGTCCATGCCGCTACGATTGAGGCGCTGGCCAAACCAACCTCTACACTTCTTCCGGCAGTGTTAAATTGTTCCGCCGTCATTTCTTTTCCTTTACGTTTGGAATCCATGCGGTGAATAACAGCCGTTACTCCCGTAAACAAAACTCCAAAAATAATTAAAATAAGATACCCTGCACTTGGTGTTAACATGCTACCCCTCCACTTCCTAATATTACAAATATTTCCAGAAAGTTTCACCGCACAGTATTATTGTCAGAAAATTCTAGAACAGTTTTAAATATAGACACAATTTCTCTTTCTATCTACAATCACGTTAGATTTTCTGACATGGTTTTCGAGGTTAATCGGATTCTAGAACGACCTAATAGTCTTATGAATCAGTCTGAAACAGTTCACTTATACAGAGCGAAATATTAGTTATTCTAAAGTCGAAACTTATTTATTCACAATCTGACCTGACTCAAAAAAACAAAAACATTAAAAACAGAAAACTTTTCAGGCTTGTGCTTCTTCTTTTAAAACTATCTCCGCAACTGCTTTACAATGACCTAAGTGGTGATGCAGATATAATTAGATTTAGTAGAGTTTACCTTACAGAATGAGCACATCCTTATCATTTTATTTGTTACTCCAAATCGAAAAATTCTTTAAACACCTGTTCTTCATTGGTCCTCACACGAGTCTCTAAAACACTACCGAAAGCTTAGACCTGATGAGTTGAAAAGACAGCACCAATAATATTCTCCTACTATTTATTTTGCAAACTAGTACGAGTTGACTAATTTGAACTAGAACTTTTATAAGAAAATTGGTAACAAGTAATTATGATTTTTTAATGTACAACTTCAAATACCATCCCTAAGTGAAAGAGGTAGGGGAAAAACTCTTAAATGAAAATGCCCGCGTGATGATTAATCATCACGCGGGCATCTTTAATTTATAGGAGATGATTTACCGGACTAAACTGATGATGTTGAGATTTAATATCTTCACCATTCATTTGAACGTATTTTCGTACCATATTCATTGTCGAATGATCTAGAATACGTTGCAACGTAAATGCATCCCCTCCATTTAAAATAATAATTTTGCAAAAGTATGGCGAAATGTATGGGGAGAAACTCGAACATTTGTTATATTTCCTTTTATTCCGTATTGCTTTATTCTTGATCTTACCCAACTAGGGTCAATTTCATCTCCATAATTTGATAAAAAGATGAAATCACTATTTTCAAATATACTGTTTTCTTTTATTAAAGTATTTAAAGCCTTCGCCGTTTTTTTGGATAAAGGGAGGATTCTGGCGTGTCCGTTTTTTGCTAATGGTGCAGGAACTTTTATAATTTTTTGTTCGTAATCAAAGTCTTTCTTTTTCAATCCTAATGCTTCATTACATCTTATACCAGTATCTAAAAATAACAACATTAGCACATAATCACGGAAACCAGCATAGGTCCGTTGGTTTAGTTGTTTCAATAAATCGATGATTTGTTTTTTGGAAAATGCCTGTATTGCTAATGGTGTGGACGTTGGTCAAATATCGGACTTTATAAAACAGCTAAAAGAAAACCTTCACCAAGTTGGACTTCCAAAAGAACAGCAAGCAGTAGTTGAGTCCGAGGTTGAAACAATATCAGCTGAATTAGTATCAGCACAACCACAACCTACTGTAATTCAACAATCCTTACAATCAATAAGAACAATGATTGAAGGAGCTGGAGTAAACCTAATAACCAACGGTTTAATGTTCATGATTGATAAAATACATTTCTAAGAAACAAAGGAGCTTCCACACTGGAAACTCCTTTTTTATATTTGATTTTTCACCAATTCCGTTATATCCTCACCGTTGCAAATGACCTTTCTCAATTCCAAAGTCTGTTGCGACTCTTTCTTAATTTGCTTCCTGAACTCAAGAGCAACGTCCTCTCTAGTTCTCCCCTTCAGTGGAAACTCTCCAGCTTACAGAACTTTCTGTTCAAACTCAAGAGACTTATAATAAATTTCAATAACTACTGTCCTCATAAAATTCTCCTGTCCATTTTCTGCTTTCATTGTACTTCCTAACTTCTAGTAAGTCACTCAATTCAGTTAGGTTGAGAGCTTCCATGATAGTCAATAAATGATTCTTGTTATATGCTCCTCTGGTGTCATTAACAAGTTCGGAAATTGTTGCTTCTCTTAGTCCAGTCATTTGAGCAAGTTCCTTCTGTTGAAGACCTTTACGTTCTAACACTTCCTTCAACTTGAATTTGAAGTAAAGTTCCATTGGTAATCTCCTCTCATTTTGAATTACTTCTTTTCGTAATCAATATATGCAGAGGAGGACTTGTTTCAATACAAAAGAAAAGACCTCCATTATTGAAGGTCTACAGATACTCTTTTGGTGAATTAATCCAGTAAAAATTATTGAAAGCTCCAATAGCTGTAAGAGATTCTTTGTCGTCAAACTTGGTCTTATAAATCGAGAACAGACCATAGTTCTGTTTAGAAGTGAACGTATTGACGAATGGAGAAGTAAACATTCCAACAAAAGGGTGTCCTTCACTTGTGATTTCATCTTTGACAAATGAAACGTAATCAGCTTTGTTTGGATTTGAAGCAAAAGCGAATAAGGAAATAACAAGGATTGCAGTTGCGATAAAATAACGTTTTCTCATATGGTCACACCTTTGAATTTTTAATGTTTATCGACAACAGAATACCCTTGTGGACACATTTTTATTCAAAAAAGCCACCCAACTTACGTCTGGTTTCAGTTATTCTTCAAAGTCATCGATTGCTAAAACGTATTCTTCTCCTCCATGTTCTATTGACTCAGCTTCACATTCACGACTACAAAAAAATAATTCTGACCTCCAGTGAACATAAACAATGTCTTCTTCCCTTAAAACTTCACCGCAACTTTCACATTGGGTGACCCTCCCTTTTAGTTTTTTATAAAAGTTTATTTGTTGTAAGGAAATAAAAGACCTGTTCGTTTATCAAACAAAAAAGCTCTGCTTAAGGGAAAGCTTAACGGAAAACGTTCTTCAATGGACTGAATGTATTATGTTGTCTTTTAACGTCCATGCTGGTCATGTTCACATACTTCCGAGTCATAGACATGTCTGTGTGACCAAGTATCTTTTGAAGTGAAAAGGGGTCTCCACCATTTGTAATGTAAAGTAAAGCTCCTGTGTGTCTTAAAATGTGAGGTCTTAAAACTTTCTTTACACCAGACAAATCAGCAACTTCATGAAGTCGAGTTCTCCATGTATTACTCAACATTTCTCGTCCGTCATACGTAAGAAATTACAAATCTTCTCCAAAGTCTTCAGACTCATTCATGTACTCCTTTAAGAGTTTCATTGTCTTGGTGGATAGCGGTACTTCACGAGCTTTTTTGGTCTTAGTGTTCATTACTTCAAGTTTGATAGTACCAGCTTTAAAGTCTACATTTGACCGCTTCATTGCTAGTAATTCGCTTATTCTAACCATTGTATCAAGCAAGACCAAGACATGACTTTATCTCTGAAACCAACGAAAGTAGACTCGTCAAAACCGTTCAAGAGCGACTTAATCTCCGCAACCGATAAAGGTTCAATCTGTTCATCTGCAACCTTGATTGGTTTAAACCGTTCATGAATTGGTTCCTCAATTAAATTCTCCATGTATAGCACCAGCGGAGAAAAGCTCGCATTGTTCTAACCCTAATGTTAATTGTCATTGGCTTCAGACTTTTTTCATTTCGCATAAAGTCAATCCAACCTAAAAAGACTACCAGTGTGATTTCTTCTTTCGATAAGTCTTGACCTAAATAATCACATAGCCACTTGAAGTGAATCTCGTATTCTTCAATGGTTCTCGGAGCAAGACCTTCAGAGTTTTTAAACCATAGGAACCGCTCAAACATTTCAACCAGCGTAAATGACTCTGTAACTTTCTTAGTTGCTGTAACTCGATTAAGCTTCCTAACACCTTTTCGCAAAATAAAAAACCTCCAAATATGGTAATTTGAAGGTTCTGAACTCACACAGTTTCGTATTCTCGGTTTCACACAGTTTCGTTTAAAATGACCAAAAGACTGTGTGTGTTTGAAATTGTTCGTTTGACAAGAATCTCAAGGTTGGCGGGACTGCGTGGGAATCGAACCCACCAGACCTGGCACGCAGGTCTCAGGCAGTTTTGAAGACTGTGGAGGACACCAGTACCCCATTCAGCCCCATGTCTTAATCTATTATTCGTACTAATAATACATTGGTATATTGTATTTTACAATAGAATTGCCTTTTTTGTCACTTTTTCGACAACCATTTAATCCTACACCTATAGCCAACCAATTTAAATACCGCGTACTTAAAAGGAGTTAACTTGTCATTATTATCAAAAACATACTATAATAAGTTGAAAAATAGTTTTTTGTAGGTGAATAAGATGCTTCATGGTTGGTTTTTATGGTTTATCCTTTTCTGGGTCGTTTTCCTGGTTGGATCGTTTGCCATCGGCGGATATTTTATGTTCCGGAAATTTTTGAAGAAGATGCCTAAGGAAGATGGCAAATCCGTTATGGATTGGGAAGAACATTATGTTAATGAAACACGTCATTTGTGGAGTGGTGACGAAAAAGCCCTTCTCGAAGATTTAGTCAGTCCAGTTCCCGAGCTTTTCCGTGATGTGGCGAGGCATAAAATTGCCGGTAAAATTGGCGAGCTGGCATTAAAAGAAAATGCTGCTAAAATTACCGAAGAATTGGTCATAAGAGGATATATATTGGCAACACCCAAACGGGATCACAAATTTTTGCGTAAAAAACTGTTTGAAAATAGAATCGATGTTGCTCCATATGACCACTTATTTTAAGCCGTTCCTTTCGGGAACGGTTTTTATTTTGACCACAAAAATTGCCCTGGCAGCATAGAGCTACCGGGGCAATTTTTCATCGAATTCCAGCCATATCAGGGCTAATATGGAGATAATACCTTGATCCTTCAAAGCTCAACCAACTGGATACCAATCCATCAATATTGCCTAGATAATATCTATCTCCTGAAAATGTTACCCATCCGTCCCGCACGACTTCCGTATTTTCATAGAATTTAAACTGGCTTATTACGGGTGTTGCTGCGGTATTCATCACACCATCGGTATCTTGAAAATACCATTTGCCATTATAATTAAACCAGCCTGTATCCATTGCACCAAACTGATTGAGATAATACCACTTACCTTCGACTTCCACCCAGCCCGTTTTCAAGATTCCGTCCTGGTCAAAATAATAGTTTTTTTCTCCTGAAGACAGCCAGCCGGTTTTCATCTCTCCCGATTGGGGATCAAGATAATACCACTTCCCATTCTCAACAACCCACCCTGTTTTCATCACGCCAGTTTGATCAAAGTAATATCTTTTGCCGCTTCCTTCTACCCAGCCAGTTTGCCT
>NZ_JBALPP010000099.1:0-8121 GCF_036965425.1 Neobacillus drentensis | reverse complement strand
CCAGCCAGTTTGCCTAACCCCTTTTCCATCCAGATAATAAGTCTTGCTGCCAAGAGACAACCAACCTGTCTTCATAATTCCGTTATTATCAAAAAAATACGATTTGCCGTTAACAGTCTGCCAGCCGGTTTTTGCCGTACCATTTGCATAGTAATAGGTTTTACCGTTCGTCACGACCCAGCCATTAAGTGGTGCAGGATTCTCATTGTCTATTCCACCAGAAGCAGGAATGCTCACACCATAACCATTCGCTTGAGCAATCTCGTCGAAGCTGCTGTTCGAATAGGTGATGACCACGGTTGTAAACTTTTGGACTTGGTCAAACAGCCAGCGCACTTCCTCATTATGCATCCGGACACAGCCGTGACTGACATATTTACCAATGGAATTTTCATTATTATTGCCATGAATCCCGTAGGTTGTGCCGTATGTACCTCTTGCTTCAAGCCCCATCCAACGGTTTCCTAAAGGATTTCGGGGATCCCCACCGGCAATATGTTCTTTATAGTAGGGCCGATTTACGATCTTGTTGACAATCCTAAATTTCCCTTCCGGTGTCAAATCTCTTGTTTTCCCCGTTGCCACTTTAAAGGTCCTAACCAAATGACCGCCATCATAAAAGGCAAGTGTATTCGTCCTTTTATTAATGATAATAAACTGGGAATTGCCGGCTGCTTCTATTTGGATTGCGGGTAACAAAAGGCCTAGTAACAGAACAAAAATAACCGATACTTTTCTCATTGGTATCTCCCCAATCACGTTGTCATCCGTAAAACACATGAGATATCGGAGGATTCTGTTAAACCAACACGAGACAATAGCAAAAGCGGTATACAAAATTATAAGCTTAATAATTTTTATTAAGCGTTTTCACTTTATATTCATTAGCAGAGCATTAAAAAAACACTGACTCGGGAAGAGTCAGTGTTTATCCATGTAATTGCTTATAGAGTTTTTTATAATCCCGGTACATTGCCACTCGCCATGGCACGATCATACTAAATGCAAGCAGGAAGAACATGCCGCTAAGCTGGCCAATATCGATTGTACTGCTTAAAATCGTTTTTAAAACAACGCGGAGTACTAATAATCCGACTAAAATAAATATAAACGCCTTTGATCGCTTTAGATAAATATCATTGTCACGAATTTCAAATTGTGAGGTTTTAATCAACAAGATCGAAAAAAGCATTCCGACAATGACCGCTTCTAAAATTTCCATCGGTGTTAACCGAAATTGCGGAACCAGGTACATCAAGGCACCGCTGGACATGAAAAAAGGCGGCAGAATAATCTTTTTAAGATTTGTGGGTTTGTTTGCTGCCTTCATTCGTATGAATAAGACAAAAAAGCCCATAAAAACTGCTCCGATTGAAGAAACAACAACGTAGTTCATAGGATTCTCTTCCTTATCTAAGAATTTACTTACATATTATACATCAGAATATAAAAATTGAACAAAATTTTTATATGTAATTAGAATCCAGTAAAACCTCCGAACAAACCGGAGAAAAGGGTAATGATTTTGGTCATCCAGTCAAAGAATAGGACGATCCCCATGACAATCATGATATAGCCGCCAATTTTCATAATCTTGCCGCTGTTCTTTTTAATCCATTTCATTCGTCCGACAAAGAAGGATAGGATGAGAAACGGAATTGCGAAGCCAAGTGAATAGGCAAGCATATATAAAACTCCTGAACTAGGGTTTGTTGCCGCAAGGGAAATAACGATTGAAAGAATTGGACCCGTACAAGGTGTCCAGCCCGCTGCAAAGGCCATCCCGATTAAAATGGAACCAAAGTAGCCCGCAGGACGATTTTTAAACTCGAAACGGCGGTCCTTCATCAGAAAATCCGGTTTGAATACTCCAACGATAACAAGTCCAAAGAATACAATAAAAATGCCACCAAGCTGACGAATGAGATCTTTATAGGATAAGAAAAAGCTGCCAAGGAAGGATGTCCCAAAGCCGATGGCAATAAAAATAATCGAAAATCCTAATAGGAAAAACAAGGTGTGAAGCAAACTGCGCTTTTGCAGTAAAGCATTTTCACTTTGTAATTCCCCTACCGACATTCCAGTGATGTACGATAAAAAGGCGGGATAAAGAGGCAGGCAGCATGGTGAAATAAAGCTCAAAAATCCCGCACCTAAAGCTAAAAATATATTTACATCTGACATATTAACACTCCCACTATAGTCGATACCCTTTCATTCTAACAAAACTTTTACTTAAAAGATAATGATTATCATGAATATTTTGTGACTCTGACTACATTCTGTTCCTTCAACATACTCTCTATTTTCAAAATTTATGTCCGTCGAGATTGGATAATTTCTTACAATTTCCTTTGAAATTATTTACATCATAGGTTATACTAGTAAAACAATGCCTTTTGGTAGTTTAGTATGATATTTCTACCAAAAAAATTGGAGATTATCCGGAAAGGAACTCGCCCGTGATCAAACAAGATTTAGTAAACTTAATTGAAAAAAAGCGAGCTGAATTAATTCAAGTCGCGATCACCAACGGCTTGACCTCCTCCGTTGCCATTCGCTACAGCCAGGAGCTAGACAATCTATTAAATGAATATAATCGTATGTATATAAAGAAAGTATCACACTCTACTTATTAAATCATGCAAAAAGCCTGGCAACACGCCAGGCTTTTTTCTATAAATTCATGACATCCTCATATCTTTCTACTGCTCCATTTTGCAGAAGGAACATTTTGTGATACAACCCGCCAAGAGCCAGCAGCTCTTGATGCGTGCCCCGCTCTACGATTTCTCCCTGATGCAGCACAAGAATGAGATCCGCATCTTGGATAGTTGATAAACGGTGGGCAATCGCAATGGTCGTTCTGCCCTTTCGCATTTTGGAAAGTGCCGTTTGAATCGCTTCTTCGGTTTCTGTATCAATATTGGCCGTTGCTTCATCTAGTACTAGTATTTTTGGATTCGCGGCAATCGTCCTCGCAAAAGCGATAAGCTGTCGTTGACCGCTCGAGAAGGTTGCGCCCCTCTCCACTACTTTATGGTCAAACCCATCATCCAGTTTTTCAATGAAGGTATGGGCCTGGACAAACTTTGCCGCCTCCATTACCTGCTCATCGGACATGTCTTGATTATGAAGGCGGATATTATCCTTGACGGTTCCAAAAAACAAAAACGGATCCTGGAGGACAAGCCCCATTTTTTCACGTAGCTCTGGTTTTGTATATTGACGAATGGATTCCCCATCAATCAAGATTTCACCCTGTTCATATTCATAAAAGCGCATCATTAAATTAATAATCGAACTTTTCCCACTTCCGGTATGGCCAACAAGGGCGACTGTTTCTCCTGGATTTGCGGTAAAGGAAATATTTTTTAACACTTTCCGCTTACCGTCATAGGAAAAACTTAAATCTTTAAATTCGATTTTTCCCTTTTCGATTGCCCTTTCTTTTTCATCGTTCTGAGCGGGTTCCAGCTCCTGTTCATCCAACAATTTAAAGACACGAGAACCAGCCACAATCGCTTGCTGGTATAAGGAGAGTCTCATCATCATTTGATTAACCGGCTCAAAAAAACGATCCAAATAATTGATAAAGGCATAAATGACACCAATTTCAATACTGTGTTGGAAGGAAGTGATACCGAAGTAGCTCAGCACAATGATCAGGGCAAACGTATAAATAAGGTCTATGGCCGGCCTTAACAACAATCCGTCAATTTTTATATTTTTCATTCCGGCACTGTAGTGCTGATTGTTAATCTCACCGAACTCATTACGCAGACGTTTTTCCTGGCGAAACACTTGAATGATCGACATTCCCTGAAGTGCCTCTGCCAGCTTGGCGTTTAATTGGCTCAGTCTCTCCCGCATGGCGAGGTAATAGCGTGAACTTAATTTTCGGTACAAGGCCATGACATAGATTAGGATGGGAATGATGATGACACAAAACAAGGCTAGCTTTACATTCAAAATGAACATCGCAATGAATATTCCCGACAGCAGGAAGCCACTTTGAATAAACGTAGAAAGGACCGTTACAAACATCTCTTTAATAGCTTCCGTATCATTCGTTACCCGTGACACTATGCTTCCGGCAGGCGTTTTATCGAAATACTTTAAACCAAGTGCCTGTACCTTGGAAAAAACATCAATTCGCAACTGCTGAATAATATAAAGGGCAATCTCCTGAAACTTCACTAATTGAAAAAAGAACAGGATCGCTTTTACTATCTGGATTCCCATGTAGATGGACCCCAGAATGAGTAAAGGTCGAAACGCCAGCTTCCCTGGCGTCAAATAATCATCGATAAAGATTTTAACCAGGATTGGGAGAACGATATCTCCTATCGTTGTTAACAGTAGTAAGATAAAGGCAATCCCAATGATTTTTTTATGCGGTTTTGTATAGGAAAGAAGACGGAATAAGATTTTTCGTTGCTCCCGTTCCGAAAGCTGTACTTTCTCTTCCATATTAATGCCCCCCATGCTCAACCAACTCTTCTAGCTGCTGGTGTAAATACATTTCTTTGTACCATCCGTCAAATTCCATGAGTTCTTCATGCGTACCTCGCTCGATAATTCGGCCATCCTCAAGAACTAGAATCAGATTGGCGTGTTGGATGGCACTCAACCGGTGTGAAGTAATGATCGTGGTTTTCCCTTCTCGGTTTTGCTTTAATGACGAAAGGATTGCTTCCTCTGTTTTGGCATCCACCGCTGATAGGGAATCGTCAAGGACCAATACTTCAGGATTCATCAATAATGCTCTGGCAATGGAAATTCGTTGTTTTTGCCCGCCGGATAACGACACTCCCCGTTCACCGACGATCGTTTGATATCCATCTGAAAATTGAAGGATATCTTCATGGATATTGGCTAAAGCTGCGGCATTTTCAATTTCCTCTTTTGCCGCAGATGGATTGGTAAAGGCAATATTTTCTGCCACAGTCGCTGAAAATAAGAAATGATCCTGTGGAACATAGCCGATCGCTTCGCGTAATTTTGCTAGTTTATAGTCTTGCAGTGCTTTTTCGCCAAAAAGAATATCCCCATGATATCCTTCAAACTCGCGAATAAGCAGCTTTAACAAAGTTGTCTTTCCTGCACCCGTTTTGCCGACAATTCCTAGAGTTTCACCTTTATTTAAAGAAAAAGTGATATCTTTTAGGATGGGACGTGATTCCCCAGGGTAAGTAAATTCTGCAAGTCTGTATTGAATATCCCCGCACGGAATCATATCCAAGGCATCCTCTTTATCTGTGATTTCTACTTTTTCTCGAAGGAGAGCCGCAACCCTGTCGTAGGAAGCACGTCCGCGTTCCACGATGTTAAATAACCAGCCGAACGCCAGCATCGGCCAGATTAACAGCCCCAAATAGGTCGTAAACGAAATTAATTCCCCAATCGTTAGCTCGTTGTTGAGAACATATTTTGCGCCAAACACAATGGATAGGAAGAAGGAAATACCAACTATAATTGAAATGGTAGGGTCATAGAGGGAATCTATTTTTGCCACTACAATGTTTTTTTGTACAACGTCTTCCGATTGTTTGCGGAAATCTTCTATATCTTCTAGTTCCTGCCCAAATGTTTTGATGACTTTGATTCCTGTTATACTTTCCTGTGTTTTATCGTTTAGTGATGAGAATGCTTCCTGAGCCTTATGAAAGCTTTTATGTAACATGGTCCCGAACCAATTGGTCAAGATCGCCATAATCGGCATGGGAATCAAGCAAATCAGCGTTAATTTCCAGCTGATCGTAAATGCCATGGCGATGATGACAAATCCACCGGTTGAAAGCGAGTCAACCAGCGTTAAAACACCGGCACCGGCTGTTTGTTGAATTGCTTGGAGATCGTTTGTCGCATGAGCCATTAAATCACCAATTCGACTTTTTTGATAAAAGGCCGGCGACATTTTCGTAAAATGCTGAAACAAGCGATCCCTTAGTATCCTGCTTAGTTTGACGGACGAACCAAAAATCATAATTCTCCAAAAATATCGTAGAACATACATCGATAGACCGGTGCCTACCAGGACCAACATCCATTGAATCAGGATCCCCTTTGTCATTGTTCCATCGTGAATATGGTCTGCAATTATGCCGATTACTTTTGGCGGGACCAAGGTTAAAAGCGCTACCAACATTAAAAGAAAGATCCCGGATATGTATGCCTTTTTCTCCTGCTTAAAAAACCAGCCTAATTCTAAAAATACCTTCATTCAAACGCCCCCAAAGGATGTTGTTAAAAATGACCATCCGACATGCTGAAGTTTTATTTTATCAAATATTTGTAAAATAATAAAGATTAGAAATAATCACCTATTATTGCATAAAAAAAGAGAGGAATCCCTCTCTCCTTCGTCATATTTCCAATCAAAAAGAAAAAACACTTAAAATATGAGTGCTAAGTGTTCTGGATTATCTATTTAAATTTAGTCCAATCATACATGGTTTGCCTTTGTTTTCTAGCTCTTTCCAGTTTCTTGCTTTCCACTTGTTTTTCTTTAGTAAAATTCATGATATAACCACATTCTTCACAAATATAAGAAAATAGGTTTACTCTCTCGGGAATTTTGTTTAGTGGATTGTCCTCTTCAGATTCCAAATAAAACTGCACCCCTGCTTCAGTCTTAACATTCCACTTAATTTTCTCATCAAATTTTTCGTAATTGGCAACAAAATAACCCTTTCGAAAATGTGTTCCTTTACAGACAAGACATTCAATTTCACTTACATGCTTTTTCACTTCCAGCACCTCCAATAAATTTTATGAAGGTTCGTGACTTCTAATAACACATAAGCAAAAAAGGGACATAGGTTTACTTTTTAAGGCTAGTATATTTTGTGTGCGCTTATCCTCTTTCATCATAAATTTGAATTATTTTCGCTTATCAAATTGCACAAAAGTCCGTTAGCCAAAGTAAAGTTGTAATGTTTGTGAAGTAGACTTGTCCGAAGTATTCCTTGACGGGAATATTCTTATTTAGGTATATTAAAAAATAATATTGTTTTAAAGGAGTTGGGAAAATAAG
Organism: Neobacillus drentensis; assembly: GCF_036965425.1. Taxonomy (GTDB): domain Bacteria; phylum Bacillota; class Bacilli; order Bacillales; family Cytobacillaceae; genus Neobacillus; species Neobacillus drentensis_F. Next base: position 1,082 of record NZ_JBALPP010000099.1, on the reverse strand, counting down.
GGATGGATTATACGACAATCTTAAGCGCTCTTGCCGAGCCTAATAGGTTGCAGATTGTTGAATTACTTCGAATGGGCCCATTAACAGTGGGGGAAATAGCAGACCATCTTCATATTCGCCAGCCTCAAGCATCTAAACATCTTCGTGTATTGTTTAAAGCAGGAATGGTGGAGTTTTCAGTAGAAGCGAATCGTCGAATCTACAATCTGAGGTCAGAGCCCTTTAAAGCCTTAGATTTATGGCTAAAAAAATACCGCGACATTTGGGAAGAAAAATTCGACAACTTGGATCGTTATTTGCATGATCTACAACAGAGAGAAAATAAACGGAATGAAAACTAAAATTATTGGAGGAATCAACATGTCCAATCAAATCAAAATCACACATACTTTCAATGCTCCACGTGAACTTGTGTTTAAGGCATTAACTGAATCAGAACACCTAAAGAACTGGTGGGGGCCAAAAGGATGGACATTCGAGGTTTCTAAATCAGATTTCCGTCCGGGCGGTGTCTTTCACTACAGCCAGAAACCTGCTGACGGAAACGTAATGTGGGTTAAATTTTTATACAGTGAAATTATTGCACCAGAGAAAATTGTTTACACTAGTTTCTTTTCTGATGAAGAAGGTAACATTGTACGTGCGCCCTTTGACGCAAATTGGCCTATGGAAACCCAGAATACCATTACGCTAACCGAAGATGAAGGAAAAACAACCCTTACAATGACCGTGGTTCCCGTATCCCCGACAGCGGATGAGATTAAAACCTTCGAGGATTCAAAAGAGATGGCTCAGGAAGGATATACCGGAACCTTTTATCGATTAGATGAATACCTACCAAAGATATAAACCGTTAAAATAGCCACAGCAAAAACACCGACCACCGGTGTTTTTTGTTATTAATAACTTATCTCTTTTGTAAATTCGGAGCATTTAATAATACTCATTCGTTAAACACATCTTTTTCTATAGAAGTTAAATACAGTACACTTTACCATAAATCATAATGATATTTTCTAGAAAGTAATTAACAAATTTTGTCCAAAAATAAAAAGAGTGACCATTTTAATATGGTACCTGTA
>NZ_JBALPP010000098.1:2966-16044 GCF_036965425.1 Neobacillus drentensis | reverse complement strand
CTTCCACTAGTTTCGAATATGCCCGGATGAATTGCCCCTTTTTAAAAGGAACCCGCAGAATATAGCTGCTTTAAATAAAATAAAATGGTGTAAAATCTTTACACCATTTTTCCAAAGCTTTTCAAATACTAGAAGCATGATATAAAATGAATAAAATTACAAGCCCAATCCCAACAACATAAGCAAGAAAAACTGGATTTAGCAAAATAGGATGTCTTCGAGTCTTTTCATTGATTTCGGCATCAAACTCGCTTTGCCTTGCAGTTACAAATCTTCCAGTTGTTAGAGTGTATAATAGTCCTCCTACCAATATTAACAATACCAAACCAGACAAAATAAAATACAAGTCAAACAATGTAATAACCACCTTTTTTCCATATTGTTTGAGAAAACATGTTGTAATATTCATCAATTTTTCTTTCACAAAAAAAACAGCAGTGCAAATTAAATTGCACTGCTGTTTGAGGAACCTCTTTTATACTCTATTCGAATGCTCCTTAGTATCTTCAATTATGGACTGCAATCTTACTATCTCTCGTTTTTTCAACAACTACGCCATCAAATGCTGCTTTATAAATGGTATAGATATCTTCTTTCAATAAAGGCATTGGACTACGAGCTAAAATACGTTTTTGCTCAACCGCATCATTCGTTAAACTTTCAAGTGCATCTTCAGCAATGTTAAATCCTTTTAAAGAAGATGGAATATTTACATCTTCAACTAATCGTTTTAATTCAGCTACACATCTGTATGATGCTTCCTCTTGTGAAAGATTTGCAGAACTAAAACCCATTGCATCGTAGATATCCTTCATCCGTTTTTCACAGCTTTGGCGGATATAGCCAAATACATATGGAAGCAATACTGCATTGGAGTCACCGTGTGCAATGTGGAATTGGCCTCCGAGAGGGTAAGCTAATGCGTGAACACCAGCAACCCCGGCATTGAAGAAAGCAAGACCTGCAAGGTAACTTCCGTAGCTCATATCAGTACGAGCTTGTTTGTCTTGACCGTTTGATACAGCCGTACGAATTGAGTTGCTGATTAGGCGAATCGCTTGCAATGCTAACGCATCAGACACAACACTCGCATTTTTAGAAATATAAGCTTCCACCGCATGTGTAAGCGCATCAACGCCAGTTGCAGCTGTAACTTTCGGAGGTAATGAAATCGTTAAAGCAGGATCCACAATCGCTACATCAGCTAACAAGTAGTCATGCGCTACAACATCTTTAGTCGTTTCTAGTGATAAAACGGAAATATTCGTCACTTCTGAACCTGTTCCTGAAGTTGTAGGTATTAAGATTTTAGGAAGGCCTTTTTTCGTAACCTTTTTCGTACCAGTTAAGTTTAAATAGTCTTCTACTTTACCTTCATGTGAAGCTAATACCCCGGCAAGCTTCGTTAAATCTAACGCACTTCCCCCACCCACTCCAATGACCATGTCGAATTGATGATCACGTGTGTAGGCAACCAATTTTTCACCGATTGCCAATGGAGGCTCGGGTACAACATCGGTATAAATTTCTGTTACATAGCCTGCTTCTTCAAGCGGATCTACAACTTTATTTGTTAATCCGATATCAAAAAGGAACGGATCAGTTATGACAAGAATCTTTTTCACATCAAAGCGTTTTACCTCATCTAAAAGGTGTGCTAGCGAATCCCATCCAGTATAACTAAGTGGTGTAAAAGTAATTTTTTCAGACAATCTTGGTCACTCCTTAATTTTGATTCCAAACGACAAGTTTCGTTTCAGTCATTTCAAGGATTGCATATTTTAATCCTTCTTTACCCGTTCCGCTTTCTTTTACGCCTCCGTACGGCATTTGATCTACGCGGTAAGTCGGAATATCGTTAATCATGACACCGCCAACTTCAAACTCTTTTGAAGCTTTGAATGCTGTTTGAATATCATTCGTGAATATCCCTGCTTGCAGGCCATAATTGGAATCATTAATGGCCGTAATCCCTTCATCAACAGAAGAAATACGATTAACCACTACAATTGGCGCAAAAACTTCCTGGCAGGATACTTTCAGAGTAGAGTCTACATTCGTTAAAATTGTTGGCAAGAAGACTCCATTTTCAATCACTCCGCCTGTCACGATTTCAGCACCGTTCTGGGCAGCTTCTTGTACCCAGCTTAGTGCCCTATCTTGTTCATCAGGATTGATCATGGCAGAAATATCCGTTGTTTCTGCAAGCGGGCTGCCAATGACTAACTGCTTTGAAGCAGCAGTAAATTGTCCAATAAATTCATCGAATAATTCATCCATTACATAGATACGTTGCAATGAGATACAAACCTGACCTTGGTTTGAAAAAGCTCCAGCAACACATTTAGGAACGATTTGCGACAAATCAACATTTTTATCAATAATTAAACCAGCATTCGAGCCCAGTTCAAGAGCAACTTTTTTCAAGCCAGCTTTGTTGCGGATCCCTATCCCAACAGAAGGACTGCCTGTGAATGTGATCATTTTTACTTTGTCACTGGTAACTAATGTATCACCCACGGTTCTGCCACTACCGGTAATCACGTTAAAGGCACCTTTAGGCAAAGCTGTTTGATCAATTAATTCTGCTAAAAACAATGCGGAAAGAGGCGTTTGTGATGCCGGCTTAAGAACGATTGTATTTCCGGCTGCAATCGCAGGTCCCACTTTATGTGCAACCAGGTTTTGCGGAAAGTTAAATGGTGTGATCGCCCCAATGACTCCAAGCGGCTGCTCGATCGTGTAACCGAAGCGATTGGCTCCGTTTTTCGCTGCATCCATTGGAATCATTTCCCCAGTTAAACGTTTGGCTTCTTCAGCCGCAAATTTATAGGTTTCAATCGTACGATCGATTTCTCCTAATGCGAATTTCATCGGTTTTGCTGCTTCTAACGAGATTATTTCAGCGGCCTTTTGTCGATTTTCAATGAATAGTTGGGCAATATGTTCTAAAATCGCTGCACGCTCATAGGCAGTCAATTCTTCCATTTGTTTTCTCGTCTTGTAGGCGATGTCAATTGCTTGGTCTACTTCATCACGTGTTGCTTGTGGAATTTGAGCGATTACTTCTTTAGAGTATGGGGAGTGGAGATCTGCAAATTTCTCTGCAGTCTTCCAATCACCGTTTACGTAATATTGCTTTTTCATTTAACTTACCTCTTTCATTTCTTCTTTTTTAGATGATTCCAAGGAATCTTTGACGAATGTAGCATCAACTTCACCTTTGAAGAAGTCCTTACCATAAATTAAGAAGCAAAGCAGGATTCCAACTGCAAATGCCCATGAAGCACCTTTGATGACAAGGAGGGCAGCCACAATTCCAGCTATTCCTAAATCACGCTGGCTCCGTGCCTGCATGATCCCAATCCGGACACTTACATAACCTTGGACAAGCAATGTCAAAGCTAAAGCTACGCCTAGAATCGGCTGAACTAAGCTGACGATTGGCAATAATAAAAGGGCTGTATTTGTACCCCAACGGAAAGATCCAATTCCCCCAAAAAAGGAATTCATTGCTTTTTTTCCTTCTTTAAAGCGTTCAATGGCGACCACCTGCATCGCGGCCCACATTGGACCACACATGGTAATATCAGGACCGATCATACTCATCAGTGTGTTTCTACCACCAAAAATTAAATGGGCTCGGTTTGGATTGTAATCCACTTTTTCATCGGTTCTAACGGCATCGGATTCAGAAAGCAATGCTTTCGTTTTAAGAACATCACCGAATACCACTAGATACGTAGCCAGCACGGCAGGGATTGCTTTTAGAAAAAAGGCGACCGCTGGAAATCCTAATCCGAAAACAGTGTACTCCGCAAACAGGGTAGCAAAATCTGGTTTACTAAATCCCCATTGAATATCAGGCCAATTTGCTTCTCCAAATAGTGGGGCAACAATAACTGCGAGAAAAATGGCCGGAAGAATGCCAAGATTACCTAATAGAGTGAATAAAAATCCTTTATTATTTTTTCTAATGCGTTCAAATGACTTTGAAAAAGTAAGGAAAAAGGCAAATCCTATACAAATCGAAATGGTGAACGGGAATTTTTCAAATTGTCCGCCTGCTCCGAAAACGGAAGTGACTGCTCCAATACCTGCCCCAAGTATGATTCCTGTTTTAATGGCATTTGGAACCATATGGACAACTTTACTTGCTAAGCCGGTAATACCCAGAATGATGGATAAAATACCTAATGTTAACTGAAAGGCGACGAGGGCATAAACCCGATCTGGCCCCTCTTCAAATTGAGTAACAAACAAGACAATTAGCGGAATCGCTGGTGTAATCCATCCTGGAATAACGGGATCACCCAATATATGGTGAAATAAATAAAGAAGCCCGTTTAATACAACAACCGCTAAAGCAACCTCAAAAGGCATGTGTAAATGTTGGCCTAATAGAGTAATAGCCCCCAAGTCAACTGCACACATTAATAGACCTTGAACATAATCTGGCCATTCAAATCGGTAATGAATAAAAGGCAGCCTAATCTTAAAAGGCCCTGCTGGCATGAATGGTGATTCATCCCCATGACGACGATTTTTCCATTTCATAAATCATTTCTCCCCCTTTTGGTTGTAACCCCTTTCAAATCTCTGTGAAAATACTACCCCTTTTGTAATATTCACTTATGAATACGTAACCATTTTTAAGAAATGTTAATTCATTCTTTCAACCATTCCTCCTTAGTGAAAGGTTGAAAGAATATTAGGTTATGTACCATTTAAAATGGTTACGTATTCATTTTGAGGCAAAATAGAAAATCAAACCTTATTGTTCATTTTCTATTTTTCTAGTTGTTCTTCTGTTGAATATTTTAACAGGTTCAGTTATTTTAATGCAATCATTTTTTTTATTTTCTATCATTTTAATCAATTCAGAAATCGCCAAGTCCCCTAGATTTTGCTGCGAGATACTGCCTACAGTAGTCAATTGGATCAATCCATGCTGACTAATGTCTACGTTATCAATCCCAATAATACTTAAGTCATCCGGTACTTTGAAATCTTCACGGATGGCATCGTCTATTAAATTTAATGCCAAAGAATCCGCACCAGTACAAATGGCGGTAGGACGATGCTCCAGTTTCATTAAGCGGTGGAAAGCAGTTGAAATTTCTTGTTTAGAAGTATCAGTGTTAAAGATATATTGTTCGGACAATGGTAGGTTATAATCTTTGATTGCTTGAAGAAATCCAGAATAACGGTTGTTAAATGTACTGACTGTCAAAGGTCCGCCAACCCATGCAATGGTTTTATGACCTAGCTCAATCATGTGTTTTGCCGATAAATATCCAGCTTGAACATTGTCAATTTCAACAAAGTTTTCATTTTTTTTATGCTTTCGATTGTATGTAATGAATGGAATATCCATTTGTTTAAGCTTTTCGAATATTGGATCATCAATCAAAATACACGATAGAATGATACCATCCACTTTATTTTCAAAAGCGGTCGCATATGCTTCAGGCAATTTATGATCGTTTACGTACTGTACGTTTACCCGGTACCCCATTTCATTAGCATAATTTATAATCGCGGATGTTGTATCAACAAAAAATGGGTTGTGCAAAGGTCCGGATAAAAGAGCAATTGTATTTGTTTTATTTTGGACAAGTGATCGCGCATGAGCATTAGGTATATAGTTCAACTCGTCAATTGCTTTCATAACTTTATCAAGGGTAGGTTTTTTAACAAATTCTGGCGTGTTTAATACACGAGAAACAGTTGTTTGGGATACGCCTGCGTGTTTTGCGACGTCTTTAGATGATACCAAGGCGGTACCTCCTTTTTTATATAAAGATTAATTAAATTAAACGCCTATGTATTGGTGAAGACGGAGGTACATGGAACTCCACGTTTTTTACCATTATATAATATCTAGAGGCATTTTTCTTGTCAGTTTTTAATATACAATTATTCTTTATTATCTATTGCTGACTTTACTTATGTAATTTTTCCTATTGCCTTGTGTATAATTTTCAACATAATATTGCCTCCCTGATTCTTATAAATACTCATCCTTACTGATGTTCTAATTGCTCACACTCAGATTGTTTGATTCCCAAACATTTACTTCGTTTCTTTTATCATTTATATAGATAAAAGGAAAGGAAATGGTCGGGGTTACGGAAAATATTTTTTTGACTTTTTTTGTGAACTGGTGAAAGTGGAAGCCGACAAATAGTAACAAATTGCAAATAAAAAATTCCGCTAAGATATTTGATTAGCGGAATAATGTAAATATTAGTCTATTTGAGAAATGCCTTAATATTTAAGTTATATATTTAAACGCTTGCTTTGGTGATTGATACCTTTATTTTCGGGAATAATGTTGTAAATTGTATAGATTGAAAGCATAATGACTGTTGCAATTGAAAGAACCAGGAGATTATAGATTGGGTTAATGGTTAGCCCAAAAGCATGATAATTTGTTCCCCAGTAATAAAATGTTTCCAATGGAGTTCCAGGTTCAGGTATTACACTGTAGAAATAAAATGAGAGCACACCATGACTAATGAAGATGTTATTGAGGACTATTGTAATCAAAAAGTAAACTGCTAAAATCGCAAAACTTTTTATGAAATCTTTGAAATTAATTTTTGGTTTGTAGATATATATCAAGTACAGGGCACCGATTACGATAAATACATGTAATTTCACGTAACAAATGGCACTCACTTCAAATAAGCTAGAGTAATGGACTAATGGATCAGCGAAAATTAACGAAATATAGCCAGCTGGCAATGACAACGTAATGGTAATCAATGATAAATGTCTGTTTCTGGTGAAAATCGCTCCCGGTACAATCAACCAAGCAGACAAATGGCATAATTGCAATGGGATTAAATCGGATACCCCATTCCCCATAAAGTAATTATTAATATTCCTAATGACCATAAAGAGTATTAAAATACCAGACATTACCTTGCCAACTAAATGCTGTATTTCAAAACTTTTCCCTCTCATCACTTTGATGATGACACAAGTAATAATAATCGGAGAAATCATTAAGATGTAATGCGGCCAAGTATACATTTCAAAATGCATAACCCTCCCCCTTCACCTTAAAGTAGAGCCGATTTCATTACATATTTACTGTTGCACATTTAGCTGATCAATTACCTTGCTTCAAAAAACAACTTTTCCTTCATTATTTAGTTTATTTATGCTATTAGAATTATTATGCCTACATACAAGCTCCAAACATGCTGGAACGAAAATCACAGATATAATTACCCTTATTAAGTCTTGACCAAGGGAATCTTATAACTATAGAAAGTGAATCTGATACTCTTAAATTGTACGAGTGGCTAAACTCTCAGACTGCTTAAACCACATAAACCGTTCAAACATCCAACTCATTTTGAAACTCTATTTAACTTTTATCGATATTGTAACTCTTCCATGTTTCCTTAGACCATTACCCATGCAAAAACCCCCAAATATAATATTTGAAGGTTCTGAACACACACAATTTTGGCTTCTCAGTTTCTCACAGGTTCGTTCAAAACGAGCAAAAGATCGTGGTGGTGAGAAGTTATATAATTGATTGAAATTGTTTTTTGGAGAGACTGCGTGGGAATCGAACCCACCAGACCTGGCACGCAGGTCTCAAGCAGTTTTGAAGTTTGCTGACACCTGTTTTTCTAGTACCTTAATGTACCCTTAAATCTTGATAAATCAAGCTTTCATGCTTCCTAGGGTTTTCTTGTAATTTGTAATTTTAAGCATCAATAACTAGTTACAATATTTCTAGAAGAAACTTAAGGATATCAATTAAAACTTTTCAGATTTAATTTCTGATTATAATATATGACTGAATTATCACTAAATCTTTTATTGAGTTCATTAAATAATAAATTAATAAAGTCTTTACTTAGATTGAGCTCGATAGCATTTTTGCATGCTTCTACTAATTTTTCAGTACTAAGTTTATGCATCTTTTTTCACTCCACTTAATTACTGCATAATACAGCAACCTATTTTCCCGAAATTATCTTATTACTAAGTCTGTTTTTTTGAAAAACTGTGTTTCCCCCTCGATAAAGCGAACTGTCCCTGATTTAGCACGCATGACAACAGAATGCGTTGTACCTATATTCTCTTTATATTGTACACCCCTTAAAAGTTCGCCATCAGTAACTCCTGTTGCTGCAAAAATGGCAACATCCCCTTTTACAAGGTCGTCCAGTAAAAAACTCGGGAAGCTAACCCGAGTTTTTTAAAATTAATACTTCTTTTGGTTCAATTTCTATTTCATTTTCTAAAATCTCTCCATTAAATAAATCAGTGTATGAGTTTTTTCCAAGTGATACCTTTTGTAAAATATTGCTGTGGTTTAATATAAATATATATTCATTATTTTCCTTTACTCTTCTAGTTATCTCTACCTCTGCATCAGTTTTAAATATAGGTTTAATACTCTTTTCTTCGCAATATTTTTCAATTAATACTTTTATTAAATTGTCCTCTGGTTCCGATGCCACATATATGGCCTTTCCACTTCCATAAGAATTCTCTGTTATTGCAGGAAAGCCTTTATAGTAATCTTCTGTGAAGGTTCCTAGTACAATTGCATTTTCATTGTGAACTACTTCGCATATTAATTTACATTCAAAGGTTTTCTCATTTTCCTCCAGCTGCTTTTCTGCCTTTATTCCATTCTTCATATCAAGATACAGTGCATCAACCTCTTCTACCCATATACCAAGCAGTTCCTTAAAGGCACCTGGATATCCACCAAGTCTTACAATATCATTTTCATCAACAATGCCACTAAAGAATGTTGTTATGAATGTACCGCCCCTACTTACAAATTTATTAATATTTTCTATAGAGGCATCACTAACCATATATAAAAGAGGAGCTATTACTAATTCATATTTTGATAAATCTGAGGTAGGTTCAACTATGTCTAACGGTATATTTAAATCATATAAGGCTTTATAATATTTCATTATTCTATCAATATATGTTAAATCTACACTGGGCCCACTTGAATATTCAACTCCCCACCAATTAGCCCAATCCATAATTATTGCAACCTTTGATTCAGTTCTAGAATCAATTATTGTATCCTGAAGGTATTGTAATTCCTTTCCTAATTGGCTTAGTTCTTTTCCCATCCGCGTATTTTCATGTCCAACATGAGGCACCATAGCAGCATGAAATTTTTCACAGGCTCCTAGAGATTGTCTCCATTGAAAAAACATTATTCCATCTGCACCGTGGGCTATACATTGATAGCTTAACAGCCTCATTACCCCTGGTCTTTTTTGAGCATTATAGGCTTGCCAATTTTGCTGACTAGGTGTTTGCTCCATTAATAAAAAGGGTTTTCCTTTTTTTAATCCTCTTATCACATCATGTCTAAAAGCAATTACACTTGGATTATCTTTATTTGACGGATAACTATCCCAAGAAGCAACATCACATTGTTCTCCCCACCTAAATAAGTCTAACTCATGGCTTATACTCCATATATTAGTAGTAATAGATGTTTCTTTATGATATTTTCTTATTTCCTGCACTTCTCCATTAAAGCATTCTAACAAACTATTTGACATGAACCTTTTGTAATCTATAGCCATAGGCTGAAAATAAGTTCCATCTCTTCCTGCTAAAGCCCCTGGTAAAATCTCTGTTAAAGCAGATGGTACCTCAATTTCATCAAAGTCATATATTGTATGACCCCAAAAGCTTGTATACCAACATCTATTTAAATTTTCTAAAGTTATATATTTATTTTTTAACCATTGTATAAAAGCTTGTCTACAATTTTCACAGTAACAATAGGCACCATATTCATTGTTAACATGCCATAACACAATTGCTGGGTTATTTTTAAAATGTTCAGCCATTTTTCCAGCTATAGTACTTGACAATCTCTTATAGTTGGAACTATTTGGACAAAAATTCACCCTTCCACCATGTTTACGTTTGCGACCATAAATATCCGTTCTTGTAATATCCGGATATTTTTTACTCATCCAAGCTGGCTGAGCTGCAGTTGGTGTAGCCATGTTTATGAAAATACCATTTTCATATAGAAGATTTACTATTTTATCTAACCATGAAAAATCAAATTCCTCTTCACTTGGCTGCAATTTAGCCCATGAAAATACAGGGAGCGTTACAACATTTACTCCATGAACCTTCATCTGTCTTATGTCTTCTCTCCAAACTTCTTCATCCCATTGATCCGGATTATAATCCGCACCATAAAAAAAATTTTTAATTTTATCATTAATCATGGAAATATCGCTCCTTATAGCTCCATACAAATCCATTTTATTTCATAAGGTTTTAATGAAAGCTTAACAGCACTATTTTTATCTCTGTAAACTTCTGTTTCCTGTACTTTATCTGAATTATTTATAATTGCCACATTGCCTGTTTGCAGGTATGCTGCACACTCAGTATTGCTGTTTGAAGTATACCAAGTGAACATTTCCTCCTCTTTAGCTGCTGCCCAATATAAAGCTCTTAATAAAATTCTTACGTTTTCTGGTGTATAAGGAAGTCCTGAAATATACACTGCTCTACCCTTGCCAAATTCGTTCACAGCAAGATTTATATCTCCATTATCCATTGAAAGAATCTGTGTGTTATCGCTAACCCTATATACATACTTCATTCCTTCGCCAAAATCTATCTCTGACTTTTGATCTTGTAATATAAAGTGGGTCTCCTCTTGAGCCTTATCATGTCTAGTGTAACTTAATGTATAGCCCATTTCTCTATCCACACCTAGTATATCTGAGAGCTGGAAGTACTTACCTTGATGCTGATATGCAGTTGGTTCACCTATACCAATGAATCCGCCTCCATTATGTACCCATTCTCTTAGCTTACCTGTTACTTCATCATCTACCCAATACTTATCTCCTGACCATGCTGTGCCAGCATCACCAGCATTTATAATTACACCTATATCTTCCGGTATGCCCTTTTTCTTTATATCTTCAAAGCTCATAAATACCACATCAACTGGCATACCACTTAAACATTCTATTACCCCTACATATGAATATATTTTCTTATACCATAAAGCATGTGCCACCATATTAGTCTGCCAGCTTCTAAGCTTTCCCCAAGCATTTAACACAGCTACTTTAAATTTGGCAGTATAAGCTTTGGTTCCTTCCATCTTGTAATGGATTTCTCTAAACTCATTAGTGATTTCTTCTATCTTCTCTACAAACTCTGGAAACTTTAGCGCAAGACTCAAGTATCCACCATAACCCATTCTTTCCACTGGTTTTCTAAGGATTGCACGCCTTGCTTGTACCCAATTTTCTACTGCTTCCTTTGTAGGGTTTCCACCTTCATAAAAGGTATCTGGAAAGAAATATGGCAGAAATCTTCCTTCTGTATATTTGACGTGAGGAATATCGGAAATCAATCTTAAAGTAGCTCCGCTTCCCACAGAGCCTACCACTGAATCTAGTCCAATGTTTCCAAAATAATCTCCATAAGGCTCTGTTCCAATCCAATTATCACCTAAAAACATCATTGCTTCTTTTCCATAGCTATGACATAAATCAACACATTTTTTAGCATTTTCAGATACAAAGCCTTGAACAAAATCAATCCAATCTAAAAATTCCTTAGAAGGTACTCTAAAGGGGGAATTATAATATCCTTCATCAACGAAAGATTCTGCTCTCAGCCTGTATCCTTTAATCTTTTCAAATTCATCCATGGCCTTTGGACTTACACTTGCACTGTATCCAAACCAATCAACAAACTTTTCCTTTGCTTTGTCATTATAAGCTATTGTGAAGTGGTAAAAAAATGTAGTAAATCTAACAACATCTACGCTGGGATTCTCTTTAAGCCAATTATCTAAATAGCTAAAGATATGCTCCCTGGTTTCTTCATGGATTGCATCATAAGGCATCTCCGGTGCTGTAGTCCAATTATTTGTTAGATGATTATACATTTGAGTTGTATCCCAAACTTGATATGCTAAAAAACTCACAGTATATCTATGCCACTTTTTAGCATTTTTGATTACAACCTTTTGAGTGTTGTAATCAAACTCCCAGTGGTTCACATCTAACAACTCGCCACTAGTTCTATCTATAACCTCCCAATATCTTTTAATATCATGGTCCGTATCTATTTCAAATTGTCTATTAAAGTATCCATCTAAAAGGTCTATTTCTAACACCTCGTTTGCAGCGGTATTATGCTTAGACATTAAATACTGCATTTGCAGTTGATCTCTATGGGAATAGGCCCACTGTTGATCATTTCTAACAGTTAAATAGGTTGTGTATACCTTAATTGCCATATCCATTAATTCCTTTGATAGTATAGTACCATCACTATTTCTAATGGCATCTGCTCCCCATTTTTCTATAATTCTCTTAACCTCATTATCAATTCCTGTTTCCGCCGGTAAAGTAAATCTACCTTTTCTTAAATCTTCTATCACTGCCTTTTCCTCCTTTTACTCGGAACACTGGATTTTCACTACAACACACTATTCCTTCACAGCACCTGCTGCTATTCCACTAAATATATATTTCTGGAATATAAAGTAGATTACTAGAGTTGGAATCATAACTATAACCGCTGCTGCACTTAGTTGTGGAATAGAAGAAGTTCTAGGATCAGTAATACAATTAAAAAGTAATGTACTTAAAGTTCTATGCTCGACTCCTGGCATATATAAAAATGGTATATACATGTCATTTAAAACATCAACAGCTTTAAGTATGCCTAAAGTAGCTGTTGCAGGAATCACCATAGGAAAAATTATTCGCCAGTAAATTGTAAAATAAGATGCTCCATCCATCATGGCACTTTCATCGACTGAAACCGGTATCTGCCGTAAAAACTGATTATAAATGTATATTTGCATTAAATCAGCACCGGCATATATGAGTATAGGTGCTAAAAGAGTGTCATATACACCAATATTAGTCATTAATCCAAATCTTGATATTTCAGTAACAATACCTGGTATGATTAATCCAACTAGGAATATAGCAAAATATGCTTTTTTTAACTTGAAATCAAATCTAGTTAAACAATATGCAACCATAGTGCTAAGTAAAGAATT
>NZ_JBALPP010000098.1:0-2908 GCF_036965425.1 Neobacillus drentensis | reverse complement strand
ACCAATATCATGGAATTTTTAAATCCAACAAACACATTTGCGCTTTTAAGAACCTCTTTATAATTTTCAAAGTTAAGACTAGCAGGTGGTTTAAGTGCTGATTCTGAACCAATCTGAGGTAAGCTTTTAAATGATGCAAAAACTGTAATTAGTATTGGCAAAATTACTATAGCTGATATAAATATAAATAGTAGTATTTTTAGTACTCCACCTCCACTGACAGATCTCCTTGTAATATTAATAGTGGTTTCCTTTTTTATTTCTAAGTTAGCTTCCATTTTTTCACCCCTTTAAGTTAAATAATTTTTTTTGAATAATGGAGAAAATTATTATTATTATCATCAATACAATTGCCATTGCACAGGCTAATCCAAAATTTTGATATTGAAAGGCAGTATTTATTGTTTGTACTGTAAAAGTTTCACTAGCATGATTTGGACCACCGCTAGTCATAACATAAGGAATATCAAATATCTGCAAGGCTCCTCTCACATTCAAAAATAATACTAATTCAACAACAGGCTTTATATTTGGTAATACAATGTGATAAAACTGTTTAAAGGTGCTTGCTCCATCAATAATAGAAGCTTCAAGCATGTCCGTTTGAAGGGATTGAAATGCCGCTAAAAAAAGTATTATATGGATACCAGAAAATTTCCATAGAGAAACTCCAGTAAGAGAATAATTAACAATTTCCGGGTCGCTAAGCCATCCTATTTTATCCATATGAAAAAACTGCAGCATACTATTTAATACTCCATCTTGTGAGCTATAAAGAAAGATAAACATACAGGCAACTGCAACTGTGTTTATCATATAAGGTAAAAATGTAATAGTTTTGAACATCTTACTGTATCTAACTCTTTTGTCTAATAAAAATGCTAAAAATAATTCAATAGGTATAAAAAGCAAATGCCCTAAAAAATATATACCGTTATTTTTTAGCGATAACCATACCTCCGGTGAATCAAATATTATTTTCTTGAAATTTGTTAATCCCACAAAGGTTTTTGTAAGACTCAGTCCATCCCAGCTTGTAAAGCTTAATGCTACTAGCCTTATTAATGGGTAAATCATAAATAAACTTATTAAAATAGTGGGAATAAATAAAAATGTAACTAGCACTATGTTCTTCTGCATCTTTACATTATTTTTAAACATAACCCGCCTCCTAGCCTGCAAATTAAAAGAAGAATAAAGCAGCTAAAGGCACCTTATTCTTCTTAAATTAATTATTTTTTAATTACCTCTTGCTTTTTTCCATTGTGTATTTAAATCATTCATAATAGAATCTAAACTAGTTTTGCCTGCCATCATCTGTTGACCTATGCCATTAACGTCAAATTTCATGGCATTCTTTACCTTGTTATATTTCTCATCATAGAAAACAGTTACTGACTTAGCATCAACACCATCAAAGGCTTGAGCAAAGAATTTATCATTATAACTTACACCATTCATTGTAGGCTTTATTTTAATAGTAGTAGCAAGCTGAGTATAATAATCACCAAAGAACCATTCAAGGAATTCTTTTGCTTCCTTTTGATTTTTACTAGTTTTAGGAATTCCCCAGAAGAATTCAGTCATTGCAGTAGTGTAGAATGGATCGCTGGCATTATTCCTTGTTGGTAATAAGAAAACTCCTAAATTCTCATCCTTACCTCCATTTTGGTTATAATCACTCTTATACCAGGAGCCAGCTGCAAACATAGCTGCTTTTCCGGCTACAAACATGGCTCTTTGTTGATCCCAACCATAGCCAAGTGGATCTTCTCCAAAAACCTTGGCATCATACAATTTTTGAATCTTTGTATACGCATTATAGAATGGTTGTCCTTTTGTAAAAGGGTCATCCTTAGTAGCCATCTTGTTGTAGTATTGTCCATCTCCTGCTTCAAGCATTGGCATATATTCATTTAATGGGTAATTTACCCAAGAATCCTTTAAGCCCAATGCAAGTGGTGTATATTTCTTACCATCTTTTATTGTTTGACAAACCTTTATAAACTCATCCCAAGTCTTAGGTATTTCTAAATTGTATTCTTTGAAAATGTTCTTGTTGTAATAAACAAATTCATTAAATACTGCTTCTGGTAACCCTATTACATTTCCTTTAATCATAGTTTCCTTAGCATATATATTGTTTGCAGTTGCCTTTAAATCATTTAAAGGTACCATAGTATCACCATAGAGTGAAAGATTTGCTTGTCTAACTGGGAATACATCTGGCAGTTGATTTGCTGTGCTTCTTATCTTCATTGTATTGTCATATTCGGTTTTTGCAATTTTTTCCACTTCAATAGTCACATTTGGATGCACCTTTTTATAAGCATCTGCTATCTTATTAGTTTCTGTCATATACTTATACTCGTCGTCTCCCCAAAGAGCCATTTTTAGTGTTACCTTTTTATCGCTAGCTGTTGATGCGCTATTTGAATTTGAGCACCCTACAGCAATGGTGCTTAGTAATGTTGCTGTTACTAAAGATAAGCTTATTTTTTTTAATAATTTCTTTTTAACCACTTTTTTTCCCCCTTCATACTTTATAGTTAAATTTTAAATATTTTTATACTTTTATTGAATGATATATATTNNNNGATTTATATTATCCTTGATTTAAACTAGCATAATTGATTAAAGGGAAGCCCGAATTAAAAAAATAAGCGCACCATTTCGGTACGCATCACAAATAGCCGTTTATTTGCTACATTCTGCCTGAATCTTTTTTGACCAGGGCATGTATTGATCTAAAATTTATTACTAGGTTTTAATTTTAATATTTCTTTTGAGTACCTTCTCAATAAAATAGGTGGAAACTAGAGCATAAAAGCTTACGAAAAATAATCCAAAGGAAAGCTTATATATGGTAAATAATATGAGTGCTATAAGGAGTGCCACAGAGGTAGAC
>NZ_JBALPP010000097.1:18806-19124 GCF_036965425.1 Neobacillus drentensis | reverse complement strand
TATTAATTGAATCGCTTAATTTTAAACAATTTGTAATGACAATGAACCGTAATCTCAAAACAGAAAATGGAATTTTTGAAAAAGAAATAAGTAAATTAAAAGCTAAAGAAGCATTATTGGAAAAATTATTAAAAGTCACTTATGAAGATGTTAAATTTACCATACAAAGGAAAATAATAGCTTGAGTTTAGCTTATGTTAAATCATGTATTATTATTTAATAAACATTAGTAGGGGAAAAGCTTATAATAATATTAAAATGTGCTTTTCCCCATTGATTTTTCCTCTTAACTTCTTTAAAAATTTCCTCTAGATTTTC
>NZ_JBALPP010000097.1:4699-18777 GCF_036965425.1 Neobacillus drentensis | reverse complement strand
AATGGAAACTTCCCTTTTTTACTTTAAACAAAAATTTGATTAATAAGCTTTTTACTATGCATATTTGGTTACAATAAGTTCATAAGAAATAAAATGTGTGTATGAATGAAGGAGGGTAAGATATTTAGTGGAAGGACAGGAAAACCTTCAACCAGAGGTTGAAAAATCCTTTGAATTAATAGGAAAAAGATGGACAGGGTTAATTATATATGTATTATTAAGCGGACCAAAGCGTTTTAGTGAAATTCACTCAATTATACCTGACTTAAGTAAACGAGTGTTGACAGAAAGAATGAAAGAATTAGAAGAGCATGGAATTGTATTACGTCATGTTATTCCTGCGCGCCCAGTAAGAACAGAGTATTTATTAACGAAAAAGGGACACGAGTTAGGGAAAATTCTTGGCCCTATTAGTCAGTGGGCAACGAATTGGATGAAAGAAAATTATTAATAAGATTTTAGAAGGGTATTTACTCACATAAGGAAAACCGTAAATTTAGGAAAGGCAGGATGAGATTTTTGGCAAATGTTCTTTATATAACAGCACATCCTCTTGACCCCGAACGGTCATATAGCTTAGCAGTTGGAAAAGCATTTATCGATTCTTATAAGGAGTTTCATCCTCAGGATAAAATTGTCCACCTTGATTTATATAAAGCAGACATCCCCTATCTCGATTCAGATGTATTTAATGGCTGGGAAAAACTTCAAACAGGTACATCATTTGAGCAATTAACTTCCGTAGAAAGGTCTAAGGTTGGACGATTAGCCGAACTCGGTGGACAATTCATATTATCAGATAAATATGTATGTGTTACCCCAATGTGGAATTTTTCTGTCCCTGCCATCATGAAGACCTATCTTGATGCTGTAGCTGTATCAGGTAAAACTTTTAAATATTCCAAACAAGGATCTAAGGGCCTATTAATAGGAAAGAAGGCGATACATATTCAAGCTCGGGGAGATGTGTATTCGGAGGGACTAGAGGCGGAATTGGAAATGGGGCATCGATATCTTGAAGTAATGATGAATTTTTTTGGAGTACAAAACTTGGAAAAAATTATCATAGAAGGACATCTTCAATTTCCAGAAAGAGCCCAAGAAATCAAAGAAAAAGCCATTATTACCGCAAAGGAAGCAGCAAAAATTTTTTAGTGCTCTTTTATGAAGGCTCTTCTCGTAAACTTTGTTGCTTTTGGGACTTAATAAATGGCATTTACTATGTTTCTAGCAATTTTGGCATATGTGCTTACGAAAAGATGCCACGAAGAATCTAGTTATTAGGGTTGATGAACTTATACGAAAAACAACAATCTATGCGAAAATAGCCTTTATGAAAATACACCCTTACCTTGACTGCTAAAACAGGAAGATAAGGGTGTTTATTTGACGAAATTATTTAGAAATCCGTTTTAACAATTGCGCTTTTTCTGCTTCATATCCGGGTTTGCCAAGCAGTGCAAACATATTCTTCTTATATGCTTCCACTCCTGGTTGATCAAATGGGTTTACCCCCATTAATAAACCACTAATTCCACATGCTTTTTCGAAGAAGTAAACCATTTCTCCAAAAGTAAATTCGTTTAATTCATCAAGCTCGACTGAAAGGTTTGGCACTCCCCCATCTACATGAGCCAAAACGGTTCCTTGGGAAGCATTTTTGTTGACATAGTCCATTGTTTTTCCCGTTAGATAATTCAATCCATCGAGGTTAGATTCCTCTTCTTCAATGGTTATATCTATTTTAGGCTTATGAACCGACAGAACGGTTTCAATTAAATCGCGACGACCTTCCTGCACATATTGCCCCATTGAATGAAGATCCGTTGTAAAATCGACAGAAGCAGGATAGAGCCCTTTTTGATCCTTCCCTTCACTTTCTCCGAAGAGCTGCTTCCACCATTCAGAAACAAAATGAAGGGATGGTTCAAAGTTCACTAGAAGTTCGATGGATTTTCCCTTACGGTATAGTGCATTTCTTACAGCCGCATATTGATAGCTTTGGTTTGTTGCCAAGTCCGGATTATTATACTTGTCTGCAGCCGCCGCTGCCCCTTCCATCATTTTGACAATATTTAGACCGGACACAGCTATTGGTAACAGACCCACTGCGGTTAATACTGAGTATCTTCCCCCTACATCATCAGGAATGACAAAAGATTCATACCCCTCTTCATCAGCAAGTGTTTTTAAAGCCCCTTTTGAGCGATCGGTTGTTGCATAAATCCGTTTTCGTGCTTCTTCTTTCCCATACTTTTTTTCCAAATAGTCTCGAAAGATGCGAAAAGCAATCGCGGGCTCTGTTGTAGTTCCTGATTTGGAGATCACATTTACGGAAATATCTTTGTCTTTTATTACATCAAGCAAATGGGATATATACGTAGCACTAATATTTTGACCGGCAAAATAAATTTGTGTCGTGTTGCCCATTTGGTTATGGAAGGTATGGGAAAGGGCTTCAATTGCTGCTCTTGCCCCAAGATAAGAACCGCCAATTCCGATCACGATTAATGCATCGGAATTACTTCGAATTCTCTCAGCTGCCGTTTTAATTCTTGCAAATTCTTCTTTATCATAGTCATTCGGCAGATTGACCCAGCCTAGAAAATCAGAACCGGGGCCTTTCTTCTCGTGGAGCATATGATGGGCAGTTTTTACAAATTCGCTAAGGTTGTCGACTTCACTCTGCTGCATAAATGAGAGTGCGTTGGTGTAATCAAAAGAAATCGTCATTTTATTTTTCTCCCTTATCTTAAATGTCATTTTAAGAGCGTTAGAAAATTCATCATGTATTTTTGAAAATTTCTAACGCTCTCTGGGTTCACTAATTTTTATAGTGTATTTTTCCAGTCAGCCGCAAATTTTTCAATTCCCTGATCTGTTAATGGGTGTTTAGCCAATTGCTCAATTACCTTGAATGGAATCGTTGCAATATGTGCTCCAGCCAAAGCCACACGGGTTACATGGTCCGGGTGGCGGACAGAAGCTGCGATAATTTGTGAACCTAAATTTTGCACACGGAACAATTCTGCAATCCGAGATACGAGTTGTACACCATCTTCACTAATATCATCCAACCGGCCCAGGAATGGTGAAACATAGGTTGCTCCTGCCCGTGCCGCCAAAAGTGCCTGGTTTACGGTGAATATAAGGGTAACATTCGTTTTTACACCTTTTTTTGTTAGATATCTGCATGCTTCTAATCCATCCAATGTCATGGGAAGTTTTATTGTAATATTTTTATCCCCGCCATTAATTTTAATGAGTTCATTTGCCTCTGTGATCATTTGTTCAGCTGTTAAAGCGTTGGGAGTCACTTCGGCAGATACGGATTCCACTTCAGGAACGGTATTTAGGATTTCTGCAATACGGTCTTCAAATTTTACGCCTTCTTTTGCTACCAATGATGGGTTAGTCGTTACACCAGATAGAACTCCGATTTTGTAGGCTTTTTTGATTTCGTCTAAATTTGCAGTATCAATAAAAAATTTCATAATGTTTATTCCTCCAATTTAAATAAATGAAGCCTTCTTATTTATTTTTTTCAACAGCATGTCCACCAAATTCATTTCTTAATGCAGCTACGACCTTTCCTGTAAAGGTATCATTCTCTTGTGACCGATATCGCATCAATAGAGACATTGCAATGACTGGAACGGCAGCTTGAAGATCTAGAGCAGCTTCGACAGTCCATTTACCTTCACCAGATGAATGCATGATTCCTTTAATCTCATCCAATTTTGGATCTTTAGAAAAAGCATTTTCTGTCAATTCCATCAGCCAAGAACGAATGACAGAACCATTATTCCATACTTTTGCTACTTTTTCGTAATCGTAATCAAATTCACTTTTTTCAAGCACTTCAAATCCTTCACCAATGGCAGCCATCATTCCATATTCTATTCCATTATGAACCATCTTTAAGAAGTGGCCGCTTCCTGTTTTGCCTGCATAAAGGTACCCATTTTCCACTGCTGTGTCTCGGAAGATCGGTTCTACGACTTCCCATGCTTCCGGATCGCCGCCAACCATATAACATGCCCCATTACGGGCGCCTTCCATCCCGCCTGAAGTGCCTGCATCCATAAAGCTCACGCCTAGTTCTTTCAATTCGTTGTAACGGCGAATGGATTCTTTATAATGGGAGTTACCGGCTTCAATGACAATATCCCCTTTTTCTAGGAACGGCCTGATTTCACCAATAACAGAATCAACCACGGCATGGGGAACCATAATCCAAACAATTCTTGGTTTTTCTAATGATTGAAGAAGTTCCTCATAGCTTGTTACACCTGCAGCCCCATAACTTTTTATTTCTTCTACAGCTTTAGAATTTACATCAAATGCAACGACTTCGTGATGATGATCCCTTAAATTTTTTCCTAAATTTAACCCCATTTTCCCTAACCCTATTAATCCAACCTTCATGTTATTCTCCTCCAAAAACGGTTAAAATTTATTGATCATTTAGCACTTTCCATTGCTACTTTAGATTGATTTAGAACACATTTCGTCATTTGAACGACATTTTCAGTAGTAAATCCAAACTGCTTCATAACTGCATTACCCTCGCCTGATGCACCGAAGGTTTCAATGGATAATATTTTTCCTTCGTATCCAACGAAGCGTTCCCATCCTAGGGAGATTCCCATTTCAATGGCGACGCGTTTAGTAATAGAAGAAGGCAATACAAATTCTTTATATTCTGAGGACTGTTGGTTGAACAATTCCCAGCTTGGAATTGCAACGATCCGAACAGATATATTTTCCTTTTCGAGTTCTGTTTTTGCGTTTACAGCCAATGAGACTTCGGAACCTGTAGCCATTAATATTACATTTGGTGTCGAAGTTGTTTCAGTCAGAATATAAGCTCCTTTAGAAATATTCTCCAGATTCGCTTTTGTTTCATTATAAACCGGCAGGTTTTGGCGGCTTAAGATCAATGCCACTGGGCCTTCTGTTTGCTTCAGTGCATATGCCCAGGCGCTTGCCGTTTCATTAGCGTCAGACGGTCTTATAACAGTCAATCCAGGTATCGCGCGTAGGGCCGCCAAGTGTTCAATCGGCTCATGTGTAGGACCATCTTCCCCTACGGCAATCGAATCATGTGTAAATACATAGATGACTGGAAGCTTTGATAATGCTGCCAAACGGATCGACGGGCGAAGATAATCGTTGAATACAAAGAATGTACTTACAAAAGGCTTTAATCCTCCATGATAAGCCATCCCGTTTGCTGCAGCCCCCATCGCATGTTCACGTACACCAAAGTAAACATTGCGAGCATCGTAAGACTCAACTGCGTAAATTTGTTCTCCTTTAATTTCGGTCATTGTAGAATGGGATAGGTCAGCACTGCCGCCAAAAATAGCTGGAATTTTATTGACAAAATGGTTGATTGCTTCTCCGCTCGCCACACGCGTTGACACTGCCTTTCCAGTATCAAAGGTTAAGATATCTTTCGCATCAATCAGAACTTTTCCATCAATGGCATTAGATAATTGCTCTGCTAATTCTGGATATGCTTGCTTATAAGACTGGAACAAGTTATTCCAGCTTTGTTCAGTATCAATGCCCTTATGCTTTAATTGTTCAAAATGTGCTTTGACTTCTTCAGGTACATAGAAATCTTCTTCATACAGCCAGTTATAGGCCTCTTTTGTTACCTTTCCTTCTTCTGCTCCAAGTGGTGCGCCGTGTGCTTTATTTGTTCCGGCAACCTTAGGGCTTCCATAACCGATAATCGTTCTGATTTCAATCAGACTAGGTTGACCGGTATTTTGTTTTGCCATTTCGATTGCCTTTGTAATGGCTTCAATGTCATTACCGTTTTCCACCCTTAAATAGTTCCAGTGTGCAGATTCCGCTCTTTTCTTGATATCTTCAGAAAAGGAAACATTTAATTCCCCATCAAGGGAGATATCATTTGAATCATACAAGACAATCAACTTACCAAGTTTCATATGCCCGGCCATTGACATCGCCTCATAGGAAATACCTTCCATTAGGTCACCGTCACCGACTAATGCATACGTATAGTGATCAATTACAGGCTGCCCTTCTTTATTAAACTTTGCAGCCAAATAAGCTTCTGCCATAGCCATCCCTACTGCGTTGGCAATACCCTGGCCTAAAGGACCTGTTGTCGCTTCAACACCCGGTGTGTGGCCAAATTCAGGATGCCCTGGCGTCCTGCTGTTCAATTTTCTGAAATTCTTTAAATCATCCATTGTGACATTATAACCGGACAAATGAAGCAGGCTGTATAATAAACTGGATCCATGTCCGGCAGATAAAACGAATCGGTCACGGTTAAACCATTTTGGATTATCAGGATTATGATTCAAATGGTTCGCCCATAATGCATATGCCATTGGTGCTGCCCCCATTGGGAGACCTGGGTGCCCGGAATTTGCCGCATTGATGGCATCGATTGATAAAGTTCGAATTGTTGTAACAGCTAAGTTCTCAATATTTTGTGACATAGTCTATATCCTCCTGGACATTTGTGCGGGTTCTCTGTTTTGTTGAATTTTTTCATCCAGCCACCATTTGAAGTCATTTTCTGATAATAGGGCATCAGCGGCATCCGGCCCATATGAACCTGAACGATATTCATGAAGCGGTAATATATTTTCCTCAAATGCATTCAGTATTGGCTGTACCCACTCCCAAGACAATTCAACTTCTTTCCAATGAGCAAAGAATGTGGAATCTCCGATTAAAGCATCGTAAATCAGTCTTTCGTAGGCCTCTGGGACTCCTGAGCTAAAGTTTTCTACATCTTCACAAGAAAAATTAATTCTAACAGGTTCGATTTTCCCGTTATTCAATGGATTTTTGCTATTTAATTGAAGAGAAACATTTTCTTTCGGGCTGATTTCAATAATCAATAGATTAGGCTCCACATTTTGCTGATTATGTTTATACAGTAGTTTTAAAGTATTTTTAAATTCGATGACGATCCGAGTCGATTTATCCTTCATTCTTTTTCCTGTCCGGATATAGAAAGGGACCCCGCTCCAAAACGGATTATCAATCCATAAACGAGCTGCTACAAATGTGTCAGTTTGAGAAGAAGGATTTACTCCTGGTTCCTCTTTATAACCTATCACGGGATTACCTTCTATCTCTCCGGAAATGTACTGTCCACGAACAATATGGGCTTGAACATCCTCTTTTCCTATAGGGCGAAGGGCTTCCATTACCTTCCGTTTCTCATTTCGGATTTCAGTCGCGTTTATCTTATAAGGCAAATCCATGGCGGTCATCATGAGCAATTGCATCATGTGATTTTGCACCATATCGCGTATCGCACCTGCATGATCATAATAACCAGCTCTTTTTTCAACGCCAACCGTCTCACTGGCGGTGATTTGGACATTGGCAATATGATCCTTGTTCCATATGGATTGGAGTATCGGGTTCGCAAATTCCAGAGCCTCAAGGTTCTGAACCATTGGTTTACCCAAGTAATGGTCAATTCGATAAATTTCCTCTTCATCAAATGCTTGGCTAAGTTTTGCATTAAGCTCACGAGCGGATTGGAGGTCATGTCCAAATGGTTTTTCGATAATTAAACGTTTCCATCCACTTGTTGCACCAAGTCCGCTATTTTTTATATTTAATGAAATGAGGTCGAAAAATTCAGGTGCAACGGAAAGGTAAAACAAACGATTTTCCGCAATTTGCAGTTCTTCTTCTCTTTGCTTTACCACTTGCAGCAATTTTTGATAATCCTCTATTTTGTTTGCGTCAAACCTGCTATAGCGAAAAGCCTCAACAAATTCCTCCATATCCGTCACATCATGCTCCAGGCGGCGCGAAAAGGTTAAAATCGATTCTTTTACTTTTTCTTGAAAATCATCATGTGATTGTTCGCCTCTTCCAAGTCCAATTATGGATATTGGTTGAGGTAATTTTTTATCAATATACAAATTGTAAAGGGCCGGGAATATTTTCCTCTTAGCTAAATCACCAGTTGCTCCAAATAAGACAAAGGTCATTGATTCCATTGTTATATCTCCTTATAATTGTAAGATACTTCCTTAAAACTAAAGACTAATAAAAGAATGCCATAGAGACAACCCAATTTATTTTTTCTCATTCATCCCCAACTATTTTCGTAAATTAATGACAATTTCCTTACTTCTATTCAAGGTAATGACGATATCAGCCATTCCAATAAACAGTCCATTTTCAACCACGCCGGGTATCATATTCAGGTCTCTTTCAAGATCTCCAGGATGAGTAATATCTGGGAAGCTGCAGTCAAAAATATAATTACCATTATCTGTTCGAAATGGGATCCCATCTTTTTGCCGTAACTGCGGACTGCATCCAAGCTCTCGGATATATTTCTTTGTCATTTCATGACCAAAAGGAACGACTTCTACTGGTAGTGGGAAAGTTCCTAATTTATCCACCATTTTGAGTGGGTCTGCTACTACAATAAAAGTATTAGCTGCCTTCGCAATTATTTTCTCTCTTAAAAGGGCACCTCCGCCT
This sequence comes from Neobacillus drentensis, assembly GCF_036965425.1. Classification (GTDB taxonomy): domain Bacteria; phylum Bacillota; class Bacilli; order Bacillales; family Cytobacillaceae; genus Neobacillus; species Neobacillus drentensis_F. The sequence goes on along the minus strand of NZ_JBALPP010000097.1, from coordinate 10,269 downwards.
CCTTTAATAAGAGCTGAGTCACGATTTACTTCATCGGCACCATCTATAGCGACATCAATTTGATCAATTTCTTTAAATGAAACAAGTGGGATTCCTACTTCTGTTGCCAATTTTTCCGTTTGTTTGGAAGTAGGGATTCCTTTAATAGAAAGTCCTTGTTGAACTAATTCTCCAAGCTTAGTAATGGTAAACCATACAGTGGACCCCGTTCCCAGTCCAACTATCATTCCATCCTTCACATACTCTACAGCTCTTTCTCCAACTTCTTTTTTTTCATTCAAGGACTTTTGCTCCTTTCATTTAAGGACTTGAAGATATATCGAAATTCATTTTTTAATTTAACCATTGTTTCTCGATTTGTTTTTGGGCAATACGCAAAATTTGTTCTTCAGGTGTATCTTTTTTAACGATTACATTCGTCAGGTAATTTTTACCTCTCAATTGAAGTTTAACAGTCACTTCCACCATATATTTCACTCCCTTCAAATTTTAATGTGAATTATATAAATTAAAAGTAAATAACTTTTAGTTCTTAAGTTATTTTTGATGCATCGAGTTACTTTACGTAACCATATTACTTCCTGAAATTATTTTCGTCAAGCAAAAATATCTTAGAATCAAGATTTTTTATTTTACGCAATGTTCTTCACAATTCAGCACAAAAAAAGCCAACAGAGAATTACTGTTGACTCAACTTATCTGAATTGTAGATTTATCTATTACCCATTCCTCTTTCACCAAATTTTTCACTGTTACTATTAACTCTATTCGTTCATTTTTTTTGTATTTAATCTTTCTTCTACAAAGTAATGAGTTTTCCAATAATCCGAAATAATTACACGAAATATTCAGCTTTTATTTATTATTGTGAGTGGCTTCCCAAGTAATATTAGGTTCAGATGGACAAGGATCATTATTCATCAAGAAAATCTGCAAGCCAGCTAAATCATCGGTATTGATAAAATCAACACCCGCATTCAAAAGTTCTTTCCATACAGCGTCTCTCGCTGGAGATGAGGTGTCAGGTGTCGCCCAAAAACGGACTTTCTGGCCATTAGCATGTGCGGTTGAAACAATATTGTACAGTTTCTCCCTTTCATTTTTTGGCATCTCACCTACACCCATCCAAGTAAAATGTTTTGTCCAGTTATCACTAATAATTGGCATAAACTCATTGGAAGCACCGGATCCAATGTCACTCATTCGTCCATCATAGGCTGCATAGCGAACGGGCTGGTTCTCCATTAGTTCTTTAGGACGATTCCCTGAAATATAGACAGTAATTGCCCCCGGTTTTACCCCTGACGGCAAAAATTTCGTTAGCATATTTTGATATTTATTAAGCTGTTCATGGATAACTTGATATGTCGCAACATCCTCAGATTTCACATCAATCCATAGGGTAAAGTCTTTATCATATCCTGGGTAAACCGCTCCTTTATTGTCTTTAATTCTTTCCTTTAATGGGTCAAGATATAAGGATTTCAATGTTCGATCTGGCCGTACATCCTCTTTATTATGGGCTACAAGTAGTTCTCCGTCTACAAGCCAAACATCAGCTTCAACACTCGTAAATCCATGCTCCAGGGCATCTGTTAATGGATGGGTATGCTCGTAATCATTATGTGCATGAGCTTTTGCAAGAGGGACCACTGTCTCTTGATTAGATAATAATGAATTACCAACACCTGCAGCAAATACTTCTGTAAATGATATCATGAATACAGAAGCTAAAAGGGTTAAAACAGCCAAGCATTTTTTCATGGTTTCTATACCTCCAGTAAAAAATAGATTACCTTACCCATATTAGAGAAATACCCTTAAAGTTCAATGGAAATTCAGGATTCTTAACAAACCCTTTAATTACTTTACAAGATTTATGTAGTGGGCAAAATTTTTTACAAAAACAATAAGAAAAATCAATAATGTAATAAAACAATTTAACTTTTATCTTTTGTTTATTAAAATACATTAACTGTCAATTCAATAAAAAAGCCCTATTTCCATTTTCAAGTATGGCACGGCTCTTAAACTCTCACACCCGGTTAATAGCAGTTCTATCTCCATTTTCAACTATGTTATAATATTTATTGTTCACAAATCCGTAGTTCAGATCTTGAGTAGAAGTAAAGTAAATGCCATATCGATGTATTTCGGTACCTTCCAATGCTTTCAAATATTCAAGTTTTACTGGAATAACAGAATATTTCCCTTCTGTTCTAAAATTGGTTTGTTCATAACATCATAAAAAACTATAATAGAACCCTCGAACCCTCTGGGAATAAGGTGCAATTCATATAAACTTACCCCGTTAATGAAACGACGAAAAAAGCTACTTTAAAGCAGCCCTAATCAATCGTAAAAGGATTTTAAAGAAATATCACTTTGTAAATATCCCTTCTTAGTTAATAAAAGTATGATATAACAAAAATAAATTAAGAGTTATAATAAGTAGAGCAATTATCCACGCACAGATCGACGTTATTGAGTGATTTACAAGTTTCCCCATTAGTTTTTTGTTACTTGTAAACATTATTAAAGGTATTAAAGCAAAAGCAATTCCAAAAGAGAGAACGACTTGACTTATAACAAGAGCTTTAGAAGGATTAATTCCCATTAGAATTATTCCTAACGGCGGTATCATTGTTATAAATCGTCTCAAATAAATAGGTATGCGTCGTTTAATAAAGCCTTGCATAATGATGTCACCTGACATAGTACCAACTGAAGAACTTGATAATCCTGCGGATAGCAATCCAATTCCAAAACATATTGCCACAAAGGGTCCAAGTATTTTTCCAAATTCATTAAAAGCAACTTCTAAATCACTTACATTAAGTCCGTTTTTATTAAATAATGCCGCTGAGACGATTAACATACTCGCGTTTATCCCACCTGCAATAATCATCGCAATAATGACATCTACAAACTCATATTTAAAAATCTTTTTCCGTTCTTCTTCAGTTTCTCCGACAATTCTATTTTGTGTTAAGGCAGAATGCAGATAAATGGCATGTGGCATCACTGTTGCTCCCAGCATCCCAGCCCCTAATAAAACGCTATCTACATCCTGAAATTTGAGCGTGAAAAGACCAGAGAGAATTGCCGTTCCATCTGGTGCTGCATATAAAACTTGAACCCCAAAAACAATTACAACAATAAAAATCATAGCTGTAATAACAGCTTCTAACGGACGCATTCCTCGCCTTTGAATCTCCAAAATGACGAATGAACCAATGGCTGCAATAATAGCAGCGAAAACAAGTGGGATATCAAAGAGCAAATAGATTCCAAGCGATGCACCAATAAATTCTGCCAGATCTGTTGCCATAACGACAAGTTCAGCTTGTATCCATAAAAGTATGGAAGTCTTCTTTGAAAATTTTTCTCGGCAAACTTCAGGGAGGTTTTTACCTGTTGCAATCCCTAACTTGGCAGACATCGTTTGAATCAAAACAGCCATTAAATTAGAAACTAAAATGACCCATAATAATGTGTATCCATACTTAGACCCTGCCGAAATGTTTGTTGCGTAATTACCTGGATCGATATATGCCACAGCAGCAATAAAGGCAGGACCTAAAAAAGGCAGCAACCTTTTAATTCCATTAGAATCTCCTTTTATAGGAGAATTAGAAGTTCTATTCAAAGAGTTAGACAATTTTTGGGTCCAACCTCCTTCTTTTATCCGAACTTATAGTTTATTTCAGTAATTTGCAAAATTAAAGGAAAGAAAAGGGATTGAAAAAATTTTATGTATATAGTCACCTTTGAGCGTATTTTACCCATAAATCCATACCTTTAGTTTAATAAGAAAAAAGACTGTCGAAACAGCCTTACCTTCTTGAACTCAAGTTCCCGCTTTAGTTTAGTTGAAGTTATCAGTTAATTATTATTTCTTCTGATCTGCTACTACTAAAACGTCTAAATGACGTACCTCTTTTAACAACTTTTTGAGTAACAGAACCTTTTGTTATCTCCTCCCATCGGGAACGAGCGGATTGGCCAATAATCACTTGTGTTGCCTTTTTCTCATTCATTTCACTAACCAGCTTTCTAAAGACATTGCGCCGGTCTTTGGTTTCATACATTTCAAATACTCCGCCAAGCCGTTCTGTCAGTTGGCGAACTTTATATAATACTTGCTCCTCTTCTTCTGTTAAGGGATGATGGTCTTTTACATAAGTAACATACCATGTAGCTTTTAAGCGATAGGCAATCCGAAATCCACGGCTGATGAGCCTTTCACTATCAGGTCTTAAATTCGTACAAACAAAAATCACTTCTTCCTGTCTCCATGGTCCTCTTAATGTCCGCTTTCGCTCCCAATATATCTGTTGTTATCTCTTCCAAAGTGTGCTCTCTTGTTTTTCTTTGTTAACTAACAATTTAAAAACATCCGGCCTTGAATAATGACCTACTGGATCAAAATCAAATTGGCTGTATGAGATTTGTTTCATATCAAGGTCAGCAATGATGATATCTTCTTTTCCCCAAACAGGTTCAGTAATGTATTCACCCAAAGGTCCAACAATGGCACTTCCTCCATTACACATCACTTCGGGAGCAGACTTTAAATCATCATAACAAGCTAAATTTCCAGGATACATATCCTTCGTTACGTATTGATTGCAAGATAGAACAAAGCATCTTCCTTCCATTGCAATATGGCAAATAGTTGACTGCCATGACTCCCTAGCATCGGCAGTTGGTGCAATATAAAGCTGAACCCCCTGAGCATACATAGCGGCCCTTGCTAAAGGCATATAGTTTTCCCAACAAATCAATGCACCAATCTTTCCAAACGGGGTATCAAATACAGGGAGTGTACTTCCATCGCCCTCACCCCAAACGATTCGTTCCGCTGCTGTGGGTTTTAATTTAAGATGTTTTCCTAAAAGCGATCCATCTGGACCGATGAAAATAACTGAACAATAAAGAGTACCTCCACTATTTTCGCTATCTCGTTCAATGACTCCCATAACAAGGTAAACGCCAGCCTCTCTTGCAGCTTCCCCAAGTACTTCTGTCGCTTCACCAGGTACAGGAATTGAGTTGTCCCAATATCGATACCAATCTTTCCTTCCGTCTTCCGTACGGCTTCCAATAACCGTACCAAATGATAAGCCTCTAGGGTATGCAGGGATAAAGGCCTCAGGAAAAACAACAATCTTTGCCCCTCTTTCTCCAGCTTCTCTTATTAATTTTACTGATTTTTCTATGGTTGCGCTAAGGTCCATATATAATGGGAGCAGCTTGGATAACAGCAACCCTTACACTTTGATTCGTATTCACCATATTTATGCACCTCTAGTAGATATTTAACCAATATAATAATAGAAAGATCATTAAAACAAACCATCCAAATACCATAGAATTAACCCATCCAATTCCCTTGATACTCCTTACCTTTCAAAAATGGAGAAACCAGATATTCCTTTATTCCTTCCCTATACAATTGTAAATATTTAATTTTTACAATTGTGCGAACAAAATTTTGACGAATTTTTCGGCCTTTCTTTTTCATTAGATAGTTTCAAATAAAACGTTGATAGAATGTGATTTAATTC
>NZ_JBALPP010000097.1:0-4641 GCF_036965425.1 Neobacillus drentensis | reverse complement strand
CAAATTTATTTAATTATTGAATGTACTTTAATCACACGTATAGTTTTTAGTTTATCATCTTCTGCACCCTGAACAGGAAGACCAGCTTCTATATTTTTTCTTGTATAGAGTATATTATCTTCTGTTATTATTTCTCCTGGTATAAAGATTGGTATTCCAGGAGGATATACCATTACAAATTCCGCAATAATTCTGCCAGCAGACTGTTCAAATGGAATCACTTCGGTTTTCTCGTAAAAAGCATCGCGCGGTGTTAAAGCTAACAATGGAATCTCAGGTAACAAGACTGAACTGTTTACATTTTCATCTGCTTGATTCTTATATTCTAGTGAAAGTTGCGATAAAGCCTGTACAAGTGTCATCAAATCTTCCTCAGAGTCCCCTGGTGTCACAATACAAAGGATGTTGTAAAGATCAGATAATTCAACTTCAATATTAAATTTATTTCGAAGCCACTTTTCAACTTCATAACCAGTAATTCCAAGCTCTTTTACTGATATTAACAGTTTGGTAGGATCCATCGCCAAAGCTGCGCTGGATTCCAGGACTTCTCGACCCATGCAATATAGATAGTCAATTTGATTAATCTTTGAACGTGTTTTCTCGGCTTTTCTAATAGTGTCCTCCAGCAGTGCTTGTCCCTCTGTAGCTAAAGATTTTCTGGCAACATCCAAAGAAGCCAATAATAAATAAGACGTAGAGGTTGTTGTAAGCATACTTAATACAGATTGGACGCGTTTTGATGATACAAGGTTACCTTGTAGGTTTAATATAGAACTCTGTGTAAGGGACCCTCCTAATTTATGCACACTTGTTGCAGCCAAATCAGCCCCGGCCTCCATTGCGGATAAAGGTAGTTCCTGATGAAAATGAATATGTGCTCCGTGTGCTTCATCTACAAGTACTGGTATGCTCCTTGAATGGGCAATCTTCACAATTTTTCTTAAATCCCCCGCGATACACCATAATACGTAGGATTGATGACAAGCACAGCTTTTGTATCTGGATGTAATACTAATGCTCTCTCAATCGAATCGGGTGTAATACCATGAGAAATACCAAAGTGTGCATCCACTTCTGGATGAATAAAAATCGGAACGGCTCGAGAAAAAACAATCGCACTCATGATTGATTTGTGAACATTTCGCGGAACCAAAATTTTATCACCTGGTTCACAAACTGACATAATCATAGCCATAATGGCTCCACTTGTTCCCTGTACAGAGAAGAAGGTATAATCAGCACCAAATGCTTCAGCAGCTAACTCCTGTGACTGTTTAATAATTCCTTTAGGGAGATGCAGGTCATCTAATGGCGCTATATTGATTAAATCGATTGAAAGTGCATTTTCACCGATAAATTCTCTAAATTCTGGATCCATTCCATTCCCTTTTTTATGACCGGGAATGTGAAATTGGATCGGATTTTTTTCTGCATGTTTTTTTAAGGCTGTAAATAATGGTGTTTCAAATTGGTTTACCAATGTGTAACACACCCTTTCTCATCTTATATTTTGTAAAACCATAGTTGTAGTAGATGATTAAAGAGTTCTTTAGACTGGTACCTTCCTACATAAAAAGAACCAAACTCTCCAAATCGGGCACTAACTTCATCGAATCGCATTTCGTAAATTAGTTTTTTAAATTGAATCGGATCCTCCCCAAATAATGCTACGCCCCATTCATAATCGTCTAATCCCACTGATCCTAAAATGATTTGCTTTACCTTACCGGCATACTTTCGGCCAATTAAGCTATGGCTTCGCATCATTTTCTTGCGTTCTTCAGTTGATAACATGTACCAATTATCACTACCTCTGCGTAGCTTATTCATCGGTAGAAACAAATATATTTCACATTAGGAATTTTTGGATACAGACGTTCTCTAATTTCTGGTTTAGCATATGGATCTTCCCCTTTTGGAAGATAATTGCTTAGTTCGACTACTGAAACATACGATGTCGTTTGGACCGTATACTCAGCGAATTTAGTTTTATTAAATGCTAGTTCTATTTGAGTTAGTTCATCAAGGGTGGGACGGAGAAACATAAACATAATATCAGCTTTATACCCCAATATTTGATAGAAAGCCTGACTACCTTCTCCTCGTTCTTGAATACCATTCCATTCATTCCACAATTCAATTATCTCGTTAACCACCTCTTGATGTTTGTCATCATTTAAAGACTTCTAGCTTTTCCAGTCGATCTTGCGAAAATTGTTTAGGCAGTACCACCCATCCAATGTTTCGGTTACATTAGACATTGTTTTCAACTTCCTTTGTTAATAATTATTCTATATAAGGCTTAATACTATCTAACGCCTTACGTTTCAAAATCTGATTCATTTGAAACATAACCTTTCCCTCAAATGTGATATTTGTGAATTGATTCACAAATTCACATGAAAAACTTCATAAAAGATCTACATAAATAGACATATAAGAATCCACTTCTCCATATTATCGGATTTTAATTTTTTATGACCATCCAATAAGCTACTTTTTTCACCATCCATATTTTGTTTATCAAAAAAAGGATCACGTCAATAACATGATCCCTTCTAACTTCAAATATTAGTAGACGCAAGTGCTTCCGCAAACCTTCTAATTCCTTCATCAATGGATTCTTCATTTTCCCTTGCAAATGTAAAACGAACAAAACCTTTTTGAGACCCCATCGTATACCCCGGGACATAAATGACTCCCTTTTTGATTGATTCCTCGAGTAATTGCGTTTCATTCACCTCTTTTTTTATCCTGCACCAAATATGAATGCCGCCCATAGGGGTGGAATAATCAACTTCATCTTTTAAATTAAATTCAAGACTTCTAATAATTTGGTCTCTTCTTTTTTCCAATTGTTTGTTTAAATTTTCAATATGATAATGAAAATTTTGGGATTCTAAAAAATCATTTGCGATCCACTGTGTAAAACTTGCATGACCAAAATCGATTTGCTGTTTCGCATCTGAGAGTCTTTCAATAACAGAGGTTGGGCCTATGATCCAACCAATCCTTAATCCTGAAGCAACGATCTTTGATAAAGAACTTATATATAAAACATTTCCATTGACATCCATTGATTTTAAAGTAGATACCTTTTCCCCTGTAAAGGATGTTAAACTGTAAGGGTCATCTTCAACGACGGGGATACCATGTTCTGAAGATATTTCAAGAATCGCTTTCCGTTTCTTTTCGCTAAATAGAGCACCTGTTGGATTTTGAAAAGAAGGATTCAGGAATATCATTCGTATTCGATGCTTTTTATGCAAGGAAAGTAAGTCATCCGGATTGATACCATCATGGTTTACAGGAAGGTAATAAGGTCTCAGTCCTGCTGATTTAAATATTGGAAGATTATAGTTGTAAGAGGGATCTTCCAATGCCACTGCATCACCTTGTTTTAATAGACATTGAACCACTAAGTGTAATGCTTGTTGTGCCCCAGATGTAATTAAGATGGATGAAGGATTCGTTTCTATTTTTCGATATTGCTTAACATGCTTTGCAATGGTTTCTCGTAATATTGCGTTTCCTTGCGGATGATCATAACCTAAGCTTCCAACAAACGACCGAGAAGAAGTAATCTCTCTTAAGTATTTCAATGGAAATAGATCCTCTGAAATTTCTCCGCTAGCTAGATTAATTAACTTATGTTCTACGGCTTCTCTCCTGATCCTCTGGGTTACAGGCAAGTTAGGTAAAAAGGATCCTGCTTCGATATACCTGTTCCAGGAAGGAATACGTTTCTTGGTAATTCCCCAAATATCTTTACTTATAGTTGTTCCGCTTCCTCTAGTTCTTTGAATTAGCCCATTTGACTCCAATTCATCATATGCAGCCACAACTGTACTTCTATTAATATTGAGATCTTTAGCTAAGGATCTCTCAGAAGGCAATGGTTTATCTGGTGGAAAAGTACCATCCGCAATTCCGTTTTCGATATATTCTGCAAGTTGTTTATATATAGCTTTTTTTGATGTTCGATCTGGTTTCCAATCCATATAATACATTCCTTATTGTCTGTAATTTGTTTATATTCAAATTATTATCTTCCTTTATTTGTTTAAATCAGAAGTAATCTTTAATTTTTAGGCTCTGTTAAACTTTGTGGTTGATTTGCGCTCCAGGCGCTTCGCTTTCCGCGGGCCTGCCGGGCGAGCCTCCTCGGCACTCTTGCGCCTGCGGGGTCTCCCCTGCCCCGTATACTCCCGCAGGAGTCTTCGAGCCTTCCGCTCCAATCAACTGTGTAAAAAATCAACAATGTTCTTTAACAGAGCCAATTTTTAAAAAAACCTATCGTCATTATGACAATAGGTTCAAATCGGTTTTAGAAGAAATTAAGTAAAAAACACAATAAATATTCCAAGAGCAATTAAAATTAATGGAATAGAAATAGCATAAATCAATGTCAAATTTGTAGTGTTTCTTTTTGTAGAACTGCTATATTTTACATCTGCTTTTCCAGCTGTTAATAATGTTGAAATAATGGCGATTATGATAACTGCGATTACCAAGGTGGTTAAAATCTTCATGTAACACCTCTAATAAAATATTCGTGATTTTAGATAATTGAATTTTGACCTAACAAGAATAAATTGTATTAGCCTTATCAGTATATCAACTTTAAAAGTATAATAT
>NZ_JBALPP010000096.1:0-10171 GCF_036965425.1 Neobacillus drentensis | reverse complement strand
CACCAATATTATTCCTTAGACCAGAAACTAAAACCAAAACTACTATTGAAAAAAATGTTAAGGTTTTATTAGGTTCCAATAAAAACAAATCAGTTCCATTTATTACAAATGTTCGAGAACGCGAGAAAACTCTCGCTCCAAAACATAATAAAAATACTATTGAGAGCGTAAACCAAAAAATAGTCATAATAAATCCTTCCATTAAATACAAAAGTTACTTTATTTTCTATTCGTACTTAACCTTATATATGAATGAAGTAGTATTCCAAAAGGCAACGCTAAAACCGTTAAAGTTTTCATCGGCGAATCAGCAATAATCCTTCGTTCTTTTAAGAATAAATAACTAGAAACATAGTGTATAGCCTGTCTAAATTTAAACCTTGTGTTTCCAAAAGGCATTTTCATCAATTCTTTTCTATAGAAAATAAAACCTTGGGGATTTTTCCTATATTGATTAAACATATTTCTTGATGAGCCATCAGGTAAATATTCAACACAGCAAATGGTTTTATTCATTAGTAACATTTCAAACTGTTGATCAAGCATATAATACTTGTACGCTAATCCAACATACTTTTCATTTTTAAATATAGGATAAGGAAATTTTTTTGTTAATTCTGTACGATAAACAAGCTTTTTATCCCCTGTTACCCCGTATTTATTATATAAATCGAATAAAGTAGAGGTTTTCAAATTTTCAGGAAGTCTTGTTCCAATAATTCTTCCATCCGTATAAGAATCCAAAGCAATTATTCCGCTAACCTTATTGCTTCCATGTTTTTTCCAAAAAACTAAAATGTTTTCAACCGCATCATCCGGCATATAGTCATCTGAATCAATACATACATTCAATTCCGTATCTATCAATTCATAAGCAGAATTATGCGCACCATGCATGCCCTGATTTTTTTGATAGTGATATTTAATAGGAATCTTATTCTCTACAATCCATTTTTCGACGAGCTCTTTTGTATTATCCGTTGAGCCATCATCAATAATTAACCAAATAAAATCCTTACTAGTTTGGCGAACAAGACTCTCATAACATTTATCGAGACAATATGCTCGATTATAGGTAGGTGTAAAAACAGTAAGCTGCAGCATATTTCACCCCGATACTTTCAGATAATATTCTTGTATAAATGAGGCTGTCTTTTCTATGTCGTATCCTTTTTCTATGAAGATACGTTTTGATATTTTACGGTTATTGTTAAATGAAAAATTTGTAATTTTGTTTACCCAAGTTGAAACATCATTGATAGGCAAATAGTCAATTAGACCAAGACCTAAATCAACATCTTTAGTAATATTTTCAGATATTAAACACGGAAGGCCAGAAGCCTGAACCTCAACTAATGTAACCGGTAGGCCTTCATGAAATGAAGGAAAAATAAATAAATCGAATGCTTGTACTACTTTCTCCACATCACTTCTAATTCCCAAAAACCTTACCTTGTTATCAAGTCCATAGTCATGAACCTTTTTTTCAATCTTTTTCTTAAGTTCGCCATCACCAACTAAAACAAGTATTGAATTAGGTTCTTTATGATTGAATTCCTTGAAAACTTCAATAATGAACTCATGGTTTTTTTGCTCAAAAAATCTCCCTACATGGCCTAATACAACAGTATTATCGTCCACTTTTAAATGTTCTCTTATTTCTTTTCTAATACTAGGCTTATAGGAGAATTTATTAAATTCAATACCATTGTTTAAAATTTTTGCTTGATTTGATCTATTATCAAACAACCAAGTAGCAGCCGCATTAGAACAGGCAAGTAAACTGTTTGCACTAGATTTTATGAAACTAGATGCATAATTTTTATATATTCTAGCTGCACGCCCACCTTCGCTGCTTGTATTATGACTATGGGCTATTCTTACAGGTATACCCGCTTTTTTTGCTGCCCTAAGGACTAGACCGCTCATTTTATCCAGATGGGAATGAACTATTTTATATTCATAGTGCATATTAAAGAATTCATTAAGAGCTCTAGTATAACCAAAGTGACCAACATCAGAGATATATGGAATCCGATGTATTTTCCCGCCTAATTCCAGTATTTCTTTATCAAAAACGCCTTCTTTACAGGTTAAAAAATCAAATTGAACCTTGGAGCGGTCAATGTTCCGATATAAATTCATGATGAGTGTTTCAGCACCACCGCGGTTCATATTGACTACGACGTGCAAAACTCTTACGATATCTTCCATTCTTTCCCCTCCAGTTCATTCATTTTTGTAAAATAAATTTTCGTTAATTCTTTTTGCACCTTTTGAATGGAATAGGAATTTTCAACTATCTTGCGCCCTGACTTTCCTAGTGTAATTTTCAGCGCTTCATTTTGTGCTAATTCCTTGATTTTATCTGCCATACTATCGATATCCTCATGACCAATGATCCAACCGTTCACATTATTTTGAACTAGCTCTTTATGTCCTCTATTTTCAACACCGACAACCGGTAAACTACAAGCCATTGCCTCCATAATATTTACCGGTAATCCTTCACGCAGGCTGGATGCAACTGCGATATCACAGATTGGAATTATATCTTCAAGGTCTTTTCTAAATCCAAGGAAGTCTACCATCTTGGCCACTCCAAGATCCTGTGCAAGCTTTTTGCAATCATCTAAGAGTGGTCCTTCTCCAGCTAATAATAACCTGGCACCCGGCACCTGATCTTTTATTCTTGAAAGTGCTTTGATGAGCATTTGCTGGTTTTTATTCTTATTAAACATTGCTGCATAAAACATTAAAAAGTCTTTATTTTGATATCCTAATTTTTCACGAAGTTTCTTCTTACTTATTTCATCAATGGGTTTAAAGCGTTCAATATCAACACCGACACCATGAACATGTTCAATCTTCTTAGCACTAAAATGATGTCTTACTGCACGGTAATAGTCTTCCTTATTGATAGTTATGAGACAATCAGTAATAGTAGAAAGTCCTCTTTCAATTGGGTAATAAAGCAGCCAATTAATAAATGGCGCACCTTTGCAAAAATGAAAACCGTGCGCAGTATAAAAAACTTTTGCACCTTTTTTTCTTGCACCCATTGCAGCCAGCCTTGCTAGAACTCCCCCTACTGGAGTGTGACAATGGATAATATCATATTCATTTTTATCGATAATTCTTTTTAACTTTTTATAGGCACCAATATTTTTTACGCTGAAGGGTGACCGTTGAATAGGGAGATTATATTTTTGATCCGTGAAGGGAAGTTTAATATTCCCGCTAGCAGCAACATGAACTTCCCAGCCTTGTTCTTGAAACCATTTCATAAAGGGCAAGTGAAACGCCTTAAAGTGGAAATCAACTGTTGCACAAAATAACACCTTTTTTTTCATTATCAACACCCGCGTTAGTTACTTTTCGCTAATTCTCTTTCCATTACTTCAGAAAGGTAATTTAATATATCGTTCTTTACATCATCATGCTGAAGAGCAAATTCAATGGTCGTTTTCACAAACCCAATTTTTTCTCCAACATCATAACGCTGACCTTCAAAATCATAGGCAAATACTCTTTGAATTTGATTAAGGTGCTGGATTGCATCTGTCAATTGAATCTCTCCTCCAGCACCGGTTTGTTGTTTATCCAAGAACATAAAAATTTCTGGTGTTAAGATATACCTGCCCATAATCGCTAGATTTGATGGCGCAGTTCCAGGCTTTGGCTTCTCTACAAAATTGTTAACCTGGTAACGACGACCGTTTTGAAGGGAAGGATCAATAATACCGTATCGGTGTGTTTCTTCATTTGGAACGGTTTGGACACCAATTACAGATGAATGCGTTCCTTCATATATATTAATCAACTGTCTAAGGCACGGTGTATCACTTTGAACAATATCATCACCTAATAAAACGGCAAATGGTTCGTCACCGATAAAGTTACGTGCACACCATACTGCATGTCCAAGTCCTTTTGGCTCTTTCTGACGAATATAATGGATATCTGCTAGGTTTGTAGAATATTGGACCTTTTCCAGTATCTCTAATTTCCCTTTTTCCATCAGGTTTTGCTCTAGTTCCGGTGCAAAGTCAAAGTGATCTTCAATTGCCCGTTTCCCCTTACCGGTAACAATAATAATATCCTCAATCCCAGAAGCAATTGCTTCTTCCACAATGTATTGAATCGTTGGTTTATCTACAATTGGAAGCATTTCCTTTGGCATTGCTTTTGTTGCAGGAAGAAATCTTGTTCCTAATCCTGCAGCTGGAATAATCGCTTTCCTTACTTTTTTCACTTTTATATCACCTATCTTTTATAATTGTAATAAATGTAATATTACACTACAGACAAAAAATGTTCGAACTGGTCGAACATTTTTATTAGTTTAATTAATTTAGTTTGCTACTGCCATCTTCTTGGAATGATCAAACTTGTTATTTGCTACGGCTATTAAAGTATCATGAAGTTCTTGTGCTGACATATCTAATAGACTATTAATTAATTCACTGAGTAATTCGGCATCCATAACATTTGCTTTTCCGATATGAATCTTAGGAAAAATACTTTCAGGATGAACTTCATTTTCATTAAGGAGTTCCTCGAACATTTTCTCACCTGGACGAATTCCTGCAAAATGAATACCGATCTCTTCTACTGTAAAACCTGAAAGTTTAATTAAATTCTTTGCTAGATCAACAATTTTAACTGGCTCACCCATATCTAGGACAAATACTTCTCCGCCCCTTGCAAGTGCTCCAGACTGAATGACAAGACGTGATGCTTCTGGAATGGTCATAAAGTAGCGAGTCATATCTGGATGTGTAACTGTAACAGGGCCACCGGATTGGATTTGTTTTTTAAATAGAGGAATAACACTGCCGCGGCTGCCAAGCACATTCCCAAACCGAACAGCAACAAATTTAGTATTACTAGTTTGGGCTAGGCTTTGAATAACCATTTCGGCAAAGCGTTTTGTTGAACCCATTATATTTGTAGGATTTACAGCTTTATCGGAAGAGATAAGAACAAACGTGTTAACACCAAATGTTTCCGCTGCTTCCGCCACATTTTTGGTGCCAAAAACATTGTTCTTCACTGCTTCCTTAGGGTTGTATTCCATTAGCGGCACATGTTTATGTGCTGCTGCATGATAAACAACATGCGGATTATGTTCTTCCATTAACTCAAATATTCTAGCACGGTCCTGGATATCAGCGATTACTGGAACAATCTCAAATTGTGTTTTATATTTCCTTCGTAACTCCATATCAATTTGATAAATACTGTTCTCACCATGTCCTACCAATACGATTTTGCTAGGATTGAAATTGCTTATTTGCCGGCAAATTTCTGATCCGATAGAACCTCCGGCCCCAGTAACTAGGACTGCTTTCCCAGAAACATAATCAGAGATACTATTAATATCTAATTCTACCGGTTCTCTTCCTAATAAATCCTCCACCTGAACTTCACGGAACTGATTAACAGAAATCCGTCCAGTCATTAAGTCCTCAAGCTTTGGAATAATTTGCGTTTTCGCTTTAGTCTTGGCACATTCTTCAAAAATACGATTTAATTCTTTTTTTGTTAATGAGGGAATGGCGATGACGATGTTTTCAATTTGATATTTTTCTACAGTCTGAGGGATGTGACTTGAATTCCCCACAACCGGTATTCCCATAATATCCAAGCGATACTTTCTTGGATCATCATCAATAAACGCGACCGGCTTTAAATCAAACTCATGATTGTTAAGCATTTGACGGGCAACCATTGTTCCTCCGGAACCTGCACCGATGATTAACGTCCTTTTTATACTCTCTTGCTTAACGATGTAATTATCACGAAACATCCTCCACGAGAACCTAGAACCCCCAATGAATAACACATGTAGCATCCAGGTAATCATCAATGCCCTGACATACATGTTATGAAAAACAGCCTCTTGCATAATCGCCGTAACTGCAATGGTGAAAGTCACTGCTTTTACGATTGCAATAAGTTCCCCTACACTCGCATACTGCCAAGCTTTATTATATAGTTTATAAATAGAAGCAAATAAATGGTGGCTGATTAATAAAGTAATCGCGGTAACTAATAGCATTGGAATTTTAAAAATTTGCAATTCTGGATTGAGTGTAAAATAGCTTATGTAGACTGCTGTTAGAACAATGATTGAATCTAAGACCGCAAGCGTCGTTAACCTTTTTCCATATGTCACCTGTTCATTCCCCCTTTACTTATCTATTTAATCAGTATTTCACTTTACTAAATTAAAGAATGTTAGCAAAAAAATAAATATCTAATGGAATTGCAAGTGCTTTCACACTTATTCTTTCATTAGATATTTATTATGTATTTGGGCATCTAACCCGTCCTCACATCACACTTTTGACGACTCGCGTCTAAGGAGGAAAGTCCCTTCCTCCCACAGTGTGACCGAGTGCCCCCATGGATAACGGACAGGGAACCTCGCCGGTCAGGCTGTTCACCCGACATAAGATGGTGATATTTGTGAATTTCCACCGACTTAATACCTAAAATGATTTTAAAATTTTTTTCTTTTTAATTCGTCCCGGCACTTTTTTATAGACATGCTTACCATCAATAGCAAGTGCAGCATTCTCTTCAAATAAATGAACCATTTCGGCACCAAACTTGGCCTCAACTATTGAATAAGTTACTTTCAGTAGGTATGTATATATGTTGATGCATTATGAGCATCAGAAGCGATGAAATGAGTTAGATTAGACTCTACTAATTGAAGAGAGAATTTTTTGATTTGTTTACCTAAAGCACCTTGAATACTTGCAGCAGCAACTTGAGTTAGCGCCCCATTTTTCACAAGTTTATACAGAAGATCAGGTTGCTCAATTAGCCGGCGTATTTTTTCTGGATGTACAATTATCGGGATTATACCTTTGATATGAAGTTCAAAAAATAGCTTTTCTACATAGTGCGGCACACGGTTAACTGTAAACTCAACTTATAAATATTGGGTATTATTTATTGGAAGGATTTCCTTTAAATCAACCCCTTTGACTAAATCTCATAGATTCGGCACTTGTCCCGGAAGGACAGTAAGGTCTATTTTTACTCTTAATAACACTTCGTTAAACTCTTCCACTTTATCAAAAATTCTCTGATTCTGATTTCCAAATTGATTATTTAATCAGAAAAATCTTTTGGCCCGTCAATACCATCAGGCAATATATGACTATGTACATCTATCAATAGTCCCGCCCTTTTTCCATTAAAGCGTCAAAATCCTATAACCTTTTTAATAGTAACACTGTCGAAATACTTGGTAAAGGGAGGGAAATTGTCGAATTATTGTTATCTAGTACCGTAGTAATAATAATAGTTACTTTTTGTTGCTTCTTGATGGTTTAGCACTACCCCAATAAGCTTGCTCTTTGCATTTTCAAGCAACTCTTTTCCTTTTTTTGCCTGATCAATTTCTGTTTTTCCGCTAAAAACAACAAGAATGGATCCATCACATTGATTTGCCAGAATTTGCGGATCAGCAACTGCAAGTAACGGAGGTGTATCAAATAAAACGATGTCAAATTCATTCTTTGCATCTTCAATAAATTTTTCCATAGATTTTGAACTTAATAACTCAGCGGGGTTAGGCGGAATTGGTCCACTAGTTAATATATACAAGTTTTCTTCATCCGTTTCTTCTATTGTTTTCAATAAAGTAGATTGTTTCGTTAGAACCGTTGTAAATCCAGTCGTATTATTTGTATCAAAAGTATAGTGAACGGTTGGCCTGCGAAGGTCAGCATCGACAATCAGTACCTTTTTTCCTTGCTGAGCGAAAACAACCGCTAAATTAGCTATTGTAGTTGACTTCCCTTCTGCAGGGCCGGATGATGTAACCATAATTGCTTTTAACTCTTGGTCTACAGAAGAGTATTGAATGTTCGTTCTGATAGTCCGATATTGTTCTGAAATCGGTGACTTCGGATCGAAACTTGCCACTAGCTTTCTGCTATTATTCGAACTATTTGATATCTTATTTTTCTTAAGAGCCAAGACTTTCACTCCTTACCATTTGCTTCTTAGCTGCTCTCCTAGCCTTCATTTCTTCCATTTTAATGTCATCGATGATCGCGACATTCCCAAGAACAGTAACACCCAATTCTCTTTCAATGTCCTGCTCACTCTTTATCGTGCTATCAAAATAATCTAGTAAGAAAGCAATACCAATACCAGCTACCAAACCAATTACCAACGCAATTGCAATATTTCTAACAGGATTGGGTTCAACAGGCCATGGATTTACGGTAGCCTTATCTAGGATATTTACATTATCCACTTTCATTATCTTTACTATTTCCTTTTGAAACACCTCTGCCGTTGTGTTGGCAATTTCAGCAGCTAGTTTAGCGTTCGCATCCTTCACTACTATTGTAACTACTTGAGAATTCTGAGATTTTACAATTTCGATTTGTCCATTTAATTGGCCAGCTGTAATACCAGCATCAATTTTCTGCGCTACTTCGTTAAGTATTCGTGAGCTTTTTATGATCTCGTTATAGGTGTCAATTAATTGGATGTTTGCTTGAACTTGTACATCACTAGAATTGAGTGTCGTTTGATTATCTTTCGTTTGGTTAATCAGAAGCTTTGTCGAGGATTGGTAAATTGGTGTTAAGTAAAAATAAGTGATTAATGCACTTATAATTCCAGCTAAAACAGTAATTGAAATGATTAACAATAACCGTTTTTTTAGGGTTTGCAGTAGTTCTTTTAAATTAATTGCGTCTTCCATAGTTTCCTCCCATTATGTACATACAAAACGTAATATATTATACCATAAAATGTCGTTTTTTGCATTTATATGACAAATATTAAATCTCCTTTTCTATTAAACACCATTTTGTAATAAATTTGAAGGAAAAATAAGTAATTAGCAATAATTTCCTGTGTTTTTTAGGACTAATTAAAAACCTAGAATAATTNNAATAATTGATTAAGTTTTCTTAAATAATACTTCACTTTTCTACAAAATTAGACATTTTTCCAGTGTTTTCACTTGAAAGAAATATCCAAAAATAGTAAAATGCATTTATGTATTTTTTTAATTTACCCATTTCTATTTAAATAGCTAAATATTTCTTCATTGGGGGAAAGTATGAAAAATAAACGTAAATGGAAAGTCATTGGCATTAGTTTTTTAGGAATGATATTGATAGGACTGGCCGCTTTCGGCTACGAATATTATAAATTGCAACCAAAAAATCACTTTACAACTGTTCCAGTTGTTAGTACAGGAAATAAATCAGAAAAAAAATCACTATCCGAACAAGTAGAAATAAAAGAGCCGATATTCAACTTGTTGTTAATTGGTTCTGACCAAAGGAAAGGTCAAAATGTTGGCCATTCTGACTCTATGGTACTTATTCACGTTGATTTAAATAACCATAAATACCATGCCGTTAGTATACCGCGGGATACTCGTGTTCATTTAGAGGGCTACGGATACACTAAACTAACAAGTGTCCAATATATCATGCAGGCAACCAAGGGACCTCAAAAAGGTGTGGAAGCTGCGGTTAGTGCTGTAAGTGAATTTATGGGGATTCCTATTAACTATTATGTAGAGACAAATTACTGGGGATTTCAAGCAATGGTAGATGCATTAGGCGGAATTGAAATGAATGTCCCATTTGATGTAAAATTAACACATCCGTGGTATCAGGAAAATCTCAATAAAGTCATTAGTGCTGGCACCCACTCTTTTGATGGCAAAATGGTAACGGAAGTTGTTCACGAACGTTACTCTCTTGGAAATGGTGAGTACGGCCGTCAACAGTTGCAAGAGGAAGCACTAAAGGGTATTGCTAAAAAGGCTCTTGACCCTGGCAATATTACCAAATTGCCTTCATTAGTGAAATCCATACCTGAATTTATTTTAGCAACCAATATGTCGACTTCGGATATGTTAAGCCTTGGACTATCTGCTAAGGATTTTGATCCAGAAAAACAATTAGTATATTCACAGATGCCTGGCCAAGGTAAAAAACTTTATGATGATATCCTTAAAGCACATAACTATCAATTAGTTATTGATCAAGAAAGAATAAAAGATATATCATCCAATTTTCAATAGTTTGTTTAAACAATTAAATATATAAGGACATTCAGCTGTACCAGAAAAGGACTAACACCTTTACTGATACAGCTTTTTTTAATTCTATAT
>NZ_JBALPP010000095.1:32512-49802 GCF_036965425.1 Neobacillus drentensis | reverse complement strand
GTTCTGTATAATGAACAACCCTTGAGTAAATAATAGTATTATTGTCCCAAATTGTAAATACAAATTATAAAAAATGTTCTAAATACTGTACGACAAAATTCTACATTCTTCACTATTGAGAACAAATCCTTATTAGTATATATTCAATATATAGAACAAATTTTATGACAGGGGCTATTAAATATGGACCATTCAATTAGAACACTTCCTTATTCTATTAACCGTGCAGATTCATTTTTTAAAAGATTAAAAGGATTGATGTTTCGAAAGGATCAGCTGGTGGAGGAGGGATTATGGATTGTACCGTGCAATTCCATCCATATGTGCTTTATGAATTTCGATATTGATGCTGTGTTTCTTAATAAAGAGGGACAAATTGTAAAAATGGTGGAGAAACTTAAGCCATGGAAGTTTGTGAAACCAGTACGAAATGCCTACTCAGTCATAGAACTTCCACCAGGTACGATTGCAAAATTAAGTTTAAAGCAAGGAGACATGCTTAAACTATAAAAAACAAACCATCTCACATTCGCGAGATGGTTTGTTTTATTGATACGCTTTTACATTTAATAATTTGTCTAAACCGACGATTTCAAAATTTTTCTTTTGCAGTTCCTCAATGATGATTGGCAGGGCCTTCTTTGTTTCAGTTTGTTCTGGAGTAGAATGCATTAAAATAATTTCGCCATTTCTGACATTATCAACGACATTTTTTACAATATTACTTGCTTCCTTTTGCGACCAATCAAGCGTGTCAATCGACCAAATCACAATCGAATAGCCTTCCTGTTGGGCAATGTCAGCTACCTGATTATTTGTTTCTCCATAGGGCGGACGGAGGATCGCAGGGCGAGCTCCAATAATCGCGGCGATTGCATCCTCTGTTTTTTCCAATTGAGATTGTATTTCTTGATTATTTAATTTGGTTAAATCTACATGGCTGTAGCTATGGTTTAAGATTAAATTTCCATTTTCATATGCTTTTTTTACAACATCGGGATGTTTCTCGACATTACTTCCAACAAAAAAGAAATTTCCCGTAACCTTATATTTATCTAATATATCAATGATCGCGGAAATAATCGAGGCATCAGGACCATCATCAAAAGTGAGAGCAACCCTTTTTACATTAGGACCATTAATGTAGACATTTTCCTGACCCTTTGAAAAATTGACGATTTGTTTTCGCCATTGCAGCATTTTATCCCAGGCAGAAGCAGATAGTTGATTTGAGTTCCCTTTAATATCAAGTAAATATCGTTCCGACCTTTGTTGATTAAAAACGGAGATATGGTCTACAACCTTGGTCTTCTCTGGAAGGACGAACTTTAGTTGAATATCTGCATTGATATTGTAAGTGTATATTTTGTCGTTATTGAATTCTGTTACTTGAGCTGGACTTCCAAAATAGGCTTTAATCTCCTCGACGGTAATTTCCTTGAGGTCTTTAGCATACGAGCGAACATCGAATATTTTTCCTTCAACATTAAAGCCGAAAGCAATTCCCCGTTTTTCAAATGTGGCATAATAGCCTGAGCCGGCACGGTCCATTCGGTCTGGCTCTCCCCATTTTTCTTTCACTTGATTGATGGTGCTATCGAGAGCACTAAATTCGCAATCATTAACCAATCCTAATTTCGCCTTCTTTTTAATATCTTCTAATTTGATTGATATAGGATTTACACCTTTCGGCTTGAGCTCCGTTTGCTTTGGCGGCAAATCTTCAACTGTTCTTTTATCTCGGTTTTGTGAAGTACATCCTGCTAACAGAAATAAAGCTATTACGATGAAGAGAAATTTCCATTTAACCACGATTCACACATCCCCTCAAATTGCCCTTCATTAATAATAGACGATTTATCTAATGTACTGTTTCATAAATCTGTCAAAAATAAGTTGCCGAATTCTTATTGACAATGATTCTCATTATCTTTAAAATGACGGTATAGATAACAGAGATATTTTTTACGAAGGGAGATTATCAACATGTATAACATGCTATATGGGTTGAAGGATATTCATACGGTTATTACTAATCATCGTAAAATCGGCGGGGCCGCCGAAGCGGATTCGATTTGTTTATCATCCGGTGAAACCTATCAAAACCCGGTGTTTACTAATGTTGATATCTCAAAAGGACAATATGTATCCGTTGGCTTTATCGATGAAAATGGCACAAATATGATTATCCATGTCGATCAAATTGCAGTCATCAAAGGACTGCAGCACAAGTTAATCTGCCAGCTGAATAATACTTATATTAAACAATTATTGCTTCGCGATACGCTGCAATACTTACAAAAACTTTGTGAAGTAAACCAAGGCTTTGTCACAAGCTCCTTTAAAAAAGAAGCCCTTAAGCTTGTCCGCGATATCAGTGTGAAGGAATTGAAACACCATAATATTTCGCTTCCATTCCCAGTGGAAGAAAAATTAGTGCAGTTATTTGCATAGCAAAACGAGGTCCCTTTCATGGCGGACCTCGTTTTTTATTGGAAAATTTCTGCTTGGCAGGCTAGGCGATAGCCATTGTTTAATGCATTCGCCAGCTTTTTATGTTCTTGCTCATTTGGCAGGGATATTGTTGGACCCTGTAAAACCTTTACGGTACATTGGCCGCATGTTCCTTTTCGGCATTTGTACTGAATTGGCTTCCCTTGGATCAGTGCCGCGTCTAGCAGTTTCCCTTTAACCGGGGAAATCTCGAATTTTTGGCTTCCTTGTTGAATAATGATTTTTTCAGGAATTGGCTTTGCTACTGGTTGTGGCTGCTGAATGGCTGGCGCTGTGCTGCCTGGAATGAGGGAGCCAACCGTAAATGCTCGCTGCCCCACCGGTTAATCTCCTACCGATTCCAGAGTGCAGATGGCGGACGGCCGTTTGATTCTTAAAACAACGGTTTCATATACACGGAACGGATGGTTCATCCCTTCCTGCCCCATATAGGCTGTATCAAAATCCTCTGATACGGCAAGATCGAGGTTGTTTCGTCCGGTATTGAGGATGACTCCAGCCCTGCCCTTTAACATCGGAGATTGGAACACCCCATCTGTCACCAATTCACGAATATGTTCAATTTCTAAAACATTTGTATCCTTATGTACACGGTGGATAAGGGAATAGAGTTCCGGTGAAAGGACAAGCGCAAAGGGTCCATGGTGATTCATCTCGAGCAGCTTGCTTCTGGCCTCGACAATATCCTGAAAGGCACTTCCTGATTCATACCATTCCCCAATTAGATGGGTTAAACGGCCTGGAACATTCATTAATCCTGGGATGTCGAATTCCTTTGCCCCGTGAAAAATCATTTGGTCCTCTAAATTGGCGACGTCTCTGGCAGCATTGGCAGCTGGTGAGAAATCAATCGGAATGTCTAATACCTTGGCTTGTTCCAGATCGCGCCAAAATAAAACGAAGTCTTTATATAGTAAGGGAATCGTATGGTTAACGCGTTTGCTGGATTCGAAGGTAGTATCAAAGGAGCCTTGGATATCCATTTTTGCTTCGTTGTTTTCCGTAAATATGTCATTGGCTATTGCTTGAACTCCGCGTCCGAGCGGGCCGTATAATTCGATAAATCGGCGGCCGACGAGCTGCCTGCGCGCTGTATCAATGACAGTATTATCTAATTGGGAAAATTCTTGATCCGTTAGGGGCGAATCAGGGAATAATTGTGATTTGTTCATTCGTTTTTCCTCTCCTTATTTAATTCATTGTTTCAGGATTACGCGGGTTTTTGAGTGATTTCCGCTAATTGTAGCCGTTATTCCGCGAAGTTTGATAATAATTCCGCGGAATCTATGATTAATTCCGCCTTCTTTGCGATTTATTCCGCGAAAACCCCGTTATTTATCTTAAACTTCCGACTGTAAATCCTTTTTTCATTTTAGCTGCACCGATAACTGGGGCAGCTGCAACTGGTGCAGAGCCCGAGCGGTCTAAATGATCATGATGCTCGTCATGATGGGCATGCGGGTCAACATAGTTCGTATCAAAACGGCTGTTGATCTCGTTTAACATCGCTTTTACCTGCTGATAGTCCTGATAAGATACTTCCCGCAATTGATTAAGCATCGTGCTCCGCTCTACATCTGTAAAGCGAAATAAGGCTAAATCGAGGTGTTCCACAAAGTTATGTAAGCCGAACTTTTCAAGATTGAGCTCTTGCAAAAGTCGATTAAACTCATTATTGGTCGGAGCAAAATCCTTCTCGCTTTTTTCCTTTTCAAATTTGCTGATGAGTGGAATAAGTTCCACCAAGCGCGACAGCCGTTGCTCCTCCTCTTCAAAAATATGGTGGTAATACAACCGCTCATGATCGTCAGTTGCATTTTGAATAACCGGATCGAGCATATTCATAAATTTTTCAATTGCATCCTTTGTGGTAATAAATATCCGATAAAATACCTTCAATTCTTCTTTCATTCTGCACACCCCTGAATAATCAACTAGAATTCATTATTGACGTTCAAGAGTTTCTTTAAAACTCCTCTTTCCATAATTTTTGAATAACTCTCGCTTCCCGAAACATACTAATTATGGTTATGTTCATTATCAATAGGAGGAGATTCAATTATGATGCAAAACCAACCACAAGGACAAATGCACCAAAATATGCATACAGGAGCAGTACCGCCGCAAATGAATCACGGGGGCCATGAACTTTTCGATGTACATGAAGTTATATCAAGCGCTATTGGTACGATGAATTCGTATTTAATGCTGCGTCAACACGTAAAAGATCCAGAATTAATGGATATTCTCGATCGTCAGTATCAATTTATGCAGGATGAATACAACATCACCTTGGAGTGTTTCAAAACAGGACAAGATCCATCAAAGCCGACAGGAAAATATATGATGAAGCAGGGCAACGATTGGGTATATGGCATGAAGCCTTCTCAGCCGAAAAAACCTTGGCAATCCGCTTCTGAGATTAATGATGAATACATTTCAAGCTGCATGCTTGCCTCTTGTAAAACTGGCGCTTCGATGAAGACCGTAGCTGCATGTGAGGTAACCAATCCAGTTGTGCGCCGTGTGCTTGCTGACTCCGTTCCGAATTGTATTGAAATGGCATATGAACTTTCTATTTATCAAAATAAAAACCATTACTACCAAGTTCCGCAGCTTGCCCAGCAGGATATGCAGCAAATCTTGAACGCATTTGCGCCTGCGCAAGGAATGCCACAGATGCAAAACAATATGAACAACATGAATATGAATAATATGAACATGAACAATATGAATCATTAAAAAAAGCTATCCTTTCCGATGTGGAAAGGATAGCTTCTTTCTGATGTTTGTTTATCTGAAATATACTCAAAAAATAAATGCTACAAAGATAAGAAATAACCATCTGCATCAAACTTCATTTCTTGCAGATCCTCTAAAACTTCGATGTTTTCTTTATCCTTCAACTCATTAAAAATAACTTCAGATACAAATAACTCCCCAATGTGAAGAGTATTTGGGATCCTTACGATTCTTGCCTCTTCGGAAGCCACTCCCCATGTAGCGCGTAAAGCCGCTTTTAGTGCTTCTTGGTCATTATCAAGAACAATTGGGATACTAGCCCGAGCTAAAAATGTACTTGTGACTACATTTTCATTCATAGTTTTCAAATCGATCTTTTCGAATAATCGCTTAGTTGTCAGGTCCGCTAAGCCAATTCCTAATGCATTACCGTGGCTTACTTCACTTAAATTGGAAGCAATCACATATTTGATACTAGGCTTTTTCGGCTCTTCGACTCCTAAAACACGGATTCGGCCAATAATATTCGTATCCATACCCGTGCCGCTGTAGTTTTTGCCAATCTCATCAACGACTAAAATATCGATTTCATCGACAGGAAGACTGGGCATCAAGTTAAAGGCTTTTTTCAATAATTCTCTTTCACGCTCTTCAATTTGCTCTGCTTCAATCGCTTCAATAATCGCCGTTTCTTCATGAGCATTTTCCACAATTGCTACACCAAATAAGGTATTGGAATTGGCAATTGCTACTTTTCCTACTTCAGGCATCATCTCACTAATTCCATAAATGCCATAAGTATGTAAAGCCAATGCCTGCTTATGTTTGCCCATACCAATAGAAGCCATTTTTAAGACGCCGCTTTCAATTTTATTTTTAAAATCGGTATGCGGCTTCACACGGCCCATTACGATAATTCCATCAGCATTGTAAGCAATCTTATCCACATAAACAGGAATACCTGCTGACGTGACTCCGACTTCCACCACATCCATGGATGAACGAATTTCACAACCAGTGAATTCTTCCGTACAACCTAAACTTTCCACCATCTCTTTCTGCCCTTCAGCTGTTGCGCCTCCGTGGCTTCCCATGGCAGGAATGATAAATGGTGTTGCGCCTCTTTTCTTAATTTCATCAGCTACACTTTTCACAATTAAAGGAATGTTGTTAATCCCCCTGCTTCCTACGGTAATGGCAATCTCCATGCCAGGCTTTATTTTTTCGTCTGCATTCACATGATTAAATTGCTCGGAAATCGTTCCTGGAATATCCTTTAGACTTTCCACCACAAAATTTTGTCTAATTTTAGCCATTTTAGGAAAAGACATCATACAAGTCCCCTTTCTTTATTGACAATACGTGAATAGCAAGAGATCATCGATGACCTCTTGCTTGAATATCTTTATTATAATTTCTCAGGAGCCAATTCAATCGCCATCCGAATTGCTTCTTTTAACGAAAGCTCATCCGCGATATTTTTTCCGGCAATATCAAAAGCGGTTCCATGGTCAACGCTTGTACGAATAATTGGAAGACCAACCGTAATATTGACGCCGGCTTCCAGACCCAATACTTTAATTGGCCCATGCCCCTGGTCATGATATTGTGCCACAACAATATCAAAATCGCCGCGTCTTGCTCTAAAGAATAAGGTATCGGCTGGAAGAGGCCCTTGTACATTAATTCCTTCTGCCTGAGCTTTTTCTACTGCAGGAATGATTTTTTCTTCTTCTTCTCCATTTCCGAAAAGGCCATTTTCGCCGGCATGAGGGTTAATTCCGCAAACGGCGATGCGTGGAGATTTAATCCCTGCTTTTTGTAAAGTATCATGTGCAAGTTTGATAACTGTGTATTGACGGTCAACATTAATTTTTTTAACCGCATCGATAATTCCGATATGGGTAGTTACATGAATAACACGTAATCCAGGAGCGGAAAGCATCATCGCGAAGTCTTTTGTGTTGGTTAATTCCGCTAATATTTCAGTATGTCCTGGGTAAATATGGCCAGCTTTATGAAGCGCCTCTTTATTTAAAGGTGCGGTACAAATTCCATGAATTTGTTTTTCATTTGCAAGAGCAATCGCCTTTTCTAAATAGCGGAATGCCGCATTTCCTGCCTCAGCAGAAACTTGTCCCCACGGTAAATCTTCAGAAACTAAATCCAAATCAATAATATCGATGGTTCCGTATTGAAACTTTGCTTCTTCCGGATTTGAAATGCTATTCAATTGAAGATCGCTATTGGTTACATCTAAAGCTCTTTTTAAAATTTTAAGATCGCCAATTACAAATGGTCGGCAATTTTCATAGATGTTATGATCGTTTAACGATTTAACGATAATTTCCGGTCCTACTCCTGATGGATCCCCCATTGTAATCGCGATGCTTGGTTTGTTGGCTGCCATTTTTGTTTCCTCCCATTATAAAATTTCCAATTGTCATTTATGAAATATTTATATATCTTCTATCGCAGTTTTCAATATGCGCATTAACTTCAGTAATCGTTTGAAGAGCTTTTGAAAGGGCTTGTTCCGTTCCAAATGCGCCCGCCTTTGTCACAAGAGGCATCCCGTCGAAGAAGCCGCCGAACAATTTCCCGTAAGGAATACCGGCTTCTACTTCCCCAATGACCCGAATTCCTTCGCCATTCAATACTTTACATGTGGCTCCTGCAATTTCACCGCCTGTTAAAACGGCCCCGCAAATCTTCCTGCTTTCTATTAATCGGCCTGCAATGATCCCCATCGATTGAGCAATGGTATTCCCTACATCAAAGTTCGATAAACCAAGCTGGCGTTGAAGCTCCTTCACCCTGTTGATGGTTTCGCGCTCCCGGTTGGTTGTGATCACTAAATCGCCTTTTTCCAATAAAGCTTGACCTGTTTTCACAATCCGATCAATTTCACGTTTTCTTCTATTTTCGTAAAAGAATTCTTCAGGAGAAATCACAATTTCTTCAACATGATTTTTCTCTTTCAGCACGTCTATTTGCCGATCAATGATCGGATTCACACTGCCTGCTACCACTAGTACCGGATGTCTTTCCCCAGTTTGTTTGCTGCATAGTTGCTCCTCAGGCTGGCCTGTGTTGAAAAGATGATAAGCAATCCCAGCTGAACCAACCCAAAGAAAATTCTCATGCAAAATTTCTGCAGCTTCCACAATCGTCTCTAGTTCTTCATCCGTTGTGGCATCAACGATAATGATTTTCGACATTTCCCCTGAGGACAGGTCATGCATCTTCTTAGATAAATGGCTTTTTCCTTTCCTTACATCAGAGATAGAAATGATTTCAATCTCCCGTTTACTTTGCTCCTGCAACAATTTAGGCAGGTAACTTTCTTTTACTGGGGTGACTGGATCTTGTGCGATTTCCGTTTCCCCTAGTAAGATACCATTAACAAAATGATTACCATTCATTGTAATCCTGTTGCTCTTTGGGAAAGCGGGGACAACGAACGAAATCTTATAATTAAATACATCCATGACGGCATCAATTTCCGGACCAATATTTCCTCTCATGGTGGAGTCTATTTTCTTAAATAGCTTTGGAACATTTAGGTTTTTCAATTGTTCTGCCAGATGAAAAACGACACTGTAAGCCTTTCTCGAATCGACCGCTCGGCTATCTGAATTTAAAACGATGACATCTTCATTTAAATGTGATGGTTGTAATGTTGTATCTGAAAATAGCACAGTGGTGTGTAGGCCCTGTTTGGCAAATTGGACACCCGTGTCATTTGCACCTGTTAAATCATCTGCTATCACCGCTAGTTTCACCTGCATCCCTACCCCCTTTACGCGCAATTTCAATATGTTTGCGTTTTATTATTTTTAGTCCGACTTCCATCGCCTATTCAAGTTTGGCTCTTATAACGGCTCTAAATACTGTTTCATTTTCAAGCGTTAAAAACGCTTTCAGCACTATTAATATTAAATCAAAATGTTGCATTTAGCAATATTTATTTATAAAAATTTCTACAAAATTTTCATTATGTTGCTATTTGCATCATTTTCGCCATAAAAAAAGGCAAGCTATTATTTTAGCTTGCGCCATAAGGTCGAGCGGTTAATCCCTAAACGTTTAGCTGCTTTGGATTGATTCAACCCTTCCTCTTCGAGCACCTTCGTGATTACTTGTTTTTCGATTTCTTCCAATGTTCCGCTTAAATCGATCGGTGCCAATGCATCAATCTTCTTCTCCTGCTGATCGAATCGTTTTAAAACGACGTCAACATCCTCTTTTTCAATATAATAAGCTTTTGTTTGTAAAAACAATTGCTCGATTACTTGTTTGAGCTGTTCAACATTTCCTGGCCAATCATAGTTGGTCAATTCCATTAATGCGTCCTGTCGAATCCCCACCACCAAACTGCCATATTTGGGATGTAATTCAGAAATAAAGACATGGACCAAGTCCTCAATATCTTCTCTGCGTTCCCGGAGCGGCGGTATACAAATGGATAATTTTCCTAACGAATGATACAATTCACCATTAAAAGTGCCAGTTTTGACCTTTTCTTCCATATTGCATTCAGAAGACACAAGCCATTGCAGCTTATTATACTTTTCATTCTGGACGATTTTGTTTAATTCATTTTGCAAATAACCGTTCAGCTGATCGATGTTCTTTAAGTAGATAACCCCATTCGCAAACGTTCGGAGAAAGTCATCGTTTATCAGATCCTTTAGCTGCTCTGCGTTTAATACGTCACAATGTACGACGATAAAAGGTTCATTCATCGATTTCCTTTTTGAATAAAGGGATAGGGCAGCTAATTCTTTGCCATTTCCCGTTTCTCCAATAATCCAGACGGGTTCTTCACCTATACTGTATTGATCGATTTGTTTTAACACCCGCTGGATCGCTTCACTTTTTCCTGAAATCGGGGTATACGATGCGGATGTATGAATTTCTATCGCATTCTTTTGGATACTTTCCCGATCCTGAAAATGCGTTTGATGAGAAAGGCTTTTTTCAAAAAATAAGACAACCGCATCCTCTTTAGAGCTTGCTGTTATTTTCCAAAACGAAGGATGGATGTGGATGGTTTTGATTTGAATTTCATCTCTCGTCTCTTGTATTAATCTTTTAATTTCCGGCAAATTCTCTAGGTTCATACCATGAAATTCTTTATTGAAACGCTCATTTCCATATACCATTTTTTCTTCGCGGTTAAAAACCCCGACCGCCTGTTCATTGCAATCGAGAATCGATTGAAATAAAGAAACATCCTGTTGGAGCTGCGAATATATCCGATAAGTCCTTCTCGCTTCTTCTAATGCATCAATAATAGCTTCCTTACCAGAAGTAATGAGAACTCCTGTCAGCCCCAATTGTCTGGCAGACTGGACCGTTACAACGTCTCCAATGACCACCTCATAGCCAAGGCTTTTTAAATGGGCTAATTTTTCTTGAACCTCGATCTCCTGTGTAATCGTGAATGTCTCAATATCTAAATCAAGCAGCTTACAGATCGTAGAAGCCCCATGTGTAATATTCGAGAAACCAACAATGGCAGCTTTACGTGAAAATCCTTTAACGAGTGTGATAATGCGTAATACATCATAGCCAGTCACCTGGATATCTATCACAGGTAAAGATACGGCCTCCTGAATCATCGAAGCTGTTCCGCCGCGGCTGATGATGACATGGTAGCCATTATGCTCAGCTGCCTTGGCAATAGCTACCCCTTCATGCAAGTTCCCTAATTCAATATCTAATTGAATGTCATCCACCTGTTGCTGGATTTCTTTCATCATTTCAAACAATCCCTCATAAGGGACAATCACCAATGTCTTCATCATTACCCTTCACCTACTGAGATATCCTCTATTCTTCTATTTTCCATTATTGGCTCACCTTAGTAAAGCTTGGTTTCAACACTTTATTCATACTGCCGCTGACATAGCCTTGAAGATCAAGCGTGACATATTTGTAACCGAAGTGTTGGAGGTTTTCCAATATATCTTGGTAGTGTGCCAGCACCAATGGCATATCCTGAGGCTCTACTTCAATTCTTGCGATCTCTTGATGTGTCCGCACGCGCACTTGTCTAATTCCCAAGCCTTTGATATAAGCCTCGGATTTTTCAATCTTCGTTAATTTTTCCTGCGTAATTTTTTCACCATAAGCAATGCGAGACGATAAACAGGCGAAAGAAGGTTTTTCCCAGGTAGGCAAGTTTAATTGTTTCGAAAGCTCTCGGATTTCTTCTTTAAAAAGATTCGCCTCTTGGAGCGGCCCGCGGACACCATGTTCTCTGGCTGCACGTACACCAGGACGATGCTCACTCATATCGTCAGCAATCAAACCATATACTACGTTTTCAAACCCCTGCTGATGCATAATAGGAATAATTTGTTCAAACAAGCCATTTTTACAGAAATAGCAGCGGTTTTGGTCATTTTCTACATAGCCTGGTATATTTAATTCAGAGGTTTCAATCACTTGGTGGTCTGCCCCAATCATTTTTGCTAATCTTTTAGCTTCTTCTAATTCACTGGAAGGGTACGTTTCCGAATCAGCCGTCACAGCCAGGACTTGTCCCACTCCTAAAACATCAACAGCTACTTTTAATAAAAAAGTACTATCCACACCACCCGAAAAAGCAACAACTACATTTCCCATTTCACGTAAAATTTCTTTCAACTTTTCATACTTCTCATTCATGCCGAATTCCACCTATCTCAATATTTTAAACCATATCTGATTTGACTTATGCATTTTGCAACACTATTAAAAGTATAAGCTAATTTCTATTAAAGTAAAAGCAGGCAGTAATTTGATTTGCAATATTCGCAAATTTTTTATCCATTAAAAAAAGAAACCATTTTATAGAATCTATAAAATGGCCCCTTCTTTATTTTATAAGAACATATCTAATATTAAAGTGAAGACTAATCCTGATACACCAACGATTGTTGAAAGCACCGTGTAAGTTCCAAATGCTTCTTTGATGTTCATGCCTAGAGATTCTTTAACCATCCAGAATCCAGCGTCGTTCACGTGTGATGCGATTGCACTTCCGGCTCCTGTTGCCAAAGCAACCAGTTCCAAGTTAACATCCGGCATAGTGGAAAGCAATGGAAGTACTAATCCAGGTGTTGTTAAGGTAGCAACCGTTCCAGATCCTAAGCAAACACGTAATAATGCTGCGACAATCCAGGCAAAAAGAATTGGTGACATATGGGTACCTTCAAATAATTTTGCGACATAATCACCAACATGGCCATCAATAAGCACTTGTTTTAAGGCGCCGCCGCCGCCGATAATTAAAAGCAGCATTCCCAAGGCATTCACCGCTGAGGAACAAGAATCCATTAACTTTTTCACCGGAATTTTCCTTTGTAATCCCATGGTGAAGACTGCGAATAAAACGGAAAGAATCATAGCAGAGTCAGAGTTCGTAATAAAGCGAATAAAGCCTACTAACGCGTTATCCTTAAATCCTAATTCTGGCTGGGTGATATCAACAATAGCGCCAATAGACATTAAGATGACAGGAAATAGTGCAGTGAAAACAGAGATTCCAAAACCTGGTGTTTCTTCTAATTTAAATGTTTTTTGTACCCCAAAAGATGAACTGCCTTCTTTAGTGAATGCAGACGGTACAATTTTTTGTGCAATTTTTGGATACCAAATACCAGCTAAAATGACCGTTGGGATGGCAATGATGATTCCGTAAAGTAACATGAGACCAACATTGGCATGATATTCTGCTGCAACAGCAATTGGGCCCGGATGCGGTGGCAAGAAAGCATGAGCCGCCAGGGCAGCTGTAACCATCGGAAGACCTAGTTTTACAATGGAAACTTTTAGTTCTTTTGCAATCGAGAAAATAATTGGGATTAATAATACAATGGTAACTTCAAGGAATAAAGCGATTCCACAAATGAATGAAGCGATTAAAACAGCCCATTGAATTCTTTTTTCACCGAATTTATTAATTAAGGTTGTTGCGATTCGGTGTGCACCACCTGCATCGGCGATTAATCGGCCAAGCATGGCGCCAAGTCCAAAGATGATTCCAATATGACCAAGCGTTCCACCTAAACCGGTTTCAATTGAATGAACAACATCCTTCATTGGAATGCCCAATGCTAAAGCAACAAGATATGAAACAATGATTAATGAAACGAACGTGTTCAATTTGAAGCGCATAATTAAAATAAGTAATAATACTACCCCTATTGCAATTATTACTAAAGGCATAATTGTTTTCCCCCATCTTCCTTCTTTTTTTATAAAAATATTAGATGATTTCTTTTACATCTGACGTATATCGATTGTTCTTACATACAACATTTCTGCCCCTTCACCAAATGACTCTCGGCACGTTTGCAAATGCTTTCATCAAAGCGGATAAAAATATCAGGAGTTTAGACTCACTGATCTTTATTCCCTATTATTCGCTTTAGTTAGAAATGTTGTTCTATGAAACATCTATTTTCTTAACCTAAAGATAAAATTGCAACATTTTTATCAGGCGTGATTCATAGAATTTGTAATACTGTCGTATATCGCATCACATGTTAACGTTATCATTTTATTATCTTCGTTAAAAGTTGTCAATAGGACAAGTTGTATTATTTTTTGTTAGTTTTTTCAACAAATATCATTTCTATCGAAAGATCACCTCTTATTCCCGCAACACAATTAGGCGAATTGACTGAACTATTTTTATTCTCTCCTTAAATCTGCAAGGTATTACCAACTATTAATGATAAAAAAAACGGATAAAGGCCATAACCTTTAACCGCTTTGCTGAACATTTTTATTAATCTTGATTGAGTTTCTTCCAAACCTGCTCATATATTTGTTTCAATGGGATACGATGAAGTTGGGCTATTTCTTTACACTCCTCATATTCTGGGGTTGTTATGAGGATGTGAAACCAATTTTACTCCTCCTACGGCCTATTTTCCAACAATGACACGGAGTACATTTGGACGGTCTTTAAAAGTTTTGGTTCCAGCACCATACCCAATTGATTCTACTTTCATAGATGGAATCGCGCAAAATTCTTCTGCCAGCACTGCTACAATAGCTGCACCCGTAGGGGTTGTAAGTTCAAATCGCACATTGCTTTGTTCAATCGGTACACCTTTTAGTACCTCTAGTGTGGCTGGTGCTGGAACTGGATAAATACCGTGATCAATATGTATTTTTCCTGAGCCGACAGGAACAGCTGAAGCTTTTATTTTCTTAATGTCTAACTGATGAATTAAGATGGCCGCTCCAACAATATCAATGATCGAATCGACTGCACCTACTTCATGAAAATGAACTTTTTCTAATGGCATACCATGAATATGCCCTTCTGCTTCACCAATTTTCCGAAAGATTTTTATTGAAGTCTCTTTCACTTCAGGGGCCAATTCGGATGATTCAATCATTTTTACAATATCACTGTATGAACGGTGATGATGATGGTGATCAAGTTCATGATGATGTTCATGCTCGTGATGATGGTGATCATGTTCATGATGGTGGTCATGCTCATGGTGATGGTGATTATGTTCATGATGGTGGTCATGCTCATGGTGATGGTGATTATGTTCATGATGGTGACCAGTTTCTGCTAACACTACATCAAACTTAGTACTTGTGATTCCGTTCTTCACGATTTTCTTCCACGTCAATTGATATTCATCTTCAAAATTAAGCTTTTTTAATTCATTTTCTAATACAGCCGGATCTGCCCCTGCATCTAAAAGTGCTCCAATGAACATATCACCGCTGATCC
The DNA here is from genome assembly GCF_036965425.1 of Neobacillus drentensis. Taxonomy (GTDB): domain Bacteria; phylum Bacillota; class Bacilli; order Bacillales; family Cytobacillaceae; genus Neobacillus; species Neobacillus drentensis_F. The sequence continues at coordinate 34,792 of NZ_JBALPP010000095.1, read as the reverse complement.
CCGAAAAACAATCGATATAAAGTGTTTTCATCCTTTGTTGCCTCCTTTTCTTGCGATGTTATCAATCAGTACAGCGTTGTACGCAGCACCAAATCCATTGTCAATATTTACAACACTGATGCCAGACGCACATGAATTCAACATGGTCAATAACGCTGATAGACCATGGAAATTGGCGCCATAACCAACGCTGGTTGGGACGGCAATGACCGGATGCGATACAAGTCCCCCAACGACACTTGGCAATGCGCCTTCCATTCCTGCTACTACTACTGAAACAGTCGCCTGTTGGATTTGTTCAATATTATCAAATAAGCGATGAATCCCAGCGACACCTACATCATAAAAGCGGCGTACTTCACTTCCCAATGCCTCTGCTGTTACTGCTGCTTCTTCGGCCACCCTCAAATCTGATGTACCAGCACAAACAATGGCAACGTAGCCTTGATAAGAATCCTTACTATTTTTGTTCTCTTTCCAGAAGAGAATCTGTGCTGTTTCATTATAGATAAATTCAGGATACTCACGAAGGATAAAATCAGCTTTTTCTTCTGATATCCGTGTAACTAAGACATCATTACCTTTTAATTTGATGGCTTGAATGATGGAAAGAATTTGTTCTTTCGTCTTCCCTTCCCCATAAATCACTTCCGGGAACCCTTGACGATTCTTACGATGATGATCGACCTTGGCAAAGCCTAAATTCTCATATGTAGCCAACTTATTTTTAGCCTCTGAAACACTTAATTTGCCCTTTTGAACTTGTTGCAATATCTCTTCCAGCATTTTTTTCACACCCTAAACAATCTGTTTTCCGAATCTATATTTCCCATCATTTTCCTTAAGAGGTTCAAAAATACTTTGAAACATCATTAGCTAACATTTCATACCGCCAGTATTTTTATAGCCCCCCAATTATAGAATATTTTTCGGTAAATACATAGCCAAAAGAATCTCCTTTTTACTTTGGTTTTGTCAATTCTCTGTTTCTTAGAGTGAACAAAAAAAGAAATCGAGCATTATGGATACTGGAAAACTATGAAAAGTGTACTCCAAGGAACGGTAAATATAATAAGGAATTACTTAAAAAGAAAATAGCTTTTGAGAAATCTTTTTTTCGAATATAAAAAAGACCAGCCTTTTTGACTGGTCTTGTTATCCACCTATGTATGGTGGAGACGGCGGGAATCGAACCCGCGTCCAAAGATATCGGCACTTAAGCTTCTACGAGTGTAGTCGACATATTCGCGTTTCGCTGAGCCATTTGCCTATCGACAGGCGTCCGGTCAGCTAGTCTGGTTGTTCTCTTCCTTCGCCCTCAGACGGTGGACTCCGGCGTAGCCTACTAAGAGTGAGTCCGCTACCCTACCACATAGGCGATGGAGGGGCGAACAGCTATGCAGTATTAAGCTGCGAAAGCTAAGTTGTTGTTAGTTTTGCCAGTTATAGGCGTTGACGTTTTAACGAGGCCGATCCCCTCGACTCGCAACCCAAGCTCGAACTACCCCTGTCGAATCCGTAGCGTCCCCATTATAAAATGTGCTAAATCAACTTAATGATTCTAGCAGACGTTATCGGATGCTCAAGTAAGCTGTTTGAGCAAAAGATTGTGTCGCACCTTAGCGACAAACTTATTATAACACATTGTGAGGAGATTTCAATTGTAATTATTTGTAAGCTACATCTTTTGACGATCGCGGAATGCCCGCTCAATCTCTCGCTTCGCTTCTTTTTGCTTTAACGCTTCACGCTTATCATAATTTTTCTTACCTTTTGCCAGACCGATTAATACCTTGCAAAAACCATTTTTCAAATACATTTTCAATGGAACAAGTGCATATCCCGCTTCTTTTGTTTCGCCGATGAGCTTGTCGATTTCACGCTTATGAAGCAATAGCTTCCTTGTTCTTAATGGGTCGTGATTGTAGCGATTGCCCTGCTCATATGGGCTGATATGCAAACCAATTAATACAGCCTCTCCATTTATTATTCGCGCATAGGAATCCTTGAGATTGGTTTTTCCTGCTCGAATGGACTTTATCTCTGTCCCTTGAAGAACAATTCCGGCCTCGTATGTTTCTTCAATAAAGTAATCATGGTAAGCCTTTTTATTATTTGCAACGACTTTCCCTTCACCTTTTGGCATTTTTTTCACCTCGTTTATGGATTTTATTTTAGCAAAATAATCTACCTGGTACAATTAAAAGAATGCCGTTCACACAGTTATCCGTAATTGGACTACATTGAGGTAATCTCTTATTGACCGCGGCCTCTCTTCTT
>NZ_JBALPP010000095.1:0-32423 GCF_036965425.1 Neobacillus drentensis | reverse complement strand
CGCGGCCTCTCTTTTTTCCGCTTCAAGGTCTTTATGAACCGTTCTTATCGACCCGCTTCACTATTTTTATAATTAAAAAAGCAATGCAAAATTGCACTGCTTTTTTAGATGTTTAAAAATTCCGTTTGTTTTTCCGCTTCGTGCTCTTGTTTTTTGGGACATTTTCGTAAAATTTACGTTTCTTTTTCGACTTTTTGCCTTGACCGCCGCCGGCTTCGGAACTACCTTGCTGGCTGCCGCCTTGATTGCGCTCCTTATTTCGCCCTTGATTACGGTCTTGATTTTGTCCACCTTGCTGTTTGTTCCTGCGCGGCTTATTGGTATCACTGCCGGTTTTAAAAACTTTTGGTGTTTCTGAACGATCCCGGCGTGGCGTCCCCTTCATGCCGACAATTTCAAAATCAATCACACGTTCTTCCTTATTAACCTTTACAACACGAACAGTGATCTCATCGCCGATACGGAACACATTTCCTGTTCGCTCGCCAATCATCGCATAATGGCGCTCATCAAATCGGTAATAATCATCGGTCATGTAGCTGACATGGACAAGACCCTCGATGGTATTCGGAAGCTCGACAAACATACCAAAATTGGTCACCGAGCTGATAATGCCGTCATACTCAACACCAATCTTATCCTCCATGTACTCGGCTTTCTTTAATTCATCCGTTTCACGCTCGGCATCGACGGCACGGCGCTCCATTTTTGAAGAATGCTGGGCTATTTCCGGCAACTGGGCATTCCATTTTTCCCGAGTCGCTTCATCCAGCTTTCCTTCAATTAGATAAGTACGAATCAAGCGATGCACGATAGTATCAGGATAACGGCGAATCGGCGAGGTGAAATGAGTATAAAACTCCGTTGATAATCCGAAATGTCCGAGACTCTCAGGATCATACTTTGCCTGCTGCATCGAACGAAGCATGACGGTTGAAACAACCATCTCTTCCGGCTTTCCTTGAACCTCTTCGATAATTTCCTGCAAAGCCCTAGGATGAACATCGTTAGCAGTTCCTTTTACGATGTAGCCGAAGTTGGTGATAAACTCAAAAAACTTCCGCAGCTTATCTTCCTTAGGATCTTCGTGAATTCGGTATATAAACGGTACTTCCATCCAGTGGAAATGTTCAGCGACCGTTTCGTTTGCCGCTAACATAAACTCCTCAATTAATCTCTCGGCTACTGAGCGCTCGCGAAGAATGACATCCGTTGGCTTGCCTTCCTCATCCACTAACACCTTTGATTCTTTAAAATCAAAATCGATCGCCCCGCGCTTCATCCGCTTATTTCGAAGAATCGCCGCGAGCTCCTCCATCAATTCAAACATCGGAACAAGAGGTTCGTAACGTGCGCGAGTTTCTTCGTCTTTATCAATGAGAATTCGGTTCACATCATGGTAGGTCATTCGCTCCGTTGTCTTAATTACACTTTGAAAAATTTCATGCGAAACAACAGTACCCTCTGAGGAAATTTCCATTTCACATGATAAAACGAGCCGATCTACTTTTGGATTTAACGAACAAATTCCGTTTGATAAACGATGTGGAATCATCGGGATAACCCGGTCTACTAAATAGACACTCGTCGCCCTGTCTTCCGCTTCTACATCAATAGGTGTTCCTTCTTTAACATAATAGCTGACATCGGCAATATGAACACCAAGTTTATAGTTGCCGTTTTCAAGCTTGGTAACGGTCACGGCATCATCAAGGTCCTTTGCATCGGCGCCGTCAATCGTCACAATGATTTCGTTGCGAAGGTCGCGGCGGTTGGCCAATTCACTTTCATCAATGGTATCTGGTGTTTCATCCGCTTGCTTTAATACATCGTCTGGAAACGCCATCGGCAGTCCGTGCTTATGTATGACAGAAAGAATATCTACACCCGGGTCGTTTTTGTGGCCCAGGATGGTGATGACTTCACCCTCTGCACTTTTTCGCCCTTCCGGATAGGTGACAAGCTTCACGACTACTTTATGACCCTCGACCGCTCCCTTTGATGCTGATTTAGGAATGAATATATCACTGGCAAACTTTTTATCATCGGGAATCACAAACCCGAAGCTTTTGCTCTCCACATAGGTTCCCACTACTTGCTGGACGCCGCGCTCTATGATGCGGATAATGCTTCCTTCGCGGCGCTGCCCGGACGATTCTGAAGAAACTCGAGCTAAAACGATATCCCCATGCATCGCTGTGTTTGTTTCATTTGGCGGGATAAAAATATCATCCATACCAGGTTCATCAGGAACGACAAATGCAAAGCCTTTCGCATGCCCTGTCAGCTTACCGCGGATTAAATTCATTTTTTCCGGAAGGCCATAACGGTTGCTGCGGGTGCGGACCACCAGCCCTTTTTCCTCCATTTGCACGAGGGCTTTGACAAATTCCTTGAATGCACTTGAATCTTCAATGCCAAATGCTGCTTCCAGCTCCTGAACCGTTAATGGCTTGTAAGCTTCATCTTTCATATATTGCAAAAGCCTGTCAATGTGCTTTTGTATGTTTTCTTCCAAAAAAATCTCTCCTTTTAATCGCGCCAGTCCAGTTTTTCTAAAAAGTTAAAGACATCCTCATGCAGCTGATCGCGTTCCTTATCAAGCGTAATGACGTGTCCAGACTCTTCGTACCATTTGATTTCCTTTTCAACTGACTCGATTTCGTTGTAAATAATATTGGCACTTTCGGTGTTGATCATATTGTCGTGGCGTGCCTGGACCACGAAGGTTGGCGCATAAATCATATCGACATTATCGCGAACCTCTGCAATTAATCCCTGCAGTGCTTTTAAGGTGTTCATCGGCGTCTTTTTAAACTCGTTCATTTCCAATTCGATTTGCTCGTCTGTTTTTCCTTCTCGTTTCTTAAATTCCCGCGCATAATCGAGAACCCCTTCGTACATTACGTCTTCATTTTTTATATACATAGGCGCACACATCGTTACAATTCCTTTTATAGGTACAGTGTATCCTAATTTCAAAGAAAATACGCCGCCAAGGGAAAGTCCGGCTACTGCAATCTCTTCATGGCCTTTATTTTTCAAAAATTCATAGCTCTTTAGAACGTCCTGCCACCAATCCTCAGGACCAGTGTGAACGAGTTCTTCAGGCGGAACCCCATGCCCTTTGTAATGGGGTGCATGGCTTGTGTAGCCTTTTTTTTCAAGAAATCGCCCCAGCATCCGGACATCTGCGGAATTGCCGGTGAAACCATGAAGCAAAAGGACAGCTCTCTTTCCTCCCTCAAAAGTAAATGGCTTTGGTAAAGTAACTCTCATGCAAAAAAACTCCTTCTATATAATAAGCTTATCTTAGTTTAAGCAAAGCAGTGGTGAACATTCCAGAAAAAAGGCTTATAGGAAGTGAATTTCGCGGTTTTTGATGTTTATTTCGCGGATTTCTTGAATTATTTCGCGTGTTTTGGGATTTATTTCGCGCACTTTCAAATTTATTTCGCCTGTTTATACAATTATTTCGCGAGCACCCACTTCTACACAAAAAAAAACCTGACCCACGGGCCAGATTTTGCATTTTAATTATTAGATTTTGAAGTAAGTAACTGCAAGAGCAAGCAGGAAAAATAAAACAGATAATACAATCGTAATACGATGTAAGATCAAATCAATTCCACGTGCTTTTTGCTTACCGAATAGGGATTCAGCACCACCTGAAATGGCACCAGATAATCCAGCGCTTTTACCTGATTGTAGTAATACAACAAGAATAAGTCCAATACTTACGATTACTAATAATGTTACAATTAATGCATGCATGAAGGCCACCTCCTGTTAGAACGTACATTTCACAGTATTCTTAATTTACCATATTATTTCCCTTTTAACAATAGGAGTTATTGTGACAGCTTTTGGGAATGCCGATTATTGTTTGACTTTGAAGTTCTCCTCGATAAAATCTCTTTCTTCTTTGGCGGAGGCAATTCTCTTTGCTTTCCCGACTGTTCCCTCCTGAAGGTCCCAGATTTCATTATGATCTTCGTCGACTCGAGAAAAATCACCTTTAGCCCAACGCTTTAAAATACTGTAATAAACATCGGTGTTTTTATAGTTTGACTGATTTTCATTTACTACATCCAATAACCGATTTATCCGCTCATTCGTTAAAGGAATAGCCCCCCACTTTTTATCAGCTATAATTTTTTGATGCGACATTTTGTGGATTGCATCCAGTATTTCTTCTTCGGTCATAGTTAACGAAAAGTCTTTAGCAATTTCTTTGCTATTCTTATCATGGATTTGAATTACGGTTTCTCCTTCGTCCGTTTTTTGTACTTTAACGGTTACCGCATCCTTTTGAATTGGCAATGCTCCTTTTGAAAAATAATAAATAAATCCCAAAGAGAGGACAGCAAAGAGAATAATGATTCGTTGTGTCCGTGATAGTTTAGATAAATATTTTTTCATCTTTGTCTCCCCAGTTTTTTCGTTTATTTTTATATTAAACATGAACTGGTTATTTCCCTGCTTTTACTTCCAAAAAAAGCAAAACCCCTGCCCATTAAGAGCAGGGGTTATTTTTATAAAAATTACTTCTTAAGATTGTAGAATGATTTAAATCCGTTGTATTGGCTTGTTTCACCTAATTGGTCTTCAATGCGAAGCAATTGGTTGTACTTTGCCACACGGTCTGTACGTGATGGCGCACCAGTCTTGATTTGACCCGCGTTCGTTGCAACAGCAATGTCAGCAATGGTGTTGTCTTCTGTTTCACCTGAGCGGTGAGAAATTACAGCTGTGTAGCCAGCACGTTTTGCCATTTCAATCGCATCAAACGTTTCAGTTAGTGTACCGATTTGGTTCACTTTGATAAGGATGGCGTTGCCAATTCCTTTTTCAATACCTTCAGCTAACTTTTTCGTGTTAGTAACAAATAAATCGTCACCCACTAATTGAACTTTTTTGCCAAGACGCTCGGTTAACAGCTTGTGGCCTTCCCAGTCGTTTTCGTCTAAGCCATCTTCGATTGAGATGATTGGGTATTTTGAGCAAAGTTCTTCATACCAATCAACCATTTCTGCAGATGTCTTTACAACACCTTCGCCAGCAAGATGGTATTTTCCATCTTCTTTATTGTAGAACTCTGAAGATGCAGCATCCATTGCCAGCATTACTTCTTCACCAGGCTTGTAGCCGGCTTTTTCGATAGCTTCTACGATGGTTTGAAGTGCTTCTTCGTTTGAACCTAAGTTTGGTGCAAAACCGCCTTCGTCACCAACAGCAGTGTTAAGGCCTTTAGATTTTAAAACTGATTTTAAGCTGTGGAAGATTTCAGCACCCATGCGAAGTGCTTCTTTAAAGTTTGGAGCACCTACTGGCATTACCATGAATTCTTGGATGTCCACATTGTTATCAGCATGCTCGCCGCCGTTTACGATGTTCATCATTGGCACTGGAAGCTGCTTAGCGTTGAAGCCGCCAAGGTATTGGTACAAAGGAATATCTAAGTAGTTTGCAGCCGCATGAGCAACCGCCATAGAGACGCCAAGGATGGCGTTTGCACCTAATTTGCCTTTGTTGTCAGTACCGTCAAGCTCGATAAGGGCGTTATCAACAGCCACTTGATCAAGGACGCTGAACTCTTCGCCAACAAGCATCGGAGCAATAATTTCGTTTACATTGTCAACTGCTTTAAGAACACCTTTTCCAAGGTAGCGCTCTTTGTCGCCGTCACGAAGCTCAACCGCTTCGTATTCACCAGTTGAAGCACCGCTAGGAACTAAAGCGCGGCCAAAAGCACCGGAATCAGTGAAAACTTCAACTTCAACAGTAGGGTTACCGCGGGAATCTAATACTTCACGTGCATATACATCTGCAATAAATGGCATTTGTTTTTCTCTCCTTAAAATTGAATTATTTTAATAACGATGTACCAGTCATTTCTGCTGATTTTTCAACATTTAATAAGTCTAACATGGTTGGCGCTAAATCCCCAAGAATTCCGCCTTCACGTAATTCTGCACCTTGTTTTGTTACGATAACCGGTACTGGATTTGTTGTGTGAGCTGTCATTGGCTCGCCTTCCAACGTTACTACTTCGTCTGCATTGCCATGGTCAGCTGTAATGATGGCTGTGCCGCCTTTTTCAAGGATTAAATCGACAATTTTACCTAAGCATTCATCCACTGTTTCGATGGCTTTAATAGTCGGCTCCAGCATACCTGAGTGTCCAACCATATCTGGATTAGCAAAATTTAAGATAATGGCATCAAATTTATCATTTTGAATTTCGTTTAAGAGCGCGTCCGTTACTTCATAAGCACTCATTTCCGGTTGAAGGTCATAGGTTGCAACCTTTGGAGAGTTGATTAAAATCCGCTCTTCGCCAGGGAACTTATCTTCACGGCCTCCGCTCATAAAGAAGGTAACATGCGGATATTTTTCTGTTTCCGCGATGCGTAGCTGCTTCAAATTATTTTGCGACAGCACTTCACCTAATGTATTGTCTAAGTTAGTCGGTTTAAAGGCTACATAACCATTGACCGATTCACTGAAGTGGGTTAAGCAGACAAAGAACAGATCCTTCGGATGCTTTGGCCCGCGGTCAAACGCACGGAAATCTTCGTTCGTAAACGTGTTGGAAATTTGAATTGCACGGTCCGGACGGAAGTTATAGAAAATAACAGCATCATTGTCCTGAATCGTGGCAACTGGCTGACCATCTTCTTTTGTGATTACGGATGGAAGTACGAATTCGTCAAAGATTCCATGAGAATAGGAATCCTCCACAACCTCTAAGGGATTGCTATAAGATGGTCCTTCACCGTATACCATGGAACGATAGGACTTTTCGACGCGCTCCCAGCGCTTGTCCCTGTCCATGGAATAATATCTGCCAGAAATGGTGGCAAACTCGCCGACACCATACTCCTTCATTTTATCCAGTGTCTGCTGAATATATGTTGCAGCAGTCTTTGGACCGACATCACGGCCATCAAGGAATGCATGAACATAAACTTTTTCCACGCCTTCTTCTTTTGCCAGCTTAAGCAAAGCAAACATATGGCTGATGTGGCTGTGAACACCACCGTCAGACAGTAAACCGAATAAATGAAGGGCTGTACCGTTTTTCTTCACATGCTCCATAGCGCCGGTGAAGGTTTCATTTTTTTCAAACTCCCCTTCGCGGATCGCAATGTTCACACGTGTTAAGCTTTGATAAACTATGCGGCCGGCACCGATGTTCAAATGACCAACCTCAGAGTTTCCCATTTGTCCTTCAGGAAGACCTACCGCTTCACCTGAAGCTGTTAAGTGGGAATGTGGGTATGTGCTCCAAAACCGGTCAAAATTTGGTTTTTTCGACTGTGCCACGGCGTTCCCTTTTGTTTCACCCCTGCATCCAAATCCATCAAGGATGATGAGTGCAACTGGAGATTTACTCATACTTACCTGCCTCCAATAATTGCAGGAATGATTGTGCTTCAAGGCTGGCGCCGCCTACTAATGCACCATCAATATCTGACTGTGCCATATATTCTTTAATATTTTCCGGTTTCACGCTGCCGCCATATTGAATTCTCACTGCATCGGCAACATCTTGTGAAAATTGCTGGGCAATTACTTGACGGATATGGGCACATACGTCATTGGCATCTTTAGAAGTGGAAGACTTACCTGTTCCAATCGCCCAAATTGGTTCGTAAGCAATGACCGTTTGTTTCACTTGATCTTCTGTTAAACCAGCTAGTGCCTTCGCAACCTGGTCACCAACTAATTGGTTTGTTTCCCCGTTTTCACGCTGTTCTAACGTTTCGCCGCAGCAAACGATTGGCGTTAAGTTGTATTTAAAGGCCGCAAGAGTTTTCTTGTTAACTGAATCATCAGTTTCATTGAACATTTCACGACGTTCAGAGTGTCCAATAATCACATATTGTACTCCAAGGTCAGCAAGTGCCTTAGGGCTGATTTCTCCCGTAAACGCACCGCTTTCTTCGAAATGCATGTTTTGGGCACCTATTTTCACATCACTGCCTGCCGTTACTTCTAAAAGATTTTGTAAAAATAAAGCTGGTGCACAAATAACAGAATCTATCTTGTCAGGAGCAGGTACAAGTCCTTTTACTTCTTCTGCAAAGCTTTTTGCTTCCGAAATAGTTTTGTTCATTTTCCAGTTTCCTGCAATGATCGGTTTACGCATAGAGGCACATCCTTTCTGGTGAAAAAAATTATTTATCGTTCAAGGCCACAACGCCTGGCAATGCTTTGCCTTCCATAAACTCAAGTGAGGCACCGCCGCCTGTGGAAATATGGCTCATTTTTTCCGCTAAATTAAACTTTTCAACTGCTGCTGCAGAATCTCCGCCACCGATAACAGAATAAGTGCCTTCTGCTTCAGCAAGTGCTTCTGCTACCGCTTTTGTTCCACCAGCAAATTTATCGATTTCAAACACACCCATAGGTCCGTTCCAAATCACTAGCTTGGATTTTTGAATGACATCACGATAGATTTCAGCTGTTTTTGGTCCAATATCAAGGGCTTCCCAGTCAGCAGGAATTTCTTCGATTGAGACTACTTTAGTGTTAGCATTTGCAGAGAAATCATCAGCAACAATGGCATCAACTGGCATGTAGAAGTTAACACCTTTCGCCTTTGCTTTTTCCATAAATGACTTAGCAAGGTCGATTTTATCTGCTTCTAGCAGAGATTTACCGATTTCATGTCCTTGTGCTTTTACAAATGTATAAGCAAGACCGCCGCCAATAATTAAGTTATCTACTAATTCAAGGAGATTTTCAATGACACCAATCTTGTCCTTTACTTTCGCACCGCCGATGATCGCTGTAAAAGGACGCTCTGGATTGGAAAGAGCCTTGCCAAGAACTTCAAGTTCTTTTTCCATTAAAAAGCCAGAAACGGCTGGAAGATAATGGGCCACTCCTTCAGTTGAAGCATGGGCGCGGTGTGCAGCGCCAAAGGCATCATTCACATAAACATCAGCAAGTTCAGCAAATGCTTTTGCAAGTTCTGGATCATTCTTTTCTTCACCAGGATAAAAACGAACATTTTCAAGCAAAAGAACGTCGCCTTCGTTCAAGGTATCGATCATTGCCTTAACAGAATCACCGTAAGCTTCATCCGCCTTTTTCACTTCTTTGCCAAGAAGCTCAGACAATCTAACACCAACTGGGGTTAAGCGCATTTCTTCGACAACTTTACCCTTTGGACGGCCAAAATGGCTCGCTAAAATCACTTTTGCACCATTGTCTACTAAATACTGAATCGTTGGCAATGCCGCACGGATTCGTGTTTCATCCGTAATTTTCCCCTCTTGCATTGGAACGTTGAAATCAACCCGGCAAAATACGCGTTTACCTTTTACATCGACATCTTTTAAGGTTTTCTTGTTCAAGTAAAGGACCTCCTACATATGTAATGATGTAGCAATAAAAAAGGAGAGGGGGAATCCTCCCCACTCCCCTTGGAATACCATTAACCATTATAAAGGATTTACCGTTGGTAATTCAATCCAATATTATAGGCCTTTTGAAGCAATGTAATCTACTAAGTCAACAACACGGTTTGAGTAACCAACTTCATTGTCGTACCAAGATAATACTTTTACCATGTTGCCTTCAAGAACCATTGTTGATAATGCATCGATTGTAGAAGATGCAGTGCTTCCGTTAAAGTCTGTAGAAACTAATGGAAGCTCAGTGTAAGCTAAAATGCCTTTTAATGGGCCTTCAGCTGCCGCTTTTAAGGCTGCATTGATTTCTTCAGCTGTTACTTCTTGGTTTAATTCAGCAACTAAGTCCACAACTGAAACGTTTGGAGTTGGAACGCGCATTGCCATACCGTTTAATTTGCCCTTTAATTCTGGTAAAACTAGAGCAACCGCTTTTGCCGCTCCCGTTGTTGTTGGGATCATGTTTTCAGCAGCAGCACGTGCACGACGGTAGTCTTTGTGCGGCAGATCAAGAATTTGTTGGTCATTTGTGTATGAGTGAACAGTTGTCATCATACCGCGCTTGATTCCGAAAGTATCGTTTAATACTTTAGCAAATGGCGCTAAGCAGTTTGTTGTACAAGAAGCGTTTGATAGTACGTGGTGGTTAGCCGCATCGTACTTGTCTTCGTTAACACCCATAACGATTGTGATATCTTCGTTAGAAGCTGGAGCAGAAATGATAACCTTCTTAGCACCTGCTTCAAGGTGTTTCGCAGCATCTTCACGCTTTGTGAAACGTCCAGTTGATTCAACTACTACATCCACACCAAGGTCGCCCCAGCCAAGCTGTGCAGGGTCGCGTTCAGCGATAACCTTTACTTTGTGTCCGCCAACTACTAGGTATTCACCGTCAACTGTTACATCTTCAGCAAGAGTTCCGTGAACAGTATCATATTTTAAAAGATGAGCAAGCATATTTGCATCTGTTAAATCGTTAATTGCCACGATTTCCACATCGTTATGTTTTAATGCCGCACGAAATACGTTACGACCAATACGTCCAAATCCATTAATACCAACTTTAACTGCCATGATAAAATTCCTCCTTTTATTTGGGTAAAGATGTATATTTTTTAAAAGGATTTACCCTTTCAATAACCTGGTTGCGACACCTTCATCGGTGATTAAAATCGTCGATGCCGGCGCTTGTTTCATATAGGCTTTGATTGCTTTTGCCTTAGAGGCTCCCCCTGCCACCGCAATCACGTTTGGAATGTTTGCCAAGTCTTCAAGCTGGAGACCAATCGTCAGAACCTTGTGGACAATCTCGCCTTCTTCATTAAAATAGTAACCAAATGCCTCGGAAGCAGCTTTTTCCTGTTCAAGCTTTTTTAAGATAGCAGGACTGCTTTTTCGCCTTTTGGCCATTGTGATAGCATCCCCTATTCCATGGAGTACCATGCTTGCTGATCTAATTAGGCTTAAAACCTCATGGATGTCAGGTTCTTTAATCAGCGATTCATAAATTTCCATACTGACTTGGTCAGGAACATAAAAGACGCGATGCTTTGATTGAGTGTTTTGAGACATAATCGAGCTGATTGTGTTCGCTTGATTATGTACATCCTCCCCAACTCCGCCGCGGGCTGGAACAAACAATAATTCCTTATTCAAAAACTCTGGCGAAAGCCTTTCTGCAACAGCCGCCATTGTTGACCCGCCTGTTACTGCGATGATATTTTTTCCTTCAAGAAGCTTTTTCATGCAAGCTGCACATGCCTTGCCAAGCTCGCCTTTAACCATAGACGACTCATCACTGTCACCGGGTACAATAATGACTTTTCGAATTCCCAACCGGTGTTTTAATTCCAGTTCCATGACATCCATACCCTTTAATTCACGCATGAGACCTTCCAAATCTTCTAGTAAATTTTTCCCTTCGTCAGTCAAACTCATTCCCACATTGTTAATGTAAATAAGATTCTGATCTTTGAGGAAGTCTACTTCACTACGAAGAATTCTTTCGGTAAAGCCAAGACTGACTGCTAAACTTCTTCTTCCTACTGGCTGCATAAATCCTATGTAACGCAGGATAGAATAGCGTTTTTGCAGAACCTGAAGGAAATCGGGTAATAATCTTTTGGTGATATCGATGAATGACTGCATGATTACCATGCTCCTTTATAATATGTTGCTGGTCAAAAAATGTCCACCCTAGACATATTATGTCCCACCTGATTCAAAAAAAAATCACCCTTGCTACAATTTTCATTGTAACAGGAGTGAAAACCTATTTCAACTTATAAATCCGCCTTTTTTTCCTGTAAACGGTTACTTATGTCAAATTTGTTAATCATCCCATAAGCAACCTCTTTCCCATTGAGATGAACAACCGGAATCATCAATCCATAAAGCTCGGTTAATTCATCACTTTGCTCAATATCGATTTCTTTGAGTTCGAAATCCCACTCCTTTTTAAGCTCAAGAAGCTCTACCTTTGCCTTCTCACAAAGCGGGCAGCGATTTCTAGTATATAACGTAATTTGCGGCATTGATTTGTTCCTTCCTTAATTAAATCTTTTTCTTTTGGATGAGGACGGAATCCCCAGTTGGTCGCGATATTTGGCAATGGTCCGCCTTGATACGACAATTCCTTCTGCCGTCTTCAATTGATCCACAATTTCCTGATCTGATAACGGTTTTTCTTTATTCTCTTTTTCTATCAACCTGCTAATAGCATTTTTAACTTGGGTGGAGGAGGTATTTTCATCCTCTGAAACCGTTTGGATTGTACTGGTAAAAAAGGATTTTAACGTTACGGTTCCTACTGGCGTTTGCACGTATTTTTCCCTTACAGCACGGCTCACGGTAGATTCATGAATGTCTAGTTCTGCGGCCACTTCCTTCATCGTCATAGGCACTAAATATTGCGCACCTTTTTGAAAAAAAGCAGGCTGCTTCTCGACAATCTTTCCTACAACCTTTGTCAGTGTCTCCTTCCGCTGTTCAATGCTCTTTAAGATCCATTGGTAATCCTGGAATTTTTCTTGTAAAAAACGGTTTACCTGAGTATCCTGGTCTTTGAATTTTTTATAGTACGTTTCATTAAAGCTTATCCTTGGAATCGGATCATCAAACATCCGAACCGTTAAACCATCCTCAGTTTGTTCGATAATTGCATCGGGCGTAATGTAGGCTGCGCTAGCAGTTCCCCCGGTTAAAATCGCTGCAGGCTTTGGATTAAGAACCTGAATCTCATCGAAAACATCTTGAATTTCCTTTAAAGAAACCTGAAGCTCTTTTGAAATTTGCTTCCATTTCTTTTCAGCGAAAGGAACAAAATAGTTAGCGATAATATTTAGGGCAAGCTCATTATTAGGATTTTGATAATAAATTTGCATCAAGAGGCATTCTTGAAGGTTTCTTGCACCAATTCCTGCTGGCTCGAGCGTTTGCAGGACGGCTAAACATTCTTCTACTAAATCCTCTGATACCTTTAAGTATTCAGCAATTTCACTAAAAACACCCAAGAAGTAACCGTTTTCATCGAGATTCTGTATAAGATGGCGAATGACTTTTAATTGTTCCGCAGACATTTTTTTTATGTTTAATTGAGAAATTAATTGCTCTTCTAACGAAAATTTCTTTTCCGCAATTTGGTCAATCCAGTCTTTTTCTTCCTTTTGGTGTTTGCGGCGATTTCGATCGATTAGGGGATTCATCGGCTTTACATTCGCATGCTCCACTTGAATAAGGGGATTTTCCAGCGCCTTATTTTCCAAAAAAGCTGTCAGTTCCTGCGCTGAATATTGCAATAAGGCAATCGCCTGGGACAATTCCTGCGTCATCGCGAGTTTTAATGTTTGCTGTTGCCATAATCCTGCCTTTAAATTCATGTTAATCTCTCCCCCTTATTTTCTATTTTACATGAAAGAGGGGGTTTTGGGATATGGAAATTGTTAATAGTGTAGTTGGCGAGCAAAATAAAAACCCCCTGTTTTGGAAAAACAGAGGGCTTTCATGACGCGCTCGGAGGGAATCGAACCCCCATTTTAAGAACCGGAATCTTACGTGCTATCCGTTGCACCACGAGCGCAAAATTATTAGCGACTTACCTATTATATGCCAGATTCCTTCACATTGCAAGTAGAAAATGGGTTTAAAATGAATTAAACTGGATAAGATGAATTAGGGAAAGCTGTCGAACATTTTTAAAGTCAAACCGTTTGACCTTTATTGACCATCCAGTGTATGATAACAATACATAATGTTTTTACCTTTTCTAATCAAAGGAGGAAAAAAAATGAATTTGATCCCTACAGTAATCGAACAAACAAACCGGGGCGAAAGAGCATATGACATCTATTCCCGTCTATTAAAAGACCGGATCATCATGCTTGGAAGCGCAATTGATGATCATGTAGCAAACAGCATTGTTGCTCAATTATTATTCCTTGAAGCTGATAACCCAGAAAAAGATATTTCCCTTTATATTAACAGCCCTGGCGGAAGCATTACTGCCGGTATGGCCATTTATGATACAATGCAGTTCATTAAGCCAAACGTGCAAACAATCTGCATCGGTATGGCTGCATCCATGGGTGCATTCCTTCTTGCAGCAGGTGAAAAAGGAAAGCGCTATGCCCTACCAAATGCCGAAGTCATGATTCACCAGCCACTTGGCGGTGCACAAGGACAGGCAACTGAAATCGAGATTGCTGCTAAGCGCATTCTCTTCCTTCGTGAAAAATTAAATGGTATTTTAGCGGAACGTACTGGCCAGTCTCTTGAAGTAATCAGCAAAGACACTGACCGCGATAACTTCATGACTGCTGAACGCGCGAAAGAATATGGTCTAGTTGACCACATTATTACTCGTAATTCTCTTGATGATAAAACTAAAAAGTAATTGTTTTGAGCAACTAGCCTTAGGGCCGGTTGCTTTTTTTAATGACAGTGACCATCGGCTTCTTTTTTAACCTCTCTCGGGCACTGTCGGCTTTTCACAATGACCGCCGGCTTCTTTTTTTACCTCTCTCGGGAACTGTCGGCTCTTCACAATGACCATCACCTTCTTTGTTAACCTCTCTCGTGCACTCTTAATTATAATAAAAAGGGTTTGGCATCTTAATGTGCCAAACCCTTTTTTTAATGTTCCTTCTGAATAAAATCCGCTAAAGCATGAATGGCGTTTTCTTCGTCATCGCCGTCTGCAATAATATTAATCACGACACCTGAGCCGACTGCTAAGCTCATTAAGCCCATAATGCTTTTGGCATTTACTTTCTTGCCATCTTTCTCTAGAAAAATATCGGCAGAAAACCGGTTTGCTTCCTGGACAAAAAGGGCCGCTGGGCGCGCTTGAAGTCCTGTTCTTAATTTTACTTCCACTTCTTTTACTAGCATAATTGTATTCCTCCTCATGTTTTTCTCTTTATATCTTTGAAGCTTATTCAAAATTTCACAAACTATTCTAGTTTCTAACTTCCATTTCCCCAACACGCAGCTTCTGGGCGATGTCATCAATTTTTCTTAAGCGATGATTGATACCCGATTTACTGATAGTGCCGCCGGAGACCATTTCACCAAGTTCTTTTAAGGTCACATCCGTATAATTTAAACGAAGCTCGGCAATTTCTCGTAGCTTTTCCGGCAGGATTTGCAATCCGACTGTTTGATCGATGAAGCGGATATTTTCGACCTGCCTGATGGAGGCACCAATCGTTTTGTTGAGATTTGCGGTTTCACAGTTTACCAGACGATTAACTGAATTCCTCATATCCCTTACAATTCTTACGTCCTCAAACCGAAGCAAAGCATTATGAGCACCGATGATATTTAAAAACTCAGTGATTTTCTCCGCTTCCTTTAAATAAGTAATATAGCCTTTTTTCCGCTCCAGTGTCTTACTGTTGAGCCCGAATGTATTCATCAATTCGCACAAAGAATCATTATGTTCTTTATAGAGCGAAGCAATTTCTAAATGATAAGAAGACGTTTCCGGATTATTGACAGAACCACCGGCAAGAAATGCACCACGTAGATAAGAACGCTTACAACACTTCTTTTTAATCAATTCCGGTGCAATATCATGAATAAAGGTAAACCCTTCACCAAGAATTTTCGTGTCCTCAAGAATCTCCTTCGCTTGTTCGGATAAACGTACAATATAGACGTTGTTCTTTTTCAGGCGCATCTTCTTTCGTACTAGCAATTCCACCTGGACTTGGTAGCTTTTTTTCAGTAACGTATAAATTCTTCTGGCAATCGCAGCATTTTCGGTTTGAATATCGACAACTAACTTACGATTTGAAAAGGAAAGGGAACCGTTCATGCGAATTAAAGCGGATAGCTCTGCATGAATACAGCAAGTTTTCACTTCCAAGTTAGTTAATTCCTTTTTCGTTTCCGAAGCGAAAGACATTCCCCTCACCCCAATCACTTACTTTAGTTAAAAACATTTTTTACATGCATACCTTATTTACGCTTCATACCGCTTTTTGGTTTCAGTAATCAGCAAATTATATAAAATTTTCGCCACTTTTTTGGGATCGTGCCGGAGTGCCCCATTTTCTAAATATGCGATTTCAGCATGTACGACCTCAATGCCAAGTTGGAATAACTCTGGCAAATCGTATGCCACCGGCAGGGCCAGCTCTTCTTTGTAGCGGAGCTGTACATCCGGCGGAACTTCTTCATTATTTACAAGCATGGTATCTATAAAAGCGCAGCTCATATGATCATAAAGAGCCTTTACATGATCGCTTGCGGAATACCCATGTGTTTCTCCAGCCTGTGTCATCAAATTACATATATACACCTTTTTAGCATGTGAACGGCACACTTCATCCCCTAAACGGGGAACAAGCAGATTAGGCAATATGCTGGTATACAAGCTCCCCGGGCCAATGATGATTAAATCAGCCTGCCGGATCGCTTGAATCGTTTCTGGCAACGGTCGAATTTTGGTTGGAGTCATAAAAACCTTTTTGATTTTTTTACCAGAGTAAGGAATTTTCGATTCTCCTGACACAATCGTGCCATCTTCCATTTCCGCATGCAAAATCACACTTTGATTCGCGGCTGGCAATACTTTGCCGCGAACATTCAAGATTTTACTCATCTCTTGAATGGCATGAACAAAATTCCCGGTAATCGAGGTCATCGCAGCCAGGATTAAATTTCCCAGCGAATGTCCCGAAAGTTCATTCGATGTTTTAAAGCGATGCTGAAACATTTCTTCAACAAGGGGTTCAACATCGGAAAGGGATGCTAAAACATTGCGAATGTCACCTGGAGGAGGGATATGCAGGTCCTCGCGCAGCCGTCCGGAGCTTCCCCCGTCATCGGCAACTGTCACAATGGCGGTAATATCAACAGGATACTGCTTTAAACCACGCAATAATACCGGCAATCCTGTCCCCCCGCCAATGACGACAATGCGAGGCTGTCTTAACTCTCTCATGTTGTTTTATCCTTTCTCCTCTCAATGTCACGGTGTGAAACACAAGTCTTGTAATCATTTTGGAAAAAGCGGCCGATGTATTCAGCTAAGGCCACGGATCGGTGCTGCCCGCCTGTACAGCCAATGGCAATCACCAGCTGGGCCTTCCCTTCCCGCTTATAGTGCGGAAGCATGAAATTTAGCAAATCCGTAACTTTTTCCAAAAATTTATGCGTCTCATTCCATTTCAAAACATAATTGGAGACTTCTTCATCCAGGCCTGTTTTCGGACGCATATGGTCGATATAGTGCGGGTTCGGCAGGAAGCGTACATCGAAAACAAGATCCGCATCAATTGGAATCCCGTGCTTAAAGCCAAACGACATGACATTGACAGTAAAGATTAGTTGTTTATTCGCGGTAAATTCCGTTAATATCTTCTCACGTAATTCACGTGGTTTCATCTGGGAAGTGTTGTAAATTAATTGGGCACGCCCTTTTAACTCTTCAAGGAGCTCCCGTTCAAGGGTGATTCCTTCTAGCGGAGAACCGGATGGTGCAAGCGGATGAGAGCGCCTAGTTTCTTTATAGCGTCTAACCAAGGTTGCATCATCTGAATCTAAAAATAAAATCTGCGGATTTACCCAGGAAGTTTCTGCCAGCTCATCTAAGGCTTTAAAAAGGTGATCGAAAAACTCTCTTCCCCTTAAGTCCATGACAAGGGCAACTTTATTCATTTTATTCCCTGATTCCTTCATAAGTTCAAGGAATTTCGGAAGCAGTGTAGGAGGTAAATTGTCGACACAGAAGAACCCCAAATCTTCAAAGCTTTGAATTGCTACGGTTTTTCCAGCTCCGGACATTCCGGTAATAATGACCATCTGAGTGTCGCTTGTCGAACCGGTACTCATTTCCCATTCCCCCTGTTATTTAGCTTGGATCTAATCGATAGCTGATCAGTGCAAAATCTTTTGTATACGTAAAAGTACCGTAGATAATTCCTTTTCCATGAATCATATAATCAATAATATGATAATCACCAGCGGCCATTGGCAGATTTTTAATCTGATTGATAGGATGCCACTCCAGTTTTCCTTCTTCCGATTCATCCAAATCAAGTCCATCAGAATCAGCAGCCACGAAGGTGAACATCATCCATTCAGATAAAAGCTGGTCGCCTTCTTTCATAATAAAAGTAAAAATTCCTTTTAATTGTGGGTTTTTTAAGTATACTCCCGTTTCTTCACGGTATTCCCTAATGCAAGAGTCCCGCACCGATTCGCCTGGCTCCATTTTTCCACCCGGAGCAACCCACCAGCCGCGCCTCGGTTTCTGCAGCAACAATACTTTATCATCTCTTATTAATACGCAATTAGTGACACGCTGCACAATACACACCTTCTTACTAAAGCGTAAGCGCCTTGAAATATCCTGATATAATTCATTTCATTATACTATTTTTAGGTTGCAGTCACAATGAATACAAATTTGATATTTCTGTTAATATTTATCGTGGCTAACTTATTTATTTGCAGCAAACAAAAAAATAGCGCAGGCTGCTGGACCTGCGCTGGAAAAGGTATATATTTTTAAAGGGGGTCAATTTCCTTTATCATACCTTATCAATATTTCACTATTGTTACAGGAGAGTTAAAACCGAGTAACTTTTTTGGAAGCGTTTTCCACACACAATTATTGTTTTAATTTCATTTCTTCCTTTAATTCTTCCACATAATGGGCGGCACTTGAAGCAGCGATACTGCCGTCACCGGTAGCTGTTACAATCTGGCGAAGAGTTTTTTCGCGTATATCCCCAGCTGCAAAAATCCCTGGAACCTTGGTTTCCATCAACTCATTTGTTTCGATATAACCATTTTCATTAGTAATTCCAAGGCTCTCAAATGGCTTTGAAAGAGGGACCATTCCGATATAAATAAACACTCCGTCTGCTGGCAGTTCTTTCTCTTCGCCATTTTCCGTCGAAACCAGCGTTACGCTGCCCACTTTTCCATTTGTATCATTAATCGATTTCACCGTATGATTCCAGATAAAGTCAATCTTTTCGTTGGCAAATGCACGGTCTTGAAGAATTTTTTGCGCGCGCAGCTGATCACGGCGATGAACGATCGTAACCTTGGAAGCGAAGCGGGTTAAGTAAACTCCTTCTTCAACTGCAGAGTCGCCGCCGCCGATAACATAAAGCTCTTTACCTTTGAAGAACGCTCCATCACAAACTGCACAATAGGAAACGCCGCGACCGCCCAACTCTTTTTCACCAGGAACACCGACTTTTTTATACTCGGCACCGGTTGAAATAATCACGGAATAGGCTTTATATTGCTTAGAACCAGCGGTTACAACTTTATAGTCGCCATGGTCAACGATTTCTTTAATATCGCCATAGGCATATTCAGCACCAAACTTTTTCGCATGCTCAAACATTTTGGTGGATAGATCAGGACCTAAGATGCTCTCAAAACCCGGATAGTTTTCTACGTCTTCGGTATTGGCCATCTGACCGCCCGGCATCCCTCGTTCAATCATAAGCGTGGATAGATTTGCACGTGATGTATAAACAGCCGCTGTCATCCCAGCAGGACCAGCACCGGCAATAATAACGTCATAAATTTTTTCTTCAGACATGCTGTTTCACTCCTTAAATAACAAAAAAGATTAAGTTTAGTATTTCCAACTTAATCGTATAAAACAATGATATTATAGTCTAATTTTATGCTCAAATTGACAGCCTAGTTAAGATAGTCATTCACTAATTTTACATATTTTCCAATCGTGGCCGACGATACTCCGTAGCGTCCGGCAATCTCCTGCTGGGACACTTTTTCACTGCGCATTTTATGCCAGACATATTCTACAGCTGCTGCCCAGGCCCGTTTATTTTTCAAATGGACATTTGCTTTGGAAACTTCAATGAATACTGAAAACCACATAAGGTAAAGCCCAGCCTCAATGGTTCCAATCGGCTGATGGTTTTCATAAAAAATCTCAGCAATTTCTTGGGCATCAGCTGCTACCGTTGGTCTTCCTGAGCGGATAAGAGATATATATTCTTTTTCCAAGGCAGTGAATTTCTGATTTTGAATCAACCGTTTTGAAGTGAGAATCTCCTCTTTTTTATCAGAAACGGTTGTTAGGAAAAGGGCAAATAAGCGTTCTTCGGCATAGTCGCTTTCGAGTTTTTGAAAAATGGATCCGGAATGATCCTCAAAACCGGCTGCCTGCTCAATATTCCAAGGCTCAGTCCCTTCTTTATCAGGATTGATCTCAATTACTTTTTTCCAAATATTGATTGCAAAAGTTTCATTACCAGTGTAATAAGCAGAGTAAGAGAGCCAGTAATAAAACGGTCCGTCACCATTAAAACCATACTTATAAAGCTTTTTCAACCATAAATAGGCATGTTCATATTCGCCGACCAAAGCGAAAGAAGCACCTAATTTAAATTGATGTTCGCTAAGCATCGGTTGAATTTTTTTCAAGACTTCAAGCAGATTTGTAACGTTTTCGGCTTGACCTTGATAATGTGCAAACACCAGCATGTTGCATAGGGCATGCAGATTCCCCGGATTCCGTTCCAGGACATCGTTAAGAATAGCTTTGGCCTTTTCCGCTTTCCCTAAGTAAAAATAGGCGAGCGCTAAGTTGTTATAGGCAGACCAGTATTCCGGATATTCTTTGACGACATCGTTTAACAGTTCGATTGCCTTTGGAAAGTATCCTGACTCCAGAAGGTCGCGGGCCTGTTCCTGTTTGACAATCAAGTCATCCTCTTCATAAAGCTCTTCCTCAAACTCATCGGATTCAAGAGTTAGCAGTTCAAGCAAATCCTCTGTGTCCTCTGAAAAATCACCATCCGGGTCAAGCTGTAAATATAGCTTGGCATGGTGATAAGCATCTTTAAAAAATCCCAAATGGGCATAATTATTTGCTAAAAAGTAGTGGCATTCTACCATTTCTGAATCCAGTTCTTCAAGGATGAGATGCAAGAGTCGGTTGGAATTTTCAAATTCGCCCAGTTCTGTTGACACGATCGCCAACTGGCATGTAATCATCGGTTCACCCGGCTCAAGCTGTATCGCCCGCCCAAGATATTTTTTTGCTTTAGTAAAATCACGTCGATGGTATGCCTTTAAACCTTTCGTGAAATAATATTCCCCCGTTGGAACAAATGTAAGGATTTTCCCCTTTTGAATTCTTGCCTTTGCGTCTTTAACCATGAAGTCCTCCATCATCCTTTAATAACTTATGTAGTATAACACATATCCGCGTTGTCCGAGAAGGGCTTCAATGTAGAATTAATCCGAGTGAATTCGCTGTTTTCCACCTGATTTCCAACATTTGTAGAATCCGATATTATTTTTGAAGAATTCGGACCAGGTTTTGTAGAAAGCAGCGTAATTTTTGTAGAAGCATTCCAATTTTCGTAGAATTCAGAAGTTATTTTGTATGAAAAAAACCGATCCTTCATTAGGACCGGTCCTTGTGTCTTTCTTCTAATGTTCGCAGCACTTCGCGGAATGGCAGCCCCTGTTCCACTAACAATACCTGCAAGTGGTAAAGCAAATCCGCCGCTTCCCAGCGAAGTTCTTCTTGATCGCGATTTTTCGCGGCTATGATGACTTCCGCTGCCTCTTCGCCGACTTTTTTCAATATTTTATCGACGCCTTTTTCAAAAAGATAAGTTGTATACGCCCCTTCAGGCCGCTCCTGTTCGCGCTCCAAAATAACTTTTTCAAGCGTTTGTAAAATTTGATAGTCCTCAAGGCTTGTTTTTCGATCCAAGACGCCTTCAGAAAAACAGCTTACCGCGCCAGTATGACAGGCTGGCCCTTTTGGGTAAACAAGCACAAGTAAGGCATCCTGATCACAGTCATAGTTGATGCTGACGACCTTTTGCGTATTGCCGCTTGTCGCTCCTTTATGCCACAATTCCTGGCGGGAACGGCTGTAAAACCATGTTTCCCCCGTTTCAATCGTTTTGGCGAGCGATTCCTCATTCATATAGGCGAGCGTCAACACTTCTTTCGTTCCGGCATCCTGGATAATTGCAGGCACAAGGCCCTTTTCATCAAATCGAACGTTCATCGAACGGTCACTCCTTTTTCCAGCAAATAGCTTTTGACTTCATGGACAGAGGTTTCTTTGTAATGGAAAATCGAAGCTGCCAGGGCGGCATCGGCTTTTCCATCTAAGAAGGCTTCTTCAAAATGACCGGCATTCCCGGCACCACCTGAGGCAATGACCGGAATTGTTACTGCTTCACTTACAGCTTTTGTTAGTGAAAGATCGAATCCATTCTTCTCTCCATCACTATCCATGCTCGTTAATAAAATTTCTCCTGCGCCGAGATCTGCCGCTTCCCTGGCCCATTCGACTACTTTTTTATCTGTAGGCTTTCGGCCGCCATGGGTATACACACGCCACTCCCCAAGTTCTTCATCAAACTTGGCATCAATGGCCACGACAATACACTGTGAGCCAAAGAAGTCGGCTCCTTCCCTGATTAATTCAGGATTCAAGACAGCGGCTGTATTCAGGGAAACCTTATCGGCACCGGCACGGAGAATCCGCTTCATATCTTCTAATGCATTAATGCCTCCGCCAACTGTGAATGGAATCGCGAGTTCAGAGGCGACTGCTTTGACGACTTCAACCATTGTTTTTCTGCCTTCAACCGAAGCTGAGATATCAAGAAACACCAGCTCGTCTGCCCCTTGTTCATCGTAAAAGCGTGCAAGCTCAACTGGATCCCCGGCATCGCGAAGCTGTACGAACTGGATCCCCTTCACAACCCGGCCTTCCTTTACATCAAGGCAGGGGATGATTCGTTTTGTCAGTGTCATTTTGCCCCCACCTCTTCCAGCGCTTCCTTCAAGGTAAACCGGTTTTCATAAAGGGCTTTACCAACGATGGCCCCGCCAATACCTTTTTCTACAGACAATGCCTTTAAATCTGCTAGACTGCTGACTCCGCCTGAGGCAATGACATTTTTTCCAGTTACTTCAGCCATTTCACAAACAGCGGCAATATTAGGTCCTTTTAACGTGCCATCCGTTGCAATATCGGTAAAGATAAATGTTTCCGCTCCGGCGTCAGCAAAGCGTTTGCCGAGGTCCACTGCCTTCAGTTCTGAAGTATCGACCCAGCCATGTGTAGCCACATAGCCATTTTTCGCATCAATTCCTACAGCAATTTTGGCGCCGTATTTTTTAATCATATCAATGGCAAATTCAGGATTAGAAACGGCAATACTTCCGATGATGACTCGATCAATACCATTTTCAAGATAATGGAGGATGTCTGCCTCCGAACGAATGCCGCCGCCAATTTGAATTTTTACCTTGTTTAGTTTTTGCGCTGCCTCAATCACGAAACGGTCATTGACACGCTTGCCATCTTTCGCACCGTCAAGATCAACCATGTGAATCCACTCGGCCCCTTCTGCCGCAAATTGCTGCGCCATATCAAATGGCGAATCACCGTAAATTGTTTCTTTGCCGTAGTCCCCCTGAAGAAGACGGACGCAGTTTCCTCCGCGCATATCAATCGCCGGATAAATCGTGATGCTCATCGAATTGCCTTCCTTTCTTCTACCATTATTAAAAAATTATTGAGAAGGGCCATCCCCAGCTTGCTGCTTTTTTCAGGATGAAATTGCATCCCGAAAATATTATCCCTGCCAACAACCGCTGAAACTTGTTCATGGTAGTCAGCTTTTGCGAGGAGTACATCGGAAGACTTTTCAGCATTTACAAAATAGGAATGCACAAAATACACATAATCTTCCTCAAGGTTTTTAAGTAAGGGTGATTCTTTTACGAATTCTAGTCTATTCCAGCCCATATGAGGAACCTTATATTGGTCACCATCAGGAGTCCGGCCCGGGAAACGGCGGACACTGCCTGGAAGCAGCCCGAGTCCTTCTGTAAAGCCATTTTCCTCACTGCTTTCAAACAACAGCTGCATGCCAAGGCAAATCCCGAGCAGCGGTTTTCCTGTCTTGGCAAATTCTTTGATCATTTCCGCTGGCAGCCGCTCCATCGCATCGCGGAACGCACCAACTCCCGGAAGCAGTAACGCATCTGCCTGCAGCAATTTATCCTGATCAGCGGAAACAAAATAATCAGCACCTAACCGTTCAAGGGCCTTACTAACGCTGAAAAGATTTCCCATACCATAGTCCACAATGCCAATCATTCTTTACAACAGTCCTTTCATGGTGCCTGACACCATCCGTGGACAATCCACAATATTTGTACGTCTGGAATGGACACTGTTGCTCGCAATAAAAGTTGTCCTTTCCAGGTGGACAAATGTTGTAAAATGTCTTTTTGTGGTGCCTGACACCATCCGTTTTCTATAACATACCCTTTGTGGATGGAACTCCTTTGATGCGTGGGTCGATGGTGGTTGCATCATCTAGGGCTCGTCCCAATGCTTTAAAAACAGCTTCGATCATATGATGTGTATTTTTACCATAATGAACAATTACATGGAGGTTCATTCGCGCTTCAAGGGCGAGCTTCCAGAGAAATTCATGAACTAGTTCGGTGTCAAAGGTTCCCACCTTCTGTGACGGGAATTCTGCACGCATTTCGAGGTGCGGTCGGTTGCTGAGGTCCACGACGACCTGTGCCAGTGCATCATCCATTGGAACAAAGGCATTACCATATCGCTTGATACCGCGTTTATCGCCAAGTGCTTCGCGCAGCGTCTGTCCTAAACAAATTCCAATATCTTCGGTTGTATGATGGTCATCCACTTCAATATCGCCTTTTGCATCAACCGTTAAATTAAATTGACCGTGTTTTGTAAACAAATCGAGCATATGGTCCATAAAAGGCACGCCCGTTTCAAGATTGGAGCGGCCTTCCCCGTCAATCGCTAACGATAGCTGAATCTTAGTTTCATTTGTATTCCGTTCAATGCTTGCTACTCTTTCCATGAGATTGGAATCCCCCTTGAGTTTTTTAATTCCGCAAATAAACTACTTACGATCATTTTCTAATCTTATTTCGACGGCCCGGGCGTGGGCCTCAAGCCCTTCCATACGGGCGAACGCTGCAATTTTTTCGCCATTATCTTTTAAGGCTTTTTCACTATATATAATCACGCTTGATTTCTTTTGAAAATCATCAACGTTAAGCGGGCTTGAGAATCGTGCTGTTCCATTGGTCGGGAGCACATGGTTCGGACCGGCAAAATAATCACCGACAGGCTCAGAGCTATAACGGCCGATAAAAATGGCTCCGGCATGGCGAATTTTCCCTAGCAGCTCCATTGCGTTTTCTGTAATGACCTCTAGGTGCTCCGGCGCCAGCTGGTTGACCGTTTCAACCGCTTCCTCTATATCCGCTGTTACATAAATGGCACCGTAATCGTTAATCGATTGGGCGGCAATTTCTTTCCGAGGCAAAAGTGCCAGCTGCTTTTCGACTTCTTGTGAAACCTCTTCAGCCAGTTTATGTGACGGAGTGACTAGAACGCTGCAAGCACGCGGATCATGCTCAGCCTGTGATAAAAGGTCTGCTGCCACCTCGTCGGCCCTTGCTGTTTCATCTGCTAAAATAGCAATCTCACTTGGTCCGGCAATCATATCGATATCAACGTCGCCATATACCTCACGTTTTGCCAGCGCCACATAGATATTTCCTGGGCCGGTAATTTTATCAACGGAGGCGATAGACTCGGTTCCATAGGCTAATGCAGCGATGGCCTGAGCGCCGCCTACTTTATAAATTTCTTTGACACCCGCTTCCTTTGCTGCAACAAGAACAGCAGCAGGTATTTTTCCTTCCCGGTCCGGCGGTGACACCATGACAATTCGTTTAACCCCTGCCACCTTTGCCGGTATCACATTCATCAGAACCGATGAGGGGTAGGCAGCTGTTCCGCCAGGTACATACACGCCAACCGAATCAAGCGGGGTCATTTTTTGACCAAGAATGGTTCCGTTCTCTTCTGTCGTCATCCACGATGGACGCAATTGTTTTTCGTGAAACTTTCGGATATTTTCGGCCGCTTCCTGGACAATGGAGATAAATTGTTCGTCAACCTGCTCGTAGGCCTCGTTTATTTCTTTTTCATTTACGAAAAAAGAATCTAAAAGGACGCGGTCGAACTTTTCTGTATACTCTCTTAATGCCTCATCGCCACGACTGCGAATGTTTGCAATTACCGCTTTAACGACTTCCTGCTGCTCGGAGGTCCCGGCTTCAATGGAGCGTTTGATTGATACTCCTTCAGCAACTTTTAGTATTTTCATGTTACCAAACCTCCACAACTTCACTAAGTCGTTTCACTAGATCGTTAATTTGTTGGTCCTTTAAACGGTAGCTGACCGGATTCACAACCAGACGGGATGTGACATCGACTATTCTTTCATATTCAACCAAACCATTTTCCTTTAACGTTCGTCCTGTAGAAACGATATCGACGATCCGATCGGATAACCCGATTAAGGGTGCAAGTTCAATCGAACCATTTAATTTAATAATCTCAACCTGCTCCCCTTGCTCGCGAAAATAAGCTTCCGCAACATTTGGGTATTTTGTCGCAACTCTTGGGGCAACATCATTCATTTTGGTATCAGGAAGACCGGCCACCGCTAAGTAGCAATAGCTGATTTTAAGGTCAAGCAGTTCGTAAACATCGCGCTCTTCCTCAAGCAATACATCCTTACCAGCAATCCCGACATCCGCGACGCCATGTTCGACATAGGTAGCTACATCCATTGGCTTTGATAAAATAAACCTTAATGCTTCTTCAGGGACTTCGATGATCAATTTACGCGAATCATCAAATTCCGGGGGCAGCTGGTAGCCGGCTTTTCGCAGCAATACTACCGCTTCTTCAAAAATGCGCCCTTTTGGCATTGCAATTGTTAATATATTATTCATCGCCGCGCCCTCCTATATAAAAGGTCGTATTGGCAAACTTCTTCGTGAAAGCATCGATATTTTTTACTCCAGTGATGTCCTGAAGCACAGCTTTTACTCCCTGTTCATGCATACTTTTTGCCAATTGAAAAGCTTCCTTGCGCCGCTCCTGGCTGAAAAAAATACAGTGGGTTGAATTGTCCGTTTTGGTATCCCCTAGTGCTTCTAAAAGCATATCAATGCGAACAGCAAATCCTGTTGCACTTGCATTTTTCCCAAACTTTTCAATCAAGCTATAGCGGCCTCCATTGCCAATTGGGAAGCCGACATTCCCGGCATATACTTCGAAGAGAATTCCCGAATAATAGCTCATATGGCTGACAATGGTAAAATCAAACTTTACATGCTCTTGGATGCCATAGTCGTTGACCACATCCCATAATTCCTTCAGCTGCAGGATGGCCAGCTTCCCTTGCCCATTTTCAATTAAGTCGAGGGCTTTGCCAATAACCTCTTCGCCGCCGCGTAATTCTAGGAATTGGAGAAGGCGCTGTTTATCGATTGACGACAGGTTAAGTAATTTAACATGCTCCCGATAGCCGACATAATTTTTTTCATATAAAAATTTTCGTAAGGAATCAGCCCGCTCTTCCGTTCCAAGGATTTGCAAAAATAATTCCTGCGCAAAGCTGATATGTCCAATGGATACTTGAAATTCCTGTAGGCCTGCATTTTTTAAGGAAGTGACCAATAAGGAAATAACTTCACCGTCACAGGTGACCGTTTCATCGTTTAGAGATTCAATCCCAATTTGCTCGAACTCGGCTGGCCGGCCACCCTCGCGCTGCTGGGCCCGGAATACATTCGCGGAATAAGCAAGGCGGACGGGAAGATCCTCTTCTAGCAGCTTTGATGCCGCTACGCGGGCAATTGGTGACGTCATGTCGGGCCTCAGCACAAGTGTGTGGCCTTCTTTATCTAATAATTTAAAAAGCTGCGCATCAAGAATAGCTGATGCCGCTCCAACGGTTTCGTAGTATTCCAGGGTAGGTGTTTCAATAAATTGATAGCCCCAAAGTTTGATCGTTTCCGCCATTAATGAACGAACACGATGCTTTTTTTCAAATAACTCCGGTAGCGTGTCCCGCATGCCCAAAGGCTTTTCA
This sequence comes from Neobacillus drentensis, assembly GCF_036965425.1. Classification (GTDB taxonomy): domain Bacteria; phylum Bacillota; class Bacilli; order Bacillales; family Cytobacillaceae; genus Neobacillus; species Neobacillus drentensis_F. The sequence continues at coordinate 4,510 of NZ_JBALPP010000095.1, read as the reverse complement.
AACATAAACAAGCGACTCATCCTGTTCATCCTTTATCATTAATTTTCCTTTACTCTGCTAAAGTGCTAATAAGTTAAAGTTATTTGTAGTTTACCCCTTATGTGATTTTTCGTCAATGAAAAAATCCTGATGTTATAGATAGTTTCTGCAAGCCTGGGAAAAATCCCGCAGGTTTTTGAAGTTTTTTCGCGGATATATTGGGGAATTCCGCGAATCTTGAGTATAATTCCGCCGATTCCAGCCGGAATTCCGTGGATTCGAAGGAGAATTCCGCGGACCCTCCTATTTATTCCGCTAGATTCCGAATCCACCATAAAAAAAGCGCATAAAAAAAGCCTGATCACAAAGACCAGACTAAAAATTCTTTTTACCATAAATCACATCTTGTGCCCAGCGCTCTTCTAGCTGTTCCTTCGTATAAATGACCCGCATCGGGTTTCCGCCGACAAACGTCCCAGCAGGTACATCTTTATGCACCAAGGTGCCGGCCGAGACAATCGCTCCGTCGCCAATCGTGACTCCGGGAAGAATCGTGGAGTTCGCACCGATCATCACTTCGCTGCCAATCTCAACTGGCCCCAGCCGGTATTCTTTTATCAAATACTCATGGGCTAGAATCGTCGTATTATAGCCGATTACCGTATTGCGGCCGACACTAATTTTTTCGGGAAACATTACATCCAGCATAACCATTAAGGCGAACGAGGTCTGATCCCCGACCTTTAGACCAAGGAACGTGCGATACAGCCAATTTTTCATCCCTAAAAATGGTGTATAGCGAGCCATCTGGATGACAATAAAATTTTTGACAACCTTCCAAAATGGCACCGTTTTGTAAACATGCCAAAGGGAGTTCGCCCCTTCAACAGGATAGCGGGTCGTATTCCTCATATTCTCACACTCCGAGGATTGGTAATAAATCAGTCATGTTCTCCAAGATGTAATCAGGTTCATATTTGGCAATATACTCTCTGCCCTTTATCGACCAGGCACAGCCGGCCGTTTGGGTTCCGGCATTTTTCCCAGCCAAGATATCATGATAATTATCGCCAACCATGATAGCTTCGTCAGGCGCCGAACCAAGCTGTTCTAACGCTTTAAAAATTGGTTCCGGATCCGGCTTGGTTTTGCTCACATGATCGTAAGCCACAATCACTTCAAAAAATGGTTCGAGCCCCATCAAACGCAGTCCCTTCAAGGTGACATCATGCCGTTTTGTGGTCACAACCCCCAGCTTATAGCCTTTTTCCTTTAAGGTCTGAACCGTTTCAAGAACACCCTCGAATTCTCTAACCAACTCGTCATGATTGGCAATATTAAAGGCGCGATATTCTAAAATCATTTCCTCGACCCTGTCAGGATCGATGCTGCCAAAAGCTTCATGAAGGGTTGGGCCCATAAACGGCAATACATCCTCGCGCTGGAACCGGCTTGGGTAATATTTTTCAAGCGTGTGCAAATAGGTTGTAATAATCAATTCATTGGTATCAATTAAGGTACCGTCTAAATCAAACAGAATTGTTGTAATTTTGTTCGTCATAAGCTGCTTCCTTTCTTTTTACGAGTCCGGACCGTTTCCAAATGGTGCCGACAATTAATGTTAACACAATGGCGACTCCGAGGCGGATGATAAACAGCGGCAACACAGGGATGCCGAGCGGGAGGAAGATCAATGTATCCTCCACAACCGCATGGCAGGCCATGAGAAAAATAAATGCGAGCGTAATATCCTTTTTGCTGACACCATCCTCTTTCACTGCCTGAATCATCACCCCCGCCCCATAGGCCAGGCCAAACAATAAGCCGGCAGCCATTGTCGTCGAGGTGTTCTCTTGCATCCCAAGTGTCCGGGTAACAGGTGCCATACCCTTAGAAAATTTTTTCAACCATTGGATATCTTTTAAAATTTGAATGACAACCATAAGCGGTATGACGATCATGGCTAATTGCAAAATACCAAGACCTGCTTTATGAACCGCTTCTATTAAAATTTCCCAGACTCCTGATGGCTGACTTGTGCTCGGTTCAATCAAACCATATTTGGCAGGCTTTCCGCCGCCATGCCAAACAAGATTTATGACTACAGCAGAAAGCAGCGCCAGGCCAGGTCTTGTGACAAGCACAATCCAAAGCTTCACGCCCGCTTTCATGGCCACACTGGATTCAATGAATAAATTATGTGAGAATGAGAGCATTACCGCTAGAATAAATACTTCTTTTACTGAAAAATCAAGAGTCAGGATGGCTCCAATGGCCGCATAAAGGTTCAAGAAGTTTCCTAGAACGAGCGGAATGGCCGCATCTCCTGATAAACCGAGCAGATTCATTAAGGGAGAAATCAGATTCATTACCCAAGGCAACAGCGGTGTATATTGCAGAATTGCCACAATCAGGGTAACTGGAAAAATAATTTTCCCTAATGTCCATGTTGTCTTTATGCCGACCAGTAACCCCTTTTTGCATGAGTTTAACAGCATTTCTCCAAATCTTCCCCTTTTAACTATTTGCTTGATCTAAATATCGTGTTTCTGATAGGTTCCTCTTGCGTCGAAAAATTAAAATCGCGACCGCTGCCACAATTAACGCAATCGAAATCGTTTGCGCCATTCGCAGGCTTCCCAGCATTAAACTATCCGTGCGCAAGCCTTCGACGAAAAAGCGGCCGACGGAATACCAAATGACATAGGATAAAAACAGTTCCCCGCGGCGGAAATTTACACGGCGCAGCAGCATCAGCAGGATAAAGCCGGCAAAATCCCAAAGAGATTCATATAGGAAGGTCGGATGGTAATATGCTCCATTAATATACATCTGATTGATAATAAAATCTGGTAAATGCAGGTTCTCCAGGAAAGAGCGGGTCACTTCGCCGCCATGTGCTTCCTGATTCATGAAATTCCCCCAGCGGCCAATGGCTTGGCCAAGGATGATGCTCGGAGCGGCAATGTCGGCGATTTTCCAGAAGGAGATTCCTCTTTTTCTGGCAAAAACATATGTGGTCAGAACAGAGCCAATCAACGCCCCATGAATGGCAATCCCGCCATTCCAGATTTTTGGGATGTCTACCGGATGGTTCACATAATACTTCCATTCAAAAATCACATAATAAATGCGGGCCGAAATAATCGCGATCGGAATCGCCCATAACATCAAATCGGCAAAGGTGTCCTTCGGCAATCCCCGGCGATTGGCTTCTCTTATCGCAAGAAACAGTGCTAATGCCAGGCCTGAACCAATGATAATCCCGTACCAGTGCACTTGAATTGGACCAAGTGTAAAGGCAATTGGATCCAGCGGCTGAATCTTTTCATTCATCTATTAATTTCCCCTTTCTATTAATCATGTTCGCCGTCTTCAATCACATCAGAAAGACGCTCGGTAAACTGCTGGGCTGCATTAACTCCCATTCTTTTTAGACGGTAATTCATCGCGGCCACCTCAATAATAACAGCAAGGTTTCGTCCGGGACGAACCGGTACTGTCAGCTTCGTGACCTCAGTATCAATAATTTTCATTTTCTCTTCGTCTAAGCCGAGGCGGTCATATTGCTTCTTGGAATCCCAGATTTCTAAATTCATGACCAGGGTGATTCGTTTATTACTGCGGACAGCACCTGCTCCAAAAAGCGTCATAACATTGATAATTCCTAAGCCTCGGATTTCTAATAAATGCTCAATTAAATCCGGCGAAGTCCCGACCAATGTGTCTTGGTCCTCCTGGCGGATTTCTACACAATCATCGGCAACCAGACGGTGTCCGCGTTTGACTAATTCCAGCGCCGTTTCACTTTTTCCGACGCCGCTTTTACCGGTAATTAAAACACCAATTCCGTATACGTCAACAAGGACGCCGTGGACGGCGGTAGTCGGAGCGAGCTTACTTTCCAAAAAGTTCGTCAGGCGGCTGGAAAAACGAGTTGTTTTCATTGCTGCCCGCAGCACTGGAACCGATTCGCGTTCCGATGCTTCAATTAATTCGACTGGAACCTCGATATCTCTTGTGACAATGATGGCTGGCGTAATGTCGGTGCATAAACGCTCCATCCTAGAAATTTTCTCATTCTTCGAAAGCTCTTGGAAAAAGGACAATTCCGTTTTTCCTAAAAGCTGAATCCGTTCAGCCGGATAAAATTCGAAATAGCCGGCCATTTCAATTCCTGGACGGGATATATCACTCGTGGTAATCGGACGGTTGATTCCTTCCTCACCACTCACCAATTCTAGATTAAATTTTTCCAATATATCTTTCGTACGTACTTTTGGCAAGAAGCTCACTCCTTCATTGAAAAGCGTAAGCGCCTTGACCAGGGGCGACAAGCATAAGACACCGGCGGAAAGGTTGCTTTTTACCTTTTCGACGGATTGGCTGTAGACCCGAGAGCCCCTAGGCGCTGAAGCTAGACATTTCTCAAATTTAAACTTTCCCTCTATTTTAGCATTTTTTGTTGGATAACCATACTTTCGTTCACTAAAAAAAGTACGTACCCATTAAATTAAACTGGCACCTTTGT
>NZ_JBALPP010000094.1:0-30591 GCF_036965425.1 Neobacillus drentensis | reverse complement strand
TGTAGAATGTAACAGTGTGAGTGCCTTCTGCTTCAACCGCGAAGCTTGTTCCTTCAGTGAAGTCTGCGCCATCGATAGAATAGTAGGTTGCTTTTACGCCGCTTAAATCGTCGGTTGCGGTTAGCTTGACGTTTATTGCATCTGTGTACCATTTGTCTTCGAGATTGCTAACTGTAGATGGAGCCGTTTTGTCTACTTTAACTTCAATTGTCTGCTTAGCTTCCATATTGCCGGCATTGTCGACGCTATAGAAAGTGATGGTGTTTACTCCCGCTTTATCAACTGGAAACCTTGTACCTTCTTGGAAATCTGAACCGTTGACGGAGTAGTAGGTTGCATGAACACCTGAAAGATTATCACTCGCTGTTAATTCTACAAAACTGTCACCAATTACATTGGCAGTAGTTTTTGGTGCTTCTTTGTCGATTTTTACTTCTACGGTTCTTGCTTCCTCCACGTTGCCAACATTGTCAACACTGTAGAAGGAAACTTTATGAACGCCCTCTTTTTCTAACGTAAAGCTAGTACCTACAACAAATTCTGCATCATCCACAGAATAATAGGTGGCCTTGACTCCTGATAGATTATCTTTTGCTGTTAGTTCCAAGTTAACATCAGTGTTATACCAATACGTGCTGGCATTAATCACTGTTTCCGGTGCTTCTCTATCGATTTTGACATCAACCGATTTGGCATCCTCTACATTTCCAGCATTATCAATGCTATAGAAGGAAACGGTATGGATTCCTGCTTTGCTGATAGTTAAATCGGTTCCCTCCACGAATTCTGAACCATCAATAGAATAATAGGTGCTCTTGACACCGCTTAAGTCATCCGTAGCGCTAAGAGCAACGGATACATCATCCTTTGACCATTCTAGATTTGTTTCGGCTGTCGTAACAGGCGGTGTGACGTCAGAAGGCTTATCGATTTCAACGGTAACTGTTGCATAGTCAATCGACTCTGTTCCGTCTTTTGTGACAGGTACGATTTGATATTCGTGCGTGCCTTGTTCTTCTGGGGTTTCTATGGTGTAGTTTGGATCGGTAGTTGTTCCTACAAGAACACGTTCACCGTTGACCACTTCGTAAATGTTGTACTTGTCTGCTTCTGGGACTGGTTCCCAAGAGAAGTTGATGGAATCATCCTTTACTTCTGGTTTAGCATTTTGTGGTGCCCTTAAAACTGGATTAACATCCACTACCACAATATTAGAATATGAGGATGAACCGAATCGATCAGATTTTGCAATGACCGCATACTCATGTTTACCTTGTTCTAAATCAGTAGCATAGTAAGAATTATTAGTAGTGATTTTTATTAAGTTAGGCACACCATCTACAAGTTTATAAACCTCATATTCAGTTGCATACGGATCCGAAGACCATCTAATTGATGCACTGTTTTCTGTATCCTTTACTGCATAAGCAATTGGTGCTTGCATTTCAGGAAATGCAATTGTTTTGTTGTATGTCCCAGGTGTGGATTCCCCAAATCGCTCGCTTACAGAAACGATTTCAAAGGTATAGTCCCCTTCTGGAAGGTTAGTAAAGTAGTGGGAACGATTTGAAGTGGTTTCAATAAATTCTTTCTGACCATTTACTACCTTATAAAGTTTATAAGTGTCTGCATAATCTGCTGCTGACCACATGAGCAAAAGATCATTTCCGTTATAGACATAAGAATAAATTTGACCAGGAGGAAGTAATGTTGGATAAACTACCTCTATTGTAGTTTGACTTCCTGTTTTTGATTCCCCAAATTTTGATAAGGCAGTTACTTCATAAACATGCTGTCCAGCAGAAACGTTTGCTACATACTGGTTTGTATTTGAAGTAGAATTGACAAGTTTTCTTTTCCCATCAATAATTTCATAGATATTATAAGAAGTGACATTTTGCACCGTATCCCATCTTAAAATAACATTATTGACATTGTTAATATAAGACTTTAATCCAGTTGGAGCAGGAGTTTCAGGATATATAACGTTTACTTTTATAGAACTTGATGTGGAGTCACCGAACTGGGTATTGTAAGAAATAACCTCATAAAGGTGTTCCCCTTCTGATACATTAGAAAAATATTGGCTCGCCTTCGTCGGTGTAGCAATTAATTGCTTTTGGCCATTTAATATTTCGTAAACCTTATAACCAGTGGCGAATTCCGTTGCATTCCAGGTTAAAGAAACATCATTGCCGTTTACAACACTTGAGGATAGTCCGTTAGGAGGTTGCATTGTTGGATATTTTATTTCGACGGTTAATAAAGATGAAAGCTGTGACTCTCCTGTACTATTAACGGCTGTAACCCCATAAGTATGAGAACCTTCTTTAACACCTGCAAGATAACGATTAGGTGACGTTGTTTGAATGATTAAAACTTTGTCTTGGCCTTTAATCTCATAAACCCGATAGGCAGTTGCACCATTTACATCGTTCCACCTTAAAATAACATTATCAATCCCATCAAGAACATAGCGAAAATTATCAGGTGCTGGTAAAGTTATTGCGGCAAATACAGACTTGACTGGTGAAAATAATTGCAATACTAAAGCAGCTATAACGAATAAAGAAAGTTTTTTCCTTATTTTTTGCATACCTCTTCCTCCCTTTCACTTATTTATCTATAGCTTAAAAAGAAGCCCCTTCTTGAAAGAGACTTCTTTTCAATTGAAGTAACCCGTTATTAACCACGAAGAAGCTGTAATACACCTTGAGGCTGTTGATTAGCCTGTGCAAGCATAGATTGTGCCGCTTGAGAAAGGATATTGTTTTTCGTAAATTCCATCATTTCGTGTGCCATGTCAACATCTCTTAAACGGGATTCCGCAGCTGTTAAGTTTTCTGAAGAAGTGCCAAGGCTATTGATTGTATGCTCTAAACGGTTCTGGACAGCCCCCAATTTAGAACGTTCAGTTGAGACTGTACTAATGGCAGAATCAAGAACCTTAATTGCTTTCTCAGCACTAACTTCACTCATTAGAGATATATTTACACCATTGTTTTTTAGTCCCAAAGCAACCGAATCCATTGCATTGATGCCAATTTCTAGAGTTTGTCCCTCATTTGCTCCCACATGAATCGATACAGTATTGTTTGCTGAACCGACTGTGATAGTAGAAACCTGATTATTCGCAGGATTTCCAGCAGCGTCAACAATTGAACCGTTAAAGGTTAGTTGCAGATTAGATACTTGTACAACAGAGTTTGCACGAACGGCAATTCTTCCGTCTCCTGCACTAGCTCCAGCAGGACCAATATCAACTTGTGCAACATAGTCACCTTTGTTTGCTGCAACTTGTAGTTGTTGTAACCCGCCATTTTTCCCAGTATTCAATGAACTATTAAATGATGTACGATCAATACCTTCTGATGAAGTTGCTGAGATGCTGAATGAGCTAATGTCATTAGCTGCACCTTTTTGACCTGTAATTAACATTCCTCCATCGGTACTAAGCCCTGACACTGGCGCATCCAGACCCAAGGCATCTAGGTCAGCTCCAAAATCACCAGCTCCATCTGCAGTGTCCATTGCTACTGAGCTAGCCCCTAATGTATTTTTAACAGTGGACATAAAATCATCTAAAGTACTGTTAGCCGACACTACATAAACGGCATTCTTTACTTCGCCACCTACTACTGCAGATAGAGTAATTTCATCGCCCACTTTAAGCCCGTAGTTACCACTTGCATCTCCGAGATCGGTGAGTTTGGTATTGCTGGTAACAGCGGCAGCACTGCCTGAAGTGTAATCTTTTAATGCACCTGTTTGCCAAACTGATGCAGTATCAGCAGTTAACGCAGTACCTGTAGTGACAGTAGTGGTTCCAGAAGCAGCAGTTGAAGAAGAAATTACATTAGCTACAGATCCACCTGTTGACTGAGCAAATTTAGCAGTTTTAGAAATATCACCATTTAAAATCTTGAAGCTGTTGAATTCGGTATTATTTGCAATTCGATCCACTTCATCAATTAATTGGTTAACTTCTGTTTGGATATTTTGTTTATCCTGAGTTGTTGAAGTCCCATTTGCCGCTTGGTTCGAAAGTTCACGAACACGCTGTAAAATACTGTGTGTTTCGTTTAACGCACCTTCAGCTGTTTGAATTAACGAAATCCCGTCTTGAGCATTCTTTTGTGCTTGATCTAATCCGCGGATTTGCGCTCTCATTTTTTCAGAGATTGCTAGGCCCGTAGCATCATCAGCTGCACGGTTGATACGTAAACCTGAAGACAATTTCTCCAAATTTTTCGCTGAAGCCGAAGAGTTTGCACTTAATTGATGGTAAGCATTTAGTGCGGAAATGTTATGGTTGATTCTCATTTCGTTTTCCTCCTAGTCATTTTGACAAATTTTTATTTGTTTTTGTCTTGCTACTAGTAAGTAACGACATTTTTCGGCGTTTGGAGAGGGATTTTTTCATATTTTTTATAATAAATATCTGTTTTTGTACGAGAATTTATGAAAAAAAAGCGAGACATAGATTCGAAATAAATTTATCGGCGAATCTGAGTGGTTTATCGGCGAATTTTTCGTTTTATCGGCGAATCTGGAGCGTTTATCGGCGAATTTTTCGTTTTATCGGCGAATCTGCTGCATTTATCGGCGAATTGATATTCATTATGAAAAAGTCCTCCTTCGGAAAGTACACTCGTCCCTTTTTTGTTCCTGAACTAATAAGATTTGCAGAGCGAAGTAGTCTTTTTGCAACGTCCTCCGATTTTATCTGGCCAAACTCGCGAAACTGTCTATTTGTAATTTTTGAATCAATTAGTAAAAAGTAGTCCATCAAGGCGTTTATGTGGGCATCCTTTGACAATTTCCCGCAGGAAGGGCAGAACCATTGCTGTTTTTTCCTAATGAGTGGAACATGATTGCAGTTGGGACAAAAAACACCAGGTTTGATATCTTCCTTTTTAATTTCATATTTTTTTAGAATGTAGTTTGTGGGAATTGTATTCATTTTAACGAGGAGGCGGCCGAGTTTTCGGAGATCCTTTGCGGTGAGTTGTGGAGTTGAATACATGTTTTCGAAAAACTGAATTTTGTTTATAAATGCATCTGATTTGCATACCCGCGGCTTAACCTTATAAGCGTTTTTGCCTGTTATAACATAAGAGGAATAGTTATTGCTGATCACACATAGATAATCAACGGGAACCGGTGGAAATTTATGGTCAACCATTAGTTTTTTTATGTATTCTTGATGTCTTTCCGCTTGAGAGATTGGATCAGGATAACCTTTTTCATTTTCATGAATGATTTGCGTAAACTGCCTATTTTCGGTATCAAATATCAATTTACCGGCCATATTTTTCACTTCAATAATCAGGGCGAATTCTGGTGTGAGGAGAAGAGTATCAATTTGGCAGTTGTAGTCACCATCTGGGAGGTTTAAATCGTGAAGGATCATGTATTTGTCGATAGGAAGGAGGCGCAGATAATAATCAAGAGAAACTTCACCTTGATAGCCCGCTTGTCTTCTGCCAAGTTCCTCTAAAATTTGCTGATATTTGGGGTAATTCAGAGGAAGTCGACGGCATAAAGCCTCTAAAATAAGAATTACTAATGGTATGGTTCTTTTTTTGATAATCAAACTTATCACTCCTTTCAGTTTGATTAAAGAATTCAAAAAAGTGCACCGAATATCCTGCCGAAATTTAGCGAAATTTGTTAACAAACTTTGTCCATATATTTTATCGGCGAATCTGAATGATTTATCGGCGAATATTTCATTTTATCGGCGAATTTGAGTGGTTTATCGGCGAATTTTCCAATATATCGGCGAATCCATATTTAAGTACAAAAAAAGCGCCCCGAAAATCCGAGGCACTAACAAAAACCTAGCGTAAAAAATCAACCAATGTCGGCTGGATCGCCTTAGCACCGGAAGACAGCGCTGCATTCAAAACCGTTTGCTGCGTTGTAAAATTAGTGATGACCTTCGCCAAGTCGGCATCTTCTGTTTTGGTAAGCATGCCTTTAGTTGAAAGTTCCGTTTGGTCTAAGCGGTTGATCATCATTTCTAGTTGATTAACATTCGAACCAACAATCGAGCGGTGGGCGAGAAGATTGTTCAGTTGCTTATCCAAATGATCTAAATATTGTTGGGGGTCCTTGCCCGCTTCTAGTTCACCGGCAATTTTATCAATGGTTTCTACAAGATTTAATCCACCCGATTTATAATTAAAAATGTCCATTCCATTGATATTGACCTTCATAAAAACACCCTGTCCGACATTCCATGAAAGGGGCTGATTATTAGTATTCACAAATTCTCCACTAACAAACGGTTCCGTATCTGTGTCGGTCCCTGCAAACAAATAGCGGTCGCCCAGCCTGGCATTGGCAATATTCCCGATATTCCCTTTTAGGGCCTTTAATTCCATCGCAATCGTATCCAAGGAATCTTTATTATTCACGCCATTACTGCCTTGAATCGTTAATTCTCTCACCTTTTGCATGACTTGCGTCAAGTCATCGAGGGCATTATCCGTGGTTTCAAGCCAATTCTGTCCATCTTCAGCGTTTCTCTTGAATTGTTCCGTTTCGGCTAAGGCAGACCGGTAAGACATAATTTGCACCGATTTAACGGGATCATCGGAAACACGATTAATCGCTTTCCCGGAAGCAATTTGTTCCTGAGACTGACTCATTGCCCGATAATTCGTCTGAATATTTCTGATTAACTGTGTGCTTAACATGTTTTGTGTGACACGCATACCATTCACCCCCTAGATACCCACTCGTCCTGTTCCATTAATTAGCTTATCCAGCACTTCATCCATGACAGAAATATATCTGGAAGCGGCATTGTACGATTGCTGGAATTTCACCATATTGGTCATTTCCTCATCAATGGAAACACCGGAAACGGACTGCCGTTGATTCTCGGCTTGCTGCACTAAGGTCTCCGAATTCGTTTCCATTTGAATTGATTCCTGTGTTTTAATTCCGATATCACCGACAATCGTTCGATAAAAATTATTCATTGTCGTGGTTTGATTAGAAAAAGAAACGCTTTTGAACTTTAAGTCATTGAGCAAATTAGCGTTTCCTGCATCACTTACATTCGCCGCCCTGGCCGCAGCGATTTTATTTAAGGACGAAATAATAAGTGGATTGACCGTGATTTCGCCGGCGGTTCCCGGATCGCCTGCGCTGCCCTTTGCTACAAAAAATGGAATTCCATCTAGTGGTGCATTCGGGTCATTTTTTCGATTTTGAATATCGTCCAAGTTCATCGCACTTGCGTCACTATGAATTTGATTGACTTCCCTGCTGAACACCGCAACAAGTTCATTGATTTTTGACATAAACGAAGGAATATCCTTAGTCAGCGAATCAATCATCCCCGCTAATTCTCCTGATTTCAGGGTAATATTTTTCCCGTTCAATAACGCCTGATTATTCAACGGATCAAAAGAGATAGCGGAGCTCTGATCCCCATTCACTAGATACTCTTGTCCCATGAAAATATCGACCATTCCGTTAGCGGCAGGTTTTACTTGGATGTCAGCCATTTTAGAAATTTTATCAATTAACAAATCCCGTTGATCCATTAAATCATTGGGCTGCTGTCCGCTCGCTGAAATTTTCGCAATTTGCAAATTCAATTGACTGACCTGCTTCGTCAGATTATTCATTTCCTGCATTTTCGTCGTGGCCTGATTTTGTAAATCCGTGGTTAAATTATCTATAGAATCAGAGATTTGATTAAAGCGGCCGGCCAAGGCATTGGCATTAGAAAGCAGTGCGGCACGTGCTGCTAAACTGTCCGGCTCTTTCGATAGGTCCTCCCAAGACTGCCAAAAACGATCAAAACTTGCTTGCAAGCCGTTATCGGCAGGCTCGTTTAGCGTTTCTTCAATTTTCGAAAGGGTATCATGCTTCACATTCCAATATCCAAGCTGTTCATTTTGACTGCGGAACTGACCGTCTAAAAATGAATCACGAATCCGGTTAATTTCTTTCGTTTCGACGCCTGTTCCAATTTGCAAAGGGCCATTTCCTACATTCATCCCTGGGTAAGAAAGCGGATTTGAGGCTTTTGTAATAGCATTTTGCCTTGTGTAGCCTTCTGTATTGGCATTGGCGATATTATGTCCGGTAACGCTTAGTGCCGTCTGCTGGGCAAAAATAGCTCGTTTTCCGATTTCTAAACCGTGAAAAGTAGAAAGCATTCTAATTCCTCCTTGCTGCTTGTTTGAAGCTACTTACACCTTTGCCTCGAAAAAACTTTTTGAAAAAGTGGTAGGGGCATAGCTTTTCGCCGAATAGGTGAGCGAGGCCTCTTGTTTTTGGGTGAATAGCCCTAGCATGTTATTGATATACGTTAGTGAAGTTTCGATCAACTGCCGGTTCAAACCGTGCTGCGCCTCTATCTCTATTAGTTTAGTTTTTAATTCGCTTTGATAGGATAAAAGTTCTTCTTTATCCTTCGTTGACGAGCTGTTGGCAATAATCTCGCTCAAGGAATGAGCTTGATAAGCAACCGTTTCGGTTTGTCGTTTCTCCTCTAGCAAACTTATCTCTTTAATCAAAACGGACTCTTTTGGAAAAATGGACAACAGAAGTTCAGGATCACCTTTTATTAACGCCTCTTGTTTTTCCTTTCCAACTGCCAATAATTTTTCATATACCGCAATCATCTCTTCTAAAATTAGTTTTAATGGTTCAGTCGGCTTCATTTTTCAGTTCCTTTACTCCAGGAATCAAGCAATTTTTCAGCAATTTTTTGACTATCGACTTTGTAGGTGCCATTGTCAATTTGTTCCTTTAGTGCTTGGATTCTTTTTTCTCTTTCAGCAGTGATTTTTTCTTGTGCCGCTGGGGAGAACTCCACTTTATCTACCTGCACTTTTTTGCTGACGTCCTGCTGAGCTGTCTTGGTAATATTATTTTTATAGGATTGGATTCCTTGAAGACGACTAAAGTCATTGATTTTCATCTGTACTTCCCCTTTCTAAAAACTAAATCCCGAATCGAGTACATCTATTAGGTATTAACGACATTTTATCAAGAAGTGTTTAGCGGTTAAAAGTCTTTTCATAAATGGATTATGATGGTAAATTGTTTATTAATAACAAATCATTAGGGGAGTTCGAAGTGAATACTGCTTATTTAGCCGCTGCAGCTTGTGGATTGATCGGGTTAATTCTGCTATTACGTTTTTCTTCTAGAAAGAAAAACAAAGTCGTGCCCAGAAGAGAGAATCGAAGGAACGCTTTTCGCCTTAGTTTATGGGAGCATGAGTGTACGCTTACGGCGCCTTCTTCCCCAGGGGCCGTTTTCCATGGCACAATTCGCGACATTAGTACCACCGGAATAAAACTAATTTCTTACGAAGATTTGACCGGTATAGACGAGATTAAGGTCCATTTTGAATTAGAGGAATTTTTCTCCCTGCCTGGAAAGATCGAAAGGCGGAAACGATTAGACAACGGTTTGTACGAATTCGGGGTCCATTTTTTAAACTTAGACGAAAAAACAGAGCAAAAGCTATTTAAAATCCTTTGGGATAAAAGTAGAGAAAAAGTTGTACTTTAACGCAAAAAAGAGCCTGGGGGCTCTTTTTTAGCTTCGGATAATCCCATTCGCGATACCCAGCATTTGATCGGCATACGAAATTGATCTTGAGTTAAATTGAAATCCCCTCTGGGTTGTGATCATGTCGGTCACTTCTTTACTCAAATCAACATTGGAGGATTCAATATATCCCTGCTGGATGGTCGAATTGGCGGTGGCCAGGACTTCATTGGCAGAGCCTGTATAACGAAAAACATTTCCGCCTTCTCCTAATAATTTTTGCGGATTCTCGAATGTAACAATCCCAATTTGCTGGTTGGTAGAAGCAATCGTCCCGGACTCACTCACCGAAAAGTCGATGTCGTTTGGAATATCAATGGGTTGATTGTTTTTGTCCAAGAGCATATATCCCTCCGCGTTCACTAAGCGATATGTACCATTGTTTGTCGGGCTTTTTTGAAAGGAGCCATTTCTCGTATAAAATGCCTCAATACTTCCGCCCTGCCGTTTTCCTACTTGAAAAAAGCCTTGGCCTGAAATCATTAAGTCCAATGGATTATCAGTCGCTTTTGGGACTCCTTGGTCTAAAATGAGTTGCGTTCCATTTACATGAACCCCAAATCCAGCACGAACCCCATTGGGAGTCATCCTGCCGATTTCTCGATTGGCCGCTTTTTGGTTTTCAATGGAAATCGCTAAATTTTCCTCGAAGGACGCCTCTCTGCGCTTGAAACCGGCTGTTTCGGCATTGGCGATATTATTGGCAATCGTATCTAACTTTTTCTGATAGGAGTTTAAGCCGCTTGTGGCAATATAAAGCGAAGTATTCATGTTTCCATCCCCTTTTATACTCTGCCGATTGAGTTTAATAGTTCAAGTGAACGATCATAAGCCTGCAGAACTTTTTGATTTGCTTCGTATAATCTTACGTTTTCCATCATGTTCGTCATTGTCATTGTCGGATCAACATTTGAATTTTCAATCATTTTATGGTGAAGCTGGACACCTTCTGGTAACTCCGACAGGATGGCTGGATTTTGTCCGTCCAATTTAAACGTCCCATTCCCTTCTTTAATCAAGTCATTAGGATTTTGGATGAGGACCAACCCGATTGTGTCGACGATTTTGCGTTTGGAAGGGTCATCCGGATTGGCAATAATTTCTCCATTTGAAGTAATTGAAACCTCACCTGAAGCCACATTAGCATCGACCTGAATCGGTTTCCCCTGGTTGTTTAACACAGCATATCCTTCTAATGTTCGAAGCAGTCCTGCTTCATCAACCGTAAATCTTCCGTTTCGGGTATAACGGATTTCCCCACCACTATTGGTAACGGCGAAAAATACACTTGGCTTTTTCCCATTTACTAAGGGAATATTTCGATCATCGATAGCTACATCAAAGGGATTATTTGTTTCCACAAGATCGCCCTGCAGGAAGCTCGATATATTTTCTTGCGCATAAACTCCCTGCTGCATCGAACCAATCCAAGAAAATCCTGGCGCATTCTCCGTCGGGCTAGCTTTGGAGTCATTAATTCTTTCGAGGAAAACTTCTGGAAAGGCTCTTAAGGTGGTGTCTCCTTTTTTGTAACCAGGTGTTTCAATATTGGCTAGATTATTCGTTAAAGCTTCTTGCCGCCTTTGCAGAGCGATCATTCCAGAAGCTGCCGTATCAATCCCTCTTAACATGTTCAATCTCCTTTATTGAATAAGTAATTCCGTAGTATAAACATTGATTATTTCCCCTTCGGAGAATCTTTCATTTAGGCGGTCTTTTATTTTTTTCTCGAATGCTTCAATGTCCTTGAAATCTTCTTTTTTTGATTTTGAAAGGATTTTAATGATGTCACTTTCAATAATCGGGATAATTTTTTCAGCTTGTTTCTTCGTATCCTTTGAATCTAGTTCAATCGAAAATTTAACCTGAATTAAGTTGTCGGAATTGAGATTGGTGCTGATTTGGTTGGTTTCAATGGTTTGGTTGGCCAGTTTATCGATCGTCGCTGCCTCCGCTTTCCCAGCGTGCGCGCTTGTTTTTTTATAGTAAAATAGGCCCCCGCCAATCAACGCTGCAAGAATAATCGTGATTGTTAGAAATTTTTTCATCTTCTTTTCCTCCGTTATTCAAGTTAGTAATTACAGGTACAGGTCAATTAATAGACCCTTAATTTCCCCTATACTATCTAATAAACGGATATTTTGATCTTCTTGTTCAATCATTTCTTGTGAAAGTTGTAATAATTTTGTGTCAACCTCTTTTATTACCTTTAACTTTCGTTCCCTACTAGACATTGAAGGAAAAGATGTCGTTTCTTCTAAGGAGAGGCCAAATTTCACGACATCCTGCAGAAAGGACTTAATCATCCTTTTATACTGATGAAGATCCTTTAATGTCCGAGACCGTACTAATCTCTCCCCTTGCTTATGGATATCTTCCAAAAGGGCGTTTAACTGTTCCTTGGCATAATGGGTTTGTTTTTCTGTTAAGACTTGTTGAAATGAGGACGTTTCTACTGATTTTATTTCTTTTGGGGAAAACATCATATCTTTCGTAATACCGAATCCTTGACCGACTTTCAAATGCAAACACCCCATGACGGAATAATGATATTGTCGAATATTGTAAACTTAAATACAATGAGATTATAAATTTTTAAGAAAAAAAAGGAAAGGAGAATTTTGATGACAACCATTATCGGACTTATATTAGCAATTGTTTTTATTGGGGTTGGGATGGTGCTAAAAGGCGTTTCCGTTGAGGCCCTTGCAAACCCTGCTGCTTTTTTAATTATTTTTGGAGGAACAATTGCGTCACTATTTGTCGCTTTTCCCATGAGTGAAATCAAGAAATTCCCCATTCTATTAAAAATTGCTTTTATTGAACCAAAGCTGCCCACCCAGAACGAGATTATCGACATGATGGTAGAATGGTCAATCATCGCAAGAACAGAAGGTGTGCTAGCTTTAGAAGAACTCGCTGATTCTGTTGAAGATCCTTTTTTAAAAAATGGCTTAGAAATGATCATAGATGGCAGTGATCGAAAGCAAATGGAAGAAATTCTATTCGATGAATTAGACGCGGTTGCGGAAAGACATAAGGTTGGCAGTTTAATATTCAGCCAGGCTGGAATGTATGCTCCAACTTTAGGAGTTTTAGGCGCGGTTGTAGGTTTGATTGCAGCTTTAGGGCACTTAAATGACATGGATAAATTAGGATACTCCATCGCAGCTGCTTTTATCGCTACTCTTTTGGGTATTTTTTCAGGATATGTTCTTTGGCATCCTATCTCTAATAAATTAAAGCGGATTTCGAAAAAAGAACAAGATATCAAGGTCATGATGATAGACGGATTGCTGGCGATTCAAGATGGTTTAACCCCTAAATTGATCGAACGAAAGCTATCCGTATATTTACCTTCGAAGGCACGTTTAAAGCAGCAGGAGGAAATAATCAGTGAAGAAGCGGAGATTGCATAACCACGACGACGAGCATATTGATGAAAGCTGGCTTATTCCTTACTCAGACCTTCTCACTTTATTACTTGCATTGTTTATCGTGTTATTTGCATCAGGAAGTATAAACAATGAGAAGCTGCAGCAAATCATGATTTCGATGAATACGGCATTAAACGGGAAAGGAAACAGCATCATCCTAAAAGAAAATGCCAGTATTTCAAAAGATGTGAAAAAAAATAACAATGACGTAAATAAACAAGAAGAAACAGATAAACTCCAAACCTTAAAGGGACAAATCGAGCAGTATATTGAAGCAAAGGGGTTGGAGAAAGCCATCACGATCAAAGACGAAGCAAAAGGAATCAAGCTTTCTTTAAGTGATGTGATTTTATTTGAATCGGGCAAAGCAGATTTGAAAGGGGAGTCCCTTACCATCCTAGATGATCTCCTCGATTTAATTAAACAAGTGCAAAATCCAATCAGTATTGAGGGCCACACCGATAACGTCCCGATCACCGGCGGCAAGTTCAAATCAAACTGGGAATTATCGGCTGCACGAGCGCTGTCCGTTCTTTACTATTTTGAGCAAAAGGGAATCCCCTCAAAAAAGCTTCAATTTTCTGGATTCGGGGAACAAAAACCGATTTATCCAAACGATTCGCTTGAACACAGACAAGCAAATCGAAGAGTCGATATCACCATTTTAAAAACAGAATAGGGACCAATTCCCACAACTAAACACTTTTGAAAAAAAACCGTTATATAAAACTAAAGGGATCTATTAAATTCCATAAATCGTACGATAAGGGCAAAACCATTGAAAAATGGTGACGCAAAGCTATAGGGGCTAAGGTCACACTTGAGTGACGATGCTTGCCAGCTTCCGAATACGGACTCCTACGATTTGTGATGAAATTAAAGGAGCGAAGGTTAATGAGTTTCAATGTATTACTTTCAAAGTCAAAAAAGGAATGGCATTTTTTTAGGCTGAGATACCATGAATTATTACTCGAAGGCTGTTTAGATTTCCAATTAAAAAACAAAATTCAACAAAAGATTTCCTACCACAAAATGAAAATCAATACCTTTTAATAAAAGGCCGGATTCATCACTAACGATGGAACCGGCCTCTTTTTTGACCAATTCGAAATATGTCAAAATAGATAAAAAATCAGTGAAAAAACGAGAATTTTCAATATAATTGTAAAAAAATTATGGTAAACTGCAATTATATAGATACTTCGTTCTGCTACATTCGTCCTATTTTCCAAAAAAGGTGGCCTCAATATGAAATATTACTTAAACCCCCTGCTTTTACTGCTTGGACTTCTCCTTACTTTCACCTGGGCTGAAATTGTTTTGGAGCAATATTTCATCTTCATCATACTATTAAGCATGGCACTCATCGGACTGCTATCAATTATGGTCCGTCCCATCTTTAGTTTTTCTGTTTTGGTTACCTTTATTTTAGCTCTCGGCTTCCTTAATGTTGGCTTTTCCTGGAACAAGCATCTTGGAATTATCGCCCAAGGGATGAATATCCAGCTGCAGGTCGTGATCACCATCGGAGTGACTTTAGCCTGGATTTGTGGTTATTGTCTGCAAAGTAACAGCAACGAAATCAAAACCCTGAAACGAGAGATTGAAAGACTTCAAAAAGTGGAAGAAAATACGGGTTTCCTTACCTTTAACGAATTTCTTGCCCAAGCCCATCTCCTTTTTACGGGAATGAAACGAAGAAAAGAACAAGGATTTTTGGTAAAACTCCATTTTAATAAAGAAGAAGTCGCTTATAAAGCGAGAATCATCAGTGAATCATTATCCAAAATCATTTTACAATCCATCCGAGCAGAGTATGATATTGCCTGCCATTTAAATAGCTCGGATATTTTGATATTTTTGAATAACACCAATGAAACTGGTGTAGAAATTGTCGTAGAACGGATCACTCGGGCTATTAAAAAGACAAAAGGACTTGATTCCGCTTTGCGTCATATAGAAAGTGTAGAAGTATTAGATAATTGGGATGCAACTCACTCCTTAATTCAATCTTGGAGAAAGGGAGAGAAAATTGCATGAATCTTGCGCTGACCACCATCTCAATCTTTTTCTGGCTTCTATTACTCTATTATTCCATTTTAACTGTTGCCGGAATCATTTATCGCGGCCAAAAGCGGCCGCACACACCATTAGACCATTACCCAAGCGTATCCATCCTGATCCCTGCCCATAATGAAGCAGTCGTTATTTCTGATACACTTTATGCCATGACAAAAATAAAATACCCAGGACGCCTGGATATCTATTTGTTAAATGATAATTCCCAGGATGAGACTGGAAACATTGCTAGTTTTTATGAAGAAGCTTTCGATTACATTCACCATATCGAAGTTCCTCCTGGCACACCGAAGGGAAAATCCCGGGTGCTCAATTACGGGATCTCGATTAGTCAATCAGATTATGTTTGTGTTTATGACGCCGATAATCAACCCGAGCCGGGAGCACTGCAATTACTTGTCGAAGCAGCTGAAACCACTCCAGAAGCTATCGGGGCTGTCGGCTACGTGAAGACGATTAACGAAAGAACCAATTTTCTCACCCGAATGATAGCCTTAGAGTTTTCATCTTTTCAATTAATCATGCAGTCTGGAAGATGGAAGCTTTTTAAATTGGGTTCCCTAACCGGAACAAATGTGGTTATTAGGCGAAAAGCCTTGTTGAATGCAGGCGGCTTTGATCCGTATGCTTTGGCAGAGGATGCGGATTTGACGTTGACTCTTACACAAAATGGCGGCTTGCTGCCGATTGTCCCGGAAGCAAGGACGTGGGAGCAGGAGCCGGAAAACCTCAGGGTGTGGATCAAGCAGCGCACTCGCTGGATGCAGGGCAATTTATATTTGATTGAAAAAACCTTGAAGGAACCTAAGTTTTTTAAAGGCCGAAATTTTATCCATTCTGCACAATTGCTAATCATCTACATTGGCTTCGTGTCCTTTCTATTAGTGTCTGATACCTGGTTTGTGCTCGGCCTTTTCGGAAAAATGAAGAGTGATACAGCTGTGCCGCTGATGACGATTTGGTTTGAGTCCTGGCTGATTTACTTTATTCAGCTCAGTGCTTCACAAGTAATCGAAAAACGTATGAAATTGAGTGATTTAGTTGTTTCTTTCTTAATGTATTTTACCTACGCCCAGCTTTGGGTCTTACTGTTGGCACGCGGCGTTTATTTCCAAATTAAACTGAAGCGCTCAAAGAAAGAACCAATGTGGGATAAAACGGTGCGCTTTAAGAAATCAGCTTAAGTTGTGGACGAGGTGACCTGGATAGGTCACCTTTTTATGTTTTTCAGGGACAGCGGGCATTTTTGTGAGTGGTGGCACTTTTCTCGCTATCTCTGGACTCGGCATCCGGAAACCCCATTAAGTAACCGAATGGAAATAGGGATTCGCCGATATATTGTAAAATTCGCCGATAAATTTTGCAGATTCGCCGATAAAATGAAAAATTCGCCGATATATTACCAAAATTCGCCGATAAGTGGTGTTAGACTAAAAACGGACACTGTAAATTGGACATAAGTGTTGTTGAACGCTAAAACTGGAGGAAATAACCGTAGAAAAAACGCAAAACAGACCAAATCGCAGTACGAATTGGTCTACTTTTTTCCCTGTATTACAAAACCTTACTTAAAAAGGATATCGTCCGTTCTTCTTTTGGATTCTCGAATAATTCACTTGGGACATTTTCTTCCACAATGAAGCCGCCATCCATGAAAATGACACGGTCGCCCACTTCTCTGGCAAAGCCCATTTCATGGGTCACAACGACCATTGTCATTCCTTCTTTGGCGAGCTGCTTCATGACCTCTAATACCTCGCCGACCATTTCCGGGTCCAGGGCAGAAGTGGGTTCATCGAAAAGCATGATTTTCGGCTCCATCGCCAAGGCCCTGGCAATGGCGACACGCTGCTTTTGCCCACCGGAAAGTGAATCCGGATATGCATCCGCCTTGTCTTCAAGCCCGACCTTTTTTAAAAGCGCCAATCCTTTCTCCCTCGCTTGTTCTGCAGAAACCTTTCTCACCTTCATCGGCGAGAGCATAATATTTTCAATGACCGTTTTATGTGGAAACAGATTAAACTGCTGAAAGACCATGCCCACTTCCGTCCGCACTTTATTGATATCTGTTTTTTTATCAGCAAGATCAATACCTTCTATATAAATATGTCCGGCTGTAATCGTTTCTAATAAATTGATGCACCGTAAAAAGGTAGACTTCCCTGACCCGGAAGGACCTATCACCACGACAACCTCCTGCGGCTGGACCGTAACATTAATGTTCTTTAATACTTCATGATGCCCAAATGATTTTTTTAAATTTCTCACCTTGATCATCCGGTCGCGAGCCTCCTCTCTAGTTTAGATAGAAAAAAGCTTAAGCTGATTGTTAACAGGAGGTAGATTACAGCTGCAGTAAGATACGGCTCCCAGACCCGAAAATACTGCCCCTGCATGGCTCGTCCCCAATACATGAGCTCTGGCGCTGCAATTAACGCGGCCAGCGACGAATCCTTGATTAACACAATAAACTCATTTCCTAACGGTGGGATCATCCGTTTGAAAGCCTGCGGCAAAATCACATAGCGCATCGCTTGAAGATGATTCATCCCAAGCGATCGTGCCGCCTCCATCTGTCCCCGATCAATCGATTGGATCCCTGCACGGAAAATCTCTGCAATATACGCAGCCGAACAAAATGAAAGAGCTAAAATAGCTGCCACAATGGCATTGGTTCTTCCAAGGAACAACGGAACAACAGCAAAATGAATCAACAAAATTTGAACCAAAAAAGGTGTTCCGCGGAAAAAGACGATATACCAGGCAAACGGCTGCGCAAGAAATTTATTTTTCATCATTTTGCCCAGTCCAATTAAGAGGCCCAAAATGGTTCCGAACAAAATACTGGCAATGGAAAGACCAATGGTGAGCATCGTCCCTTTTAGAAAAAAAGAACTATATTCAGATATTAAATCAAAACGAAAATCCATAGCTAATCCTCCTTCATTAAAATTTTTCTCACCCAAAAATTGCGTAACTGCTTTTTGTAGAAGAGTTACGCAATTCCACCATTATTCGTTTAACAAACTCACATCAGGAGCAGCCTTAAACCACTGTTGGTAAATCTTTGCATATTCACCGTTTTCCAGCACTGTTTTGATGGCTTTGTCGAAATCGGCTTTTAGCTTGCTGCCCTTTGGAAACATCAGTCCATAAAATTCTTTTTCAAAGGCTGCATCATCTTTAATCAAGACTACTTTTTCGTTTGGATTATTTTTTACGTATTCTTCGACGACTGTGTTATCAGCAACTACGGCATCCACACCGCCGCCTTTCAATTCCATTATCGCTAAGTTGGTGCTTTCAAATTTTTTCAGGTCGGGACTGTTTTTTCCGAGGATGGCTTCAACAGCCTCTTGCCCTGTCGTCCCATTTTGCACAGCTACTTTTTTCCCTTTCAAATCTGCTGCACTTTTAATTGGGCTTCCCTCCGGCACGAGGATTTCATTGGTCGATAAAAAGTAAGGGGTTGAAAAATCATACGTCTGCTTCCTTTCATCGTTAATAGTGATTGCCGAGATACCAAAATCAGCGGTTTTCCCTTTTATTTCAACAAATAAAGGATCCCATCCGGTATTCACGACATTAATTTGATAACCGGCTTCTTTTGCCACCACTTTGATAAAATCAAGATCAAACCCTTTGATATCTCCCTTATCCATGTATTCAAACGGGGCATATTCCGCATTAGTCACTACCTTCAGTGTTTTCTTGTCCTTACTGGCTTCGCCACCTCCGCTGGTGGTTTTGCTGGTACCGCATGCTGATACAATCAACATTAACGCGAACACGATAGATAAAATTTTATACACCTTCATAATGAGCCCCCTTTTTGTTTATAAATCCGAAAATTCAGACTTTTATTTAGAGATTGAGCCCTGAACACCTCAATCTCTTTCTTTTAAACTTAAATCAAAGATGGATCCCTTAAAATAAATTGCGCCAGCTCTTCCATTTGATCCGATATTGCCCGGTCCGATTCAAGCGGCGGACAGATTTCCCGGATTTTCTCTAAATATGCCCTTGTTGCCGGTGCCAATTCCTTTTCTGCTTTTTCCAAATAAATCGCTTGGGAGGCGCAGATCATTTCAATCGCAATAACCCTTGCAGAATTATGAATGATCTCGCGGGCTTGTCTTGAGGCAATCGTCCCCATGCTTACGTGGTCCTCCTGATTAGCCGAAGTCGGAATCGAGTCCACACTTGCCGGGTGGGCGAGAACTTTATTTTCCGAAACAAGCGATGCTGCAGCATACTGAGCCACCATCAGACCGCATTCCAGCCCTGGGTCCACTGCCAAAAATGGTGCCAAGCCGCTCAATTGCGGATTGACCAGCCTTTCCGTTCTGCGCTCGGAAATATTCGCCCATTCTGCTGCCGCCACCTTTAAAAAGTCCATCGATAATGCGATTGGTTGACCATGGAAGTGCCCTCCTGAAAGGATTTCACCGCTTTCTAAAACAATTGGGTTATCGGTTGTTGAGTTCATTTCCACACTCAAACGCTGATCAACATACTGAATCGCCTGCCAAGAGGCACCATGAACCTGGGGAATACAGCGAATCGAGTAAGCATCCTGTATGCGGATCTCTCCCTGGCGGGTAATACGTTTACTGCCCTCGAGCCAATTCCTCATCCGGGAAGCCACCAATTCCAGCTCCGGATGCGGCCGAACCGCTAAAAGCTCGCTGTCAAAGGCAGAAATCACTCCGTTAAGTGCCTCCATTGTTAAACAGGCGGCCATATCAGCGGCCACACCTACACGTTCTGCTTCATTCAAAGCAAGGGTGCCAACAGCAGACATCGCCTGAGTTCCGTTAATAAGGGCAAGACCTTCCTTTGCTTGAAGGGATACCGGTTTAAGCCCCGCACGTCTTAGAGCTTCAGCACCCAGCAGGATTTCGCCTTTGTATTCGGCTTTTCCCTCGCCGACCAATACAATCGCAATATGAGAAAGCGGAGCTAGATCGCCGCTGGCACCTACCGAACCCTTGCAAGGAACAACCGGATGAACCCCATTGTTGATCATGTCGATGAGCAGCTGCAGCGTTTCTACCCTAATTCCAGAGAAGCCTTTCGCAAGGGAGTTGGCTCTCAGTGTCATCATCGCTCTGACAACGGGAATGGGCAGCGGTTCGCCGACACCGACAGCGTCGGCACGCAATAAATTCAACTGTAATTTTGCATTATCCTCCCGGTCAATTTCGATATCGCTGAGTTTCCCGAACCCGGTATTCACACCATAAACGACTTTTCCATCATTGATTTGTTTTTCCACGCGCTTGCGGCTTTCCCGCACCCGCAGCCAGTTATGCTCCGGTATGTCTACTATCGCCTCGCCTTTTGCGACGCTTTCCACTTTATAACGGTCCAGGGTCAAGCCGTCTAATTCTACTAATTTCAACTCTACCATTTCTTTGCTGCCCATGATTTCCCACTCCTATGAAGGTTTTATCGACTTTATAAAACATTATAAAACTCTTAATTTTAAAAAAACATACCAATTATTCGGCGTTCTTATAGTTAATATACCACTGTTCAATCAGCGCAGCTGTTAGTCTCCCAGTATTAATCAGGTTATCAATGCTGATACACTCCCTGAAGGAATGGATATTTTGGAATCCCAGTCCAAGCGTCAAACAGGTTAGTCCATGTTCATTTAACACATTCGTATCGGCACCGCCTAATGTTTCTGTTAAATATGGCTTCACGTTTATATTTTGAGCCGCAGCTTCCACTGTTTTTACTAACATATCATCCTCTGGAATATCAAAGCCGAGGTACTTCTTCTCAATCCTCACGTCCACTTTTCCGCCCTTTTTCTCGGCGGCCTGCTTCATGACTTCCTCCATATGCTTTAGCTGGGCATCTAATTTTTCCTTTGAAAAACTCCGCACCTCACCGGCAATGGTGACACTGCCCGGAATAATGGATGTCAGTTCACCGCCTTTGATAATCCCGATATTGGCAAGTGTTTCCTCATCAATCGCACCAAGCTTCATATTCACTAACCCTTCGGAGGCAAGAAGAAACGCACTGTTACCCTCTTCGGCATTGAGGGCAATATGGGCAGCATTTCCTTGAACCTCCATCCAGATCCGGCTGCTGTACGGCCCTTTTAAAATAATCTGACCGACATCGCCGCTGCTGTCAAAAATATAGCCTGTTTTACTTTTTGCCTTGCTGTAGTCCATATATGTAGCACCAACCAGGCCTGGCTGTTCATTGACCGTTAAAATCAATTCAATCGGTCCATGCGGAACCCCGCTGTCGATAATGGCGCGGATCGCTTCCAAATAAGCCGCCAAGGCCGCCCTGTCGTCGGCTCCGAGAATGGTCGTGCCATCTGAATGGATGACGCCTTCTTTAATGACAGGCTTCAATCCTTCGGTTGGCAGAACCGTGTCCATATGCGTTGAGAAAAATAACGGCGGTATCGAGGGATCCGTTCCTTCCCTCCAGGCAATTAAGTTCCCAACTTCACCATCGAAATTTTTGTGCGCCTCATCAAACTCCAAGGTAAAGCCTAGCTCCGGTAGTGCCTTTTTCAAATAATCCGCCACAAGTCTTTCTTTTGTGCTGGGGGCATTAATTTTTGCCAGCTCCAAAAATAATTCCTGCAGGCGGTCCGCATTAATATAGTCAGCGGCTTTTGCTGCTTGATTCGTTCTCATTCAGGGTCCCTCCTTATATAATTAGCGGCTGACGACAATCTTTCCGTTCTTAATCACTGTTTCCACAATGTTCGTCCCAAGTTCGTAAGCAATATGCTTATAGGTTGGGACATCCCAAATCTGCAAATCTGCTAATTTCCCTTCTTCTATGACGCCCCTATCATCAAGATCAAGCGCCTTTGCGCCGCCATAGGTGGCAGCCTTGATCGCTTCTTCCACAGAGAACTGATAGAGCCGGCAGGCAAGGTTAATCACAAATTGCATCGATTCGGTATAGCAGGCGGGGCATAAATCCGTTGCCAAGGCGATGTTCATGCCAAGGTCGAGCATTCTTCGTGCTGCGAACGGACGCTTATGAGCAACCGCAAAATCGAGGGCCGGCATTAACACCCCGGTAACCTTCGCTTTAGCTAGCTTTTCTATTACTTCATCAGGTGTATAATTCAAATGGTCAATCGACACCATTTTCATTTCGGCTGCGAGGTCCGAGCCGCCAATATAGGAATAGGCATCGGCATGAATTTTTGGTTTCATTCCATACTGGAGCCCAGCTTTCAGGATGATTTCTGATTCCGCTGCGGTAAAATAGCCTTCATCACACCAAACATCGCAAAATTCCGCCAATCCCCGTTCCCCTACTTCCGGAATCATTTCGCTGACGATTGTAAAAAGATATTCAGCCTTCGTTAAATTTTCCGGAAATCCATGGGCACCTAAAAACGTATTAAGTACATCGATTGGTGTTTCGTTATTCAGCTTTCTGCTGACCTCTAAAATTTTAATTTCACTCTCGGTCGTCAAGCCATAGCCGCTCTTGCTTTCGACTGTAGTGATCCCATAATTCAGCATGTTCATCAGCCGTTTTTTCGATTGTTCAAACAGTTCTTCAGCCGGTCGATTTCTCGTTAATTCAACAGTTCGGTTCGGTCCTGCAGAAATCCCAAGCTTTTTGGGATCAAGCCCCGCCACCTTTGCTGCATACTCTTCTACTCTAGTACCATAAAAAACTAAATGAGTGTGGGAATCTATGAAACCGGGGGCGACAACCTTTCCTTTAGCATCGATGACAGACGAATGCTCTGTTATGAAGTCCTGCTTTATTTCCTCTTCCGTTCCGACAGCAGCAATTTTACCATCCTTAACTGCAATCCAGGCATTTTGGAGGACGCCTATATCGTTCATGCCTTCGCCTGAGCAGGTGATGACTTCGGAGGCATTGGTGATCAATAAATCTATTTTTGTCTTCAACTTTGTTTCAGACATTCTTTTAAAACCTCCAATCTTTATATAAATCCGAAAAAGGTTCGAAAACATTGTGTTTTTAGACCTAATAAAGTGAAAAAAACACTTTATCAGCGGATTTTTAGAGTTTATCAGCGAATTTTGGGTTTTATCGGCGATCTGGAGCATTTATCAGCGAATTTCAGAGTTTTATCAGCGAATCCAAATAACGATTAATTAAGAATAGTAGAGATCAATCCAGGATCTCTACTATCCAGTTTTTATTTCTAGTTTTATGCCTTTACGTTTTCCTTTTCTAAATCCTTAGGACCAAATGTTGCTTTTGGTGACCACCATAATGGCACCTTAATGCTTTCGTTCGTAAGTTTCCCTTTACCATTCGCTACATCGCGGGCCGTTTCGTAGCCGGCTTGGGCATGGCGGATAACGCCGATTCCGGAGTCAACGGTCATTGCCACTTCCAGTCTCATATCCGATTCTGCTGTACCATCGGCAACCATCGTTACACCAGTATGTACCGCTTCCCCCATCGAATAGTTCGCTTGAAGGGCAATCAAATCACACATTCCGACTGCGTTTAATAGACCGTTCAATACCGGCCAGTCAGAAATTAAGTCGCCGCCGTCCTTCATATTTTCAGATTCAAAGGTTGGGTTCACGATGGAACCGGAGTCTAAGTTATCACGGGAGAAAGCAACTGGTCCGGCAAGCTCACCCTTTCGAATCATATCATTTACTTTTAACGCGAATTTCTTCCGCTGACCAAATCCCATGTAACAAATACGTGCTGGCAAGGCTTCGATTGGAATATGTTCTTTGGCAAGCTTGATCCAGCGGGTTACGAGTAGGTCATCACTGAATTCTTCTAAAATCATATCGTCAATTTTTCTTAAATCCTCTGCTTCACCGGATAGACATACCCATCGGAACGGGCCGCGGCCTTCACAGAAGAGCGGACGGATGTATTCAGCAACGAAGCCTGGCAAACGCTTCGCTTCCTTCGCATCCATGCCGGCATCGATACATTCCTTTCGGATACTTGTACCGTATTCAAATGATTTCACCCCTAAGTCTAAGAACTTAATGAGTGCTTTTAGCTCGCGAACCATCGTTTCACGTGCTTTTTCTAAATAAAGCTCACGGTTGTTATCACGAAGCTCATCTGCTTCCTGAACAGTGCAGCCAGCTGGCAGATAAGAGATTGGATCATGGGCTGGTGTCATTGATGTGGCGATGTCTGGCAGGAACCCTTTTTGAATGACTTCTTCAAAAATATCAGCTGCATTACCAACGACAGCGATCCCTAATGGTTTTCTCGCTGCCGCATATTCCTTCGCCAAGGCAATCGCCTCATCCAAGGAATCTACTAATACATCAATAAATTTCTTTTCGATACGGCGCTTAATGATTTCGACATTGGAATCACAAAGGATGGCGACACCGCCATGCATCGTCATCGCTCTTGTTTGGTTGCCTCCCATACCGCCTGCCCCGGCCGTTAACAAGATTTTACCAACCAGGGAATCGTCATAATGTAAGCGGGCAATCGCTGATAGAGTTTCAAATGTACCTTGGATAACACCTTGGGTACCAATGTACTCCCATGGAGCTGCTGTATAGTTGGCATACATCGTTAAGTTTTTATCTTGAAGATCATAGAATGTCGGCCAGTCTGCCTTCATGATGTTCGTCGTTGCCATGACAACGGTTGGCGCATATTTATGAGTTTTGAAGACGGCTACAGGCATCCCGGATTGGACAACCAGTGTTTCATCATCTTCCAGCTCCTTTAGGGATTTGACGATGGCGTGGTAGGACTCCCAGTTACGGGCCGCTTTTCCGATACCGCCGTAAATGACGAGTTCTTCCGGCTTTTCAGCGTTCTCCATATTATTTTCAAGCATCCGTAAGATGGCCTCTTGTCTCCAGCCTTTACAGCGAAGTTCAGGTCCTCTCTGTGCTTTAACGGAATATAAGATTTCTGGTTTTGACATGAATAATTCCTCCTCGATTAAATGGTGTACTCGTATTTTTATATTGCAAGTACCGTGCCAAATTGGAGGAATGCAGCTTTTTCTGTAAAAATTGCACTACTAGCCTATTAAGTTAATGTCTAGCATGTTAAAAAAACCGCAGATAGATTTTGCAGGGTTTATGGAGGGCAAAGTCGATTAAAGCTTCGTTCTTGAAAACGGTTGCATTTTTTTGAAGCGCAGATACAATTTGCATGCAGATTATTTTAAACATTCATAATAAATGTTATATTTTGAAATATAGTCAGGTTTTTTAAAGGGGGTTTTGGCATGAGTAATGCCGCATCAATCGGTTCGCTGATTAGAAGCTTTGTAGACGGAGTCATTGTCCTAAATGAGAGCTGCGAAATTTTATGGCATGATGTAAATGAGGAACTCCAATTAGATCTTCCCATTGGGGCCAATATCTTTGATTTATTTCCAAATAAGGGAGAACTTTTAGTAGATAACGAAACCTATCAAATTAAAGTGGAGGATAGGAAGCTGGTAGTAGAGGTGAAAAGATTCTCTATCGACCAAGATTATCTAATTCTCTGTATTGAAGATACAGCCAATTTAACAACCAACCAGAGAGCGAGATTGTATTGCCTTGAAAAAATTATCGAATCACTGAATGAAGGCGTGATGATGAGTGACCACGATGGAAAAATTGTCTTGTACAACGGGACTCAGGAAAAATTAGAAGGACTGGACAGCCGGGAAATTCTCGGGAAGCACCTGTGGGAGGCCTATAATTACAACCCGCAATATTCTGAACACAAGCACACTTTTAAAACAGGTAAGCCAATTTTCTCCCGATACAGGGCACACTCTACAGTCAATGGAGTACCGAGGTATGTGAATTACAGCACCTATCCGATACAAAAGGACGGGGAAACGATTGCCGTTTTTTCGATTAGTACGAATGAATCTAAGCTCAAGAATTTGCTTCATGAGACAATCGAGCTTCGGAGGCAGGTGGTTCAATCGGATGCTATTAATCGTCCGTATAAAAACGGGACAACTTTTTCCTTTAATGATATAAAAGGAAAAAGCATTGCCTTAAAAAATCTCATTCTAGAGGCGCAAAATATTGCCATACATAATACCGACGTGCTAATCGTCGGGGAAACGGGAACGGGAAAAGAATTATTTGCTCAGAGCATCCATAATCACAGCCCAAGAGCAGAAAATCCATTTGTCGCCATTAACTGTGCGGCGATACCGGAAACCCTTTTAGAAAGTACGTTATTTGGGACGGTTAAGGGGGCATTTACCGGAGCAGCCAACCAGATCGGTCTGTTTGAATATGCCAAGAACGGGACTCTGTTCCTCGATGAAATTAACTCAATGCCGCTGACGCTGCAATCGAAATTAATCCGTGTTCTTCAGGAACGATTAGTTCGAAAAGTGGGGTCAAATGAAGTAACCACTGTGGAATGTACCGTAATCAGTGCATCAAACGAGGATCCGGAAAAGTTAATTGAGGAAGGAAAAATGCGCCTCGACTTATTTTACAGACTTGCTCATACAAGCCTTTATATTACTCCTTTAAGGGAGCGCACGGAGGATATTCATTTTTTCATTCATTTTTTCCTCGACAAGTACCGGCGGAAATTTAACAAAGAAGTTCCGAATCTCTCAACTGAGCTGCTCTCAATTCTTCTTCAATATCATTGGCCGGGGAACACAAGAGAGCTCGAACATTTAATCGAAAATTTAATCATTCGGGCTGGTGAAAATGATGCGGCGATCGATGTTGACCATCTGCCAGCATTTATGAAGAAGAAATTACTGGCGGCTAAATCGGGGAAGACCGAAAAGGAAAAGGAGTTGAAGAAGAATCCGTTTAAATCGATCTTCTCCAATTCGCAAGAGCACTATATCCAAAAAACGTTAGAAGAAGCGGACTGGAATATCTCACAAGCAGCCAAAACCCTTGGAATCACCCGGCAAAGCTTGCAGTATCATATTAAAAAACATGGCCTGGTTAAGCCAAGCAGCAGCATCTAAAAGTATAGGAGGTAGATACCTCCTATTTTTTTATGAGGTTTCAACTAAAAAAGGCTGGAATTTTGTCCCTTGGCCCACTCCAACATACTTAAATCCCTTCTTCTCCATATAACTTTTTTGATAAAGGTTTCTTAAATCAAAGAAAAGCGGTTTTTTGAGGAGTGATTTGACTTTTTCTAAATTAAGATTTCGAAATTGTTTCCACTCGGTGATAATGATAAGGGCATCACTATCCTTCATTGTTTCATATTCATCGTTGCAATAAACAATTCTGTCCCTTAAATGCTCTAGTCTCCAATTTGCCTCTTTGTAGGCAATCGGATCATAAACTTTAAATTTCGCTCCTTTTTTGGCAAGTTCATTAAGAATGGTAATAGAAGGAGCCTCTCTCATATCGTCAGTATTAGGCTTAAAGGATAAACCTAATACGGCCAGCTGCTTATCCTTCATATCCCCTATTACCTCACTGATTTTACGGGCCATTAATAGTTTTTGATTTTCATTTGATTGTATCGTTTGCTCAATTAAGGAAAGGGGAGCTCCCATTTGCTTTCCCACTTCTGCTATCGCCCGCGTGTCCTTTGGAAAGCAGCTTCCACCAAAACCTGGACCAGGATGTAAAAACTCCGGACCTATTCTCCCATCCTTCCCCATTCCATTTGCTACATCCTGAACATTTGCCCCTACCTTTTCGCAAAGATTGGCTATTTCATTCATAAAGGTTACCTTCATCGCAAGAAAAGCATTGGAAGCATACTTAATCATTTCTGCTGTTTCTAAATCGGTTACGGCATATTGGGAATCATCTAAAAATAGTACTCGATACACTTGTTTGATTATATCCACGGCTCTCGTTGTTTCAGATCCGATAACTACTCGATCTGGATGTAAGTAATCATTGATGGCAGAGCCTTCTCTTAAAAATTCCGGATTTGCCAGAATATCAAAATCGTATGAAACTCCTCTAAGTCTTAGTTCTTCAAAAATCCAACCTTTAATCTTTTGGGCAGTGCCAATTGGTACCGTACTTTTATTAACAATTACCTTGTAGCCATTCATATTCCTTGCAATTTCCCTGACTGCCGCTTCGATAAATTGTAAATCCGCACTGCCGTCTACAGCTGGCGGAGTACCAACTGCAATCATGATCACATCGCATTCGGATACAGCGTTTTTTATATCAGTGGTAAAAACTAAACGTTCAGCACATATATTTCGTTCTACAATCAAGTCCAGCCCAGGTTCGTAAATAGGAACGATACCTTCTCTTAACCCGTTAATTTTTTCGCTATTGTTATCTACACAAGTAACATCTAATCCCAAATCAGCAAGAACAGCACCGGTAACTAAACCAACATAACCAGTACCAATCACCGCAATTTTATTTATCGCCAGACCTCTCACCCCTTGTTCATTTATTATAGCATGCAAAAAAATTATTGAATTCCCGCTAAAATATCCATCCGAGATTGATTTCCAAAACTACCATACCAAATTATCTGTTCCTACTACGCAGGTAATTTATAGAAAACTAAAAGGAATC
Source organism: Neobacillus drentensis (assembly GCF_036965425.1). Taxonomy (GTDB): domain Bacteria; phylum Bacillota; class Bacilli; order Bacillales; family Cytobacillaceae; genus Neobacillus; species Neobacillus drentensis_F. The sequence goes on along the minus strand of NZ_JBALPP010000094.1, from coordinate 2,003 downwards.
AATGTTAATTAGACATTGATTCCCTTAATTGATGAAGGCTTTCCTACTTTTTATCTAAGGCTAGCTGTGAGTACCTACATTTGCAGCTAGGATATGTGCAAGATGATGCTTACCATGCCATGAATAAATACCAATATTTTTTCCTACAGTCACTTCTCCTGACTCTGGATGGATAAACTTGTTTTGTAGCTCATCAGGACTTAAATTTCGCAGCAGATGGACCCAACGGCAGTGCAAAGCTTCCAGGAGCGATAGTGAAATATCAACCGGCAAGCTGGAATCTGGCAGCTCAGCCCATTTGCCTTCTTCATATGGCTTGATGACAGGAGTTTTTTCTGTAAGAGCTAATTTAAAACGGGTATAGGCATTCATATGACTATCCGCAAGGTGATGGACTACCTGCCGGACTGTCCACCCTCCAGAACGATAAGGTGTATCTAGTTGTCTATCATTTAAGCCACTTACCGCATCCCGTAACAATCCAGGTAATGCTTCAATCTCATTGATCCAGCCCTCCACAACAGGGGGCGTAATCTCACCATCATACTGAAATTTCCCAATTGGATATCTCGCGTCCATTTCCATTCCTCCTCTTGAAAAAAGGACCACTCATTTATCAGAGCAGTCCAAAAGTGCGTAAAGGTGGGCATCACCCTTATTTGAACTTATTATAGCTGCTGGATATTTAGTATTACAATTGGCAACTAAATTTTTAATCTAATACTCATGAATATTCTAAAAGCGTAAAGGATTGTCGATTATTCAAACAGCTTTATAAACTCTCCATACCCTTCTTCCAGGAGTTTATCTTTTGGTACAAACCGGAGGGCCGCTGAATTTATGCAGTACCGTGCACGGTCAGGGCCAGGTCCATCGTCGAATACGTGGCCGAGATGGGAATCCGCCGTTTTGCCTCGGACTTCGATTCTCCTCATTCCATGCGAAGTATCAAAACGCTCTTCAATTTCCATTCGGCGAAGCGGCTTCGTAAAGCTCGGCCAACCGCAGCCTGCATCATATTGATCGGTTGAACTGAACAGAGGCTCGCCCGAGATAATATCGACATAAATGCCCTCATCCGTATGGTTCCAGTATTCATTTTGGAATGGCGGCTCTGTTTTGTTATTCCTGGTAACCTCAAACTGAAGCGGCGTAAGTTCCTTTCGTAATTCTTCATCACTTTTGCGCTTTTTCCAGTTTTCACGAATAAAGCGAGCTCGCCCGGAACCTTCCCGATAGTGGTTATAGTGAAAAGGCATTTTTTTATAATAATATTGATGCTTTTCCTCCGCCTTATAAAATGGGCCTGCAGGGAGGATTTCGGTTACAATTGGCTGTTCAAAACGCCCGCTCTCGGCAAGCTCCCTTTTTGAAGCCTCCGCCATCTCACGCTGGACTTCATTGTGATAAAAAATCGCCGTCCGATACGAAAGCCCTCGGTCATTGAACTGACCGCCTGTATCCGTTGGATCGATTTGCTGCCAAAACAGTTCCAGTAACTTTTTATAAGGAAAGATTTCGGGGTCAAAGGTAATCTGAACTGCTTCATAATGACCGGTTGTATCAGAACATACTTCCTCATAAGTAGGGTTTTCAGTATGGCCGCCTGTGTAGCCGGAGGTTACTTCTTGAATCCCAGGCTGTTCGTCGAATGGTGATACCATGCACCAAAAGCAGCCGCCTGCGAATGTTGCTTTTTCCATCGGGGTGTCAACTCCTTATTCATTCTGATTATTATCTTAAGAATAAACAAAATGCAATAAAAAAAGAAACCCAAGGAAAGATCCTTCGGTTTCTTTGGATAATAGATTATTCTTGTGTAGAAGCATCAACAGTAGTTTCTTCTGTTACTGCTTCTTCAGAAACTTGTACACCAGCTAATACAGCAGAATTTGCTGCTGCATGTTCTACTGCAGTTTGGCTAGCCTTTACGCTCGCTTGAGCTTTTGCTTTGTTTTCTGCAGATTTGTTTACTTCTGTTGCTTCTTCAGTTACTGCTTCTG